>NZ_JAVJSK010000119.1:0-49058 GCF_040219495.1 Phaeodactylibacter sp. | reverse complement strand
TGAAGAAACAATGCTAATTACAAGATGATGGAATTTTAAGGTGGCTTCGATTTAAGCCATGTCAAAATGCCCCATCGGTAGGGGTTGAATCAAGCAAACCTATCAAACCCTCATGGAGGTGCTTACTTTTCAAGAGTTGGTGCTGAGCGTCTGTGAGCGGTGTGCTGGTAAGAGCTGAACGAAAGTGAACCGCTTGATGAAGTGTCGAAACTAACCCAGCCTGATTTTATTTCAGCGCTGGAACGATCACGTCAAAAGGGAGGAGTGTCGTCTGCTCCCGATGAGTATAGACAGTTAAACTTGATAATCTGGACTGTGCGGCGTGCGGCATTAAGACGGCAGGAATTACCAGTGGGCTTGTAATTGGAACAGGAGAACCTGTCTGGTTCAGGAAAGTCATCCATCTAAATGAGCGTGGGCTGGACAAGCGAAACAGTCGTACCCATTCAGTTTTTTTTTAGCTGACCAAAGGCTCATGATGGCAGTTTTCAGACAGGGGCGGATCAGCCCGTAGTAGTGATGAAGTCCCCAGAAATTGGGAAAGAGCGAAGGAGCTGACAGGACTTTTAGTAACGAATTATTCACAACCATATTCGGGAAGATGAATCTATTTGAAGCAGAAGAATTAAGGGGCAAAACACAACCCATAAAACTGGAGGGTGTAGCACAAGCATACCGAAAAGTGAAGGCCAATCGAGGAGCGGCCGGAGTAGACAAGCAGACCTTATCTGACTTCGATACATCCAAGCCTTCCAACCTTTACAAGCTATGGAATCGCATGGCATCGGGCAGCTATTTTCCTCAAGCCGTACGGGGAGTGGAAATACCCAAGAAAGATGGAAGCTACCGCTTACTGGGCATTCCGACGGTATCGGATCGCACCGCACAGCAGGTAGTTAAGTCGGTTTTAGAACCGATAATGGAACAGGTTTTTGATGAAGGCAGCTATGGGTATCGTCCGGGCAAATCTGCCCATCAAGCGGTTGCCAAGTGTGAAGAACGCAGTCGACAATATCGTTGGGTTATAGACATGGACATCAAAGGCTTTTTCGACAACATCGACCACGACTTAATGATGGAAGTGCTGCGGCACTACACCTCAGAAAAGTGGATACTGATGTATGTGGAAAGATGGCTCAAATGTCCGATGGTCATGCCCGATGGTCGGCAAATAGAACGCACTAAAGGTACGCCACAAGGAGGGGTGATAAGCCCGTTGCTTGCCAATATGTTCCTTCATGTAGTCTTTGACGCATGGATGCGTAAACACTACGCAGATACGGAATACGGCAGCATCCGATGGGAACGATACGCCGACGACATCATTGTGCATTGTAACAATGAGAAACAAGCTCGCTATATCCTCAATCGGATTAAAGAGCGGATGAATGCCTGTGGCCTGGAGCTTCATTCCCGGAAAACCAAAATCGTGTATTGCAAACAGAATAATCGACGTGGTAAGTATAAACAAACCCAATTCGATTTTTTGAGCTTTGGCTTCCAACCCCGTAGAATCTACGAGGTGAAAGACGGCAAAGTCAATATGTGGTGGGGCTATTGTGCAGCAATCAGCACGAAAGCCGCCCGCCATATTCGCAATCAGATAATGAAGTACAAAATCCACCGAGCAACGGGATCTGATTTGGAGCAAATCGCTCAATCTCTCGCCCCCAAATTGCGCGGCTGGATCAGGTATTTCTCTCCATTCTATCCATCAGCTTTACGAGAGGTATTTTCGGCATTGAACACTCGTCTGGTGCGTTGGATCACCAACAAGTACAAGTCATTCCGAAGGCGTAAATATCAAGCTTGGCAGCAACTAAAGGAAATCGCTCGCGACTTCCCTAATCTGTTCGAGCATTGGAAATATGGCTATACCCCCTAAGCACTTCTAGTCTTGAAGAGCCGTGTGAGTCGAGAGGTTCAAGCACGGTTCTGTGAGAGGGTGGGGAACTGAGCAGTCAGTTCCCTGCTCTACTCGACTTCTTTTTTTACATATAAAAACTATATTTCAATTCCATTGGGTCTTCGGGTTCTAAATATTTTAATATATCCCCAACGTTTCTTGCACATTCGATAGTTATTGGGAATTTCCTATCAAATTGAGTATTGTTCCAATTCATTTTTGTCAAACCAATTATTTCCTCACAAATCAAATCGGGTGATTCATCATATTCGAATAAGCGAACTTCAATTGGACTTGGAATATACATCCCAGTATAGGTTTCATAATGTGGAACAGAACCACGAGTATATAATAAGTGCCTATCTTCCGCCAATCTCATTTGAGTTCCTCTTAATGGAGGATATTGTCCAGTCCTATACAATCTTATTGGACTCGGTTGAATTGTCACTAAATCGATTTGATAAATATTTGATTTTTTTGCTGCTTGTTTGAATCCATAAATTTCGTCAGGACTAAAGTTTGATGTTTTATGTAGAACCAACCTTTTGGGGAAGATTTTTACGGTATCATAATATTCCTTAAGAGATAAAGATAGTAATTGAAATGCTTGTTCTTCAGAAAGATGAGGTACTCTATCTCTCTTATTAGTTCTTACTTCTTCACCCCTAAGAATTACACCGTTTCCTAATTCATTAAATATTTGGGCTATGCTGGTTTGGATGCTTTTCCTATCTCTACTCTGAAAAAAGCTTACTCCAGCATAACAAGTTGTTTCTGAAAAATCTTTTCTTATTAATGCCCAAGGTGTACCTGATGCTTTGTAATAAATTGCCGTGAAAAAATTCCATGCAATGGTGGCAGGGTCTTGCATTGAAGAATTAGGTTTTGAAATTTTGTCCCTCATTAATTGGATAGGGATTTTATATCTCATTGCCTTGGCTTTCAAATACCTTCTAAAGTTCTGTTCAAGATAACTTGATTCTTCCTTATCCTCATACGGGTCTTTTTCTATATCTTCATCATCTACATTTTCTACATTATCATCCCCCTTAATTGATGTCAAAAAATTATCGCTTAAAACGCATAGAATTACATCAGGCTTTCTGTTGTTTGCTAAATACTTTATTTCCGTCAGATATAGTTCTGCTATCAACTTAATTCTTTCTGCAAGACTTTTGCAATTTTTTATTATGTCCAAAAAATCAGAGTTGTTAATATTTCGTATGTAGCTATCGTCATAAATAATCTCAGATTTAAAACCTAACTCTTTATTAAATCCGCAAAAATTCATAAAAAGGTTTGGATGAGGATTTTTACTTGTTTTGCCTTCAATATGACTTTGACAATCTTCTATCCATTCAAGTATTTGCTCAACACTATCAGATTTACCAATTATCCCAATCTTAATTTTATCGGGTCTGGTAGAAAGGTCAATGTCGTAAGGATTAAATGAGTATATCCCTTGCCGAGGGCAAATATGTTGGTCTTTACCAAATTGTAAAGAAGGTTCGTCTATAAATTTTGTTGAAATCAATCGAATAGTTTTTGTGATAATTCAGTATCTTCTGTTAAAATATCATCCTCACTCAATTCCTTTTCCTCTCTAACAGGTAGCCATTTTTCGTCATTTAATTTTGGCATGAATGAAAGAGGTTTAAACTCTTCAAGTTTTAAGATTTTACCTTTATGAGAAAATAAGTCTTCATACCGTAAATAATAGCTCCAAAATCTATAGAAGTAGTAGATGGATTTGTTACTTTCTAAACGCTTAATTCCTGATAAATAGGTTTCCTCAAATCTACTTTGCCTTTTCCCTCCTGGATTAGTAAAACTCCATGTAGAGTTAATCACTAAATACCAAGTTTTATTTAATAATTCAAAACTTGGCTTAAAGGCTAAATGCTTATAGCAAATAAGATGATTCTCTTTTTTGTTTATCATCTCAAATATTACTGTTTTCGTAGCCTTATTTTTGGCTACCCACATCACTTTTTTAGCTCCCCTGTTATTTGGGTCAATCTTAAACCTTAAAATTTTCTTTTTATGCACCCATTCAAGTCCTTTGTAAAAACAGTCTTGAATTAATGTATTTCTAAGAAGGTTTTTAAATATTCTCAAGTAATCTTCATTCTCCTCGTAATATTCATTGCTGTCGTATTCTTCGATTGTTCCTTTATCTATGACTCGACTGAATGGTTCATTATTATCATGAAGATTTCTAAATGTGTATAACCTTCCACTTCTAAGTACCCAATCTTTCAAATATATTTTTTGGTACATCAACTCATTATTGAGTAGTTTACCTTTATCTTTTATGCTTTTTAGCGAACTCCAACCTTTACTTTCCCTATAAATATTCATTCTATTTATAATCAATTCTTCATCCAAGTACAAATCTGCTGAATATAATTTTTGCGGAACTTTAATTTTCAAAAGATTACTGTATAGTTTTTCATTCTCACTTTCTAAATATCCTGACTTGAATTGCTTTTCCCTTGATTCTATCTGAATATCGGAAAACTCATGTTTGTAAATTCTTGCTAAATATTTTAACTTTTCAAGGGAAAGGTTGCTTAGCCTTTTCACTAAATCAGAATTATCAAGAATATGTTCTTTAGAATCAAATTGTAAATGTGGGCTTGCTACCTTATTAATCTTATCGGCAGGATACGTTTTTTGCTTGTCAGATATAAAGAATATGTAAACAACATCAAAGTATTCATACAGAGAATGTTTTACAAATTTATCCAAAGTATCAGTCACTTTCTGGGTTGTGGAGGTAGAAGATATTTGAATACCAACTCTATTCTTAAAATCTGCCAAATCAATTGAAGGAAAATTCTTTTGATTGCTGATGTTGAGATTCTCCAATTCTAAATCTAAAGTTTTATTTAAAACTGGAATCAAGAAATTTTCAGCATGAATGTTTATATCATAAAGCCCAATAGAATTATACTGTTTAACTTCTTCAGTAAATCTTGAAGAGTATTTGATAATTTCATTTATGAAGGCTTGTCGGTTCATTTTGTTTTTTTTCTTTTACTTGTAGGCAACGGCCCGGCTACGTGCTGTGCCGGACTCTAAATTTACCATTTTCGTCTCATTTCATAAATGCGAGCGCAGGCAACAAAAGGCGATGATGGCGCAGCCTGACTTTTGATGCCTGCGCGGGTTTCCCATCTCTATTTTCCTCTCGAAGATTTTTACCGGCATGGCATGTAGCCATTGTTGTGCAACGTTTTTTATTCAATTTTTGCCATGGGTATTGCACATATTTGATTTGTTATATGACTTACTAAAAGATAAAAGAACTGACTCGGACAAGAACTTACCGCTTCTTGTATTAAGGCTTGGTATTTACCTTTTAATATTTCTTCGTTCAGAGTAGGTCTATATCTTGCAACGGTCCCGATATAATAACCAAATGCTAGTGTCGCAGACAATCTATGCATTCGACTTGGTTCTAAATTTAAATAATTTCTGTATCCACTTCTAGTAATCATTTGATTTATTCTTAAAGGCGCAATATCATTACAAATCCTTTTATATGCTCGACGATGACTGATGTCGGAATTACAAGTATAATTAAATATCAATTTTGAACGAAAATACTTTTTGCCACTATCTGAATCACAATCTATTGGATATATTTTTTCTCTGGAAACACCTTTTAAGAGCTTGTCCGTTTTCATGATTTTATCAAACTTCTTTTCGTAAGCTATAGTATAATATATACGATTTCTGTTTTTGTTGGTTCTTATTGTTACATCTATAGGTAAATGCTTTCTTTTGGTTTTGGGAAATAGGTTTAATGCGTATCCAATTTCATGAACTTCTGGTAGCTCTCTTAGTATTTCATCAAATTTGATACTCAACCCATCTCCATTATTAATTTCGACTCCTATTGTTTTAGCGAATTCGTGGAATATTGAAATTCCATCACCTCCAATACTAATTAATTTAAGCTCAAGTTTTTTGTCGGATGGAAGTGAGAGACCGTGGTGCT
This sequence comes from Phaeodactylibacter sp., assembly GCF_040219495.1. Classification (GTDB taxonomy): domain Bacteria; phylum Bacteroidota; class Bacteroidia; order Chitinophagales; family Saprospiraceae; genus Phaeodactylibacter. The sequence continues at coordinate 43,146 of NZ_JAVJSK010000119.1, read as the reverse complement.
CCATTTTAGTTTCCAAATCGTATCCTCGAACTAAAAGAAATGATTTTACTAGGTTGATAAAGGTGTAGTAAATCAATGTACCTTTTGAAGGCATTTTAGCTTGTTTCGATGAATTATGAAAACCTTCGGACAATTCAGCGAAATATTTTGCTTTTACTAGCAAGCCTTTTTGTTTCCTTCTATCACGTTTTATTCGACTTATTTTATTATCAAGCCAAGCCTGCAGGTAACTAAATGGATCAGAAGTTAAGATAAATGGTGCACCAGAGTCATTATTAAACGGGAAATATCTTACAGACTTAAAGTCTCTACGTACTTGTTCTCCTAATTCTTCTTCAATTTTTGTCATCTAACTGAGTTTATTTCGAAATGTTGCACAACGTCTCGCATAGCTGCCGTAGCCATTTTTTAATGGCTATGGACAGCTATGCTTTGTTCGCTTTTCGCCTTCTTTTTCTTTTTCATTTGCCGAAACCAAAGACTGATTTTTTAATTTTTTATCGTTTCTACGGAGAAAAATTCCTTTTTCTATTTCGCCTTAAAAACAGAGCAACTACCTGATTTTTAGCATCTCATTTTAGGTCGTAATTTTTATATTAAAATAAAAGTCCAATATTTAGATTTTGCATCAGGCTTCTGTACATAGTTTTACTTTTAGCAATTACAATTCACTTCTACACGATATTCTTCATTGAGAGATTTAACTAAATTAAAAGTCTTTAATCTCCTTCCTGAACCATATAATTTAAAGCTATCAATGTGTAAAAATCTTTCATTAACAACAGTAAAATCCTTCCTGTCATTTTCTATTCCATTTCCTATACAGAATCTTTTGAAATTAAATCCCCACTTTTCTTGGTCGGCGATTTTTCCATAAATATACATTTCATTGAAAAAAGTAAATTTATCAAAATTTGCATTTTCACCTCCCTTGATATGAAACCACCCTCTTGTAATCCATTTATTTTCTAAGTCTTTAAATCTAAACACCAAAAGTACCTTCCCATCACAATTGTTCTTAATTTGTAATTTTTTAAAATCTAAGTTTTGTTCTTTCATCAGATTGTTTTTTTCTTCCCATTTTTTAATTCTAAGGGCTTGTTCATCTAATTGATTTTCATACGTTAGCTTCCAAGAGTGGTAACTAAAAAATACAGCGATGACAAGACTTACTATTGAAAGAAGATGAGATAAATTTATTTTAATCGGCTTGTCATCAATTAAATGACTAATTTTCTCAAAAAACCAATCTATTCCAATCCCGCCAAAGTAGCCAATTATCGAACACAACAAGATAAAAATTATATAATTCGGAATGCTGTCTTCAAGATACTGCATCGATCCAAAAACAATTCCCAATACGAACAGTATGACTAATATGAATAGAATGAGTTCTTTCATTTCTTACTTGTTGCTACCAACTTCCTGATTTTGGACTTCTCCCAATTGGAGTCATTTTTTTGATTGTTTTTTATTTTTCTGGTGGAAGCGAACTAGGATATATACGAACATCCCCCCCATTTCATACACCTACCTACACACTCCCCCATCACAAGATAGCAGCTTGACAATCAATTACTTATAACCTATCATCCGTTTACAAACGGTTATAACCGTTTGTAAACGGGAAACAACTGCTCAGAGCGTAAAGGTCAGGCAACTCCCGGGCTTCAAAGCGTGAACCACGCCGCTTTATTTTGGTCTAGCCGATTGATGCACGGGCAAAATCGGGCTCAAACCACCACAATATAAAACACTGTCGTTTGAAAAGCAACCCAATTGAACCCCAACACGCTCTTAGAGCGTGTTGGGACTTTTGTCTTCTAGTCGAAAACTAACAATTTTTTGGTTAGACGAGGCACGAAAACCGGAGTTTAGCCTTAGCTAAATAAGGATTTTCGGGACGAAGTATAAGCGAAAAAGTGTAGTTTGCAGACCGATTACTAAAGTCCCAACACGCTCTTAATCCCATTCTTGAATGTATCACGTCTCGATCATAACAAAATTCGGCAGCGTTCGTACCCAATGCAAAATCCGTGCACGCTCTAAAACCGGGTCATAGCCCGGGCACAAAAATCCGGGCCTGACCAGTGAGCGTGCCGCCCTGCCCAAGCCCGAGCTGTTGCTCAAGGGGAGCGCTGAATGCAACGGATACCTGAAAGCCATCATCGCCAAACCCGGACTGTACGGCCGTAACCTCAAGGATTTCAAGGTGGCCGGAATTGCTTACGGCAGTAGTGGTGACCAACCCTCGGTCAGCGCGGTCAGCAGCAGAAGGGTGGTTTTTAAAGTAACCGATTTCGACCCCACCGGACTCCTGTCCCAACGGCAAGGTCTGCCCGGGTTGCAGGAGGTCATCGAGGACCATCGAATAGGAAGAAGTGGCATCCTGCATGGGCAGATAGAAGCAAAACCCGACCCCTTCGTAGCGCGCTGACCCATATAGTGCAGCAGCGTTATCCATAGTGAGGAGTGGCTGCAGGTTGGTGTCCAAACGGGTGCTGTCATTGAAAAAGACCGAGTAAATTTCCTGTACGCCACCGGCTTCAATGGCTAGAAATTCATTGCGCCCTTCCGGCGTTTGAGGGTCGAGATCAGCGTACAGCTGAATGTGCTCAATAGTCCCGGCTGTGTCGTTTAGGGTAAGGGTGGCGTCCAGGAAGTAAGCCATAGTAGCAAAACCGCCATCAGCAGGCCGCAGCTCACTAAGCTCGTCCTGCCCGCAGCTCAGTAGTACGGGGAGTACTCCAATCATGCTATATTTTAGGATCCTTACCAATACCATTTGAGTGCTAGTTGTAGGTTGCTGTTGGAATAAAATTCGTCGTTCTGGTAGTAGGTGTTTGGTGTCAAATCGCGCAACCCCTGTTGCAACCTCAGCTCTACAGACCAGTGTGGGGCCAATCGGTAGTCCAGCCCGGCGATCAGCCCTAAGTCCCATTGTTCAAAAGCCGGTTTAGCGCCCTCCGCAGCTGTGCCTGCCCGATTCTGGACAAGGTCTGCTGCCGTCGAATTCATGAGACTTTCGTCAAAGGCAAGGCCATTGGGAGGGCGGTCTGTGCTACGTACATAAGCGATATGAAAACCGCCTAGCAGGTGTAGCCTTTTACCGGTTTGGTACCGCGCAGTCAGTGGCGCTTCAAAGAAATGCAAGCGGGTCAACGGACGATGTAGTGGCGTAACACTTGCCAGTGCGGGCAGGTAGATGGTGTCGGTTTCCGGAGGCGTTATGCCCAGGCCACGGCCATGGTTTGCTGACCGCTGCTTGTATTGCAGCCCGGCTTCAATTACCCACTTTGGGCTTATACGGCGCTGAGCAAAACCACCCAGCAGTGCATTGGTTTGTAGCGTTTGATAATCCGCACCTGCTTTCAGCCCGAAATGCCAGCGCTGAAAAGTGGCGGGCCCGATATCCGGCATAGCCGCAGCTGCCGTTGGGGCAGACTGCTCTGGTCGTACTGCGGGCAATGGTGGAAGTTGGTCCAAAACGGCAAAGATCCGCTCCGGCGTTTTAGTGGCGCTATCCGGAAGGGGTAGGGGGGGCAGCTGCACGAGCGGCTTGTTTTGATCGGCTGTGGTATCGGTTGGCAGGGGCGCTACCGCTATAGCAGAATGGCGGTTTACTGAAGGGGGAAGGAATGTATTGCGGGGAGCCGTGGGTACAGGCGGGGGCGTAGTGGTTGGCTTCGTTGGAGCGGCAGTGGCAGTCGGCTTTGCGGAGGCCACCGGTTCAGGCGCTTGTGCAGTCGGCGCAGGGGCAGTACCGGGACCCCCTTGCAGTAAGGGGACCGGCAGTGCGGACAGTATCATCCGGCTATTGGGCCGCAGAGGTCCTGACCATTGCTGCTGTGCACCCAGCCAAATGCCTCCTCCGATCAGCAGGAGCGCACCGGTAAGCCAGAACCAACCTGCAAACCTCCGGCGCTTCTGACCAGGAACAACAGGTTGAGGCACCGGCTTATCTCCATCCAAAATAGCAGACATCTCCTTCCAGCCGGTAGCCGGGACCTCGTGCTCAAAGTCCTGCAGTTGTTTCCGTAGGTGCTGAAATCCGTCTTTACGCTCCTTCATACTCGCTCCATTTAATCATTTCACGAAGTTTTTTCTTTCCATCGGACAGGTGCCACTTGGAGGTACCCTCACTGATGCCCAGCATATCCGCGATTTCCCGGTGGTTGTAGCCATCCAGGGTATAAAGCGAAAAAACTGTGCGGGTGGCAGTGGGCAGCCGCTGCACCATTTCCAGTATCGCTTCGACTGCCAGGTTTTGCATCGCTTCGTTATCAATCGGTGCATCACCGGAGGCGTCAAAGTCCATCTTCTTGCGGTAGTTGGCTTGCCGCCTTACCCAGTCTATACAAGTGTACATCATCACCTTGGCGATCCAGGCTTTAAAAGAACCCCGCCCTTCAAATTGCCCGACTTTTTCAAAAACCTTGAAAAACCCGGCATTGAGCATACTCGTCGCTTCTTCCCGGCCATTGGCATAGCGCATGCAGATGCCCATCATGTAGCCGCCGTAGCGTTCGTACACGTACTTTTGGGCCAGACGATCCCCATTGAGGCACCCCTGCCGGAGCACCTCGTCGGAACTATCGGGTTTGCATACAACTGTTGTGGACATGCGGGGCAACAATTTTGGTCCTAAAGCGAAGTCCATTACTGCGATTTATCCTATAGTCGCAGTTTGCCCGGGCAAGGGTTGGGTGGAAAGGGCATTATTTTTTCCCGGGCTTTTCTTTCCGGGACAGGAAGTGCTTGAAAAAGCCAATAATGGCGTCGATTACTTTACGGAAAGCGGAAGAGTCACTCATGGCATGGAAATTTTAAAGCTTGTGTGTTTTACTGTTAGAGATTTAGCCTTCCAGCGCTGCTTGCAGGTTGAATTCTTCCGGGCGCTCGCCCAGCAGGAAATCTAATGCAGTACGGTTAAACGTTTCGTGTTGTTCGATATTACAAACGTGGCCGCATTGCTCAACGATGACGAGCTGTGCCCGTTGGTGGGTTTGTGCAAAGCGTTGTGCAGCCTTAAAAAATACATGGTCCTGATCACCCATCACTACCAGGCTCAGGTTGCGCAGCTCCCGGTTGAAAAAGCGGCTCAGGAGCCGGAAAAAGTCTTTGTACAGCCCTACCCACTTCAGGTATTCGTTGGGGGACAACTTCTGGGATTGCATGCGGAACATCCGCCGGGACCGCCGGTGGTTGCGGCGGGGCAGCACTACCCAGGAAAAAAGGTTGTAGATGGCCCGGTAGGGCAGGAAGTGGTTCAGGAACTTGGCGGAATGGACAAATAACTTGATCGTGAAGGTAGCTCTGAAGACCCCGCCCGCCATGATCATTTTGTTGACCAGGTCCGGGCGCAGTTCATCCAGCTTTTGCAAAACCACACTGCCCAGCGAGACGGATAAGAAGTGGGCCCGCTTAATCTCAAGGTGGTCTATCACTTTGAGCACATCGGCAGTGACGATATCAAAGTTGTACTCCTCATAGGCAGGTTCGATATTCTTCGATTTCCCATGATCACGAAGGTCAAGCAGCAGTAAATTGAAAAAAGGCTTGAAGGCATCGACCTGATACTTCCAGGTAACGATACTCCCTCCGGCACCGTGGATGAAGACAACCCATTCTGCCCTGGGGTCCAGCATGTGCGTTTCGTAATGTAGCAAGAGTTTGCCTTGTTGTTTACTTTTCATATTGGCCTTTACCGGGATGGTGAATCAAAAATTTCCACAATATAACAACAACAGGCCAACTCTTGGTTCGTTTAACGGATTAAGAGCTTGTTGGGATTTCAGGTTTTGGACTACGTTCGCTCCAAAAGCAAAATCCTAAAAAGCGCTAATGGAGGTACAGCAATTGCCGTTCTGTCCCACTTTCCCCTACCATTTCCACGATGTACGTGCCGCTGCTCATACCACTGAGGTCAAACGCAGCGGCTGCCGTGTTTTGCTCCAACCGGGCAATCAGGCGGCCGTCGATGGATCGCAATTGGAAAGCTTTTGGGCCTTCAAGGGTGGTACGCACCTGTACCTGCGCCTTTGCCGGATTGGGAAAGACTTGCAGGAGCTCAGGGGTGCCCCCCTGCGCAATGGGTACCGCCGGAGCTGTGAAACTCTGGCAATCCGGCGCGATCGCCAGCTCTATTGTTTCGGTTACCCGGCAGCCGTTGGGCAGCTTTACCCTTACCATATAGGAACCTGCAACACTGGCAGAAGTATAAGGGAAGGTCAGGCAGTTGCCGGTTTGAATAAACCCGATAGGGCTAATCCATAGGTACTGATTGGTTGCCGGCAGGCAGAGGCTGAAGGCTTCGCCCGGGCAGAAAGTCAGGGGCGCTTCCGGTAGGGCATCGCCTGGTACTTCGTCTACATAAATCGTTACAAAATCAATACCGACACAGCCTTGGGCATTGGTTACCGTTACCTGATAAGTGGTGGTCTGTGCGGGCGTGGCTATCGGATTGGGGCAATCGGTGCAGCTCAGCCCGTTGCCCGGTACCCAGCTAATCAGTGCATCGGATTCGGCTTCAACAGACAGCCCGATGCCTGCGTTGCTGCAGAGGAGGGTGTCCGGCCCGGCATCGGGCTGCGGACAGGTATTGGTGGTGCAGGTTTTCTCCACCACCTTGAGCGGGCAGTCGTCCAGGCCTTCTGCCATCAGCTCCAGCGTGGCACTTTCACCTGGCCCCAAATTGTCGACTACGTAGGAATGCCCGCCTGCCGGCTGCCCCGGCTGCCCACTTAAGAGGGTAGGGGTATAAAGCGTATCGGTAGGGTTTTCCGTCCAGCTAAAAGTGATGCTGCTTTCCGTTGTGGTGCAATTGATTTCGGGCAGTACGCTTTCTACCTCTACCACTACCGGCGGAATGGGGCAATTGTTAAAGGTGGCCTCCAGTATGTAGGTGCCGGTATTCAGCACAGTGGGGTTGGGCAGGCCAGACGCAAAGCTACCGGGCCCGGTCCAGCTGTAGGTCATATTGCCGGTGCTGCTGCCCGCAGTGGCCTGCAACTGATAGGGGTCGCTCTCGAAACATGCCGGAAAATAGCTGGCGCTTAAATCTGGCAGGTCTGTAGCTGGCACCTGCACGCTGATCGATTGCTCATTGCCTCCGTCCTCAATAACAAATTGATAGTTACCGGGGCAAAGGTCGCTTACAACCGTATTCAGGCTCGGTCCGTTACCGGTAAAAACGGCCAGCCCATCGGCATCATAGAGGGTAAAAGCATGGCTGCTGCCCCCGGAAAGACTGATCTGTCCGTTGCAAAGCGAAGGGCAGGCTGGTTGCAGTACCGCGACGCCCGGCTGTGCGTTGGAGGGCGGCACAGCTGTTGCTAAAAAGGAGGTGCTGGTCTCGGGCGCACAGCTAAACATCATCCAGGAGCCGGAGATGCCATCGCCCAACAGTTTGATATCCAGGTTCAGGTTCGCTTCTTCGGTATTACTAAAGGTCGATTTGACCTGCACCGTCCAGCAAAATTCCAGGTCGAGGGGCGCGGGCTGCAGGTTACCGCAGGGCCCATCTCCAAAGTTATTGCCCGGCAAGCCATCATTGGCACTGCCGCCCGGGCACAACAGGCCGCGTTTGCTGTCAAAGGCAAAGCCAGGGCCGTAGGTGTCGCCGGTGTTGCAGCTTTCCCAGCTATCGTACCACGCCCAGGCTCCGTCGGGAGCGGTACAGGCGGCAGGAGCACTCGTCTCCAGGGTGGACAGGTCCCAGCCGGGCCCGAAGGCGATATCAAGCCCGTGCAGCCATTCGAGGCTGAAGCCCGGCGCCCAAAGGGTAGGGGTGTAGCAAAACGTAACTTCCTGCCCGGTTGCATAGGTGCCGCTGACCGGAGCAGGCTGAACGCTCAACTGCCCGCGCCGCTCGCCGCAGATGGAGCAGTCGTTTTCTGATTTGATCTTGAGGCTGAAGTCTCCCTGTGCGCCAAAGTCACCGCTGCTGACGAGCAGAAAGTAGCTGGCCCCTGGCTCTGTGCGTGCACTCAGCGTGGCCCCAAAGGAATTCGGGCTCCCATATTGGAGGGCTACCGGGAATTGGTCCGCACAGCTATTGGCCTGAAAAAGCACAAGAATGGGCTGTGACAGGCCGCCGGTTATCGAAATTACGGTTTGGTTGGTGATAGCGGTAAAGGTGTACCACACGTCAGCACCGGGGCTGTTCAGGTTGAAGCCCTGACTGGGGTCGCTCAGGCGGAGTTCGGGTTGGGTAGGTGTGGCCCCGATAGTAGAGCCGGTGGCCTGTGCCTCGACCGGTGTGTCGTTTGGACAGGTGAGGACTTGCCCCAGCAAAATAGGAGTGGCCGTAGCGCATAAATCGTTTTCCACTTGCCCCAGAGCGTTGGCTATCAAGGAGACATAGAGGAAAAGAAGCATTGATGATCTTCTCATTTTCCAGACAAAAATTGGTGAGCTAAATTTGAAAAATGCTGGCGGGTATCCGGTTAGGGATGTGCTTGCGGATCATACCACAGGGCATTCATATACCAGCTACGGGGGGCTTGAATAGGGGGGCTGCATTGGTGTTCTGGATGTTTGGGTAGACAATAACTTACTAATAAGCGCTTAGTGTTTGTCCGGTTGTGTTCATTTGTAGAGTAGACCCTCAAGGAGGGGGTTGTGCTGCCCCATCAAGGGCATTTTTTTAGACGGGCAGGGTGAGATGGCGTTTGAAAGAAGAGTAAGGGGTTGATTTTTAGCACATTGGGTATGCATACTTTTATTGAAGTTTCATGGATTTTGACCGTTGGCGGAGGTTACTTGCCGTACATGCCAAAAAAAAGCCCCGGGCGCTATTTCCTGGCGCCTGGGGCTTAGAGCGTAGATTTGAAGGAGATTTATCGGTAAAACCTCTCCAAGCTGACGCGGTATTACCGGCTGATGAGGAGCCGGGTTTGCGTGGCGTCTTCCTGATTGAAGACCTTTACAAAGTAAGTTCCGGGCGGTAATGCTGCTACGGAAAGCTCTGATTGCTGCCCTTCAAAGCGGAGGGAAAGCGCAAGCTGCCCGGTAACGCTCCACAGTTGCAGGGTTTTCAGGCCTGTGAGCTGCGTGCGAATCTCCAGCCTTTGTGAAGCGGGGTTCGGGAAGACCTTCAGTCCCTTCAGTTTTGGGCTGCCGCTGCCGGGCCTTGGCGCCGGGCTGCAATCTTCTACAAAAACGACGGCCTGTCCTGTTGAAGAACAGCCAAAAGCATCCGTAGCGGACAGCAAAAAGGTAACGGTCTGTGGTACACTACCACTAACGGATAAGCAATCCGGGCAATCCAAATACGCGGCAGGCGACCAACTGAGGCCGGTCGCTCCCGGGGCAGTTGCCCAAAGGGCAAACGTGTCGTTCGGGCAAACGGCCTGAAAGTCCGGCGTGATCGTAACCTCAAGCTCCGGTGCGGCTTCTAGCTTAAACGCCTTTAGGAAGCGGCAGCCGTTGGTGCGCATAAACGCGTAGTAGTTGCCGGCATCAGCTTCCGTAATATTGCTGAATGTCAGGCATTGCTCTGTGGTAATAAAGGCATTGGGCCCGATCCAGTAGTGAATATCGCCATCGGGCATGCACAATTCAAACGCTTCTCCCGGGCAGAAGGTAACCGGCTCATCCGGAATATAGCTGGTGGGGAAGGTCTGCACATAGATGGTATAGGTTACGGTATCGGCGCAACCGCCATTATCGGTAACCATCAGTTGGTAGGTCGTTGTGGCATCCGGGGTGGCGGTCGGATGGGCGCAGTCCGTACAGCTCAGGTTGTCTGCAGGCGACCAGCTGTAGGTGTTCCAGGCGGTGGTATCGGTAAAGTCGAGCAGTACCGAAGCGCCATTGCAAATAAAGGTATCGGCAGGGGCTTCAACCGTTGGGCAAACCGGCGTGGACAGGGTACAGCTGCTACTGACTTCATAACTCCCACAGGGCCCGTCTGTCAAAACCGTGATGGAAATGGCTACGGTATCCCCTGTGCTCAGCCCGGGGATGAGGTAGCTGTTGCCCGTGAGCGTGCCGGTTTGGCCGGATAGCACTGTAACGTTGTAGGCCGTGTCTTGTGGCAGCCCCGGCCATTCAAAAGCTAAGGTGTCTCCGGAGGAAGCGCAGGTAATCAGCTCGGGCGCGAGCTTGCCGGCTACTTCGATAACCGTCGTGTCGCTTACGGTACAACCCTGATCGGTGTAGGTGTAGACCAATGCATGGGTGCCTGCTCCTGCCCAGGCGGGGCTAAAAACCTGCCCGGTACTGTCCAGCCCCGGACCGGACCAGCTGCCTTCGCCCTGATTTGTGCCGCCGGCTACATCTGCCAAAAGGGCAACGTCTCCGTCATCGGTGCAAACACGGTCGGGGACTAGCGTGAAAAGGTCGAGTACGCTACAATCGGGAGCGGTACAGCTGCCACTGACGGTTGTGGTGCAACCTGCGTTTTGGGAGACTTCCAGGGTGATGCTCACCGTTTGTCCGGGTGAAAGCCCTGTAACCGTATACTGATTACTGCTTTGGAAGAACCCCTCGGGCCCATCCTCAACGGTGACGGTGTAGTTGTAACCGGCTTCCTGTGGCCAGGAAAAACGTATAGCCCCGAGCCGGGATTCACAGCTGATATCCGGCGCGGGCGGCTCCGAAACCGTGGTGATAGACAGGCTGTCTGTAGCGCTGCATCCGGTAATGGTGTCTGTAGCGGTCAGGTAGTAGGTGGTGGTACCATCCGGGTAAGCGATGAGGCTGTCGCCCAAAGTGCCGTCTCCCCATTGCAGTTGGCCAATGCCTGTGCCGGTAAGCAACACACTGTCCTGCCCGCAGAGGGTCTCCGGCCCTGATATGGCAACAGCTGGCAGTGGGCTGACGTAGACCTGAAAGGCGGGAATGGACTGGCACCCAAAATCGAATGGGGGCAGGTATTCGGTATCCATGCCCGGGCTGACGAGGGTGTCCCAGAGTAGCGTATCTGCCTGGTAAAGCTCAAGCTGCACTTCATCACCATCGCAAATTAGCACTTCGGCGGGGACATAGGTGAGCTGAGGGGCCGGATTTACAGTGACCCTGACGGAGTCGGTATGGCTACACCCAAATTCATCCGTCTGGGTTACCAAATAAGTCTGCGTAGTGTCTGGCGTGACGGTAATGCTGTTGGTCGTTTCTCCAGTGCTCCAAAGGAAGGTCTGCCCACCGCTTGCTGCCAGCATGGCGCTTTCGCCGGCGCAGAGCTCCTGATCCTGGAATACAAAAAAGCCGTTGCCGGAAGCCACTGCAACATTGGCCGAAAGCACGTTGCTGCAGCCGCCATCATCGGTCACGGTCACCGTGTAAGTGGTGTTGGCGGTTGGTGCAACGGAAAGCTGCTGCGTGGTATCGCCGGTGCTCCACACCCAGCTGCTGCCCTGATCTACAGAAAGAGCGGCGCTTTCGCCCGGGCAAAGTGTACCTTCAGGCACAACCGACAGGGTAGGGGACAGCGCCACCTGGAAGTAAACAAAATCAGTACCTGTGCAGCCATTCGGGCTCACGCCTTCTACCTGGTAGACCGCGCCGTCTGCCGGTGTAATGGTAATAGAGTCGGCATTGGACAGGACACCATCCGCACCTGCTTCTGTCCAGGTTAGCTGTTCTGCCGTGCCACTGACGGAAAGGGTGATGGTCTCGCCCGGGCAGATGATCATTGTATCCGGGCCAAGCTCAGCAATGACAATATCGCTGATGGCGGGAAGGGTAAAGGAGTAAGGTGCTGCCGGGCAATCATCCACGCTGACTTCGAGGGTATAGTCGCCGGGGAAAAGTGCCATTGGGTCAGGGGTGGTCCGCACAAAGCCGTTGGGGCCGGTCCAGAGGTAGGTGATATTGCCATTGGCAGGCACGACCGTTGCGCTCAGCGGGATGGGCTCGCCCGCAAAGCAGGGTAAAGTGAAGCTTGCCGTTGCTGTGGGTACGATGCCGGTGTTGATCTCAACCAATTGCCGGCGGGCTTCATTACTGGCATTATCCACAATCAGCACTTCGTACAAGCCCGGGCATAGCCCACTGATGGTGTCCGGTCCGGGAATGCTGGTCGCCAGGTACAGCAGGCTGCCGCTTGTGTCCGACAGCACATAGTCCCAGGGGCCTGCACCGGCACCGGCCAGGGCGAGGGTGCCATCGCAATTTTCGCCACAGCTGGCATCGTTGATAGTGATTTCGGGGGCAAAATCATCCGGGCAATAAAGGCTGGCATTAAAAGGCTCGGTAACCGGGTTGTAGCAGTCGGTTTGTGACCAGGAGCCGGAAAGGCCATCACCGAGCAGCCTTGCGCCCAGGTTGAGGGAGGCCGGGTAGCCAAACTCCCCCGCCGGGCAGTCGGCGGTAGTTACGGTCCAGCAAAACTGCAGGGTGCTATTGCTTTCCATGCCCCCAATATCGGCGCAGCCAATGCCATCCATGCCCCGGTTGTTGCCCGGATTGCCGTCCTGTATGCCATTTTTGATTTCATCAAAAGCAAAACCGGGGCCGAAGGCCTCGCCGGTCGCTCCACTGATCCAGCCATTGTACCAGCCCCATGCGCCATTATCAGAACAGGAAACGGGGGGCTGTGGTACGAAAGTGCTCAGGTCCCAGCCTTCGCTGAACTCCAGCTCCAGCGCATGCAGGAATTCGCTACTGGCCGTATTCGACCAGCGGTCTACCGTAAAGCACATTTGCACTTCCTGCCCACCGGGGTAGCGCCCGTTGACGGGAGCGGGGGCGGCCGTGAAATAGCCATCCCGTACCAGCGTGCAGGGGCTGCAGTTGTTGGTGGAGGTTACGGTCAGCGTAGCAGCTCCTGCTCCTCCGGCAATGAGCAGGTGGTAAGGCTCGTTACGGCTCACGCCGGCCTGCAGGGTAGCAGTGGTTTCGCCGGAGGCACAGCCAACCGGTATGAGTTGGCCACAGGCGCCTCCCCGCATCAGGATCAGGTGGGGCTGTCCTGCACCGGTCAGGGTCAGGGTGATTTCGTTGCCCTTAGGCAGAAAAGTGACCCAAATGTCTCCGCCAGCGGTGGCTACATCAGGATCGGCACAACTGCTACTGCTCAAATAGGCAGAAGGCAGGGCTTCATCAAGGTTGAAACTAAAGGAATCGGTAACGATGGAAGACTCAGGACAGGGGGAGGGCAGGCTAAGTTCGATTGGAAGGGCCTGCTCACAATTGTCGAGCGGGTGCTGCGCCCACAAAGGGCTGCACAGTAAGCTGCAAATCAGCAGCATCATGGACCTAATCATTGTCGTCGTTTTTAGGATTATGTACTCGTTTGTCTGTTTTGCTGCTTCAGCAAAGCAATCAGACGAATGCATGTGAAAAAAGCAAGGCAATAAGGCCTGGCACTATTTTCATTTAATTCTGATAATCCTAAATATAGGAAGATTTGACCAAAGATGGGTAGCTTTTTTAGGCAAATTCAGTCCCTGAAACGGGTCGAAATAAGGCCCAATTCGCATGGACGCTAACAGTGATTTCGCAATGTCGGTATGGGTTGAACGCTATTTTTATTTCCGGAGGGTATCAACTGCGGCTCCCCTCTAACCGCTCCCCACAGTGCGGGCAGGCCGTTTCTGCTTCCTGCGAGAGCTTTTCTGAAAAACCCGAAGCCAGGATGCCTGTGGGCAGTGCAAATAAACCGATACCGATGACCGCGATGACGCCGCCGAGCAGCTTGCCGATAGCCGTCACCGGGTACACATCTCCGTAACCCACGGTGGTCAGGGTGGCGATGCCCCACCACATCGTTTCCGGTATACTGGAAAAGGCCTCGGGTTGTGCCTCGTGCTCGGCGTAATACATGAGGGTAGAGGCAAGGAGTAGTAGAATGGTCGTGAACGTTAGTGAAATCCCCAGTTCTTCCCGCTTGTCCTGAAATACCCGGTTGATGTGTTGCAGCGCCTTTGTGTAACGGGAAATTTTGAACAGCCGTAGCAGGCGGAAAAGGCGGAGAGTACGTGCAATACGGAAGTCAAAGCCGAGTAGGGGCAGATAGAACGGCAGTACCGCCAGTAAGTCGATCAACGCCATGGGCGTGAGGGCGTAGCGCAGATTGCCTGTCCCCGGTTTACGGTAGGCAGGTGCAGCGTTGGCCGACCATACCCGCAGTACGTATTCCACAGAAAAAATAATTACCGAGACGAGCTCGAAGTAGTAAAAAAAAGCCTCGTACTGCTCGAAAACCGTCTCCACCGTCTCCAGGATCAGCGCCAGCGCATTCAGGCTGATCAGGGTCACCAAGAGGACGTCTACCCACCAGCTCAGGTCTCCCTTTTCGCGGGAGACATTCAGGATTTCGTACGTTCGCTTCTTTAGGCTCATTGCTGTTAATTTTTGTTTGTTGCTCTTAATACGGGTCCACATCCACACTCACCCGCACATTGCTCAATCCTTTAGCCTGATTCAGGTAGTCTGCCGCTTCCCGGATGCTCGCTTTAGCGTAGGCCAGTTTTTTCGGATGCTTTGGCACTTTGATCATGAAATCGAGCAGGTAGTAGCTCCGGATCCTTGAAACGTAAGGCACTGCTGGCCCCATTGCCCAGTCGCCCAGCCGTTTTTTGAGGACTTTTTCAAACAGCTTAGCTCCATCATTGACGGTAGCGGGCTTGGTATGTTTGAGGGTAATGCGGATCATGCGCACGTAGGGCGGGTACTGAAACTGATTGCGCTCCATCATTTCGCGGGCGAAGAAACGGGCGTAGTCACCCTCCAAAACCTCACTAAGCACCGGGCTGCTGGTATTGAAAGCCTGTATGATCACCTGCCCGCGCTTGTGCTTGCGCCCGGCCCGGCCGGCTACCTGCAGCATCAGCTGAAATGCCCGCTCCCCGGCCCTGAAGTCCGGGAACTGCAATAACTGATCGGCACTAAGGACCCCCACTACAGCGACCTTTTCAAAGTCGAGGCCTTTGGTCACCATCTGTGTACCGACCAGAATATCCGTTCGGCCTTCCTCAAAATCGTTGATCAGGCGAGCGTGGGCATGCTTGCCGCGCACGGTGTCCAGGTCCATACGGGCAATGCGTGCTTCCGGCAGGTATATCTTGAGCTCATCCTCAATTTTCTCAGTCCCAAAACCCTTGATAATCAGTTTTTTGTCGCCACAAGCCGGGCAGGCCGATGGCAGGTTGGCGGTATAGCCGCAGTAATGGCAGCGCAGGTTATTGTGAAACTTGTGGTACGTCAGGCTCACATCGCACTGAATACATTCGGCATGCCAGCCACAGGTGGTACAGCGGTAGGTGGGAGAGTAGCCGCGCCGGTTTTGGAACAGAATGGCTTGTTGCCCCTGCCCCAGGGCGGTTTTAAGCCCGTCAATAAGGACTGAGGTGAAGTGGGACTGAAGTTTGCGTTCTTTGAGCTCCCGCTTGGCATCCACGATTTTGATCTCCGGCAACTGAATGCCGCCAAAGCGTTCGGGCATTTCCACCAGGCGGTACTTATCCTTTTTGGTGTTGGCGTAAGACTCCAGGGAGGGGGTTGCAGTGCCGAGAATAATTTTGGCATCATGCAGGTGGGCCAGGTAGACCGCTGCGTCCCGGGCATTGTACCGTGGGTTGGGCTCGTATTGCTTGAAGGAAGGGTCGTGCTCCTCATCTACAATGATCAGGCCCAGCTTGGAAAAAGGCAGGAACAAGGCCGACCGGGCACCCAGCATTACTGGCTTGCCATTGAGTATGCTGTTCCAGAGCTCTACCCGTTCGTTGTTGTTGAAGCGGCTGTGGTAAACGATGATATCATCCCCGAAAACCTGTTCCAGGCGGGAGACAATCTGAGTGGTTAGGGCGATCTCGGGCAATAAATAAAGGACTTGCTCCCCCCGGTCAATCGCCTCCTGAATCAGCTCAATGTATACCCGTGTTTTACCGCTACCGGTCACTCCATGCAGCAAAACCGGTTTTTGTGCTTCAAAACCTGCCTGTATCTCTTTTAAGGCGCGGGTTTGCTGTTCGGCTAGTGTACTGGCTTCAATCGTGGGGTCTTCGTACCCGCCGAGCCGGCTGACTTCGTGTTCATAGATTTCGAAAATACCTTTTTTTTCTATTGCGCGGAGTACGGTGCTGTCTACTCCCGCCTTGTCGTAAATGTCCTGTTTGCGTACAAAGTCGATGCTCCGGGAAATTTGTACGTAGGCCATCAGGGCTTCGACCTGCCGGTTCGACCGGCTCAGTTGGGCGAAGGCCTCCTCCAGTAGCTTGGGTTGCGAAGCAAAAGGCTCCTGCAGCCGGACACAGCCAATGGTTTTGGGCTTGTACTTCTGTTTCAGGTCTTCCTTAAGGTAAAGGATACGCTTGTCCAGCATCCGGCGGATCAGCGGATAAACGGTCTTACGCTGCAGGATGCCCCGCACATCATCAATGGTAATTTCCTTTTGGAGCGTCAGGGCTTCGGCGATCAGGTATTCCTGATCATCAAGCTCACTGAAGTCCTGCCCGAAAAGGGGGCTCAGGCTGAGAATCGTCTCACTGCTCAGCTTAAGGTTGGCTGGCAGTGCAGCATTCATGACTTCCCCGAGGGTACACAGGTAGTAGTCGGCTATCCATCGCCAGAGTTTGACCTGCGCTTCGTTGACCACCGGGGCTTCGTCGATTACTGAAATCAGGGGTTTTGGGGTGTAGGCGTCCGGTGCCTGATTGGTGACTTCCAGGATGAGGGCACTATAGCGTTTGGCTTTGCCAAATTCCACCTCCACCCGTTTGCCGAAAGCGACATCGGGGACCATCGGTTCGGGGACCTCATAGGTAAAGGGCTTCGGTACGGCCAGTGGCAGGATGACCGAAACGTAATGTTGTGTAGCCGGTGCCGGGTGTAATCGTTCTTCCACAGGAATAGCGTTTGACTGAATGCGAATGTAGCTATTTTGCGCTAATCGCCGTGCAGCAGTTGGGTCATCGCCCATTGCTGCGGCCCGGTCCGCTCAAACCGGGCCCGGTAGCCGTTGGCGCGCGCTACGAATTTGCCATATACAAACCCTTTTTGCCCCCCGGATAGTTCAATGGCAGCCCAAGGGTATTCCTCATCGCCAATCTCCTCCGTTTGGTCTGTTGTTTCCAGGTATTTGACGAGTTCGTAGGAGACGGTTTTGACGATTGAGCTGTTCAGGTTTGGTGCGCTGCGTATCCGTACTCCGCTGCCGTTGATGACCGCATACTCGTCTGCTGCGTACTGTTTAGGCCAGGTGGCGGCATAGTAGGGGGCCGTGAAGGCCCGCCCGTTTTCGCTAAAGGTGCCCCCTTCCAGCAGCAGGTTTTCCATAATCTGCCAGATGGGGAGGCTGTCCGCAGCGGAGGGGGTTAGCCCATAGTAGGTGACAAGGCCCGCGACGCCGGGCTCCTTGGCGCCGGAGACCTCGATGTCTTTGTCCACGGCATCGAGCAGCGCGAAGACGTCATATTGACGGACTGCCTGCAGCAGTTGCTCCCGGAACACATAAAATGCGGTATCCAAAGGGGCTTCATCCACCGCATAAAGTTTATGTTGTTCCTGTATTTGGCGAAGGGGTAATGTATCCGTATGCATGGCGCTGAGCTTCTGGTACAAAGTGCGCAGTGAATCCGGGGGGAGCTGATCGGAAGTTTCGTTCGCTCCCGATTTGGGGGCTTGGTCGGTGCCGCATCCCGGTGCTAAAAAAAACAAGAGCATAAAAAGTGTAATAGAGGGGCCTCTCATAGTTGTTGGTTTCTGTTTCCTTAAAGTTAAGGATCATTCCCATTTCTGGGCCTATTGGGCAGACAATGATTTCAGACTTGCGGGCCTGCTTTTCCCCGCTATTCTGATTTTTAGCCTTTTTCTTGCAAATTTGGCGCGGGAGTCAGATATTACAAGACTGTTAGAGTATGTCGGGATTTTGGTCTTCTAGTCGCAAACTAGCAATTTTTTGGTCATACGACTTGCCTGCCAAACGGGTTTGCCAGGCAGGCAGGGGCACGAAAACCGGAGCTTAGCCTAAGCTAGATAGCCGGTCCGGCAGTTTGCGGAGAGGGTTTCCGGAACGAAGTAGAATCAAACCTGCCTGCGTGTCGAACACTTCGGTCTCCGGTGGCCAAAGCCCACAGGCGACGAGACACAGGCAGGAAAATGTCCCGCTCCAAGGAGCAGGACAGACCGATTTACTAAGAGCGTGTTGGGACTTTTGTCTTCTAGTCGAAAACTACACTTTTTTGGTTAGACGAGGCACGAAAACCGGAGTTTAGCCTTAGCTAAATGAGGATTTTCGGGACGAAGTATAAGCAAAAAAGTGTAGTTTGCAGACCGATTACTAAAGTCCCAACACGCTCTAAAGTCCCAACACGCTTTTGAGGGGCTTTTTTGCCAAAAATCAGAATATGCGCATCCGATTGATTATTTGCTTCATTTGCTGTCTTTCCTTTTGGGGGAGCCCTTTGACGGCACAGCAGTACAAGCTATTTAACTATAATGAGTTGGATGGGCTGCAAAATACGCTCGTTAAGGCAGCCGTTTCGGACTCATTTGGGCTTATTTGGCTGGCTACGGATGGTGGGCTTATCCGTTACGATGGGCACCAATTCCATTCCTACCGCGATAAAATCCCTACCCCCTTCATCAAAGATATTATTCAGGTTGGACAAAAGCTGCTGGCTTCTTCCGATGAAGGGCTTTACTGGATAGAGCCCTCCTTGCAATCAGCGGTCATTCGCAAAGCCTTTCCGAATCAGTCCATACGACTGACCAAGAAGCTTTTTCAGGATGAAGAAGGGCGTATCTGGGGCAGCAATAACGATAACGTCTTCCGTGCCAACGGTAAAGACCTGAAGATCTATCCGTTCAGTCCGGAGTACCATAGCGAGGACTTTACCTTGTCCTATAGTTTTGTGGAAGATGGCTGGGGCAATGTGTACACCATTTCTAAAAACGGCGTGCTTTTTAAGTACGAAGAAGCCGAAGACCGGTTTTCTAAGCCCCTCTATCAGCTCCCTACGAAAGTCAATGCTGCCCTGCAAATGAGTAAAGGGGAAATATGGGTTGGTACTTACGGCGGGATTTTTCAATTGATGCTCAATGAGAACGGCACCTTGCAATCGGCCCAAAAAATCAATGCCCTTAACCCGATTGCCATGCTCCGTTTGAAAAATGGAAGCATAGCCGCAGCTGTGAGGAATAGCGGCGTTTTTCAGATTGATGGTAAAGGACAGGCGACTGCTTTGCAGCAGGAAGAATGGCCGGTCACTGCATTTTCTTCTTTGAACGAAGGGCGAAATGGCGACTTGTGGCTGAGTACGGATAATGGGTTGTTGCTGCTCAAGCCCAAGTTTTTTGAATCCGTCTTTGCCGATCAGCTGGACGGTCATTATATCCAAAGCATAGCCCATTATCAGGGGCAGACCTACCTTTCTGACGGGGGGCAAATTTTTGTGACGGGCACTGGTACCGAAGACGACAAGTTGCAATCTTTCTTTGAACCTCCATTTGAAGCCTACAGCATAAAGGCTACCCCAACGGGCCTGTGGATAGGAGGTGCCGGGGGGCAGCTGATGAAGTTGGGGTGGGATAAAAAAGTACTTCGCCGGCACGATCTTTCGGCCTACGGTGATGCGGTCTTTAACCTGGCGGTGGATCAGAACGGCTGGGTGTGGATCTGTCAGTCCCAGTCAGAAAGCCTGTTATGCCTGAAAGAAAACGGTCGTATCAAACAGTATAAGCAACAAGGAGAAGCCTGGCCGGAAAACCCCGAAGCCGTTTTCTTTAACCCAAATTCGGAGGAACTGCTGGTTGGCGGGGTGCAGGCTGACAAGCCTCTTTTTAAGTACGATGTGCTGCGGGATTCCTTCCTTGCGGTCGAAGGGCAACTTCAGGTAGATAAGGATCAGGACTTCAGGGTGATTGATATTGCGCACAGTCCGGGTTGGGGAGTAGTGGTTGGTGCTTCGCTTGGCTTGTTCCAATACCACAAAAAAGCGTTTAATGCAATAAGGCCGGAAAAAACAAACGGGGTCTCTGTTTTGGCTATCGCTATTGGGGCGGGAGATGAAGTCTGGTTTGCAACGGCCAATGGGCTCAACCGGCTGGAGGATAGTACGATACTGACGTATACAACGATGCACGGCCTGCCTTCCAAGGCGATCAACTGGCGCAACCTCAAAGCAGATGCATTAGGGCGGATATGGGCGGGCACCCCCGACGGGCTGGCAGTGAATACTTTCCCTATGCCCGGCAATCAAACCGACCGCCCCCTTTTGTTACAAGTGGAATCTTCAAAAGGGGTCGTCTATGAAAAAGTGAGCCATAGTTTCGAAGCAGATATGGACGACTACTTGTCGGTCCGTTATTTAAGTGTGGGCTTCCCTTCTTCGCTTACGGAATACCGCATAGAAATTTCGGATGATAACAGCCCTGCTCAGGTCATTTATACCCGGGACAACCAATTGTCTTTTTCTGACCTCAATAAAGGCGTATCTGAGGTGAGTATACAAGGCAGGCAATCTTCTGCCCACCACTGGAGTGAACCGCTGAAGTTTCACCTGCAAATTTCGACGGTCTGGTATAAGTCCCGCAATGGTATTTTGGGGATTATCCTGGCATTAGGGGTCGTGGTGTTTGTGGTCAATCTGCTTCGGCAAACGCACTACCAAAGGCAAAGCAAGCGGCTGAGTGCCTACAATCAGGAATTAGAGGAAAAAGTACAAGCAGGTATACAGGATTATCAAATGCTGGTGAATTATATCGGTGACAGTGTGCTCAAAGTGAACTCCGAGGGGGAAGTGCTCTACACGTCACCGAGTTGGCTGAATAATTACGGGTACTCTTCCGAGGAGACCGACGGGCAACGCCTGTCTTTGTTTGTTCATCCTGAGGATATAGAAAAGACTATTCTGGCTTTGGAAGCTCTTAAAGGGGAAGGTGCCGAAAGCTCATTTGAGATGGAGCACCGGTTAAAGCACCGCAATGGCGAATGGCTATGGGTGGAAACTAAAGGGGAGTTGGAGCCTCGTTCCGGAGAGATTGTACTGATTATCCGTGATATTACGGAACGGAAAAACTCAGAACAACGGCTGCAGAGCTTCGCCGATATGCAGAAAATCCTGATGGATATTTCTTCAAAATACATCAACCTGCCGCTTGGGGAGGAGGAGTCCGCCATTAATGTATCCCTACAGCAAATGGGCCGGTTTGTAGATGCAGACCGGGTTTATATTTTTGATTATCACTTTGAAGAAGAGATTTGTACCAATACTTACGAGTGGTGCCGGGAAGGGATCGACCCGGAGATCGATAACCTTCAGACGGTGCCCCTTGAAATGTTGCCCGATTGGGTGGATGCTCACACCAAAGGGCTGCCCATGTATATC
This sequence comes from Phaeodactylibacter sp., assembly GCF_040219495.1. GTDB lineage: Bacteria > Bacteroidota > Bacteroidia > Chitinophagales > Saprospiraceae > Phaeodactylibacter. Next base: position 21,871 of record NZ_JAVJSK010000119.1, on the reverse strand, counting down.
CCCGATGTTTTTGATCTGCCAGTCCATTCCGGGATACGGCAAGTGCTGGACCCGCAGGGTATAAAAAGCCTCCTGGCCGTACCGCTCATGAATGGTAGCCATTGTATTGGTTTCGTGGGGTTTGATTCGGTACGGCATTGGCATCAGTATACACAACGCGAAATTACCCTGCTGAAGCTCTTTGGGCAAATGCTGGTCAATATTCAAATGCGTACGCAGAAACAAAGGGACCTGGAGCAGTTGCTGGAAAAAACAACCGATCAGAATGAGCGCCTGCGGGAGTTTTCCTTTATGACTTCCCACAACATCCGCGCCTCTGTGGCCAACCTGCTGGCCCTTAACGAGATGATCAAAGCGGAGCCGGATAACCCCGATTACCTGGAAATGCTGGAAGTGACCACCAAAAAGCTGGATACCACGATCTCTAATATCAACCACCTGCTCAACTTCGAAAAAGAGATCAATCAAAAAGACAAAGAAGACTGCAACCTGGCTGAGACCATCAACCGGGTGGTAGACCTCAATAATCAGATCATCAAAAAGCACGGTGTCCGGGTGCGGGTTAATGTGCCGCCGTATATTCAGGTGAAGGCCATACCTGCTCACCTGGACAGCATCTTCCATAATCTGCTGACCAATGCCATCAAGTATGGCGCCACGGAAACCTCTAAGGATATTCTGATTGATGCCCATGCAGGCAAAGTCAATACGGTGGTTTCTATTCAGGATTTTGGGTTGGGCATTGACCTGGAGCGTTTCCGGGACAAGCTCTTCAAGCTGGGCTCCCGCCTGCATGTGGCCAGCGCTGATGGGCAGGGGCTGGGTTTGTATATGACGAAAAATCAGATTGAGGGGTTGGGCGGGCAGATAGAGGTGGATAGCGAAGTGGATAAAGGTACTACTTTTAAAGTGACCTTACCGATGAGCTTTGCAGACCTTGCTAACCCTGACTTAACGGTAGCTTCCTGAGCGCTTGTTTGGAGGAGCACTTCTGCTGATAATCAAATATCGTTTGCTCCAAACATGCGCTGACTTGGCAGACGATTCACAATGGAGAACCTGACGTGATAAGAGGCATTTAGAGCTTGTTGGGATTTTACACCTTGGGCTGCTCTTGCCAAATTTCGTCCTGCTCTTCGTTGTTCTCCCGCCTGCCATAGTCATGTACGGTCTCCGGTGTCCAAAGCCCACAAGCGACGGGGTACGGACCGGTCGGTCCCGTCGCTAAGGTTATGTGATTCAAAAATGGGCCGCTTTAATCCCATTCTTGAATGTATCACGTCTTGATCAGAATAAAATTTGGCTGCGTTCGCTCCAAAAGCAAAATCCCACCAAGCTCTTATTTACGAGCAGTACGTAAGATGCGGAGCAGGAAAAAGCCCGTGATGGCCCCAACACTCCATCCGCCCAAAATACCGCCCATCGCGCCCGGGAGTAAGATTAGGGGCCAGGCCATTGCTTCATCCGGCAGGCTCGCCCCCAGGAAAATAAAGACCATACCTACTGCCCAGCCCAATGCATTGGCGGGAATCCATAACATCGCTTCCTTGCGCAGGCCTTTTAACGGCAACCATTGAAAGTAGCCAAAAAGAGTGCCCAGTAGGAGACCTGTCAGTGCTGCCATGCTGTAGTAGACTGCCGGCGAGGGGGCGGCCATAGCTTCCGTGGCACCATTGCCGGTGATCAGAAGAACGGGCTGTATGCCCAACATCCAGCCGCTAACTGCCGCCGCAATGGTGTAAGAAAGCCACTGCTTCCAGGCGATTTCCGGGAACAGCTTCCCAATTAGGCGGTATTGAAAGTAGGCCAGAATGCCGCCTTCGATGACGCCTGCCAACAGCATGAAAAACAAATGGAGCATGCGGTCCGATGGGGTACTTGGTTCTCCCAGCAGCAGCTGGTAGCCTATGGCAATAGCCGCAGCGGCAACGATGCCCAGAAACTCGCCGCTGCCGCAAGCGAGCATCCATCGCTTCCAGATGTTTGCAGGTAGGGCGGATCGGCCATTGGGGAGATACTGTGTCATCTTATCGGCTCTTCGATTTCGTTACCGGGCAACCGGCAGGGTAGGGGGCTTCCGGTTGAGCGGGATCGTTACGCCCAGCCCGATAGTAGGAGTGCTCAGCCCGTGGAAGTCAAGCGTGGGTTTGATTTCCATACCAATATCGTCATCAATGTCAAAACTTTTCAGGTGGGCATCCACAAAAGCTTCCAGCGCTTGCAGGGTGTAGACCAGGAACATTCCCACGTAAGCCATCTGCGTGTTCTTGTCGAATTCGTCGCGCAGGGACCGCAGCGCCCGTTCGTTATCGATTGAGGTGCCGGAGAACTCGTGCTCCATCGTATCACGTTTGAGCTCCAGCGCATCACGCAGCCGGCGGTAGTTGCTCTGATTGTAATCGATCGTAAGGCCCATGCCGACAACGGCTCCATAGACGAGGGGCAGCTTCCACCAGCGTTTGTTGTAAATCTGACCCCCACCCGGAATGGCCAGGGCCAGGATCGCAGCTTTGCGGGGAGAAGGGTAGTCCCGGGTCAGCCAGTTTTGCCGTTTGGGCTTTTGCAGGCTGTCTGTTGCCGCTTCTGCAGCGGACAGGACGGCGGTATCTGCCGGCGATTCCGCCGGAGGGGGCGCCTGCCCAACTGCGGCCGATGCCCAAAGGGTAAGCGCGAGGGCTATTGTGTATGAAATGCTTTTCATACTCTGCAAACGTTGCTGAAAGTCTTTTGTAGATGCGACCACCCCGATTTAGCTTTTTGTTGACATTTGCCCGGTCAGATCTGAATATCGAGCTGATCGAGTAGTTGATTAAGTTCTTCAACCGACCCGAAAGGCAGGACGATCTGCCCCTTGCCGGCCTGCTCGTCTTTAAGCTTAAGGTCAATGCGCCCGGAGCCGAGTTTGGCGCGCACCTCATTGAGGACCCGTTGATAACTATCCGGGAGCTGTTGTTTTTTCTTGTTCTGTTTGCTGTACTTCCGTACGAGCCGCTCGGTATCCCTTACATTCAGGCGGTCGGCCAGCACTTTGTCCAGCACTTGCTTTTGCAGCAGTTTATCATCGATACCTGCCAGGGCACGGCCGTGGCCCATGCTGATGTCGCCGGATTTGAGGGTCTTCATGACTTCCAGGTGCACATCAAGGAGGCGCAGGTAGTTGGTGATGGTTGCCCTTTTTTTACCGACTCGGGTAGCCAGCATTTCGTGAGAAAGCTTGAACTCCTCAATCAGCCGGTGGTAGGAGAAGGCGACTTCCATAGGGTTGAGGTTTTCCCGCTGAATGTTTTCGACCAGTGCCATTTCGGTCATTTCCTGATCGCTGGCAATGCGAATGTAAGCGGGGATTTCTTCCAGTTTGGCCAGTTGGGCGGCCCGCCACCTACGTTCCCCCGAGATAATCTGATATTCGTGGTCGTTGAACCGGCGAACGGTGATAGGCTGAATGAGCCCGTAGGTTTTCAGAGAGTCGGCGAGCTCCTGCAGGGCTTCGGGCTCAAATTCCTTCCTGGGCTGATCCGGGTTGGGTGCGATCTGTACTACAGGGAGCATAGCTACAGTATTAGCGAGCTCTTTGCTGACTCCGGCCGGGTCATTCTGAATATCTTCTTCGGTAATATTAAAATACGACAAACGCCCTCCGCTGCTGCTACCTTTACCGGCTGCAGTGCGCAGGGAGCTCCGCAAATCATCTGCACTGGTTTTTCTCTTCTTGCTGATGCGTTTGGCCATAGACTCTGGTTTTTGGGTGGTTACTAATCAGCCTGCATGCTGGGCACGCCTTCCATTTGATCATTGTTATTGGTCAGAAACTCCCGGGCGAGGTTGAGGAAATTGATGCTGCCGCGGCTGCCTGCGTTAAGCATCACCACGGGCATATGCAGGTTGGGCGCTTCCCCAATTTTAGAATTCCGGTGAATAATGGTGTCGAAGACCTCCTCTCCAAACATTTTTTGCACTTCTTCCACAACGATATTAGCCAGGCGGAGGCGGGTGTCGTACATAGACAACAAGATGCCTTCGATCTCCAGGTTGGGGTTGATTTTCTTCTGCACCAGGTCAATCGTTTCCCGGAGTTTGGACAAGCCTTCGAGGGCGAAAAACTCGCATTGGACCGGAATGAGGATGGAGTCCGCTGCGGTCAGGGCATTCACCGTGATCAGGCCCAGAGAAGGCAGGCAGTCGATAAAGATATAATCGTAATTTGCTCTGACCTGTTCCACGACGTCTTTCATCAGGAACTCCCGCTTCATTTGACTGACCAGTTCAATTTCGGCGCCTACGAGGTCAATGGTAGAAGGGATGATGTGCAGGTTGGGGGTATCCGTTTCGTAGATGGCTTCCTCTGTTTCCAACCCACCGACGAGACAGTCGTAGATGGTCGTTTCGATATCACCCGGCATGACGCCTACCCCTGAGGTGGCATTACCCTGAGGGTCTGCATCTATGAGCAGCACCTTTTTCTCCAGGATGGCCAGGCTGGCGGAAAGATTGATGGCGGTGGTGGTTTTACCTACACCGCCTTTTTGGTTGGCTATCGCTATGACTTTTCCCATAATCAGAATCCGTGTTGATGGCCCGGGCATGCTGTCCGTAGCCGCGAAAAAATGAAGGGTGAAGTAGTGCGCTTCGGCTTTGCGGTGGCTTGCACCACCCCGGTACCTCCTGGCACCACCCTCAACGGGCTATGCTGTGGATATTTGGATACCTGGCCGGAAGAACACAAACGTACTTCACCCTGCTGATATTCGACGCCTTTATCCGGCATCAAAGTTCAAGGCTTTCGCCGATTGGAAGCAAAATTAACTCTTTTCCTTTAGCATCAAAAGCTTTTTGCGCTGCCTTGTGGTCAATTTTAATATACCCGAAGGTATCGTAATGGCAGCCCAGCACCCGGTCGCAGTTGATATAGTCGCAGGCGACGAGGGCTTCATCGTACCCCATGGTGAAGTTGTCCCCGATGGGCAGGATCGCGAGGTCCAGTGTGGGACAGGTCATGGCGATGAGTTTCATGTCCATCGTAAGGGCCGTATCGCCGGCAAAGTACAGGCAGCCTTCTTCGTTCCAGATGACAAAGCCGCCCGGGTTGCCCCCGTAGGTGCCATCGGGCAATACGCTGGAGTGGACGGCATTGACATATTTGACGACGCCGAAGTCAAATTTGAACTTACCGCCGTGGTTCATGGGGTGGCCTTCCAGGCCTTTTTCTCCGTACCAGCTTACGATTTCGAAATTGGAGATGATCTTGGCACCTGTCCGCCTGGCGATGGGCTCCACATCCACCACGTGGTCCTGATGCCCGTGGGAGACAAGAATGTAGTCAGCCTTCAACTGATCGACATCAATGTCGGCCGCTAATTCATTGGGGGAGATGAATGGGTCGAAAAGGATGTGTTTGCCCTTGGTTTCCAGCCCGAAAGCGGAATGCCCGTAATACGTTAATTTCACAGTTCTATGTATTTGTCAGACCCATTGAATCCGCATTGCTGCAGGTCCGGACTTGCCCTTTTGCCTTGGATAGGCCAAAAGGTTGGGTCTGCCTGCGCTGCAAGTGATCTTCATACGGTCTTGGTTAGTACTCAATTTGGTTAGCGCTTGAATATAGTAAAATTGAGCAGAAGACGAAAGTGCTAAACAATTTTAGGTTATAAACTGTGTAGTAGTCTGTATTCTTAAAAGCCGCTAAAGAAAATTATGATAACCGTTATATCCGGTACTAACCGAAAAGGCAGCGAATGCCTGAATTTTGCCAAATTGTACGCTGAGTTGCTGCAAAAGCATACGGAAGAGGAAGTGAAACTACTGGCTTTGGAGCAGATTCCGCATGACTGGTTTCACGAAGCCATGTACGCGGAGCAGTCGCCTTCAGTAGGCGCACTACAGGACGAGTACGTGCTGCCGGCTGAAAAAATGGTCTTTGTGATGCCGGAATACAACGGCAGCTTCCCAGGGGCGGTGAAGTTGTTTATTGATGCCTGCACCGTACGGGAGTACAGCCGCAACTTCCAGCATAAAAAAGCCGCTTTGGTGGGTATTGCTTCTGGCCGGGCGGGCAACCTGCGTGGTATGGAGCACCTCACCGGTGTACTCAACTACCTGGGCATGACGGTGATGCCTAATAAGCTGCCCATTTCCAGTATTTTCAAGCTCAAAAACGGCAATGGCGAAATCACAGACGCTGACACTCTGAAGGTGATGGAGGCGCACGCCCGGGAATTTGTTGCTTATTAGCGTTCGTAACCGGGCTGTCCGGTTCCTGCACTTCGCCCAATAAAAAAAGTGTCCTGCTCCCGGGAGCAGGACACTTTTTTTATTACCAACGTCCCAACACGCTCTAAGAGCGTGTTGGGACGTTGGTCTTCTAGTCGAAAACTAACAATTTTTTGGTTAGACGAGGCACGAAAACCGGAGTTTAGCCTTAACTAAATAGCCTGTCCCGCAATTTGCGGGAAGGATTTTCGGGACGAAGTATAAGCAAAAAAGTGTAGTTTGCAGACCGATTACTAAAGTCCCAACACGCTCTAATACTCCAGGAGGTAAGGCATCCTTGCCTGCACCCCTTTGCTTTCCGCTAAGTCTTTCAGCAGTTTGTAATGTTTGTACTGATCGCCCAGTTGGTATTTCATCATTGCCTGGGCACGGACATTTTCTTCACCCAGCCATTCTTCCATCAGTTGCTGAAGCGGCTCTTTGACCTTGGGGTAGTCTGTCGTGCGGTATTCCTCCAGCTCTGCCAAAGCAGCAGCGGCTTCCAGCGCACGATCGAGGCCGCCTAAGGCATCAACCAGGCCATTATTCAGACCTGCATTACCCGTCCATACTCGGCCCTGTGCAATAGCGTGCACCGAATCCCGGGGCAGGCCTCTGCCTTCACTCACTCTTCTGAGGAAGGTTTCATACATGCTGTCGGTACGTATTTGCATCAGGCGAGCGCCCTGTGGGGACATGGGGAAAAACGGGGTGATACCCAGAGAGAAATCCCCGGTTTTTACGGTGTCAAAGTGGATGCCCAGTTTCTTATTCATGAGTTCACTGGCATCAGGGATGAGCGAAAAGACGCCGATGGAGCCCGTCAGGGTATTGGGCTCAGCGAAAATAGAGTCTGCCGGAGCGGAAATGTAATAACCGCCAGAGGCCGCGTAGTCGCCCATAGAGACCACTACGGGTTTGCCAGCTTCCTGGGTCAGCCGGATCTCTTTCCAGATATTCTCGGAAGCCATAGCGCTGCCGCCCGGTGAATTCACGCGGAGCACCACTGCTTTGATCCGGTCGCTATTGCGGGCTTCCCTGATGTACTTGACGTATTGCTCATCGCCAATAGTGCCCGGCGTGCCTTTACCGTCCACGATAGCGCCCTCTGCGTAGATGATGGCGATTTTATCCTTTACGGAGTAGTCTTTCGTGTCTTTACTGGCTTTGGCGTAGGCGCTTAAGCGGACCTGCTTAATCTCTTCATCGGCTTCCAGGCCGAGGCGTTCGCGCAGGAGGTTCATTGCGGCGTCCCGGTGGTCTATGGCATCGACCAACTGATTGTCCAGGGCTGCATTCGGGTCCATGCCTTCGTAGTCGTTGGCGATCTGCCGCAGGGCATCCATCGTCAGTCCGCGGGATTCGCTCAGCCCTGACAGGAAATGGTTGTACACATCATCCAGGTAGGTGCGTATTTGCTGCCGGTTGGCATCGCTAAGCTCGTTGAGGCGGTACGGCTCTGTAGCGCCTTTGAATTTGCCGGCGTAGTAGACCTGCATATTGACGCCGATGCGGTCGAGCATGTCCTTGAAGAACGGAATTTGCGTGGAGAAGCCCCTCAGGTCCACAATGCCCAGTGGGTTGAGGATGACTTCATCAGCAGTAGCGGCCAGGTAGTAGCCCGCCTGCGTGTAGTAGTCGCCGTAGGCGATGATGAATTTATCAGTAGCTTTGAACTCCACGAGGGCATCGCGGATCACGCTTGCAGAGGCCAGCCCGATGGAAGCAAGCTGCTCCGGCTCAAGGAAGATGCCTTTTATGTCGTCATCGGCAGCGGCTTTTTCAATCGCCTCCACCATAGCGGTCAGCCCGAGGGTACTTTCGGTATTAAAGGCGAAGGGGTCGATTTCCAGGTTGTTGGTTTGTTCCGGAATAGGGCGTTCGAGCGTGAGGTGCAGTACAGAGTTCGCTTCAACGTCTTTGACTTGCTCTGAGGCACTGATGGCCTGCCCGATGGCGATAGCTCCAATGCCAAAAAGCAAGCAAAAGCCAATAAACAGCCCCAGGCAGGAGGCTAGTAGAAATTTCAGAAATTGTCCCATATAGTGGTATGATTGTAAGCGTTTTTGATGCATCTCCCTGACCGGGCGCTTCAATCCGGCTGTTTGTTTCCAAACTCCGGGAAGCGGGCGGCTCAGGATTGATTACAGGTTGTATAACAGTTGGATTACAGCTTATTGTTCTTTACAACGAGCTGAAATAACAGCTATTTGGAAGAGCAGGCCCTACTTTTTAGATAAATAGGGGTAAAATATAGAGCAAAATGTCAAATACGGAACGCAAAGCTGAATTCATCAGTCCATAGCACCGCTATTTCGGTTTAAACACCTTATTTTTGGAAAATATTGCAAGAAATCATTTGCAGAAACTTCTGTTTTGGCAGTATGTGGAATAGGTGATACACGTTCTTTATCACGTGGCCTCCACCATTTTTTACACTTATGGTGTCTAAGGTTAGCCTTTACGTTGGCAACTACCTTCAAGCATACGCTTACGAAGACCAAACTTGAAAATCATCCGGCCTGGCAAGCCAAAAAAGTGTTACTCTGAGTACTATGAGCACAATCCTGAAAAAACTACTCGGCGCAGGCCTGTTTGTTTCCCTGAGCCTTGTCGCTACTGCACAAGATATGAGCGTTTCCTCCGGCGGGCCGTTCACTCCTGAAAATCTGATCTCCAATATTTTCCTGGGCGACGGTGTCGAAGTCCTCGATATCAACTTTTCGGGCAACCCTCAGTCTGTAGGCTTCTTCAATCAGGCACAGGACGAGCTCGGCATCAACCGGGGGATCGTGATGTCTACGGGCTTTGCTTCTTCTGATTCCGGGACCGGTGTGGACCAGGTGGGTGATGATTTCTCTAACTCCAACATGGGGACAAATCTATCCGACCCTGACCTGCTGGCCATTACCGGAGGGGTAGATGTCAACGACATGGTACGTTACACCATCACCTTTATCCCTATTTCTGATACGCTGCGCTTCAATTACATCTTTGGGTCGGAGGAGTACCCTGAGTATGCCTGCTCCAATTTTAATGATGTATTCGGGTTCTTCATCAGCGGTCCTGGCATCAACGGCCCATTTTCCAATAATGCGGAGAATATTGCCCTGCTGCCCGGTACTAATCTGCCGGTGGCCATCAACAACCTCAATTCGGGGCAGGTGGGGGGTAATGGTACCTTGTCCAACTGTACGCCACCCGAAGGCAGCCTGGACTATTCCCAGTTTTACAACGATAATGATAACTCCAACAACCAACCTGTGTTTGATGGTTTTTCCAATGTTTTTACCGCGGAGGCCGTTGTGCAGCCTTGCAGTACCTACACCATCAAGCTGATTATTGCCGATGTGAGTGATGGGGCCTTTGACTCTGGCGTATTTCTGGAAGCGAAAAGTTTTGGTACCGGCTCTCTGGATGTGGAGGCCTCTACCGTCAGCCTCGATGGCTCTGTTGCCGAAGGGTGTGCCGAAGGGGTGCTTACGTTTAGCCTGCCTGGTCCGGTGGAATCGGATTTCCCCATCGATTATCAGATACTGGGTACTGCTGAGAATGGGGTTGATTATGAATTCATCCCGCCAAACCTGTTCATCCCGGCGGGGGATAGCTCTATCAGTATCCCCATCATTGCCTTTGAGGATGACCTGGACGAAGGGGAGGAAACGATTTTGATTGATGTGCAGCGGGATCCCTGCAACCGGGATACTATCCCTATTCTCATTCGTGAAAACCCATTGATTCCGGCGGATTTGGGCCCGGATATGGAATTGTGCCGGGGCGACAGCCTTGAACTGCAAGGCGAATTGCCGGTGCCTCTGCCTCCACCGCCCTCCTTTACCAGTACGTCCCCAGTCAATATTCCGAATAACCCACCCAACATTCAGTTGTTTTCTCCGGTGACGGTGCTTGGCGTGATACCCCCTACACTGGGGCCGGGTGTGATCCAATCCGTGTGTATCGATAGCTTCGACCACCGCTGGATTGACGATATGGACTTCTTCCTCATCGGGCCCAACGATCAGTTTATGGAGCTCGTTACGGACGTTGGTGCCGATGGGGGTAATGCCCTGGGGCAGGACTTCTTTATAAACACCTGTTTCACGCCGGAGGCGGTCACCAACATCAACACCCTGACTACTGCTGACCTGCCCTTTACCGGCAACTGGGCACCGGAGGGTATTTGGTCTGACCTGTACGGCGATGACAAAAACTCAAATGGTACCTGGCAGCTGCTCATGATTGATGATACGCCAAGCGCCGGTGGTACTTTGCACAGCTGGACCATCACCTTCAATCCGGTCTACGAAATCAGCTACGAATGGCAGCCTGCTGCCGGGCTGAGCTGTTCGGATTGCCCCAACCCTGTTGCCACACCGGATACCACGACCACTTATATTCTGAATGCCACCGACTCCTATGGGTGTACTACTTCCGATACCATAACTATTGAGGTCCTGCAAGGGCCCGCTGCGCCTGCGTTGAGTTGTGCAAATGTAACAGGCAGCAGCATTACGGTTGACTGGGACGAAGTGACCGGGGCAACCGGCGGTTATGAAGTCAGCATTGACGGAGGCCCCTGGATACCCGCCAACGGCAACACGCAACACACCATCAACAACCTGGGTTTCCTGACTAGTGTGACTATAGAGGTACGCGGGGTAGGCGAATGCCCCGGGGAATCAAGCACGATCACTTGCCAGACCCTGGATTGTGTGCCTCCAAATGTCACGCTGGTGGATACTACCCCCATCACCTGTAACGGGGGCAGCGACGGAGGCGTTGAGGTGAGCGCCTCAGGCACCGTTGGCCCGTATCAGTTTGCACTAAATGGGGTGGAAAATACAACCGGTATCTTCAACGGCTTAGCTGCCGGGGACTATCAGGTGGCGGTAGTGGACGGTGCCAATTGCGGTACCACCCTAAGTATAACCGTCACCGAACCTGCACCGCTGGAAATCATCGAACAGATCACGCCAGTCAGCTGTAAGGATGCCGCTGATGGCAGCATCGCGCTGGAACTTCCGGCACCCAACGGCCCCTACAGTTTCGACTGGGAAGGGTTGAGCGCAGACTCCCTGCAGACGGGATTATCTGGAGGGGATTATCCGGTGGCGATTACGGATGTGACGGGTTGTGTGGCTTTGGACACCCTTACGGTTCCGGAGCCCGACAGTCTCCTGGCCACCGAAATGGTTACGGATATCAGTTGTGCCGGCGATTCCTCGGGTATGGTCAGCCTTGATCTTACCGGCGGCACCCTGCCGTATCAAATTACCTACGATGGCGGACTGGTGGCGGTTTCGGATAGCTCAGTGGTGATTGAGATCCCTGCCGGTAGCTATGCTGCAAATATTCAGGATGCCAATGGCTGTACCCTGGTAGTACCATTTGAAATACAGGAACCGACACCGCTCACCCTGCAACTATCCGGCATGGATGCACTTTGCGCAGACAGCCTCAGCGGGGGTGCCGTTGTGGTCCCCGGTGGGGGCACAGCTGCATACAGCTACATTTGGCGAAACGAAGGGGCGCTCATCGGTACAGACTCTGTCATTGCGGAGGTATCGGCCGGCACTTACACCCTTGAGCTGACCGATGCCGACGGCTGCCTCCTTACCGATTCTATCAGCATAGGTGAGCCTGACAGCATTGCTTATGAACTATTGCCTTTCCCCGCCAGCTGCTCTGGCTTGTCAGACGGTGGCGTGGAAGTAACCGCTTCCGGTGGTACGGGCACGCTGATTTACAGCTGGAGTGATATTGGAGCGGGGCCAGAGGACCGTTCTGATCTGGGCAGCGGTACTTATTTCCTAACCATCACTGACGATAATAATTGCACGGTAGCAGATAGCTTCTCGGTAACACAGCCGGAAATTCTGCTGAATACCACAGAGACTACCCCTACGCAGTGCAACGGTGATGCTTCTGGTACGGCAACGGTGATTCCGGAGGGGGGCACCGGACCTTATACCTACCTGTGGGAAGATGGGCAGCAGGATTCCATAGCCACAGGCCTGGCCGCTGGTGCAATTGAGGTAACCATAACGGATACGAACGGGTGCACGGCTTTGGATACATTAGTCATTGCGGAAGCCACTGAATTGGCCTTATCCTTTGTGCCAAATAACCCGCTCTGTCAGGGGACGCCTACCGGGAGCATCACCGTAACTCCGGAAGGAGGAGCAGGGGGCTACACCTTTTCCTGGAGCGATCAGCAAAGCACAGCCACGGCTTCCAATCTTGCTGCGGGAACTTACGCCCTCACACTCACGGATGCCAACGGGTGTGTGCTGGCAGACTCGGTAACCCTGCAAGACCCTGAGGCGCTGAGTTCTTCCACCAATTCGACGATGGCCACCTGCCTGCCTGAGCCGGATGGTTCCGCAACGGTTACTGTAGGAGGGGGGACGCCCGCTTACAGCTACGAATGGAGTGACGGGCAAACCCTGGCCATCGCTCAGGGGCTGGACGCCGGTACGTACACGGTCACGGTCACGGACGCCAATAACTGTACGATTGTAGATACCGCTGAGGTCAATAGCATCCCTGAGCTTGATCTTGAATTTACAACGGAAAGTGCTTCCTGCAACGGTGCTGCCGACGGCGCGATTACCATCACCGCGACAGGAGGGGATGGCAACTATACCTATACCTGGAATAATGGCTTGTCCGCTCAGGCCAATCAGACCGGTCTGGCCGGTGGCCTGTACAACCTTACCCTCACGGATGGATTAGGGTGTGAGGCTACCGCTGCAATTACGGTAGCGCAGCCCTCAGCGATTGTGATTACGGCCGATGTGGCCCGCGTGACCTGCTCGGGGGGCGAAGACGGGCAGATCGCCCTGACCGTCACCGGTGGCAACCCGCCTTACACCACCACCTGGAGCAATGGCGCTACCGGGCTTGCCCTAAGCAATCTGGGGCTGGGCACTTACACAGCTACCGTACGGGATAGCAACAACTGTACCGCCACGATTGACGTGGAGGTCACCGAATCCAGCCCCATCAATTTGTTTGGGGAAACCACAGAGGTGGAGTGCTTCGGCGAGCGCAGCGGTGGAGCATCTATCGAAGTATCGGGCGGACTGCCGCCTTATACCTACCTTTGGTCGAATGGGGCAGAAACGCCCAATATAGAGGCTGTTGCAGCCGGGGCTTACACCGTTTCCATTACGGACGCAGCGAATTGCACCCAAACCGAGACCCTGATCATTGAGCAGCCGGATACGGCCCTGGCGGCTATTGTAGAGGGGCTTGATGTGAGTTGTTTTGGAGAAGAAGACGGGCGTATTGAAATTTCAGCAAGCGGGGGGACGCCCACCTACCGTTACTCCATCGATGGGGGTGCCTCTTTCTCTGGTAATTCCACCTTCATCAGGCTGGAGCCCGGCACCTACGATATTCAAATTACGGATGCCAACGACTGCCGCTTTCTGGCGGATGCCGCCGTGATTGGAACACCCGACCCCGTGATGGTAGACCTGGGCGGCACACTTTCCATCAATTATGGAGATACGATCAGGCTCAATCCGGAGATTACGGGCGGCCTGGCGCCATTTGGCTACGAGTGGTTCCCGAAAGACTCCTCCGTACTCAGCTGTTTCCGCTGTAGCGCGCCATTGGCCACCGTAGAGTTCCAACGGAGCATACGTGTGATCGTGACGGATATTGCCGGGTGCACCGGAGAAGATATTATGACCCTCTACGCGGAGAAATTCCGCCCCGTGCTTGTACCTACCGGCTTTACGCCCAATAACGATGGGGTCAACGATATCCTCAGCATTCTCACCCGGGAAGGCGTTGATGTGGACATTTTGACGTTCCGCATCTTTGACCGTTGGGGCGAGCTGATCTATGAAGACAACGATATTACGCCCAATCAGCCCGCACGGGGCTGGGACGGCAACTACCGCGGCAAGCTTGCACAACCCGGCGTTTACCTCTGGATAATAGAGGTGGAATACCGGGACGGGCTCAGGGAGGTCTTCAAAGGGCAAACCACTTTAATCCGGTAAACGGGAATAACGAAAAACTATGAATCGAATATTAATCGTCCTAATGGCCCTGAGTGCCGCTTTTTGCTCCAAGAACCCTACGTCGGATTCAGACACGGTGGCTACTGCCGAGGCTGTTGCTGAAAAGCCCGCCTACGCCATCGTCATCCACGGTGGGGCAGGGACGATCTTGCCGGAAAACATCACTGGAGAACAGGAAGCCGCTTACCGCGAAGCCCTGAATGCCGCTTTGACGATTGGAGAAGACATTCTGAAAGATGGCGGGAGCAGCCGGGATGCTGTGGAGCAAACCATCATTTTCCTGGAGAACTCTCCTCTCTTTAATGCAGGCAAAGGGGCAGTCTTTACCAGCGATGGGCATAATGAACTGGATGCTTCCATGATGGACGGCGCCACGCGAAATGCGGGAGCCGTAGGTGGGCTGCGCCACGTTAAAAACCCCATTCAGGCGGCGCGGGCCGTCTTAGAGCATTCCAAACACGTGCTGCTGACCGGGGAAGGTGCAGAAACTTTTGCCCGTCAGCAGGGGCTGGATACGGTGCCGGCGGACTACTTTTACACAGATAGCCGTTGGAAAGCCCTGGAGCGGGCGAGAGCAGCTGAAGCCTCGAAGACCGGCGCGCTATTACCGGTGGACTACAAATACGGTACGGTAGGCTGTGTGGCGTTGGACCAGCAAGGGCATATCACAGCGGGGACTTCTACCGGGGGCATGACCAATAAGCGCTTCGGCCGGTTTGGGGATGTGCCGGTCATTGGGGCAGGCACTTATGCAGACGATTCAACCTGTGGGGTATCCTGTACCGGGCACGGAGAATACTTCATCCGGTACGCGGTGGGCCACGATATGACGGCGCTTATGGCGTACAAAGGCTGGAGCGTGGAGGAAGCCGGGCAACACATCATCCACGAGAAGCTAAAAGCGGCAGGCGGTGCCGGTGGGCTGATCGCTCTCGACAAAAACGGCAACATCACGATGCCGTTTAACACGCCGGGCATGTACCGGGGCTATGCCCGCCCCGGAGAGCGGGTCGTCGGTTTATTTGGCGAAACGGAGAATCGTTAAAACTGTAGCATTTCCCTGGCTTCGCGGGCGTCTGCCGGTTGTCCGAGGACCTGCAATTCGAGGGTGGTGGATTGTCCAGGTTGCTGATTGATCCGGCGTAGCTGCCCGGTCCGGAGCACCGCAATTTGATCATCAGGCGTTACCACCCAAATCAGGTTATCGGCATTTGGGTTGAGGCCTTCGATGACCTCGCTGCCGGAGTAAAACTGGTAGACGGTATTCTTGCTTTTATCCACCAGATACATTTTATCTTCCTGATAGGTGTTGCCGTACTGATCTTTGTACTTAGCCTTGAGCGGCTGCGCATTGACCGGTACGGGGCGGGCGCAATTCCAGACGCCCAGCTTGTCGGCCTTGAAGCGGTTCATGACTTTGCGGCGCACGAGGTAGCGGAGGTCTGCCGCACCCTCTTCGGGCGCAACGTTTTCGTCGTATTGGGCGATCGCGGCTTGCTTTTCGGCCTCAGCGGTTTGGAGGATGGCTTCGCGCTCTTCGCCCAGGCGAGCTTCGCGGCTGGCCATTGTTTTTTGGTAAGCCACCAGTTCTTCAGCGTACCGGTCAAGGGCTTTCTGGAAGTCCTCGCCCATGAGTACCGGGCTGACGATGAGCGTCACCTGATTTTTGGGGTGAATGAGGGTAAGCTCATAGTCCCGGTTGTTGATGGGGCGTATGCTGACCGATTCCCATTCCACAGCGAAAGCCCGTTGATCATAAGCCGGGCTATCTTCAGAAATCTGCCAGATGACGTTCTGGTACATTTGCTGTAGTTGGGCCAACTCGCTTTCCACCTGTCCATTCTGCGCATCTTCCACCTGTACGGAGCCATCGAGGAAGTTGAGCTCGAGGGTCGGGCGGTCGCCACTTGCCTGTATAGGGCGCAGGGGCTTCACCGGCATAGGGACACTACTTTCGAGGGCCGACAGCCGGCTTTCTTTGCGGATATCGATGACCCGTAGGGCTTCGAGTAGATCGGTTTTTTCCACCTTGTGGGGGTCACCGCCGATCACTTGTCCGGTTTCCAGCAGTTGCAGCTGATCGGCATCCTGGTAGCGCCACTGATTGATCAGGGTATCGAGGTAATATACATTATAAGATGGAGGTTCATTCAGCCGGTCGGTCCGGATCATGATTTCAGAAGCCAGCTCGATATCAATTTTCTTACCCACAGCGAGTTGGACACGCTGTCCATTTTGCTCTGCATAGAGTTCGATCATGCCCGCCGATTCCAACTGAAAGGCATTACCGGCGGAGTCGTAGCGCATGGGGATGCCAGAGGTGAAAAAGTCCACATAGTCGTGCATTTCCCGGTAGAAGACATCCACCTCACCGCCGATGAGCTGGCCGTAGTCGTTGGCGAAAGCGGCGGCCGGCACCACGAGCTTGGAGCCGCTGGGGTATTCATATACGCCCCCTTTAGCGGTATTGACCCGGAAATTGGCAAAGGTAGGTGCCGACAAGGACTGAATAGGCTGATCGATATAGGGTTGCTGTTTGAGGAAGGCCGTATTGCTAATGGGCGGTGTTGTTTCGCCGGAGAAGAAGACTGCCCGCACACCAAAGATCAGGAGAGCCACGGCTGCGGCTGCGCTGAGGCTCCGGAAAGCGAGGTGGCGTATTTTTGCGGAACGCTGAGCCCGCTTGGCGGCCTGATACTGCTTCATCAGGGCATCGAAGTCGCGTTGTTGCTCGATATCCGCTTTAGCAGGCTGCTCAGGGTTGAATTTGAAGTGGTAATTTTTACTCATAATTGCTGGTTTTGCAGCCCGCTTGCGGGCGTCCAACAAGCTCTAAATCCGGGCGTAAGGTTTTCACTTGATCGTAAGGTTAGGGTCTGTATCATTAGCCCAGGTTTTTCTTTATACGGTTAAGGATGCGGAAAGTCTTCACTTTGGCGTAGTTTTCCGTGATCCCTAAAATTTCGCCAACTTCTTTGTACGGGCGCTCCTCAAAGAAGCGCAGTTCAATAATTTGTAGGTCTTCCTCCCTGAGCGAGTCCAGGGCCTGAACAAGCAGGGGGGTGAGGTCTTCCGGAATATCCTGCCCGATTTCTTCTGCCAGGTGCGACAGGGGGGCATCCTCGATGGTGACGACCCTGTTTTTATTGGCTTTTCGGAAATACTGGGCGATTTCATTGCTGGCAATCCGGTACAGCCATGCCGAGAACGGCACACCTTTGTATTCGTACCGGTGGATTTTCTGCAAAGCCTTCAGGAAAACCTGGGAGCAGAGATCTGCGGTTAGGTCTTCGTTGGTGGTGCGGCGAAAAACGTAAAGATAGATGGGCTCGTAGTAGCGCTCGTAGAGGGGCCGGAACATAGCGGGATCCCGTTGAGCGGCCTGCACTTCAAGCCACTCTTCCTGCATCTCCGCATCTGAGACCGTCCGTTTGGGCGCACTCATAAGATTGGTTTTTGCAAAAGAACAGCTTAATTGCAAATTCGAAAGCATCTATTGCACATTTTTTCCGCAAGCCAAGCATTATATGTAGCCGGACCAGCTGGTCAAATTGGGTTTTCAGGATATAAAAAAGCCCCGGGGCGTCCAAAAATTAGGAACATCGGAAAAACCTGTTCCCGAATTTGGTTCGTTGTCTTCATAATGCGTGGGCCGGGATTGGTTACAGGTGGGTGGGGGCGTTTTTGAGCGTTTGTGATATTGGACTTTAAAGGGTACCTTTTGGAGACCATTTTCATTGCACGTCTAAAACGATTTAGCAAATGAATAAGCTACTTTTTAAGTGGAATGAATTAAAAGCGACGTTCTGGTTTGTCCCGGTCCTCATCATCATCACTGCTGTGCTTTTATCTGTGGGGCTTGTGTACCTCGATGGTCAGATTAGTTTTTCGAAAGATGGTGTGAGCCGCTTCTTTTTTGTGAAGAGCTCGGCTTCGGCCCGAAGCATACTGTCTACCATATCGGGTGCGATGATAGGTGTGGCCGGAACGGTTTTCTCCGTCACTTTGGTAGCCCTGACGCTTGCTTCTTCTCAGTTTGGCCCCAGGCTCATCAAAAACTTCATGTATGTCCGGCTCAATCAGGTGGTGTTGGGTTCTTATGTTTCCACCTATCTTTATTGCCTGCTGGTCTTAAATGCCATACAAGACGGGGGCGACTATGTTTTTATTCCAGCCATATCCATACTGGTAGCGATTTTGGTGGCTGTGGCCAACATCATTTTGCTCATTGTATTTATTCATCAAATCGCTGTAAGCATTCAGGCCGATAAGGTGATCTCTGATATTTCTGACTTTATCACCAGCCAACTCGCGACGCTGTTTTCTGAACAAGTGGGTGAAGAAACGGAAGACGATGACGGTACCGATCGCTCAGCGGCTGTATCCGGGTATATCAGGCAGGTCTCCATAAAAGCCCCTAAAAGTGGCTATTTACAGTATATTGACAATGAAACTTTGCTCGAAATCATAACCCAAAAAAACGCCTTGATTGAGTTGTACTACCGGCCCGGGGGGCATGTGGTAAAAGGTTTGGAGATTGGAGTACTCTACACCAATGAAGACTGGGATGAGGCGGAGCTTCTAAGGATTCCCGGCCAATTTGTCATCGGGAAAACCAAGACGTCACAGCAAGACCTGGAGTACTCCATTCAGCAGATGGTGGAAATAGCGGCACGTGCCCTTTCGCCCGGCGTGAATGACCCGTACACCGCCATAACCTGTATTGACAACCTCACCGCAATTATGTCCTATTTGGCACAGGCAAAGTTCCCTTCACCCTATCGCTTTGATGAGGAGGAGAACCTTAGAGTCATTGCGGATGCCGTCGATTTCCGGGGCGTACTTGATACGGCATTCAATCAAATCCGGCAGTTTTCAGCAGGGAATACCGCGGTGATCATCCGGCTGATGGAAGCCCTCACGACTATAGACGGGTTTGTAAGACAAGAAAAGTACAAAGCGGCCATCGTCCGGCACGCTGAGATGGTTTTGACGGTGGGGCGGCAAACGATAAAGGAAAAGAATGACATTCAGGACCTCACGGATAGGTCGGCGGCTATTTTATAGGTTGTCAGGAGCGTGCTGGCTTCTTTTTATAGATTGACCACTTAGAGAGGCTAACATAGCATCTCTAAGGGTTGTGGTTTTTTGTGGTTTTCGTATCTTTCGTCACCGGGAGTGTATTTGCAGGCCACACTGCGCATTTCGCTGAGTCGTATGCTGTTCAAAAAGAAAGCTACATGAGGAAAATACTATTTACCCTTTTACTGTTATGGCCCACCCTTGCCATCCAAGCCCAAACCAAGTTCGACTCCTTGTACAGCATTTGGCAAGACGAAACACAAACCGATTCTATTCGGGTAGATGCCTTTAAAACCTATATCTGGGACGGGTATCTTTATTCCGAACCCGATAGTGCTCTTGTGTTGACTGAAGCCATGGTTGACTTTGGCGAAAAGCGCAACTACCCCAAAGCAGTAAATCAAGCCTATACCTTGCAAAGCATTGCCTACGAAATGCAGGGTGATTTTACCAAAGCCATGGAACTGGCTGAACGGTCAATTGCAGCGAATGAGAAGATTGGCAATAAAGCGGGCATTTCCGAGGCTGAGATTGTCATGGGAGTGCTTTGGGAGGAACAAGGGATTTACCCACAGGCTTTAGAACGCTACAACAGAGCCCTGGCAATAGACGAGGAAATTAACAACCGAGAAGGCATGGCCATGAGCCTGAATAATATCGGTAACATTTTCAACACTCAGGGAAATAGCAGCAAAGCTTTGGAGTACTATAAAAAAGCACTTGCCATTGACGAAGAGCTTGGTATAAAACAAGGAATAGCTGTGGAAGTGGGGAATATAGGTAGCATTTATCAGGAGCAAGGAGATACCGAGAAGGCGCTGGAGTTTTTTGAGAGAAGTCTGAAACTAAATCAAGAAATCGGTGACAATTACGGTGTGGCATCGACTTACGGCAGTCTGGCTTCTCTATATCAACAAGAGGGGAATGCCCCGAAGGCTTTGCTATATTATCAAAAAGCCTTGTCCGCTTTTGAAGAATTGGGAACGCTGCAAGAAGTAGCGCGCAACCTGAATCAAATCGGATTATTTCACATGCGCCAAGGAGATTACAATCAGGCACTGAAATACTGTCGAGATGGATATAAGATAGCCAAAGAGTTGGGGGCAATAGTGGTGCAAGAATTATCGTGCCAGTGCCTTTACGGCACTTATAAAGAACTGGGAAATGAAGGAAAGGCCCTTACCTACTTTGAGGAGAGGATTATCTTGAAGGATAGCATTTACAATGAGGAAAACACCCGTAAGTTGACTCAAGCACAAATGCAGTACGAATTTTCCAGAAAAGAGGCGGCAAGGCAAGCTGAGCAAGAGAAAAAAGATGCCATTGCTTTGGAGGAGCTGGAGAGGCAAAAGCTGGTGCGCAATGGTTTTATGGGCGGATTTGCCGTTGTATTACTATTTGCGGGAGTATTTTTTATTCAACGCAACCGCATCGGAAAAGAAAAGCAACGCAGCGAGGAGTTGCTCCTCAATATATTGCCCGAAGAAACGGCCCAGGAGCTTAAAGAAAAAGGACATGCTGATGCCAAGCTGATCAATCAGGTTACAGTGCTTTTTACTGACTTTAAAGGTTTTACTGCGATGAGCGAGCAGCTTAGCCCTAAAGAATTGGTCAGGGACTTGCACGAGTGCTTTTCGCTTTTCGACCAAATTTGTGAGAAGCATGGCATTGAAAAAATTAAAACCATAGGGGATTCCTACATGGCAGCTGGCGGATTGCCTTCGACAAACCACACACACGCAACAGATGTAGTGGAAGCCGCCCTGGAAATGGTTGAAGTGGTGGAAAAAGGGAAAGCCGGAAAGATAGCCCGGAACCTACCTTATTTTGAGGTAAGGGTGGGCGTTCACACGGGGCCGGTTGTGGCTGGAATAGTAGGTGTGAAAAAGTTCCAATACGACATTTGGGGCGATACGGTAAATACAGCGAGCCGTATGGAAAGCTCAGGCGAGGTGGGTAGCGTAAACATCAGTCAGGCGACTTACGAACTGTTGAAGCATAATCCCACCTTCACCTTTAAAAGCCGCGGGAAGATTAAAGCAAAAGGTAAAGGAGAAGTAGAGATGCACTTTGCATCAAAGGCTTAGCGCATGTTTGGAGCTCGTTACTATTGCAAATCAACGCTTTATGAACCCCGCAGAAATGCGGGGCAAGCTCTGGCTTCCTCACTAAATTTGAGTTTAGCCCGCTAAACTCAAATTTAGTGAGGAAGCCAGAACCATAAATCCTTGATTTTTATGACGAAACCGCTCTAAACAAGCTCTAAGCGGTCTTTGATGTCAGTGCGCAGTCCTTTGGATAGTTTGTTTGAGGGGGATGGGGAGGAAAAGAGCAACAAATCCTCCAAATAAAGCGTATATAAAAGAGTTGTACTCTACCCCCGAAGCCAACCCTCAATTAAAATTATGGGGTTTGAGGGGAGATTGCTTAAAAGGAAATACTTGCTTGGTAAAGAGGAAAATAACAAACAAGCCAACGCTCGGCAATGCGAATGCTAACGCGCAAGC
>NZ_JAVJSK010000118.1:0-92870 GCF_040219495.1 Phaeodactylibacter sp. | reverse complement strand
TTTATGAACCCCGCAGAAATGCGGGGCAAGCTCTGACTTCCTCACTAAATTTTTCATTTAGCCCGCTAAACTCAAATTTAGTGACTTTGCCAGAACCATAAATCCTTGATTTTCATGACGAAACCGCTCCAAACATGCTCTAAGTGACTGAAAAAAGGCAGCCCGGTAGAACCGGGATGGGAAGGGGCAGCGCCATTTTAACCTTGTAATGATCCCCAACGCATCAAGTCTTTTGTATAAGCCCCTTTCACGCAACCAAAAACGGATGCACTGCACATAAGGCAGGCATCCGTTGGTTTAGCGGCTAAAAAATTTCATAGTGTTTGGCTGGAGTTCTGCAGGTTTAAGTAGTATTGTTCGGCTCCAGATCGTTGTTGGCCTCGCCGCTAAGCAGGCAGAATACTTCTTAGTGCAGCCCCTTACCCGTGGGCAGGACTGACTTTACCGGCATAGTACACATGCGCGGATACTTCAGCTACAGCACAATAGCCGTAGCTTCAGTTTTAACTAGTAGCAGGTGGATTATAATTTGCGTAAAACAACAGCCTGTCAATTGGCACAGGGGAATTACATCTCAGGCTGTAAGCGCTGTATTGTTGAGTTTTAGGCGCTTTTTTCGCAAAATCAAGGGTGTATACTCTATTACAGGAGGCTAAATGAATAGCCTTTAAGTGTCGTAGGTAAAGGGAATGGCTTTGAAGCCGGTGAGTTTTTGTGTAGCGTACTATCGTTTGGGTCGTTAAGACAAATGTAAAGTTAAATAAAAAAAATCCAAATAAGAAAATATTTTTTGGCCGAAATGCCCGGGCTAAATCCACTTTTTTAAAACCGTAGTAAATTCGGAAAGGAGCGGTCGCCTAAAAAAAGAAAACGGAGTAAGCTAAGAATCTGCACTTTTTGTTCCGAGCCTACCTCTACTGACCATGCCTTTGTTGTCCAGCCCAGACAAGCGACTATTGATAATCAGGCAATTATCTTTGTACAGGCATTGAATTAAAGCTATTTTTGTAATAGCTTTGCACCTTAGTGTAAACCAAACACTATCAAAAAACTTATAACCATGCTTAAGAAACAGTATCTGAAAACTAAGCCAGCCTGCAAGGTAACCTTCAGCCTGCCTGCCCACGCCGTAAATGGCGCTAAGGAAGTAAAACTTCTCGGTGACTTCAACAACTGGAGCCCGGAGTCTGCTACAAAAATGAAAGCCGCGAAGGACGAGTACAAAGCCGTACTCGAGCTGGAAACCGGCCGTCAGTACCAGTTCCGTTATCTCATTGACGAAGCCTACTGGGAAAATGACCATCAGGCAGATGGCTACGTCCCTTCGCCATACACTGGCATTGACAACTCTGTATTAGTGTTGGAAGAGGTTGCTGAGGCAGCACCTGCCAAAGCGGCCAAGGCAGCACCTGTTAAAAAGGAGGCTAAGAAAGCCGCTCCTGTAAAGGTTGCCGCTAAAAAAGCAGCTCCTGCAAAAAAGGCAGCAAGCAAAAAAGCAGCAAGCACGAAAGTAGCTGCTGATGACCTGAAAAAGATCGAAGGCATCGGGCCAAAGATCGCTACCCTCCTGGGCGAGGCAGGCATCAAAACCTTCAAGGACCTGGCTACTGCTAACAAGTCTAAGGTCAAGGAAGTGCTGGCTGCAGCGGGCTCCCGTTACAAAATGCATGACCCTGCCACCTGGATGGAGCAGGCTAAACTGGCTGAGGCCGGAGCATGGGAGAAGCTCGACAAACTGCAAAAGGAGCTCAAAGGCGGAAAAAAGACCAAATAGTAAACCGGTCTGCAACCTTTTCAAACAATAAGAAGCCCCGTCAGCGCAATGCCAACGGGGCTTCTTCAGTTTTACGTGCAGCGTTCTTCTACTCTTCAAATAGCGTATACGGGACCTGTTCCACCGCTTTCCGGTACGAGGCGAAATCCGTTTCAAAGAAATCCTCGATGGCCTGCGTCACCTCCGCTGTTTCGGCTTTGGCCTGATCAAGCATCAACCTGCCCATAGGCGCCAGGCTACCCTCTACCCCATCCAGGTAAGAATAAACGCCATACAGGGTGCTGTTGAGCAGTCCGGTAGACCGCCGAATCCCCTTAAAGTCTTCCGGGAGCATATAGCGTTCTTCCAGTTGCGTGATACTGTCCTGCAAAGCTTCACCCTGTTTTTTGATTGCTTTCAGGGTGCTATCTGGTGCATAGACGAGGGCTTCCTCCACCCTTTTGATGGCCTTTCTGGCTTCCTGCAAGCGGGTAAAAGCCGCAGTAGCCTGTTCCACCAATTCATAAAACTCCTGGTAGGCTGCTTGTTCCGCCCTTAGATCAGCCAGGTCTACATCAAGCCTCGGGTCCGCATGTACAGTCACCTCCGTGGAATCGGTAAAGTCGCCATTATGGATTACCAGCCTGTACCTGCCGGGCATCACCTGATAGCCCCGGGGCGGATCAGCATCGGGCCTTGCTGCCCGCCGGCTGGGGAAGCGCACGCCTTCCGCACGCAAATCCCAGGTGAAGCGGTTCATACCGGGCTTCAGTTTTTCAGAAAACCGCCGAATGGTATCCCCTTCGGTATTCAGTACCACCACTTTGGCTTCTTTACCGGGGCGCCTGCCTTTTGGCTCCTCAGTTTCGGAGGTATCCGCTTCTTTTTTTGACGCTGCATCTTCGGCATCATCGCCTTCCTCTTCTTCAGCTGGCTTTTGCCAAACTGTGATGCGGGCATAGGGCGAACGGTTTTTACCGCTAAACTCCCCATCAGCCGGAAAGTGAGAGCCTTCGTAGCTTTTGTAGTTGGCCAGATAAGCATCTGGCACAGGGAACGTTCGGAAGGTATCCTGCAGCAGCGCCCCTTCAGACCGGGCAATTTCCTGTACCGGGCGGGTGTCATCCAGTACCCAGGCCGAGCGCCCAAATGTACCAATGATGAGGTCCTTTTCCCGGGGGTGCAGTTGCAAGTCCTGAACCGGCGTGGAAGGGAAGCCCTGATCCCACTGTTGCCAGTTTTCACCCGTATCCATACTAAAGTACAGCCCGTAATCTGTCCCAAGCCATAAAAGATTAGGCACTTCCGGGTCCTGTATTATAGAAAGTGCGAACCCTTCGACCTGTTCTTCATCGACTATTCGGGTAAACGTCTGTCCAAAATCGTTAGTGTGGAACGCCATGGGGCGCCAGTCGTTTCGCCGGTAATCATTCACGATCACGAAGGCTTCACCAGCATTTTTTTCAGAGACTTCAATGTAAGGGATCCAGCTACCGGGGCGGGCTCCTTTTAGTTGATCACTGAGTTCGGCCCAGGACTGCCCCCCGTCTTGTGTGAGCTGCAGGTGCCCGTCGTCTGTACCTACCCAGATTACATCCTCGCGGACCGGGCTGGGAGCAATCGCCAGAATACTGGTAAAGTTTTCGGCCCGGGTATCATCAATAGTCAGCCCTCCGCTCTCAAACTGCCGTTGTTTGGTGGAATCGTTAGTCGTCAAATCCGGAGAAATGATTTGCCAGGTTAGTCCGCAGTCCATACTTTTATGCACATACTGGCTGCCGAAATAAATACCACAGTCATGAAAAGGGTTTTGGGCAATGGCGGCATTCCAATTGAAACGCAGCTCCTCCCCTTTCGGGTGTACCGGTTTCACAAAGCGGCTTTTGCCTGTTTCCCGGTCAATGTAGGAGACATTGCCACCCTGCGACATCGCATAAACGTAGCGGTTGTTATCGGGCCGGAAAACCACATCGAAACCATCCCCAAAGTAAACCTCCTGCCAATCCGTGTTCTGAATACCTCCGTACTCCCATACTGCACTGGGGCCTACCCAGGAACCGTTGTCCTGCATACCTCCGGCTATGTGGTACGGAATGTCCATATCATAACTGATGTGGTAAAACTGTGCCAGGGGCAGGGTCTGCACAAAGCGCCAGGTTTCACCCCCGTCATGGCTAATGTTCAGGCCTCCGTCGTTGCCCTCCATCATGTAAGCCGGGTTATCGGGGTGTACCCAAAAGGCATGATGATCCGGGTGCGTACCACGGCCGAAACGCTCGAAGGTCTTCCCACCATCTTCAGACTTAGACAGATAAGACCAGAGGTTGAAAACCCGGTTTTCGTTCTGCGGGTCGGCAAAAATATCGGCATAGTAAAAGGGCCGGTTACCAATGTTTTCTGTAGAGACCAGCTTCCAGTTGAACCCGCCGTCTGTGGATTTATAAAAGCCGTTTTTCTTTGCTTCAATCAGGGCATAGACGATATTAGGCTTGGACGGTGCAATGGCCAACCCCATACGCCCGAGTTCCCCTTTCGGTAAGCCGTCTTCCGATGTCCGCTCTTCCCAAGTCTTGCCCCCGTCGAAGGAAATGTAAAGACCCGAACCTTCCCCCCCGGATGTAAAGAACCAGGGCTTACGCCCAAATTCCCACATGGCAGCGATCAGTTTATTCGGGTTGGAAGGGTCGACCACCAGATCAGCACAGCCAGTGGAGTCGTTGACGAACAGTACTTTTTCCCAGGTGTCGCCCCCATCTTTCGTACGGAACACGCCCCGCTCTGAATTAGGGCCCCATGCCGAGCCCAAAGCCGCAGCGTACACGATGTCCGGATTGTCGCGGTGGATGATGATACGGTGGATCGTTTTTGTGTTTTCCAGCCCCATCCGTTTCCAGTTTTTCCCGCCGTCGATGGACTTAAAAATCCCCCCTCCGCTGTTGTGAGAATTCCGGGGGTTGCCCTCTCCTGTGCCCACCCAAATCTCGTCCGGGTTGCTTTGGTTGATGGCCAGCGCACCGATGGACTGCAGAGGCGCATCTTCGAAAATCGGCTCCCAGTTGATGCCCCCGCTGCCGGAGTACCAGACCCCGCCCGAGGCCGTCCCAATATAAATCCGGTTGGACTGACGGTTGACCACATCGATAGTCGTTACCCGGCCACTCATGCCCGCAGGCCCGATGCTACGGGGCGCAAGGGCTTCAAAGTGTTCTAAATCAATTTGTTGACCGTTCAGGTCTAGTGCAAACAGACTGAGGCTAATAAGTAGTAGTCTGTTGAATTTTAAAATGGCCTGCATAAGTTGTTTTTTCAGTTTGACCTGTAAAATAGTGGTTCTCTGCTTTTTCCCACAATCCACTACTCAGACCTGACGGCACCATGACATACACCACAGGACAGGTGAAGTTGGTATAAACCCTAGATTTCACCTTTTTCAGGCCTTAAAGCTGCATCAAAACAATCAGGAATCAGCTATTACAGATACACATTTATAGTAATTCATCATGACTCGTAAAATCCACCTCCTACTCTTTGCATTACTACTATGCCATATTCAGGGGAGCGCCCAGTCATTGCCTGTATACCAGGATACGGCCTACACCTATGCTGAACGAGCGGATGACCTGGTTCAGCGGATGACCCTGGAAGAGAAAATCGCACAATTGCAAAACCAAATGCACCTGGCTAAACCTGGTGACTTAGGCGTAGGCGCCTTCGGTTTCATGTCAAAGGATGCTGATATTGAAGCCAGTACCGAAGCGTACAATACCTATCAGCGTGCCCAGATAGAACATACCCGACTGGGCATTCCTGCCACAAGGTCAGGGGAAGGCCTTTTCGCTTACATGGGCAATGGATCAACGAGTTTCCCTTCGCCCCTGGGCATTGCTGCCAGCTTTAACCCCGACTTATCAGCCCGGGTAGCAGCTGTACTGTCCAAAGAATTAAAAAGCCGGGGAATTAGCCGGGTACTGGCCCCGGTGGTCAACCTGACGCGTGACCCACGCTGGGGCCGCACCAACGAAACATACGGAGAAGACCCCTACCTGAGCGGTATCATGGGCGCTGCCTACGTGAGGGAAATGGAAAAAGCGGGCCTTTCCACCATGGTCAAGCATTTTGCAGCCAATATGGGGCTCGATGGGCAGTTTACCGGCCCTGTGCATTTTACCGAACGCCACTTGCGTGAATACTACTTCCCGGCTTTCAAAACCTGTATAGAGGCAGGAGCTTCGTCTGTCATGATGGCCTACAACAATATTGACGGCATTCCCTGTGCCACCAACCCCTGGCTTATTCAGGGCATCCTGAAAGACGAATGGGGACTGGAAGGCTTCGTCTCTACCGACGGCAACTCCTCTACCCTCATCTTCGAGGAAGCCGGTATCTACAAGACGCCAAAAGAATTGGCCGCTGCCCTGATGAATGCCGGCTGCGACAAGTCCTCCCCCAGTTCTTTCTTTGATGAGCCGCTGCGCGAAGCCATCAAAGAAGGGCTGGTGCCGGTGGCGCGCCTCAATGACGCGGTACGCCGAATACTGCTGCAAAAACTGGAAACGGGCATTTTTGAACAGCCTTATGCCGACCCCGCAGCAGCTATACGTCTCAATAACCACCCTGACCACCGTGCGGTAGCCCGGGAGGCGGCACAACAGGCGCTTGTACTCCTCAAAAACGACAATCAATGCCTGCCATTCTCCAAGTCTGTTCAAAAGGTAGCGGTAGTTGGACCTTTAGCTGATTGGCTTATGGTGGGGCACTACGGTGGTTTTGGCAGGGAGGAAGTGACTGTGCTTGATGGCATACGGCAACTGCTGCCGGCAGCCGAAGTCACCTATACCAAGGGGGTCGAAATGCAGTATTTTGGCTATCCGCCTATCGATGAGCGGCACCTGAACGGGCCGGTACAGGCCGCCTATTTCGATAACGAAAACCTGGAAGGGCAGCCCAAAATTGTCAGATCAGAAAACCGCATTGAGCACGATTGGAAAAACGCCCGCCCCAAGGGCATCCCCGCTTCCAACTTCTCTGTCCGGTGGAGCGGCTCCTTCAACAGCCCGGTGAGCGGGCCGGTCCGCTTTGGGGTCACTATGGACGATGGTGCCCGCCTGTACCTGGACGGCCAGCTTATCATCGATGAATGGAAGGGCGGTGGCCGGCGTATGAAAGAAGCAGTGGTTGAACTCGAGCAGGGCAAGACTTACCCCTTCACCCTGGAATACTTTGACGGAGGCTTTAGTTCCTACGTTCAGCTGGGGTGGGATATCAACGAGGCCATCAATATTCCAAAGGCGGTGGAAGCAGCTATGGATGCCGATGCAGTGGTCGTTGTGGCAGGTATGTACGAAAACGAAAACTGGGACCGGACGAGCCTGGACCTCTCCGTGCCACAGGAAGAACTCATCAGGACCCTGGCAGCACTGGGCAAACCGATGGCAGTTGTACTTCAATCGGGCACAGTATTGACAATGTATAAATGGATTGATGATGTGGATGCCGTCATGATGGCCTGGTACCCCGGCTGCGAAGGCGGGCACGCGATTGCCTCCGCCCTTTTTGGAAACTACAACCCTGGTGGCAAACTACCGATCACCTTCCCAAAGGTAACCGGGCAGGTCCCCCTCAATTACAACCGGCACCCAAACGGCAAAGGGAAAATCAAGTTTATCGGAGATTTCAACGAGCCCCTCTTTCCCTTTGGGCATGGCTTGTCTTACAGTCAGTTTGAATACGATGGGCTGGAGCTTTCGGCCAGCATGATTCGGCCCGGAGATACCGTCACTGTCCGGTTCCGGGTAACCAATACCAGTGACCGGGCAGGAGAAGAGGTGGCTCAGCTCTATCTGCACGACAATTATGCAAGCGTAACGCAGCCCATCAAAAAGCTGGTAGGTTTCAAACGATTTGCGCTGGAGCCTGGAGAGACTCAAAGGGTAACCCTGAAAATCCTGCCCGAGCAGCTCAAAATATGGGATATCAACATGAACCATGTGATTGAGCCTGGCACTTTCGAACTTATGGTCGGCACCTCATCTGAAGACCTTCGTCTAAGCACATCATTAACCGTTGAAGAATAATTAGCATGAAGCACTTAATCTGGTTGCCCTTTTTGTTGTTAGCCGCCTGCCAAAGCGGGCCTAAAGATTCAAGAACCCTTATTTCCGACAACAGTCCCCGGCGATTCTTCACCCCCGAAAGTTTCTGGAATCAGCCCATCGGAGCAGCCCCCAAAATCGCTCCTGACAATCAGAGATGGATACAACTCCTGGCCAATGACCCCAGTTGTGAAAATGTAGGCGTAAACGTACATGCTTATACTATTCCTATCTACGCAGTGGACAGTACCACCCCCCGGAAAATAGTCCTGGAAAATGCAGTGTTGCAACGTGGCCACGAGCATTTCACTGAGGACCAGAGCGACTCGCTTTATCATCAGCATCCTGATTTCCGGGGGCAGCCCGTCCCTATCCCGGAGCATCTGAGCCCCTCTCCCGGATCAGATGCCCATGTGGCCATAGTAGACTATGGAGCAGGCAAAGCCTGGGATATGTGGTATGTTTTCCGGGACAGCAGCACGGGGCAGTGGTACTCCAATACCGGTATGACCTATGACCTTTACGGCTCTGGTGTATTTGAGCGAGGTGCCTTCGGTGTACAGCCGGGCGAAAGCATTCATCAATACGGTCCGGGGCGGGCGGCGGGTGTGCCTATTCTAGCCGGCACTATCATGCATCATGAAGTCCTGGCTGGCAAAATTGAGCATAAGCTTGCAGGAGCGCTCCGTTATGTGGCTTATCAGGAGTTTGTTTACCCTCCCGCCACCTGGACCGATGGGAACTTTGAAAACGGCATCCCCGAAGGAAGCACTCTTCAACTAGACCCTGAGCTGGACCTTGATCAGTTTGAACTGACAGCAGGAGAGCTGGTCGTGGCCACCGCCATGCAGGAATACGGTATCGTGATTGTTGACTTTGCGGTCGGCACCACCACCTACGCTGAAGGGCTTTGGTACGATGACCACAGAAGCTGGGACGGCATTTTGCGGGGCTGGAATGAACCCGGCGGCATCAAATCCATTCCGGTTGAGCACTACCGGGTGCTCGATGCTTCGGAGCGCGTGCAGCAGGGTGGCGATCAGAAAAAGTCGTTTTTTCTTAATTTCCTGGCTCAGTCGAGCGATTGTGACTAAAAAAAAACATCGCTGAGCCTTTTTATTGTTTTATTGTACCTTCGAAGCCAAACAGGCAGTACATGAAGTTTAAGGACTACAACCTACATCCACAGCTACAAAAAGGAATTGAAAAAGCCGGGCTCAAACGGCCAACAGACATACAGTATAAGTCTATTCCCACTATTCTCAAGGGGGAAGATGTACTCGCTGTGGCGCAAACCGGCACGGGAAAAACAGCTGCTTTTGCGATCCCCATTCTTCACAAACTACATGTCCAAAAACAACTTGCCCGCCGCGATGAGGGCATTCGTTGCCTGGTGATGACCCCTACCCACGAGCTGGCACTTCAGGTTGCTAAGGTTTTTGAAGAACTGGGCAGTCATACCCTCGTCAAAACACTGGCTTTGATTGGCGGTGTAGACCAAGCTCCACAAATTGAAGCACTCGAACAGGGAGTGGATGTCCTGGTTGCAACCCCGGGCCGCTTTTTCGACCTCATCAGTCAGGGGCACCTTCGTCCTGAGCGCATACAGATTTTAGTGCTCGACGAGGCAGACCACATGTTGGACCTGGGCTTCCTGCAAGACATCAGTGACCTGCACCGCAAACTGCCCTCCAAGCGGCAAACCCTTTTCTTTTCTGCGACCATCAACCTGCACATCAAAAAGATGGCCTATGCGCTGATCAATCAGCAAGCCATCCGTATTCAGATTTCCCCCAAGGACCCGGTATCCCGGAATGTAGACCACTACGTGGCCGCTATTGAAATGGACGATAAACGCTTCTTTCTGGAGCGGATTATCAAGGAGAACCCGGACAGTAAAATCCTCGTCTTTGTCCGCACCAAAGTCCGGGCAGAGCGGGTAGCCAAATCCATGGAAAGAGTGGGCATCGCGGCGTTAACCATACACAGTGACAAAGCGCAACAAGACCGTACAGCCGTTTTGCAACAATTCCGAAGTGGGGAAGCCCGAATTCTCGTTGCCACGGATGTCAGTGCCCGGGGCATTGACATCCCTGAGGTTACTTATGTGATCAATTATGACTTGCCAGAGCAAGCCGAGAACTACGTACACCGGGTAGGCCGGACGGGACGAGGCAAAGCCCGTGGGCAGGCCCTGAGTTTCTGTAGCCCCCAGGAAAGGGACCTGCTCGAAGCCATCGAGTCTTACCTGGGCCAATCCATTCAAATACTTGATGTAGACCAACCAGAATACGAAAACACCCGCCTGCTTTCTGAAGATACCGATTTGAGTCTAAAGGATATGCTTTCCGAAATTGAAGCCTTAGAATCCGAAAGGAGAAAGAAAAAAAAGAAAAAAAAGTCCTGACAGGAGGCTTTTTTTTGCCATATTGATTTCTATGTGAGCAAACCATTATATATTTATGAAAATATGCACAATTTAGCCTACTTAGCAGCATTAGACGTCCTAAATTGGAACCATGACAAAAGGTGATTTTTTTTAGTCTCTTAGAGCATGTTCAACAACTCATTTTTTTGAAGCTGCACTATTGCGCTAGGTACATGATAATTGCACATGAAAAATCATTATTTAAAGCAGGAGCTTTATCAGCTGATACAGTCAGATCAGCAAATATTTGACTTCTTGCAGGAGGCCTCCCTTGATGGCCTCTGGTACTGGGACCTTGACCAGCCAGAAGAGGAATGGATGAGCCCTAAATTTTGGAGAACGCTGGGCTATGAACCCAAGGAAATGCCTCACAAATCCAACGCCTGGCAAGATATAATCCACCCGGATGACCTGGAAACCGCAAAGCAAAACCTGGAGGCTCACCTACTCGACCCCAACCATCCTTATGATCAGGAAGTCCGTTACCAGCATAAAAAAGGTTACACCGTATGGGTCAGGTGCAGAGGCTTGGCCATCCGAAACGAAGAGGGCCGCCCTATCAGAATGTTGGGAGCACATAATAACATCACTCGCCTGAAAGAAACAGAAGCCCGGCTGAAGAGAGAAAACAGGCAGCTTAATGCCGTACTTGGTAATTCCGGATTATACATTATCAATACAGACCTTGATGGCAAATTCACTTTCTTTAATCAAAAGTTCAAAAATGATTTTGGCTGGCACCCCTTTGTAGCTCTTGGCAAAGACAGTATTCCTTCCATACACCCTCAAGACCATGACGCTTGCATCAGCGTAGTTCAGCAATGCTTCAAATTTCCTTACCAGGCCTTTCAGGTAGACCTCCGAAAACCCAAAAAAACGGGTGGATGGCAAACCAACCGGTGGAATTTCTCGGCACAGGTCGATAGCAAAGGGAACCCCGACAGCATCCTCTGCATTGGGTATGATATCTCCTTGAAAAAGCAAATAGAACGCGAGTATAAATTGCTGGTGGACAATATCGGGGATGCGCTGATTACAACCGATCTTGAAGGGGGCATTCTCTACACCTCTAAGAGCTGGAGTTCTAATCTGAATCAGGAAAATGCAACAGGTAGGCCGATCGTTGACTTTTGCTTTGCGGATGACCAACCGAAGCTTCAAAAGCTAATAACCGGCGTTTCGGAAGGAAGCCTAAAGGCCCATACACTGGACCATCGTCTGAAATCAGCCACAGGGCACCCGCTATGGGTTGAAACTAAATGCAACCTGGATACCGATGGCAACCGGCTAATCTTTCTAATCCGGGATATCTCTGAGCGCAAACAGGCGGAAGACAAGCTCTACATGACCACCCAATTGCTTAATGAGACACAGCAGATGGCAAAAGTTGGAGGCTGGAAGCTGGAAGTCAAAACCGGTCATACCTTCTGGACAGAGGAAGTCTTCCACATTCATGAAGTCCCTCTGACCTTTGAGCACAACAAGGAGGCGGGGATCAGCTTTTACCACCCTGATGACCAACAAGTTCTGGCAGATGCCCTGAAACAAACGATTGAGCAAAAGACTAGTTTCGACCAGGCTTTTCAGTTCATAACCGCTAAAGGGAACCCAAAGTGGGTGAGGGTAACGGGCAAGCCAGTTATTCAGGCGGGGGAAGTCACAGAAATACAGGGCCTGTTCCAGGATATTACCGACCAAAAGAAGGCCCTGATGGAGCTCAACCGCAGTCAGGAGCAGCTAGCCTCTCTGACCGCCAATGTCCCTGGCGCTGTTCTGCAATATAAAATTAATACAGATCAGTCCGAAGAGCTATTGTACATCAGCAACGGTGCCTTAGACATTTGGGGGATAGAACCCAACGATGCTTTCCAAAATGTCAGCCTTCTTTGGGAGGCTATGCTGCCAGACTACCCTGAGGCGGTACAAAAAGTCATTGAGGCATCCCGGCAGAGCCTTACTACCTTTTCCTATGATTGGCAGGTCAGGCATACAGATGGCTCTATCAGATGGGTGAATGGCAAGGGCTCTCCCAAACGTCTGCCCGATGGCAGCACAGTTTGGAACACCCTAATCACCGACATCACAACCCTCAAACGGACGCAGCAGCAACTCGAAGAGCAGGGTGCCATGCAGAAAAAACTCATGCATATCGCCTCGGAGTACATCAACATCCCCATTGAAGAGATGGATGACCGCATTCAGTCCTCTTTGGAAGAAATTGGCCGTTTTGTCAATGCAGACCGTGCCTATGTTATTCAATATGATTTTGCTCATGAAAAAGCCTCTAACACCCATGAATGGTGTAGCCCCGGTATTGAAACGGTGAAAGACAGCCTGCAAAATGTACCCATGGAAAGCTATCAAATTTTTATTGATCAGCATATCAATGGTAAAATCTTCACGGTTCGGGATAGCTCAGCTATGGAACCCGGCGCCACTAAGGCTGAGTTGGAGCGGCAGCAGATCAAGAGCCTGATCACAGTACCCATGATGTATGAGGAGCGATGCCTGGGTTGTGTAGGTTTTGACTCCGTCAAACAGGCCCATGAATACACACAGAGGGAGCTTGAGCTACTGGGGCTGTTCAGCGAAGTCCTGGTCAATACCCTCATCAGGGCAGCGACAGATCAGGAGTTGCGGTCCAGGCAGGAGCAACTCAGCAAACTGACGGTAAGTGTGCCGGGCGCAATCTACCAAATGGAGATGACCACAGAAGGCGAGATCTCTTTCCCTTTTGTCAGTGAAGGGATTAGCGATTTACACCCACTTTTAAAGCCTAAAGAGCTGATTAAAGACCCGCAATTGGGGTTCTCCCTTATTCATCCGGAAGACTTGCCCAAAATTCTGACAAAAATCGAAATGTCCAGGGCTGAGCTCACTCCATTTCACGCAGATTACCGCATCATATGGCCTAATGGTGAAGTCAAATGGCAGCGTGCTATGTCCCGCCCTGAACTTAGACCGGACGGCACAATCGTTTGGTATGGCATTTTCCAGGATACCACCGAACAGCGCAAGCTCGAACAGATACAGAAGTTTGCCCAGGAGCTCGAAGTCAAAAACAAAGAGATGGAGCAATTCACCTATGTCGCTTCGCACGACCTTCAGGAGCCTCTTCGTACCATAAGAAGCTACTCCGGATTGCTTCAGCGCCGTTTCAATGATAAACTCGGTGAAGACGGGCAACAGTTCCTTAAATTCATTGGTGATGCTTCCCTGCGCATGAGCGACCTGATTAAAGGCCTGCTCGAATACAGCCAAATTGGCAATAACCGGGAAGTTAGCAAGATCGACTGTAATGAGCTGCTCGAAGAGATCCTTCAGGACCTAAATTCCAGCATCAGCCACCACCATGCCGAGATTGAGGTCGCCCCTCTGCCTACACTTGAAGGCTACCGGTTAGAACTGCGGCAGCTATTCCAGAACTTGATCAGCAACGCCATCAAATTTCATCAATCCGGACAAAGCCCCAAAGTCGAAGTCAACTGCACTGATCAACAAGGCTACTGGCAGTTTTCCGTCAGGGATAATGGAATCGGCATTCACCCGATGTATCAAGAGAAAATATTTACCATTTTCCAGCGCCTGCACCTCGCTAATGAATACGATGGGACAGGAATTGGGCTCGCTCACTGCAAAAAAATTGTAGAGATGCACCACGGCAACATCTGGCTGGAATCTACAGAAGGGGAAGGTTCCACCTTTTTCTTCACGCTTAAAAAAGGAGGATATGAATCAGAAGCTTAGCAAGATTTTACTCATAGATGATAACGAAGCAGACAACTACTTGCACAAACTAGTCATCTCTGATGCGGACGTTGCAGAAAATATAGTCGCCCAACCGGATGGAAAATCAGCGCTGAACTACCTTGAAGAAGAAGGTAAGGAAGCGCCCCCCGAGCTTATATTCCTCGACATCAATATGCCGCGCATGAATGGCTGGGAATTTTTGGATGCCTACCACAAATTCCCTCCGGAACAGAAAAACGCCGTTGTCGTCGTTATGCTTACCACTTCTGTGTTCAAGAAAGACCAGGAGCGTGCAGAGCGTATGCCTAACTTCTCGGGCTTTCTCAACAAGCCACTTTCAGAAGAAGACCTCTTCGAGGTGTTGCGCAAAAACTTCCCGGGCCGTTTCAAATAAAAGCCTTGAGGGCTATTTAGCCGGCACGCCAATATTGATGGCTTCTTCAAAGTGAATGTTCATCGTGGGCGTACCGCTGAAATTCTCCACCTTGCCACTGAAGCAAACCTTTTTATTCGCCAGTACCAGCTGGGGGTCATAGGAAAAATTGGGCAGGTCTTTCTTGCGAATGAATACCGAGAAAATCTGATTGGGAAACCGCTTGTCAATATTCAGCCAGAGGTTGCCGCTTCGGCTGTAACGGGTGCTCACAACAGTACCACATACATTGATCTCCTCTCCCTTGCCCATATATTGCCGGCACTGCACGGTGTTGAAATAGTTGGGTGGCAAACCGGGTGGAAATAAAGGCTCCACATCGCCGCCTGCCAATTCCGGCAGCCAGGCCGATTTGTCTAATGCCTGTTCCAGAGTAGCCTCCTGATCATCCGGCAATTGATGGAAGAAGTCCAGCCCGGTCACCGCCTCCACCTGATCAATGGGCACGGCAAAACTCTCCAGCGGATAACTGATTTTTTCGTTGGGCATGATAAAGCCAATGCCCCTGCCATTATCTAAATCCAGGGCTACCTTGAAGTAGCGCTCCGGAATAGCAACCTTATTGACCGAGCGCTCAATGACAGGCAGGCCTTCTTCCAGTACCGGGCCGGTCACTACGTACAGTTGCACCCCCGGGTTTTCGTAAAGGTAGCCTCGCAGCAGGGCTTCCAGTTCTGCCCAGGCCTCCCGGTTGAAGTCGGCTACCTGAGGCGACATATTGGAATAGTAATAACTCTCGGAGAGTGCCTTTTCAGACCAGCGGAAGTCAGCAGAAGGCGCCAAGTGCCCACGGTCGTACCCAAACCCGTCGAATTCATAGGTGCTGTCCGGCTGCAGGTATTTCAGAAAGTAGTCGGCTTCCACCGCCGTACCGGTCTCCACCAAAGGGTCGGGGCGAAAGTCGTTGGTACGCCCGACATTCCCAGTCGTCACATCCGGCAAAATAATATGCGCCACCCAGGCTGCCTGCTCGTACTTTTCAGCATACTGCAAGGCCATGGCCGAGTGCATAATATAGTCTTCAGAAGGCAACCCAATGGCTTTCAGGTCGCGCTGTATGCGCTGCATTTTTAGCCCTCCCAGTCGCTCGTTGAGCGTTGCTTTCTGAGCGTCGAGCGCTTCCAGCTCAGCTTCCACAGTACGCAGCTGCTCATCCAGGTTTTGAGCCCGCATGAATACGGGGCACAGTAATGTAATCAGTAGTAGGAAGCGGTACATGGTCTTTTTTTTTGCTAAGTTACAATTCTTTCCACTTCCCGTTTGGCTACATTTGCAGCAAAGAGCAATCCAATGAGGTACTTTCTCCACTTCGCTTATCAGGGCTACTACTTCCGGGGCTGGCAACAACAACCTGGTGCGGTGCGCACAGTACAAGGTGTGATGGAAGGTACTTTGCAGCGCATCCTGAAGCACGAGATCTCCCTTGTGGGCTGCGGGCGGACCGATGCCCAGGTCCATGCCAGTCAGTTCTTTGCGCATTTCGATACCCCGGCACCATTGCCAGAGCGCTTCCGCTTCATCCTGAACAAAACACTGCCCGACACGATCTCCGTATTTGAGGTAATCCAGGTGGCAGACCGGGCGCACGCCCGCTACGATGCTACAGCGCGGCAGTACGACTACCTTATTCATACTGAAAAACAGGCCTTTCTTGCACAACTGAGCACGCTGTATGAGCACGCTCCGTTAGACGTGGAGCAGATGCGGGAAGCAGCAGCTCTACTTCCGGAATACCAGGATTTCAGGGCTTTCTGCCTGAAGCCTGACCGCCACAACACCACCCTTTGCACCGTAGAACAGGTCAGGCTTTTTGTAAATGCTTCAGGTACCCGCCTCCGCTTTCAAATTACCGCCAACCGCTTTCTGAGGGGGATGATCCGCATCATCGTCTACCGGTTGCTCGAAGTGGGCTCGGGTAAAATCAGCATTGCCGAATTTGAGCGGCCACTACAAGAAAAAAAATCCGCCGGCCCTACGCGGTCGGCCCTCCCTCAGGGGCTGTACTTGTCCCAGGTGCAATACCCTTACTTTGACGTGCCGCCCAAAGTCAGGCTCGACTTCGAGCGGTAATGGCTTTACCAAACCACCACTTTCCGCACTGCGCGCTGCCCGGCAGCCGTAATTCGCAGGAAATAAACGCCAGCGGGCACATTGCTCAATGGTAATAGCGCAGTAGCGCCCAGTTGCTGCTGCTGCAAGACAACCTGTCCGGCTGTATTGACGAGTTCCAATGCCATCTGCAACTCCTGATTGAGCTGTACATTCAGGACTTCCCGGGCGGGGTTGGGAAATATCTTCACTCCACTCGCCCAGTCTGCTTCCGAAGCCGGAGAAGTGCTGTCCAGCCATAGGTTGGTTTGGAAAGCGTTCAGCCCGCCCCGTTCGTTACCTACAATCATCTCCAGTTTGCCGTCATTATCAATATCGGCAATAGCCGGGCGGGTACGGATGCCCACACGCACATCGCCCATGCGCTCCGTATCCAGATTGAAAGCACCGTTCAGGTTGCCTTCTATGCCATTATAGACCTCGAGCTGCCCGGATTCGGTGCCGGCGACCAACAGATAAATCCCTTCTTGATCGATAATTTGCGGCGCAGCGTAGCCCGAAATACTACCGGGGACAGCCGTGTTGATATTGCCCAGTGCCAGTTGGTTGGGCGCAACCTCCGGGTCTGAATTGAACATCGGCGCACTCGCCGTGCCGATATTCCGGAAGTAATTAATATTCCCGGTACGCTCCCCGATTACCAGGTCTGGCAGGCCGTCGCGGTCCAGGTCTACGATTTCCGGAACGGAAAGACTGCCAACGTCGATGTCCATATACTCATATTCCCAGGGGCCAAAGGACAAAGGATTGCCTGGCCCGGCGGTATTTTCAGCGTAGAAAAGCCGGCCCAGAACTTCGCCCACCAGTATATCTTCATCCCCATCGCCGTCTAGGTCGCCAAATACAGGTGCAAAGTTGGTATAGGAGTTGAAGACCGACAAGCCAAGGTAGTCCTCATCTACCAACTCAAAGGCAGGAGCTTGTGCCGTACCGGTATTCTCAAAAAGGAACAGGCGGGTATCGCGCTCGCCAAAAGGCTCGAAAGCACCAACCGTGCCCACGACTAGATCGAGCAGCCCATCGGCGTTGTAATCAACAAAGGTTGGGCTTGCGCCCGTGCCAAAGTCCAGCATATCCCCTACCAGGAAGTCCCGCTGCTGGTACTGAAAATCAGGTTCGATCTCCGTTCCCGAATTAGGATACACCCAAAGCACATTACGGTCTTCCGAGATATTCACGGAATTGGGGGCGACTAGCAGGTCTTTCAGCCCGTCAAAGTCGATATCAGCCAGAAAGGATACCGGAAATTGGGGCACATCTATCGTAACACCGTCCACCGGGAAGTTGAGCTCCTGCTCGGTAACCCAGGCTTGTTCGCAACTCCCCCCGTTGTGCAAAAAGTTGAGCGTGGAATAAGTAACATCACCCAGGAGTAGCTCCCGGTCGCCATCACCGTCGGCATCAAAAGTCAGCAGAGTACTGCCGGGGTGCCGCTCTGTAAGACCGCCCTGAAAGCTGAAACAGCCGCCTGGATTATCCGCCAGGCCGACTTCCTGCTCAATACTGTTCTCAAAAATACCGCCCCAGCAGTTCTCTACCAGCCGGAAAATCAGGCTGTCCCGGCCGTACCCTTCTTCAACGGACTGATTGGCGAACAATTCAATGTAGCCGCCAGCCGGATTAAACGTCAGGATATCCAAATCCCCGTCACAATCGAGGTCATCAATGGAAGGATAGTCGACATTACTGACATATAGTTGCGTGGTGGTCCCATTAGAAAGTACGAAGGGGATGATATTACTGGGGTGCTTCAGCGGCAAACGTTCGAAGGCGATATGCCCGTTTTCGTAATAGCCGGTGTAGACCATGATGCCCTGCAGGAACTCCGTACGCTGCGACTGCCCGAATAGATCCATCACCCCGTCGTTATTGAAATCACGCAGGATGACCCAGTCCCCCAATAATTCAGGAAAATAAGCCGCGTAGCCGGGCGCGTAGGTATAAGCCCCCCCGGAGTTTAAGAAAGGCAGCAGGGTATTCCCGGTACGGTCAAAAATGAGCAAGTCCATGAGCCCGTCCTGATTCAGGTCCACTTCGTTCGGCTGAGGATTATTGAGCCCGCCGGCGAAAGGATTTTCCTTTTCGACCCCGTCTACTGTCACAGGGAAAGAAATTGCCGGATAAGGCTGGGCCTGAGCCGAAAGGGTTTGCAGTAGTACAATAGCAAGCAGTAGCGCCAATCTTTTCATAATTCGAAATTGGTCGTTTATTGAAATCTTCGTTAATTGTGTCCCTCTCAGAACAACATTTCAGAAAAACAGTAATTGAAGGCAGGAGTTTTGGCTGTGCCCCTGCTTAACAGCGGCTGAATTTATAAAAAGCAAGCATGAAAAACGCTTACCGGTTCTTTTTTCTACTCTTTTGCAGTACGCTTACCATATTCGCATTCGGGCAAAACAAAAATTTAAACCTTGACCGGAGCTATCAATTGAGGGCCGAACGAAGCGAGCTCATTTTTTCGACCTCACAGGCTGCCGACTCCATGAGCGTGCAATTGAACGGGACGGTGCACACCCTGCCCATTGCGCAGGGAGCAGCCCGGCTCGGCATAACGTTGTCTCAGCGCGGCGAGCTGCTGTTGCTGCAACACGAAGGCAAAGGCTACCGGCTTTACCACCTTTCTGCCCGCAACGATGGCACGCCCCGGCTGCGCCGCGTCCCGATGTGGCTTTCCGTCGTCCCTCCATTGATTGCCATTTTGCTGGCTCTCATCTTCAAGGAAGTGATCATCTCCCTCTTTGTGGGGGTTTGGGTGGGCGCCTTTATCGCAGGCGGTATGCGCATAGAGTCGCTGTACTATTTCATGCTCAGCCTCTTTGACGTCGTTGAACGCTACGTCATTCAGGCGCTGGCGGATACCGGCCACCTGGCCATTATCGTCTTTTCTTCCCTGATTGGAGGCATGGTAGCCATCATCTCCCGCAACGGAGGCATGGCGGGTGTGGTACTGGCTTTTTCGCGCTACGCCCGTTCGCCCCGCAGTGCACAGTTCATCACCTGGCTGCTGGGCGTGGCGATCTTCTTCGACGATTACGCCAACACCCTCATCGTAGGCAATACCATGCGCTCTGTAACAGACAAATTCCGGGTCTCAAGGGAAAAGCTGGCCTACATCGTAGACAGTACAGCAGCCCCCGTAGCAGCGGTGGCCTTCATCACGACCTGGATCGGCGCAGAACTCGGCTACATTGACGACGGGCTGCTACAAATCACCGAAAAAACAGGCACCGACCTGGGGCTGACCCCCTACGGCGTTTTCATCAGCTCCCTGAAATATTCTTTCTACCCGGTTATGACCCTGGCCTTCATACTGATGCTGGTCTACACCAGGCGGGACTTCGGGGGCATGTACACTGCCGAGAAACGGGCCCGGGAGACCGGCGAGCTCTTCACCAAACGTAGTGCTGCCGCAGAGGAGGATATGGAAAACCTGGACCCCGTTGCAGATGCGCCACTGAAGTGGTACAACGCAGCAATACCGGTCTTCCTGGTCATCCTGATCACTATTTACGGGCTCATTGATACCGGGCTGGCAGCCACCTACGGCGAAATGCTCGAGGCCGGGCTTGCACCGGCTTCTCAAAGTTGGGGGGCCGTATGGGGCAGCATAAGCGCCTTGCCTGATGTGGGAGACTCCTTCCTCATCAAAGT
The DNA here is from genome assembly GCF_040219495.1 of Phaeodactylibacter sp. Lineage (GTDB taxonomy): Bacteria > Bacteroidota > Bacteroidia > Chitinophagales > Saprospiraceae > Phaeodactylibacter. The sequence continues at coordinate 72,654 of NZ_JAVJSK010000118.1, read as the reverse complement.
GGGTAAGCTCATCGGCAACGCGGACTCCTACGTCGCCCTCCTCTGGGCGTCCCTTTCGGGTGTCATCGCCGCCATTCTGCTCACCGTAGGCGGGCGTATCATGGGGCTGGCCGATGCCATTTCCACTATGATCACCGGATTTAAAGCGATGTTGCCCGCTATTCTCATTCTGACCATGGCCTGGTCGCTGGCGGCTACTACCGAAGAATTGCACACTGCTACCTTCCTGACCTCCGTCTTACAGGACAGTATCAACCCTTTTGCGATGCCCATCCTCATTTTTGTACTGGCAGCCGTGATCAGTTTCTCCACCGGGTCGAGCTGGAGTACGATGGCCATCCTCTATCCTATCGCTATACCGACCACCTGGGCCATCTGTATGGCACAGGGCGTGGAAACAGAAGTAGCGATGGAGCTTTTATTTAACGTCATATCCACCACGCTGGCTGCTTCAGTATTGGGCGATCACTGTTCACCAATTTCTGATACCACTATCCTTAGCTCCCTGGCTTCGGATTGTAATCACATCGACCACGTACGCACTCAACTCCCCTATGCACTCACAGTTGGTGCAGTTGCGCTCGTAGCAGGCGGCCTTTCCACTTTTCTCGGTGGGGGCTGGGGCATCTGCCTTCTGCTGCTGCTGGCCGGGCTGGTCGTTTTGTTCGGTATTGTGCGTGGGTTTGGAAAAATTGTAGATCAATAACCAAAATAGAACCATGAAAAATAGTTGGATCTTACTCCTTGCCATTTGCTTCAGCACTTACGTCAAAGCCACAGAAGGCATGTGGCTACCTTTGCTCCTGGCACAGCTCAATGAGCAGGAAATGCAGAGCATGGGCATGAAAATGACTGCCGAAGATATTTACAGTGTCAATAAAGGTAGCCTGAAAGATGCTATTGTCCACTTTGGTGGCTTTTGTACCGGCGAGGTGATCTCCAGTCAGGGGCTCGTACTCACCAATCATCACTGTGGATACGGACAGATACAGAGTCACTCCACACTGGAAAACAACTACCTCCAGGATGGTTTCTGGGCGATGAGCCGTAAAGCGGAGATCCCGAATCCCGGCCTCTTTGTCACCTTCATTGTCCGTATTGAAGATGTCACCGACCTGGTACTCAACAACGTCACCGAAGATATGGACCCCAAGATGCGGCAGTCCTGGGTAGACAAAAACTCAAAGGAAGTGACCGCTGCGGCGAAAATGGAAGACCATCAGGAAGCTATGGTGCGCGACTTCTTTGAGGGCACTAAGTACTACATGTTTGTGACGGAGACCTACCGGGACATCCGCCTTGTGGGCGCACCGCCCTCCTCTATCGGCAAGTTTGGAGCCGATACCGATAACTGGGTCTGGCCACGGCATACGGGAGATTTCTCCCTCTTCCGCATTTACGCCGGCCCGGACAATAAGCCTGCCGAATACAGCGAAGAAAATGTGCCTTTTCAGCCCCGCCACCATCTGCCCATTTCCCTGGATGGCGTAGAAGAAGATGACTTCACCCTGGTCTTTGGCTTCCCCGGGCGTACCGAAGAATACCTGCCGGCCGCTGCAATCGAACAGCGGGTGGAAGTGGTGAACCCCATCCGTATCGGTATCCGCGACCGCGCCCTGAACGTGGTCAATGCAGCCATGCAAGCCGATCCCGAGATCCGCATCAAGTATGCCTCCAAGCAATCCCGCATTGCCAACTACTGGAAAAAGTGGATTGGCGAAAGCCAGGGCATCGAAGCTACCGATGGCGTGGGGCGCAAAAAAGCCTATGAGGCCGAATTCAAGGAGCGGGTCATGGGCAATCCGGACTGGCGGGAAAAGTACGGCAGCTTGCTCAGTAGTTTTGACCGCTTTTACAAGGACCTGGAGCCCTACGCAGCGACCAATACTGCCGTTGGGGAAATTGCCGGGCGCAATATCGAACTGATCCGGTTGGCGAATACCCTGCACAGCGTGGTGAAGATGTACGAGTCCAGCGGTGCACCCATGGTGGAAAGCCGGATGGACCGCATCAGCGCTTTTGTGGAAGACTTTTACAAGGACTACGAGCCAGAAGTAGACCAGGGCGTTTTCGCTACTTTGATGGACTACTACTTCACGGAAATACCTGGGGAGCATCAGGCCCCATTTGCCTTAGAGCGCTATGTAGAAGCCGGTAAGGATGCCGACCAGCTAGCCGCTGTCGTCTTTACCAAGAGTAAACTGGCATGGCCCGGTGCCCTGCAAGCCGCTATGAAGGAAGGCCCGGAAGCCCTCGTCAAAATGATTCAGGATGACCTGACCTACGCCCTTTCGCGGGCCATTTCTGAACACAACGAAAACAATATATCCAATCAATACCGCGACATCAAAGCCGAGATTGACGACCTGCAACAGCAGTACATGCGGGCGCAGATTGAAGTGTTCACCGAAAAGCGTTTCTACCCGGATGCCAACGGCACCATGCGGGTTACTTATGGTAAGATCGATGGCTATCAGCCCCGGGATGCCGTAAAGTACGAACCCGTCACTTATCTGGACGGGGTCATGGAGAAATACGTGCCCGGGGATTACGAATTTGATGTGCCGCAGCGCCTCCGCAAGTTGTACCAGAAAAAAGACTACGGCGACTACGGGGAGAACGGCAAAATGCCGGTCTGCTTTATTGGCACCAATCATACCACAGGCGGCAACTCAGGCAGCCCGGCCATCGATGCCTACGGGAACCTCATCGGGCTCAACTTCGACCGCGCCTGGGAAGGCACGATGAGCGATCTGAACTACGATGCTTCCATCTGCCGCAATATTATGGTGGACGCCCGCTACATCCTCTTTGTTATTGACAAGTTTGCCGGTGCAGGCCACCTCGTCGAAGAGATGACGCTGGTCCACCCGAAAAAGAAATAACCAACTGATTTATTGACCGTTGGAGCGGGGCTTGCCAATAAACCGCACGCCCCGCTTCACTTACTCCGCAGATTCTTCCATTCCTACGGCCCTTTTCCCTACCTTTGTACCCCGTAACAAAACAAGCCGCTGGTTGACCAGCATCTACCAAAGTAATTTTCAATGACTAAGTACATCTTTGTTACGGGCGGGGTTACCTCTTCCCTCGGTAAAGGCATTATTGCAGCTTCCCTGGCTAAGCTGCTACAGGCACGGGGCTTCTCCGTGACCATCCAGAAATTCGACCCTTACATTAATGTGGACCCGGGCACGCTCAACCCTTATGAGCACGGGGAATGTTATGTGACGGATGACGGGGCGGAGACCGACCTGGACCTCGGCCACTACGAGCGATTTCTCAACACCCCCACTTCCCAGGCCAACAACGTCACCACCGGCCGCATTTACCAAACAGTAATTGAGAAAGAGCGGGCGGGCGACTACCTGGGCAAAACCGTACAGGTTATTCCGCATATCACAGATGAGATCAAGCGGCGGGTGCAGCTGCTCGGTGCCACTAATGAGTATGATATTGTCATCACTGAGCTGGGCGGTACCGTAGGCGATATAGAGTCGTTGCCTTACCTGGAAGCCCTGCGGCAGCTACGCTGGGAGCTCGGCACCGACAACTGCCTGGTCATTCACCTGACCCTCATTCCTTACCTCAATGCTGCCAAGGAACTCAAAACCAAGCCGACGCAGCACTCGGTGAAAGAACTGCTCAACACCGGTATTCAGCCTGATATTCTGGTGTGCCGGACGGAGCACCCTATTGGCATGGAAATCCGCCGCAAGCTGGCCTTATTCTGCAACGTTGATGTGGGCTCTGTAATTGAAGCGATTGATGCCGAAAGCATCTACGACGTCCCCCTGCTGATGCTACGCGAAAAACTGGACACCGTTGCCATTACCCGACTGCGCCTGAAGGACCGGCGGGAGCCGCGACTGGAAGCCTGGAAAAATTTCCTGGGCAAGCTTAAGAACCCTACCTACGCCATCAACATCGGCTTGGTGGGTAAGTACAACGAGCTGCAGGATGCTTACAAATCCATCCATGAATCCTTTGTACACGCCGGCGCGGTCAATGAGTGCAAAGTGAAAGTCCACCCTATCCACTCTGAGCAGCTGGAAGGCACGCCCGAGGAAATCGCCGAACGGCTGGGTGATTTTGATGGGGTACTGGTAGCTCCCGGCTTTGGCGAACGTGGCATCGAAGGTAAGATTAATGCCATCAAGTACGCGCGGGAACAGAAAGTGCCTTTCTTTGGCATTTGCCTGGGCATGCAGTGCGCGGTTGTGGAATTTGCCCGCAACGTTATGCAACTCGAAGGGGCTTCTTCTACCGAAGTGGACCCTGGCACGCCTCACCCGGTCATTGACCTGATGCCTGATCAAAAGAAAATCACCAGGAAAGGCGGCACGATGCGCCTGGGCGCTTACCCCTGTGAAATCCGCCGCCGGAGTAAAGCGAGTGCCGCTTACGGTAGCCTGAAAGTGAGCGAGCGCCACCGGCATCGCTACGAATTCAACAACCAATACCGGGAAGCTATGGAAAAGGCGGGCATGATTGCCTCGGGCATCAACCCCGACTCTGACCTGGTGGAAATTGTAGAAATCAAGGACCACCCCTGGTTTGTGGGCGTACAGTTCCACCCTGAGCTGAAAAGCACCGTGGAAGAACCGCAACCGCTGTTTGTGGCTTTCGTCAAAGCGGCTCTTGACCGCAAATACAACCCTGAATCATAGTTTGGCACCTCACTCCCGGACCGAGAATAGGCTGCGGCTGGCGTTGCTGGCTGCGGCTTTAATATGGACCGGGCTGAGCAGTGGTTTCCCCTTTTTCTGGGATACCATTCAGCTGGGGTCCAAACACGCCCACCATTACTACGAGACCGGCTTTTCTGAACTCCTCCTGCCGGATGCGATCGACAGCGGGCACCCGCCGTTTTTTGGGATGTACCTGGCGGCAGCCTGGACGTTCTTTGGCAAAAGCCTCCCCGTCAGCCACTGGGCGATGCTCCCATTTGTGCTGGGCATTGTAAGCCTGCTTTTCCCGATCGGACGCTTCTTTTCGAAAGACTGGGGCTGGGTATTCCCGCTGTTAGCCCTGGCGCTTCCGCCCCTGTCCGCGCAGCTTATCCTGGTCAGCCCCGATGTAGTGCTGGTACTCGGCTTTCTACTGGCACTTTACGGTATCCTGTACCACAAAAACGGGCCAATAGTAATGGGAGCCCTATTCCTTGCCGCTATCAGCACCCGCGGGATGATGACGGTTGTTGTCCTGTTCTTTTTTGACCTCTTTCTGCGGTTCCGGCACTCCGATGACCCAACCCGTCTGTTCAGCATTCTGCGCTCCACGCTCCCCTATGGTCTTTCCGGGCTGCTCGCGCTGGCCTTTTTGCTCTACCACTACTTCGAAAAAGGCTGGATTGGCTACCACGCCGGTTCGGAATGGGCTCCGAGCTTTGCACGGGTAGGGATGGCTGGGCTGTTAAAAAACGGTGCCGTCCTCGGCTGGCGGCTGCTGGACTACGGTATGGTTTTCTCCTGGGCCGCGCTGGGCGTAGCCCTTTGGCGAAAGCCGGCCCTACTGCGCCATCCCAAAGTCAACGCTGCATTAGGGCTGGCTGGTTTTAGCATAGTACTTCTGACACCAACCTTCCTGCTGTACAGCGGGCTCCAACAACACCGTTATTTACTCCCTCTTTTGCTGGCCCTGCTCCTCCTGGCTTTTTCAGCGGTGGCTCAATCCCCCATACGTACCAACTGGAAAGGCGGCATATTTGCACTCCTGTTTACGGGCCTCAGTACCGGCCACCTCTGGGTGTATCCCGATCATATCGCCCAAAGCTGGGATACCACGCTCGCCCACGTTCCCTACTACGCCCTCAAAACCCGGATGATTGGCTACCTCGATCAGCAAGGTATTCCGCTGGAGAAAGTGGGTACTGCTTTTCCGGAAGTCGGGCCGCAGTACTTCAAAGACCTTTCCGGCCGTACCAGTGGTTTTGCACCCAAAGATTTGTCGGCCCAGCAATATATCCTGTACTCGAATGTGATGAATGACTTTTCCGATGCAGAGTTGCAACAGTTGGACGTAGGGTGGACAGTGGTCAGGCAATTCAGGCAGGGCGGGGTGAAATTGGTTTTGTACCGGAGACCCTGAGAATGCCTATATTTGTTTGCGGTTTAATAGCGTTTATGAAATATTGGCTTCTTTTCCTGCTTACATTCCTTCCCGGATGGGCGGTGGCTCAGTTGTGCGACGGAGTGCCCGGGGCAGCGGCCCTGTCCGAGAGTTTCGGGTCAGGAACGAACTTCGGCCCTCCTTTGCCGGCGGGTACGACTACCTACAGCTACAACGACAACGCTCCTATGGGCGGCACCTATATGGTCACCAACCGTACACAGCTGAACGGTGCCAGCTGGCATGCCGGTTTAGACCATACCCCAGATGACGGGTTCGGGTATATGCTCCTTTTTGATGCTGCTAATACCCCGGGTGAGTTTTTCAGCCTCCTTATTGACGGGCTTTGTCCCGGCACCCGGTATGAATTCAGTGCCTTCATAACCAATGTGGTTACGCCCTCAGCCTGCGGTGGGCAAAGCACGGAGCCCAGCATCCGTTTTGAGCTCCGTGATCCGGATGATGATGCGCTGCTGGAGAGCCTCTCGACCGGAAACTTACCGACCACTCCTACCCTGAACTGGAACCGGTTTGGCATAGTTTTCACCCTGCCGGAAGACCAGGAAGCCGTCAGGCTGAAGATCCTTAATTTTGCGCCTGGCGACTGCGGCAATGATTTCGCTATAGACGATATCAGCCTGCGCATTTGTAATCCGGTGCGGGAACAGACGGCCACCCTGTGTACCAGTGCCCCTCTGGTTATTGACGGGCGGGAATTCCCAGAGCCCGGCATCTACAGGGATACCCTTCCCGGTGCCCCATTTTGCAACGACAGCATTTTGATCACTGAAATCATTGATGGCATTGGAGACGAGGTGTTGCTGGATACTTTCCTGTGCCCCGGGCAGGCCTTTGCTGTTGGTGACCGATGGTACGATGAGCCTGGTTTTTACACCGATACGCTACTGAGCAGCCTGGGGTGCGACAGCGTGGTGCAATTGCAGTTGTCTGCCGTTGATTTTGAGGCCAGTGTGCAGGCTTCACCAGACACCATTATCGCCGGGCAATCCGTTCAGTTGCAAGGCAGTGGCAGCGGGGTTGGGCCTCTGATTTGGTCCTGGCAGCCCGATGATGTTTTGGATTGCAGTGATTGCCCCGAGCCAACAGCGACCCTGTTGGAAACCACCAATTTCCTGGCTACTGTACGCGACAGCCTCACCGGTTGTACCGACACCCTTGAACAACGGATCATCATACCGCCCTGTGAGGATGTCTATGCTCCTACGGGTTTCTCCCCCAACGGCGATGGCCGAAATGACAACTTTGAGATTTTCTTCGGACCTTGCGTGCAGGAGGTCCTCCAACTGGAAGTTTTTGACCGGTGGGGCGGCCTGGTCTTTCGTTCCCGCCTGCCCAATGATACCTGGGACGGCCAACGGGCAGGAGTACCCTGTAATAACGGACTTTACGTTTACCAGGCTGTACTTGCCCTGAAGGATGGGACCAACCGCATTTGGAGGGGAAGCGTGCAGCTCCTTCGATAAAAAATTCAAAACAAAAAACAGTCCTCATGCGCAAACTCAAACTTCAGGAACTCAACCGGCCTGATATCGATACCTTCAAAGCACAACCCAAAGCCCCTGTGGTACTTGTGCTGGACAATATCCGCTCCGGTCTGAATGTCGGGGCTGCCTTTCGGACTGCTGATGCTTTTGCGCTGGAACACATCCACCTTTGCGGCATCACCGCCCGCCCGCCGCACCGGGAAATTCTAAAGACGGCCATCGGGGCAACCGAATCGGTCAGCTGGAGCTACCATGAAGACACCGTTGCTGCCATTAAACAGCTACAGGGACTAGGCTACACTGTGCTGGCCGTAGAGCAGGCAGATGAGCGAACCTGGCTACAGGACTTTCGCTGGCAGGAAGATCAGAAAGTTGCGTTGGTTTTCGGGAACGAAGTAGAAGGCGTTAGCGATGCCGCCATGGAAGCAGTTGACGGCTGCCTGGAAGTACCGCAGTACGGCACCAAGCATTCCCTGAATATTGCGGTCTGCGTAGGGGTCGTTTGCTGGGAGGTCATCAGGCAGTGGCGGTTTTGAGTAGGCCCGGCGCTCTCCTCCCGCCGGGCGTCTTTGCCAGGACTAATCTAGAACACCGGGGGAAGGTACCACCTCCGTCAAGACTATGGCGGTCAGAGCGTGCCCCCGGTGTTGACGCCCGGCGCTCTCTCTTCGCCGGGCGTCCTTGCCAGGACCAACCGAGAACACCGGGGGAAGGTACCACCTCCGTCAAGACTATGGCGGTCAGAGCGTGCCCCCGGTGTTAGAAAAAGCTTTAGTAGCTTTGTCAAAAAACAAATGACGAAGACCCTCCTGCCAATATTGCTCACCTTAATCGTTCTTGCCTCTTGTACAAATCCCAAAACTCAGGAAGTAGCAGGACCAATACCACAACCCACCCGCGGCGTGTGGCTGACCAATGTAGACAGCGATGCCCTCTTTTCCAAAGCCGGGCTGGAAGCCGCAGTGGAGCACTGCGCCCGTTTGGGTTTCAACACCATCTATACCGTTACCTGGAACAGAGGGTATACCCTCTACCCCAGCGCTGTAATGGAGGAGACCTTTGGCGTGCGAATTGACCCCCAGCTTGATGGGCGCGACCCGCTAAAGGAACTCATTGAACTCGCTCATGCTAAAAATATCCGCGTCATTGCCTGGTTTGAGTTTGGGTTTGCCAGCTCCTATCAGGAAGCAGATGGGGGTTATCTACTGCGGGAAAAGCCACATTGGGCTGCCCGGGATTCCGCCGGGCAGATCGTCTCTAAAAATGGTTTCCAATGGATGAATGCCTTTGATCCGGAAGTGCAGGACTTTGTGCTTAGCCTGGTAAAAGAAGTTGTGGGAAAGTACGATGTGGATGGCATTCAGGGCGACGACCGACTGCCCGCTCTGCCTTCTCTGGCCGGGTACGATAGCCTCACGGTAGCCGCTTACCAAACAGAACACGATGGGCAGCGCCCGCCGATGAATTACAGGGATACTGCCTGGGTGGACTGGCGCGCCAACCGCCTCAACAATTTTATGGAGCGGATGAGCCAGGAACTTCGGGCGTTGGATGAAAACCTGACCTTGTCGTTCTCTCCCAGTATCTACCCCTGGAGCAAATTTGAGTACCTGCAGGACTGGCCCATCTGGGTAAAAAACGGATGGGTGGATGAAATCTGCCCACAAGTCTACCGCTACAACATCGAAGATTACCAGACAGCCCTCGATGCGATTATCGCGGAGCAGGTCAGCCCGGAAGACCACTCTATGCTCGCCCCTGGCATTTTGCTTAAAGTTGGAGACTATGTCGCTTCTGACACCCTGCTCCGGCAGATGGTCGATCACAACCGCTCCCACAGGCTACAGGGCGAAGTGTTCTTCTTTTATGAAGGCGTAAAGAAGCGGGAGGCCTTCTTTGAGCAGCTTTACCAGAAAAGCCCACCAGGCCGGTAAAACTTCCACTACCGGCCTGAAGGCCTTCCTTATTTCCTTTTCCCCTCAAATGTAACCGGTACCTGCTGAAAAGGCTGCACGAGTTCATCCATTAAGACGGTCCACTGCCGGCGGGTGACAGGCTCCCCATCTTCAGGCAGATTGAGCTGCTTTTTCTGATTGACTTCAGATACCGCCGCCCTAAATTGCTCCGGCTTGCCACGCCAGCTGACTTCAACCGGAAGCGCAGCTGCTATTTTGACCAGGGCCCTCTTAGCGGTTTCCAAACGAACCGGTTTACCGGTAGCAGGCTCTGCCCAGGCAATGCCCCAACGCGCCAGCCCCTGTGCCAGTGCAGTATCCACCAGCACTGAATCCGGATAATACCAGGTGCGGTTGGCCCATTTGTAAGGTTCTCCGGTACCCGACAGCAGTCCGGTAGCCCCAATACGATGGATAACCGCAAAGTGTGGGTCACCGGGCTTGACGTCATAGTAAGGCATCAGGTAGCCCCCGGCATCGAGCATGCCCTGTTGTACTGCACGAACGGGCAAGTCTGAAACCAGCACCCCGCGGTCAGCAGCCAGGGCAGCCATGAGCCCGGCAGCCTGCCCTACCTGCAGGATGACCGGTTGCAGACGGGTGGAACCATTTGCAATATTCGTTACCGATATAGCTTTGTCTGCCATGAGGAGATTGGGCAGGCCTTTAGCAACCAAACTGCCGGCCGGAATATTGAAGGAAGGCACTTTAGGGAAATCAATCTCCGGCGCTGCCGGGTTTTTCTCATGGTGGTGGTCTACCGGGTAATCGCCCACAGCAATACCAGTGCGGTAGAACGGGGCATCTGTTTGGTAGGGCGACTGAATATGGTTGATGGTGGTGAGCACCAGTCCTTTGATGCGCCGGCCTTCCCGGTGGTACGGCATGAGTGCCATTTGATCTTTGGTAGGGAACTCATCGTCTGCCAGTCCAAGGTTGGTATAGCCCAGCTCATGCTGCAGGTAGTAGACAAACTGCTTAGTCTGATTCTTGGCCCGCTCGTAGGCGGCAGCCCGTTCCACCGGGCGCATATCCATCACATTGACGTAGTAATCGTTGCCGATGATGGGCCAGTTGATCATGTATTTGCCATTTGGCAGCTTACCATAGTCCAGCATTTTATCGCACTCGATGCGCTCCGGGTCATCACATCGCTTACGGCAGAGACAGAAAAACTCCTCAGGGTCGTACCCCTCCGGCTGTTCCAGCAAAGGGGCCTTACCTGCTCCGTAGTCTTTTAGAATAGCCACGTAGGTCAAGTCCTGCACGATATCATTGGACTGTGCAGGCGCCATGCTTTCCCCCGTTGAAGACCGGCTGTCCATCCCAACCCAAAAGTCTGCACCGGCAGCAGCAGCGACGTCACCAAGGTCGGTACCATCAATCAGTATTTTACCTTTCAGGACGCGGGGCCCTGCTTTCGTTAGGGTGCGTACAGCCCAATAGCCGCTCTCCCGCCACACCGAATCCCAGGTAGTGGCAGGAAAAGGTTTCAGATTGGGCTCCCGCTGCACCATGGAATCCAGAGTTGCAGCGCCTACATGTGGCTCAAACTGTGTATTGCTCACCCAGCCAGTGAAAACGGCATCAGGTCCGCCATAATAATCGTACAAAGCAGAGCGGAACTCGCCCCAAAGCCCGGCCGGCATTTCGTGGTTGCCATCAATAGCACTTACACCGGCCGAAGTCAGCATGCCCCCGTACCAAGGCAACGGGTTGACCAGGGCTGTTTTGGCACCAGAACGTGCCGCCTGCAGAGCCGCTGCTGTACCACCGGTGCCTTCACCCACCACCAGCACATCAAACAAATCAGAATTAGCAGGCACGGAAGGTGCGGTGCAGGCAGTGAAGCCAACAGCAAGCAGGACAAACAGGCAATAGAAAAAGTGTTTTTTCATCGGATGCAATAATTTATTTTTCTGAGCAAAAACAATAATGATCGAAGTTCAAGGCGTATGCAATGACTAAAATGGATGCATAAAACCTGTATAACTAAGCAAAAACCGGCAAAATCTTGCACAAACCAGCAGGTAGTGTTCGGCACAGGCAAAATTGTGTGCGCACACAATTTCTTTAATTTTATTGTGCAATCTAACAATTATGCATAAATTAGTGCCCGTGAAGCGATAAAATAAGGAAACTTGACCTGTTATCCATAGGATATTTCAGGTATTTGCGTTGTGTTAAAAACGTAGAAAACAAACAGGCAAAAAACGGCGGTTATTTCAATCACCCTCGGTTTATTGGCCTCCCATCGAACATCAACCTATCTAAATGCACAGGTAGGTAAGCCTGATTTCTATTACCCCGGAAGTCATGAAAAAGCGACGATATCATCAAACTAAGCCTTGTAACCAATTTTCATGATTGTGATCAACAAAATTCAAAACAATGAGTAAAAAACTACTAACGACCCTATGCTTTGCCATGCTGCTGGCGTTCCCGTTGGTGGCACAGCAGACCGTATCCGGTACGGTCACCTCCGATGGTGAAGCCCTGATTGGGGTGAACATCATCGAGAAAGGAACCTCAAACGGGGTGCTAACCGATTTGGACGGCAACTACTCCATTAAAGTAGGAGAAGATGCCACTTTGGTTTATAGCTACACGGGCTTCGAAACCCAGGAAATTACAGTGGGCAACCAAACTACGATTGACCTGGTACTTTCAGCGGGTGTAAACCTGGACGAGATAGTCGTCACAGCTTTAGGCATTGAGAAAAACAAGAAAGCCCTCACCTATTCGGTATCTGAAGTGGAGCCTACCGGCTTTGCGGAAGCCCGTGAGATGAACGTTGTCAACTCCCTTTCCGGTAAGGTAGCGGGGGTCAATGTTTCCACCACTGCTTCTGGTGCAGGTGGTTCTTCCCGTGTGGTGATCCGCGGCAACAACTCTCTTTCCGGTACCAATCAGCCACTCTATGTGGTGGATGGTATCCCCATTGACAACACCAACCTCGGCGAAGCCGGTATGTGGGGTGGTTCGGATGGAGGTGACGGTATATCTTCCATCAACCCGGAAGACATTGAGAGTATTTCTGTATTGAAAGGTGCATCTGCCGCAGCTCTTTATGGCTATCGCTCCGCGAACGGTGTTGTTATGATTACCACCAAGGGTGGTAGCAAGCGCAAAGGCATCGGAGTGGAATTCAACACCAGCCTGCGTACTGAGTCGCTCATCAATACCTATGACTTCCAGCGGGAGTACGGGCATGGCCGTAATGGTACTGCGCCTACAACGGTAGATCAGGCTCTGGAAGAGCAACTCTACGCCTGGGGCGAACCCCTTGATCCAAACCGCAACGTCATGCAGTTTGATGGCGTTGAACGCCCATACAGTGATGCCGGCGATAACATCGCCCGCTTTTATGAAACCGGACTGACTCACATCAATACGCTGACCTTGACGGGTGGCTCAGATAAAGTCAACTTCCGTTTTTCTGCATCGAATCTTGACAACAGCGATATTATGCCTAACTCAGGTTTGATACGCCGTAACTTCACCTTGCGTACGAATGCACAACTGAGCGACCGGCTTTCGGCCACCGTTTCTGCAATGTACGTGAATGAGATCGCCAACAACCGTCCGCGGTTGTCGGATTCTCCAGGTAACGCCAACTACACTGCCTGGTCTATGCCGGCTACTATCAATGTGGAAACACTGAAGGGTGACCCGAATAAGCTCGGAGCAGCTGAGGATGGTACAGAGCTGCAGTTCAACGATAACGTATTCGTGACCAACCCTTACTGGGCAGCGTACCAGTTCGACAATGACAATAAGAAAGACCGCTTGCTGGGAAAAGTACAGCTGCAGTACGATATTGGCGCTGGCCTGTATGCACGGGGAAAAATTGGCTTAGACCGATTCACCAACCGTACACGTAACTTGGAGCCATTCGGTACCGCTTTTCGCCCGCTTGGGCAACTGACAGAGGAACAGCGGGAAGTACAGGAATTGAACACAGAATTACTATTGGGCTACGACAAAGACCTGTCTGATAATATCAGCCTGAGCCTCTTTGCCGGCGGCAACCAACAGCGTAACTTCTCAGAAACACTTGGTGGATCAGGTAATAACTTCAACATTCCATTCCTGCACGCCATCAAGAACCTGCAGAATCAGTCTGTGAACTATGGCTTTGGAGAATGGCAAGTCAACTCCCTGTTTGGTTCTGCTGAGGTAGGTCTGATGCGAGCCATCTACGTGAACGGTACTTACCGTAACGAATGGTTCTCTACCCTGACTTCACCAACCGGTTCCGGTGAGGGTGAAAACAATCAGGCATATTATTCTGCTGGTGTTAGTGCCGTACTTTCTGACCTCATCGCCATGCCCAGAACGATTGACTTCCTGAAGCTTCGTGCTTCTTACGCTACGGGGTCCGGACCAGGTGTGGCTGCAAACCCATACCAGCTCAACCTGACCTATGGTATCTTCGGACAGGGCCACCTTGGCCGTGCACTGGGCGGTATCACCAATGGTTCTATTCCTAATGCCAACCTTATTCCCCTCTTAACTAAAGAATTGGAATTTGGTCTTGATATGCGGATGTTTACCGGCCGCTTGGGTATTGACTTCACTTACTATGACCGTACCACAGAAAATGATATCATCAGCGCTGCGGTGTCTTCAACTTCTGGTTTCGGTTCCAAGATTGTTAACGTGGGGGAAATGAGCAACACGGGTATTGAAGTCTTGCTGACAGGTACGCCAATCAAAACCCAGGACTTTAGCTGGGATATCAACCTGAATTTTGCATATAACGACAACCAGGTACTGAGCTTGCTCGATCCGGAAAACGATGGGGAATCTATCCGCGCCGGTGAAAGCCGGACCCAATCAGCTTATATTGAGCACGTAGAAGGCTTGCCTTACAGTCAGGTGGGTGGCTTTGCTTACGTTCGCGACGAGGCTGGTGAAATTGTCCTGGACGACAATGGATTGCCACAGCAGGGCGAGTTTACGCACTTCGGCACCGGTGTTGCACCAACAATGGCTGGATTTGGTAGTACTTTCCGCTACAAAAACTTCAGCCTGAACTTCCTGATTGACTCCCGTTGGGGCGGTAAGATTTACTCGGCTACTAATGCCTTTGCTTACCTGCGTGGCTTACACCAGGAAACACTGGAAGGCCGTGAAACAGGTATTGGTTCTATACCAGCTGAAGAAGTAGAGGATTACTACGGTCGTATCTACAGCATTACAGAGCAGTTCGTATACGATGCAGACTACATCAAACTGCGTCAGGTTCAGTTTACGTACAACCTGCCATCCAGTGTTATCGAACGCCTGCCTTTAAGCGGTGTTAACGTGGGCATCGGTGCGCGTAACCTGGCTCTGCTTTACAGTGCTGCAGACAATATTGACCCGGAATCGACTTACAACGTAGGCAATGCACAGGGCCTCGAAATGTTTGGTGTGCCTTCCACGCGCTCCATTCAGTTCAACCTCGGCATCCGATTCTAAGTATTACTCAACTGTTCACTGACAAAACCTTTTCAACATGAAATTATTTTTCAGAAATATATTCCTGGTGGCGCTGGCATTAATGCTGACCACCACGGCCTGTGACGATGGCTTTGCGGAACTCAATACGAATCCGAATGCAGCCATCGAAATCAATCCAAATTTTCAGTTTTCCTGGATCCAGTTACGTACTTCCGGAGAACGGTACGAAAACTGGCGGGCTGTACTGATTTATTCTTCCACCATGATGCAGCACCTGGCCACCACTTGTGGCTACTGGGCGGGTGACAAGTACACTTACAATGCGGGGTATTCCTCCTCTCTCTTTGATCGTCAGTACACACAGGCGGTTAAGGATATGCAGGACTTGATTAATACCCTGGAATCCGGCGCTGCCGGTGACCAAACCATGCTGGGCATGGCTCGCATCTGGCGTACGGTGATTTTCCACCGCCTTACTGATATTTATGGTGATATCCCTTACTCTCAAGCTGGCAAAGGCTTTACGGAAGGGATCGACTTCCCGGTATTTGATACGCAGGAGTTCATTTACATGGACATGCTGAAGGAATTGGAAGAAGGCATTGCTCAGATCGGCGACGAAGGCGGATTTGGAGACGCAGACTTCCTTTACAACGGTGATCCTGGCAAATGGCGCCGTTTCGGTTACTCTATGATGCTACGCCTCGGTATGCGTATGTCTGAAGTAAATGCTGCTGAAGCACAGAAGTGGGTAGAGAAAGCCATTCAGGGCGGTGTACTGCAAATGGGCGAGGATGCCTTTATTGAGCACACCAACGGGCCGGAAGGCATCAACCGCAATGGTATTGGTGAAGTACTTGACCTCGCTAATGGTTCTGCAGGTGAACGCTGCCCGCGCCTAAGTGAGACTTTCGTGAACTGGATGAAGGACCACAACGATCCGCGCCTTGATATCATCGGCACACTGCCGGTTAATGGTACCGAGCACGTAGGTTTGCCAAATGGTCTGGATACGGAGACGATCCTGGACAATCCAACAGGTACTTCAACGGATGATTTCAGCACAGTTAATCAGGCAATCGTCAAAGTTTCTTCTCCAATGATGTTCCTGACTGTTGCAGAAACAGAACTGTTGCTTGCAGAGGCTGCTGTACGCGGCTGGGGTTCCGGTGACGCACAGGCACACTATGAGAATGGTATCCGTGCTGCTATGAAAAACTGGGAGCGCTTTGATGCCTCTATCGTGGTGGAAGATGCGGTTATCGATGATTACATCGCTAACAACCCATTCGATCAGGCTGATGCTATGCGTCAGATTGGCGAACAGTATTGGGCGGCTACCTTCCTGAATGAGTACGAGACCTTCGCCAACTGGCGCCGTACCGGCTATCCGGAACTGACACCGGTCGACTACCCGAACAACATCACCGGAGGTACTATTCCTGTTCGGTTTGCTTTGCCTCAGGGCGAACTTGGCGTCAATCCAAACATGCAGGAAGCATTGAATCGTCAGAGCCTGCCGAGTAGCTTCCCTGACCATTTCACTATACCAGTTTGGTGGGACAATTAAGATCGATGAATTAAGGATTCATACCAGCCTCTATTCAAAATGAGGTGAGTTGAGAGCCCTGCTGTTTGTATAAACGGCAGGGCTTTTTTTATGCCAGGTCACCTACTATCTTGCGGCCGTGGTATTGGCTCGCTCCTAGTGATTGGTGCAAGCCCGGCAAATTGCCCTTAGTGACACTGCCTGCAGCGATGGGAATGATGGCAGGCAAAGCACACTTCAGTAGCGCACGAAGCTGGCCTAACCCTTCCTGTGCCGTGGGCGCACCTCCTGAGGTGAGGAGGTATTTCAAGTTGGGAATAACTTTGAGCTGCTCAACGGCTGCCTCCATATCGGGCACTTCGTCTATAGCTTTGTGGAAGGTAACCGGCCGGCCGGCTGCGGCTGCACAGAGCGTATGCAGTAAAGGAAGATCAATCTGATTTTCCGGAGTAAGTGCCCCCATTACAAATTCCGGTACGCCCAGGCTTAAAAACCGGGCGATACTTTTTTTCATCTGCGCTGCTTCCCTTTCTGTGTAGACAAAATCCCCCCCGCGAGGACGGATCATAACCTTGACGGGTATTTGCACGGCTTCCAACACCTGTTCTACCAACTGCCAGTCCGGCGTGGTCCCACCTAAATCCAACCGGGCACAGAGTTCTAACCGATCGGCACCCAGCGCCTCAGCCCGGCGGCACTGCTCCAGCGTTTCCACACAGGCTTCCCGGATAATTCCTTCCATGTTTCGTCATTTTATCCTGCAAAGAACGAAAATCTCTTCCCCTTTCGCCAACCAATCCGGATATTGGAGCCTTATTGTTGAAAACACCTCACAACATGAAAGTAGAACTGACCCGCCTGGACGACGATTTCCACCTGCAAGCCGCCAACGAAGACGGGCTGACTGTAGAAACCGATGGCTCTCCATCTATCGGCGGGCACAACCAAGCACTCCGCCCCATGCAAATGCTGCTGGTTTCCCTGGGCAGCTGCAGCGCCATTGATGTGATCCACCTGCTGCGCAAGCAGCGGCAGGAACTGCGCGATATCAAGGTAACAGTGACTGGTGAGCGGGATACCTCTAAGACGCCGTCGCCATTTACAGCCATCCACGTGCACTATACGCTTTTCGGAGAAATCGCCGACAACAAAGCAGAACGGGCAGTCAGTATGTCCATGGAGAAACTATGCTCTGTGAAAATTATGCTGGAGAAAGCCGCTGAGATCACCTGGAGTTGGGAAAAGGCGGATTAAATTAAGCCTCCACACTGACTGCCCGGTTGAGGTAAGCCCGGAAGGGTGCCATGGTTTCGAAAACTTCCACGACCCGCTCTGTAAAATCTGCACGCTGCACTTCTGCCTGCGTAAAAGTATGGGAAACCACAAAGCTCTTGTGGCGCAGCAGGTCGATATGCCGATGGTCCTGCGTGTACCCCTTTGGTGAGGTCTTTAGCATTTCCACCTCCATAAGCCCGCCAAAGGTCTTTTGGAAGGGCTTGCTGTTGATAATGGCTCTGAGCTCCTCCCCGTCGTAATCAATGGCTGCCCTAATACGTTTCAAAAAGTCGCTTCCGGGCTTGTAGAAGCCTCCTGCGGCAATATTGGCATCCAGCCCAATATGAAAATAAAGGGCGGCGGTATTCTGATTGGCATCCAGACCGGCGGCAAAGTGGTCTTTGTAGGTGGGGGCGTTGGGGTGAAACAACAGATTATTGTTAATCCGGTTGATTGCCTCCCTCCCGGGCTTGGGAAGGAAATTTGGATCTACTTTGGCAATGCGGGCGTTGAGTGCATCAAGGTAGTCGATAAACTCATCCCGCAGGGCATGGTAGTAGTCCCGGTTGGCGTCCATCCATGACTTATCGTTGTTTTGCTGTAAATCACGCAGAAAATCGTAGAGTTTCCTGAAGTTCATCGCTTGATTTTTTAACCCTGAATACCTACCTGAGAAAAACCACCATCTATGCGCACATTCAACCCCGTCAGGTAAGAAGAGGCTGGCATAGCCAGAAAAGCGATGGTCCGCGCGACTTCCTCCGGCTCCCCTACCCTGCCGAGCGGTGTGGCTTCGTTAATGCGAGCTACTTTCTCGGGAATTTTCAGCACCCGGTCTACCCTCGCTGTGGCAATAAACCAGGGGTCTACTGAATTCACGCGGATACCGTCCTTGCCCCAATCCACAGCCAGGTACTTCGTCATACGGTCCATAGCGGCTTTCGACATGGCGTAGATGCCGGTGGTCCACATTACGCCGGTTTTGCCGGCAATGGAGGCTACGTTTACAATGCTTGGCCCTTCACCTTTCAACAAAAGCGGGTGCAGCCGTACACTGAGGTCAAAGGCGGTGCCCACATTAATGTCCATCACATGCTGCAGGTCATCAAAGGTGGCTTCCAGGGTTGGCTTGCGGACGTTGGTGCCCACATTATTGACCAGGATATCTAGTTTGCCCCAGAGTGACTTAGCGCGTTCCACGATGGCAATGCGTTCCTTTTCTTCGCCAATATCCGCCACCATGCCGAATGCTTTGTAGCCTTTCTGCTGATATTCGGCTTCTGCTTCGCGGATGAGGTCTTCGGAGCGGGCCAGAAATAATACCTCGGCACCCAATTCAAGAAATTCTTCTGTGGTGGCTTTGCCGATGCCTTTGCTCGCGCCGGTTACGATGGCGGTTTTGCCTTTCAGGGTCCAATGCTTCATGTCGGTTGTTGATTATTGCGTCCGCTTTGAGAACAGCAAAAGCCGGGAGTAGTTTGTTGCCCATCAAAAAAGCCGTCCCTGCTGTGAGGAACGGCTTGCTTTGATCTATCAAAATAAGGGGTAAGGTAAAATATCGGGCGTTTTGCTCCGCCCTTATTCCTTCACGATTCGCTTGTGGACAATACTCTGCCCCGTAGTAATCCGCACCAGATAAACGCCCGAGGGTAAATTCGCCAGCGATAAGCGCCGGTTGTCTTCCACTTGCACCGGCAGCTCCTGCCCGTTCATATTCAGCAACTGCACCTGATCAGCTTCGAAGCCGTGGGGGCTAACGATGTTGACCCAATCGGTGGCCGGGTTCGGGAAGAGGGTGAATACACCCTTTCCTGCATCAGGCTCATTGCTGGATACGACCTTAAAGGTAGTCGACTGGCCCTGAACTGGCAGACGGTCTTCGTTGGTGTCAATGCAGAATACTTTTTCTACTGACACCTCGGACGAGGTCAGCCCGGCAATATCATCGATAATACCGATGATATAGGCGACCTGCCCGTGCCCGGAGACGTTGTTCTGGTCAATTCTCGTGAGTGCAATCTCAATGCGGCCATCGGGGTAGACTTTGTCGACGGTAAGGGTATTGACCCCGGGCTCGCCAAACCAGCTAGTGGGGTACACCACTTCGATCTCATCGGGGCTGATCACCTCGGGGTCAAACTGCACCGTAAAGGCCACACCATAGGCATCTTGCACCGGAGCATCAGCAGCACCAAGAATGATAGGTGCCTGGAAAGTCGCTCCACTGGGCTGGTCCACGGGGAAGTCGATAAAGGCGGGCGGGTCCAGGTCAGTGCCCGGGAGTTCAGTGATGGGCTCGGGCACACCATGCGCTAAGCCATAATTAAATTCAATAACCGCCACGTCGTTCTCATCAATGATGCCATCACCATTGCAGTCTGTATGCTTATAATTGGTCCCACTTACGAATGTGCTATCCCAGTCGGTGGCAGCCGCCGGGTTCCAGGAACTGTTCGGATTGGCCCGCGCCGGACCGGTAGCGCCATAGCCGAGTCCAATAGAGAGTAAATCGATGTGGTGGGCCAGGTTGTCGGCATTGGCATCTCCGGGCCAGACTTCCTCCGTAACCGGTGTCCAGCATAGATTGTCGATGAAGCCGGTGCCCTCCAGTTGTATTTTGTCCAGCTCGCCCCGAAGAGTGATCGTTGCGGAATTAGAAGCCGGTCCGTCGCTGTAGAGGGTTTTCTCTATTGTCGTCCCATCCGGTAAAGTGACCTCCTCGTTGACGGGGAGCGTATCCAGGAATCCACCGACCGGAAAACCATCACGTTTGTAGAATAGGCCTGACTCCTGCGTGGAATAATCAAAGGAGACCTCAATAGCCGTCTCGGCAAATTCGAATTGCAAGTCTGCTTGCATCATCTCGACCATCTCACCGGAGGCCGCGTCGAAGAACGCAATATTGTCAGAAGGCACAACATTCACTGCGCATTCGCAAAAATCAGCTATAGCGTACTTGAATTGCACACCGGCATCGGCCCCTACGTCCAGCAACCCCTGTCCACCATCGTTGGGCAGGCTGCTGAAGCCGGCAAAGGCATCAAAATCAAGGCAACCGGCAAGATTATCACAATCCGGTACTTCATAAGCCACATTCACGCAGCAATCCGGATCGTCGTTGATGCAGATCCTCAGGGAATCCAGGCTGCCGTCCGCCACACCAAAGCCTTCCAGCTCCAGCGGCAGCTCGTCCAGCGCGAAGAAATCAATGAGGTTGCCATCGCCATCGTAGAGGTCGAAGAAATCGTTCCCGGGGTTCTCGACTTCGAAATTCAGGAAGAGCTTGTAGTTGCCCTCGTCGTCGCAGCCCAGAGCATCTGCTTCCACATTTTCAATGCCGCAACTTTCGTCGACTACATTCGTGACACAAAGATTATCCAGCACCATCGTGTAATTTGGCAGCAGGCTAAAGTAAAGGCGCTCTATTGGCCCTTCTACTGTGATCTTACCCGTTGTAGCAGGGGTGCTGTAGTCAAAGCTCAGGGTAATATCATCTCCCAGTTGTACTTCTCCGGGATTGGTGGGCAGCGGCAGGTAAATGAAACCAAAATCGGCCCCATTAGCAAATACTTGTATGCTATCTACCCAGAACGGGAAGTGGAAGTCCATCGTCATCGTACGGCTGCTCACTATACCCGGTAGTGGCCCCACTTCAAATCCTGCTTTGGCATTACTAAAGATCAATACACTTCCGTCCGCTTCCGCAAATGCAGGATAAGGATTGTCCGATACTTCTAACGCAGTCGGGAAGTTGTTAGGGAGCGCCTCGTAGGCTACTTCCACGCCTGATTCTGTTCCAATCACCGCGCTGCTGCCACCAG
Source organism: Phaeodactylibacter sp. (assembly GCF_040219495.1). Classification (GTDB taxonomy): domain Bacteria; phylum Bacteroidota; class Bacteroidia; order Chitinophagales; family Saprospiraceae; genus Phaeodactylibacter. Next base: position 50,990 of record NZ_JAVJSK010000118.1, on the reverse strand, counting down.
CAGCTGAAGTAAAGCCATCAAAGGCGCTGAAGTCAATACACACTTCCTGCCCTTCTTCGCAATCGAAAGCCGGGAAGCCGATAAAGTCAGAGCAGTTGGGCTGCTGAAGGTCCGCGACGATCAACTCGTAGATATTATCCGTGTAAGGATCAAATGGGCCAACGATAACCGGGCGCGGCGCGTCGAAACCCAGGGTATCGTAGGTTTCGCCGTTGCCAAAAATACGGTAGGAGCCGGCCGTGTTCGGGGAAGGGCCGTCGAAGTCCAATTCCACATAGAAGCCAGTGGTGTCACAAAACGCAAAGTCTACCATCACATTATCAATCAGGCAATCATCGGAAGGGCAATCGGGCTCGGCGTAAACAACTTCTTTACAGCAATCAGGTTGATCAAAGATGCAGGCCTTGAATACGACTTCCGCCGAGTTGGTGACCGGCACATTGATCAGCGGTTCTGGCAGGGCGGCAAGCGTACTTTGCCCGATATATTCACCGTCCCGGTAAAACCAGAACAGCAGATCATCTTGCGGTTCTTCCACCTCAATATCCAATAACAGGTCATAGGTGCCATCACCATTGCAATCCTGGGGAGTAGCTGAAAGCGCCAGGATTTGACAATCGCCCCCGTTATCACAGGATTTGGGCCCGACTTCCACATAGCCAAAGCAGGTGGGGTTGGCAAAGTCAAGTATGAGGAAGTCATACACCGTCACACCATCTCCCGCAAAAGGGCCGAGGGTCACAAAAGGCTCGCTGTAGTCAAATGGGCCAAATATTTCCCCATCGGCGAAGATAAAGTAGCCCAGGTCACCGGGATCATTGACCTGCACTTCGATGTCGACGAGGAAGGTGCCGTCTTCGCAGGGATGAGGCTCGGCGATGACGTTGTTGAATATGCAGCCTACATTGCAGGCCGGCGCATCGAAAAGCTTTTCCGTGAAGGCGTTGCAGTCCGTCGCACCGATATTCACCTGGTAGGTCTCCCCGTCGCCGGGCAGCCCCGGGATGGTCACCGGGAAGTCGTTAAGCCCGTACACCTCGCTGTAGCCTAGTCCGGGTATGGAGACTTCAAAGCTGGTAGGCACACCGCTGTATTCGAGGTCGACCACCAGGCTATATTCCCCATCAATACAATCTGTGGTTTCCACAAATACCGCTTCAAGATCACACCCCTGATTGCCACAAGGCAGATCGTATTCCATCACGATGCAACAATCACTCTGATTGCCCACACAGATGAATACCAGATCGGACCCTTCCTGGGTATTGGGCATCGTTATGGTAAACACACCATTATCGGCAGGCCCAATAACTGATAACCCGGTGAAGTCGCTGAATTCAGAAGTCACACTGATGGTATCTCCAACACTTACTGTACCCTCCAGCTGAATGACAGCGGTATAGAAACCTCCATTACACTCCAGTTCAAGCAGATGGGCCTCCTCTACCACACACCCACCGTTACAAACAGGTGTTTCTATGGTTGTTTCGGCAGGATTGCACAACCCTTCGGCAGGATACGCAAAAAGGTGCATCGGCAGCCCATTACCGGTGAATGGGCCAATCGTCACGGGGAACTCATCGAACGAATAGGAACCGTAAAAACTATTATTGACATCCAGGTTAAATACATCCCCAAAATCACTGGTGACTAAATCCACGGTCACGTAGAAATTACTACCCTCGCAGGGAGACGCCTCAGCAATAACCTCGAGGACATCCGAGCAGTAGCAGGGCAGCGCATCCACACCTTTGGAAATACAGCACTCCGGGTTTTCAGAGTAACAAATGGAAATCACATCCTGTACATCCCCGGGGTTGATGGCCCAGATATCAAGGTTGAGGTCGCCTCCGGTGTATTCGCTCCAGCGAAGATCACCGTTGACATAAATATCGACTGGAGCACCGTTCAGAGCCGCTTCGTCCAGGTCAACAAATGCAGAGTAGCTGCCAAAAATGCCTGTACACCACTCCGGGAACACTTCAAAATCAGGAATATCACAGTTGGGGTTGCAATCGCTCACATCTACCGGTACTTCAACTTCACAGAATACACTATTGGACGATTGACCAACCCACTGTTCTACCAAAACAGTAAGTTGGTCAGTACCTGGGTTAATAAATGGCCCCACCTCTACTGTAGTGTTGATGCCCACCAGGCCATACGAGAAAGCATTACCAATCTTGATCATCACAAATGGCCCACCGTTAGGGTTATCATTCGTAGTGGTCACGGAAAAGGTAAGCACGCCGTTGGGCTGGCATTCGATGACCTCCACCGATGCTTCCAGGCCGCACCCTACCGGGTCACAGGGCACTTCAAAGTCAACATAGGCGCAGCAGTCCGGCTGATTGGCGAAACAGATGGACAGGCTATCCAATCCAGATGGTGGCGAAGGCCAGTTGGAAAGTTGGAGGTTAAAGCCTATTGGCTCTCCGTAGATCAAGGTTTTAGAATAGCCTGTTATTAAAGACGTAACGATTAACGTATCTCCATTTTGCGCATTCCCTACGGTCATCGGGATATTGTAAGTGCCGTCGTTGTTGCACCCGGCAGCCGGGATCAGCAAGTTCACACCCTCCAGGACACAGCCATCTGCACAGTCCGGCGTGATGATCGTTTGCGAAGCTCCACAGTCGCCCTCTGTGTCGTATACCCAGACCGTTACGGGCTCACCGTACCCCAGCACAGGGCCTACCGTCACGGGCAGGTCGGCATAGGCATAGGTTTCCAGGAACCCGTTGGAGGTTTCTACTTTGAAAGATGCACTGGGGAGGTTGCCCAAGGCGTCAAAGCCAAGCTCAAAGTAAAAGAGGGAGTCCCCATCGCAGGGTAGAAAGCCGATGCTAAGGTTTTCAAAAACACAGTCTGCGCAGCCTACATCGTAGCTGATTTCTTTACAGCAATCAGCGTTGGCATTGAAGTCACAAATCTGCAATACCTCAAACTGTGCGGCAGGCAGGGGCAGATCAAGCACCAATTGCTGCCCATTGTAGATCAGGGTTTCCAGATAGTTGGTCTCCTGAGCTGAAACGGTCAGGGTATCCCCTTCCTGTGCCCCTTCGACCACCAGGATGATCGTGTAAATATCTTCCCCGGGGAAACACTGAACACCACCCTCCATCAAAATGCCTTCCAGCGTGCAATCCGCTCCACAATCCTGCGCGGGCAAGACAGCTGAGAGTGCGCACTCTGTATCGTTTAGGGTTGTAACCTCAATGGTAAGATCGGACGTGGGTGCAACAAAAGTACCCAGCGTTGCCGGAAAATTACCCGCCGGATGGTTGTAGATCGTGCCATCAATCGATAGGAGAAGCGTATCGGTGGGCGCCCCGGCATATTCGACATCCAGAATCACCTGAAAGACGCCATTGGGATTACAGTCCCCAGCTTCTACGGTCAGGTCGCTAAGCAGGCAGGGCGGCTCTGGATTAATGCAAACATTATCAATATGCAGACCGGAAACGCCACCGATGAGCAGGCTTTGGACGTTGCCTTCGAAGATTAATTGTCCCGAGCTATTGGTGTTGTTCTCCGGCACCACTTCCAGAGTAATGCCCGGTGCCAGTGCATAGAAACCCGACTGCAGCAAAAACTGTATCAGAAAGGGCGTGCCGTTGGCCGCAAAATTGACAGTCCCGTCCCCATCGGGGGCATAGTGATAGTCAACCGTAATTTTCTCAACAGGCTCAGGGTAAGCGGTCAGGTCATAAATAGCGTTAATACTGGCAAATTCCAGGAACTGCCCGGAGGCTTGGGTGAAATCCGGAAAGTCTGCGGCCTGACGGACCCGCAAATCGCCGTACACACTGCTCCAGAATAGTGTTTGAACAGGAGCGAGGCGCATCGCCACATCAGATTCAGTATAAAACACCGTACCGGGCTGCGTCCCCGCCTGAGCGCCATAGCCCGGGGTATCCATCATTTCAAATTCCAGGCAGTCCCCGGCATCCGGCTCATCCAAAGGGGTGGCGCAAACATTATCTACACCAAATTCCTGCCCGCCCACGGTCAGGCTGAATATCTCCCCGGTAATGCAGACGGTGCCCGCAGGGAGGAAGGTGTTGCCAGACGTATCCAGGGATACGGTAACTTCAACACCAGGGAAATCCTGTCCGGCGACATCGGGGAAATCGGTGAGGACGAGGACATCACTTCCGTTCACGGCGAAGTTTTCCTCCCCGCCGCCATCGAAAAAATCAAAACAGACCTGTTGGGCACCATCGGGGTAGTTCAGTTGAAGTGCATTATTGCCCATAAAAAGGAAGTTCCCGTCAAGCCATTGCACATTATTGCTTTCAAAAAAGGCATTTCCAAAGCCCGTATCACCATTGGGGTACACAATTTCCCGGGCAATAGCGGTAAGCCCGTCCTGCTCAAACAAGGTGTCACCAGGCACATTATTCAGTACAGGCCCAAAGGCAGGCCCTGCCGGGAAGTCTTCAAAGTCGAGGCAAGCCTGTTGTGCATTCAGGCTGAGCATACCGAACAGGAGCGGTAGCAGATAGAAGTTCTTGGTGTTCATGGATTGAAGGATTCGATTCATGTTGGATTTATTTTTAGCCGAGGTCAAGTTCTTTTATTCGATCACAGTACAAAAATGCACAACCTCTCGCCGGGCAACAAGAACAATTTTGGTTTATTTTTGGATTTTTTAAACCTTTATTCAAATCAAAACCACCCTGTAATCACTTTAAACACTAACTTTAAGCCATTCCTCTTTTAGTTTATTTTTGGATTTTTTATCATTAGCCTATGCACGAACACCGACTCCTACAACTGCTCCACAGCCTTTCGCGCCGTGAAATGACCCGTTTCCGGGAATTTTCGGAATCGCCATACCACAATAAGCACGATGCCGTCCGGCAATTGGTACAATACCTGAGTGCGGTTTATCCGGACTTCACTGCCGAAAGTTGTGAACGGGCCCTGCTCTTCCAAAGGTTATTCCCGGGAGCTCCCCACGACCAACCTAAGTTAGCTGTAATTTTCACCTATACGGTACACTTGCTGGAGGTATTTCTGGAAATAGAAACCATCTTAGAGCAACCTGCCGACCGAAAGCCCTTGCTGCTCGGGCAGCTCCGCCGGCGCCAACAGCTCAAATGGTTTGAAAAGGCGCTGGTTAAAGCGGAGCGGAAATCAGAACAAGAGGAACAGCGCAACGCCGATTGGTACCTTCAGCGCTTTCAGCTGGCTACCGAGTCGGACTACTTTTTCACGACGGTGGCCGAACGACGGCGCGACAGCAGCCTGCAGGAAAAACAACACTTTCTCAATCGGTACTTTCTGGCCATCAAGCTCAGGGACGCCTGTGAAATGGCGGTCCGGGAGCGCATCCTGAAGGTAGCCTATCATGATCCCATGATGGATGTTGCCCTGAGGCAGGTCACTGATGCTCCGGATGCCTACCAAACCATCCCGGCCATCAATATTTACTACCGCCTCTACCTGATGATCACCAAAGCCGAAAAAACGCATTACTACGCCGTACTCCACCACCTCAGCGAGCAGCAGGAAAAACTGCCCGATGAAGAACTGAAGAACATTTACAATTACCTCCAAAACTATTGCATCCGGAAAATCAATGCGGGCGAAGCTCAATTTCTACAGGAAATCTTTCAACTGTACCAAGTGCAGCTGGACAAAGCGCTGCTGCTGGAAGACGGGCAGATCTCGGAGTGGCACTACAAAAACATCGTCACCACCGCCCTGCGGCTAAATGCCCTGGACTGGGTGTACCAATTTATTGAAGCGTACCGGGCGCTGCTGCCTGAAAATGCCCGCGAGAACGCCTATCGATTCAATCTGGCTTCGTACCACTATACCGCAAAGGAGTACGACAAAGTCCTGGACCTACTCACTCAGGTAGAGTACAGCGACTTGCGTTACAGTTTGGGCGCCAAGGCCTTGCTCTTGCGTACCTACTACGACCTGGGCGAATACAACACGCTCTATTCTTTGGTCGATTCTTTCCGGCAATACCTTATCCGCAACAAACTCATGGCAGATGGGCGCCGGCAGGGATACTACAACTTATTCAAACTGACTCGCCGAGCGGCAGTACTGCGCGAAAACAAGGGCTACTACAATCACAGGCGCTACCAAAGAGAATGGCAGCGCCTGCAAAAAGATACGCATGAGACAGAAGCCGTTTTCAACAAAGCCTGGCTGTCGGAAAGAGTTGCCGAGCTGCACACCGACCCTGCTTAGGGAGGCTCCAAACAAGCGCTAACGCATCAGTAGCACATCACCCTGGAAGAGTTCTACCACCCCATCGACGTACTCCACTTTGGCAAACCAAGTGAAGACCGCACCATTCATGAGCTCGCCACGATAGTGCCCGTCCCAGCCAAAAACCGGATTATTGGGAGGCGCGTTGAACACCGTAAACACAGGCTCGCCCCAGCGGCTGTAGACCTCAAAGGCTTCAATTTTGACGACTTCCGGACCAGTCTGTACATAAAAGATATCATTAGCCCCATCGCCATTGGGCGAGAAGACATTCGGCAGGTACACCCGGCGCTTTTTATTCAGGATCAGCTGCACCTGATCGGTGGCGGTACAGCCGTTCAGGTCGGTCACCTGCACCTGGTATAAGCCGGAGGCAGATGGCGTCACGGAAGTCACCGGGCAATCGTAGCAAGACAAGCTGTCTGCCGCCTGCCACAGATACCGGGTGATTTCCTCTTCCGGAATATTCACCGCAGCGGTGAGCTCCACTACTTCGCCCAGCCCGACTTGTATCTGCCCGTTGATGTCTTGTTCGATGATTTCCACACCGAGGTCATTCCCTTCTTCAAGCAGGATTTCGGTTTCATATTCACAACCAATAGCGTCTTGTACCACGAGGTTGTAAACCCCACCGTTAAGATCTGCAAATGTGGCCTGTTGATCAAAAGCCCCACCATTAATGCTGTACAGGTAAGGGCTGGTACCGCCTTCCACACTACTAATCAGAATGCTGCCGTTGGCGTCACCAAAGCAGGTAGGCCCGTTGGCTGAAGTCAGGAGCGCCGTTGGGGCGGTGCCAATTTCTGAAACCGCCACAGTGGCGATGCTTTGGCAGTGGTTGTCTTCATCTGTCACAATAAAGAAGTAAGTACCGGCAGTATCCACCGTAATATCCAGGCCAGTACCGATCACATTGCTTTGTTGCCCAAATGCCCACTGATGGGTGATGCCCTGACCGGTCTGCGAGCCGGCACCATTCAGATTGGCAGTAGGGCTCAGACAGTCGATCTGCTGCGGCTCACCGGCATCAGCAACGGGGGCTTCAACATCTTGTGTAATCACCACCTCATCCTCGCTTTGGCAGCTATTTTGGGTATTGACAACCTGCAAGGTGTAGGTACCGGGCGTACCCACCAAAACAGAATCTACGGAGGCAACTGTTTGCTGGTTTTCATCCAGCCAGGTGTACTGAATACCCCCGCCCTGAGTGGAGCCGGAAGCACTGAGCAGTACACTGGTAATGGCGCAATCCAGCCTCTGCCCGGGTCCGGCTTCCGCCGTTGGGGTCGCAATATCCTGAATAACCTGCACGGTATCCCGTTCGCTACAGCCCGTCTCAGCATCCTCCAGCAGCAGCACATAAAAGCCGGGCTGCTCCGTGGGAAGCTGATTGGTATTGGTGGCCAGTACTGATCCATTCAAGTCTTCCCACTGATAGGTCAGCTCGGGCCAGGAAGAAGAAGCACTACCGTCAATCACCAGGCTATTGGTTGCACAGTCCAGGGTGTCATTGACGGATAAGCTGACGACTGGCACGTCATTGGATAATGGCACTTCAGCCAGGGCAGGCTCAGAAACACATCCGTGGACGGTATCGGTTACCATCAGTTCGTAAGTACCGGCGGCACTCACTGTAGGAGATGGCAGGCCTGCAATTGAAGCGGTGATGCCCGGCCCGGTCCATTGGTAGACAAAGGCGGCACCACTACTGGTCCCGTTCCCGCCAATCGCTACTTCATTGACGGTGCAGGTCAGGGTGTCTGGCATACCGGCATCAGCTACCGGAAGGGCAATCCGTTCGACTTCCAGACTGGCTTGGTTCTGACAGCCATTCGAGTCGGCTACCTCCAGTACATACAATCCGGGCGACCCGGCTTCAAAGGTTGCTTCGCCGGGCGTACCGTTCCAGGTGTAGGAAGGGTAAGTCCCGGAAGCTTGCAGCTCAGTGCTTTCGCCGGCACAGAAGAAAGGGGTGCCTTCAATATCGAACTCAGGTAAGGGGTAGGCCACGATGTTGTAGTTGGCGGTATCCCGGCAACCGTTGACATCCGTTGCAAAAACGGTGTAAGTGCCGGGCTCCGTTACCGTACGTACAGGATCGAAGCTGCCATCTTCCCACTCGAAAGCAGACAGACTGGATCCGGCAGCGGTCAGTATAGCAGATTCGTCCACACAGAACCCTTCCGGCGCGCTGATATCCACCTCGGCCTCCGGGAAAAGGCTGACATCCACACTTGCTGTCCCTGAACAACCGGAAGCATCTTCCACATAAACGGAATAAGTGCCGGGCTCCGCAACGGTGATGCCAATAGTTTCAGCACCATCCTGCCATTCGTAAACCGAGTAACCGGCACCCGCGCTCAGCTGCGTCTCCGTACCAGGGCAAAACTGAAGCGGCCCTGAAATGACCGGGCTGAGCTCATCCTGCTGCGTCACCTGCAGGCTCGCGTCATTAGTGCAACCATTAGCGTCTGTAACGGTGAGTCCGTATGCCCCTTCCTGATTGACTTCAATCGAAGCGGCATCGCTACCGGTAGACCACTGATAGGCCGTGTAGTCCCCTCCGGCATTGAGGGTAGCAAAACCGCCCGGGCAAAAGGATGATGACCCGCCAATCGCCACTGTAGGGAGGTTGTACTCCAGCAATTGGTAATTGTCTTCGGTAATGCAACCGTTGGCATCTGTGACCGTGACCCGGTATATACCTCCGCTGTCAATAGTAATACTTTCGGTATCGCTGCCGGTCGACCATTCGTATTCGGCGTAGCCGGTGCCAGCAGAAAGGGTGGCCATGGTATCGGTACAGAAGCCAACCGGGCCTCCAATTTCGGGCACCAGCACCGCATAAACCCCAACTTCGATGCTATTGGAGGTCATGCACCCATTTGTATCCGTTACAGTGACCTCAATCGTGCCGGGCTCGGTAACTTCTACTTGCGGGGTCGTAGTATTGTTGCTCCACTGATAAGTTGTAAAGCTGTCTTCGGCCGTCAGCGTGGTGGACGTTCCGGGGCAGAAGTTAGGCACCCCGTCAATCTGTGGGATTTGAGTAGTGTACTCGCTGACCTCCACCATCGTGCCTCCAACACAGCCCTGTGCATTGGTAACCGTTAAAGCCACTGGCCCGGGCGCGGTGATGGTGGTGGTACCAGTAGTGTCTCCGGTACTCCATTCGTAGCTGCTAAAAATAGCGGAAGCAGAAAGGGTAGCCGATGTACCGGGGCAAAAAGCCGGTGTCCCATTAATCTGAGGCGCAGGGAGGGCAATCTCGTCTATAAAAAACGAAGTCTCACCCTGGCAGCCATTCGCATCTGTTACTGTAAGAGCGGAAGTTCCTTGTGCAGTCACCAGCAGACTGGACTGTGTGGTACCATCACTCCAGAGGTAGTCCCCAAAGCCACTCGTAGCCTCCAGCACGGTGCTATCGCCGGCACAGAAGAAGGCGGGGCCGGTTATCTCAGGCGCAGGGAGGGCATTTTCTGTAATGGTGATACTCGTTGATGCCGGGCAGCCATTCACATCCGTAACCGTCAGGCTGTAATCGCCGGGGGTGTTGATATTGATCGCCCCACTTTCCGCTCCGGTATTCCAGTCGTAAACGGGAAAATCCGCATCAGCAGTCAGTGCTATCGTATCACCGGCACAAAAGGCGGTGCTGCCCAATATTCCCACCTGTGGTGCCGGGAATATCTGAGTTTCCAGGGTATCCGTGCCGGTACAGCCTGCTTCATTGGCCACTTCTACTGTAATGACCTCCGCAGTACTCACCTCAACGAAAGCACTTACCGCTCCCGTTGACCATTGGTAGGACTGATAGGGCTGGTTCAGGCTCAGCGTAACTGTACTGTCCGGGCAAAAAGCGGCTATGCCCTGAATCTCAGGCACCGGAAGAGCATCTTCTGTCACCGCCACTTCCGCAGCAGCTGTACACCCAAACGCATCCGTAACCGTCAGGCTATAGGTGCCCGCAGTGGTTACGGTAATCGATTGTGTAGTCTCCCCATTCTCCCAAAAGTAGCCACTCAGGCTATCGGGAGCAGTGAGCGTGGTGCTTGTACCTGCACAGAAGGAAAGTTCGCCCCCTATCTCTGCTACAGGCAGCTCGTTTTCGACCAGGGTGACTGCGTTCGTATTGCTGCAGCCATTGATGTCTGCAACGGTAAGACTGACCGTGCCCGGTGCTAAAACTACTGTGCTATCGGTATCAGCGCCGGTACTCCACTCATAGGATTCAAAGACTCCGTCAACACCGAGTGCCACGGATTCCCCTTCACAGAAAGCTTGCGGGCCGGTAATACTAAATGTCGGCAAAGGGTGTTCCTCTACTTCAACGGCAGTACTGTTTTGACAGCCGTTCCCGTCCGTTACTGTAACCATTACCGTTCCAGAGGTATCGACCGTAAGTTCAGATGCGGAGCTGCCATCAGACCATTGGTAGGCTTCATAAGCAGTGGCCAGGCTGAGTACTGCTGAGGTGTCAGCACAGAAGGAAAGCGGGCCACTAATCTCAGGAACAGGCAAGGGGTTTTCAGCTACGGTGACGGAGGCGCTGTTTTCGCACCCATTATCATCCAGGACGGTAAGACTGTAGGTACCCGGAGTCGTTAGTTCCAACACCGGGCCGGACGAATTGTCACTCCAGTCGTATTCATCCATCCCTGCCGGGCCGGCAAGGCTGAGGGTATCGCCCGCACAGAAAGAAAGGGCACCGGAGATCGCTGCGTCCGGTAGTGTATTTTCTGTCACGAGGTAGGATGCACTCCCGGTGCAACCGTTCGCATCGGTAACGGTCAGGCTGTACGTGCCCCCTTCTGTGACTTCCAGTTCTTGGTTCTGACTATTATCAGACCACTGGTAAGACGAGAAGCCAACGGGGCCTACGAGGAAGATAAACTCGCCCTCACAAAACGTGGTAGGCCCGGATATTTCCGGCGCAAGCTCCGTCACCTCCGTCACCTCAATAGAGGCTACACTTTGGCAGCCCGAGGCATTGGTGACCGTAACAAAGGTGGTTCCGGGCGTATTAACGGTGGCGTTTTGGGTAGTTACGCCGTTGGACCATTGGTAAGACAAGCCGGAAGGGCTGGCGGTGAGGATGGTACTCGTTCCTGTACAATAGCTCGTCATCCCCGAGATGGAAGCGTTGGGCAGGGCCACTTCCTCCACGTCAAAAGAAGCAGTCCCAACACAACCATTGAGGTCTGTTGCCGTGACGCTGTAAGTACCGGGGGCGCTCACAGAAATGACGGGGTCTGTTTCTGAATTATTCCAAAGGATATCTGTATAACTGGCCCCATTTACCACGCTGAGTACGCCGAATGAACCGGTACATATTTCTTCATCACCTGTGACCTGCACATCAGGCAGGGCATTAGCGGTCACAGCTACACTCGTTTCCGCAACGCAGCCATTTGCATCCGTTACGGTGACCCCCACGTTGCCACCTGTGTTCACCACTTCTGTCTGGGCATTACCACCGGTAGACCAGCTGTAGGTAGTGTAAGACGGGCTTACTGAAAGACTGGTGAAGGCCCCATCGCAGAAGTTGAGCACTCCGTCAAGGGAAGGCGGCAGGGCGGCATCTTCAGCTACGGTAAAGACCGCCTCGGTCTCACACCCCTGATTGCCGACGGTAACGCTGTAGGTCCCGGGCCCCGGAATGGTGATTTGCCCGGAATCTTCAAAAGTGGACCAGCTGAAGCTATCATAGTCCCCTGCATTCACAATCGATAAAGTGCCGGGAATATCCGGGCATAAAGTAGCCGGCCCCGAAATTTGCGGGTCAGGCAGGCTGATTTGCGCCACATCAACCATAGCGCTGCCCTCACAACCGGTTGCATCAGTAACGGTAACCACTACCGTGCCCGGCGTATTGACCGACAGCGTAGGGCCGGTACTTCCATCCGACCATGCGTAACTGTTGAAGCCGCCACTTACGGACAGCGTTGTACTTTCTCCCGGGCATATCTGGGTATCTCCACTGATTACAGGCACCGGCGCCGGGCTTTCACTGACGGTGAAGGAGGATTCTCCAATACAATTACCTGGCTGTGTCGTCACCGTAACCGAGTACGTACCCGGGCCAAAAATCGGGATGGCCTGAGTCGTCTCACCCGTATTCCAAAGGTAGCTGGCAAAATTACCGGATGCCGTTAGGAATTCCGGGTTGCCATCGCATATCGCATCCGGCCCTGTGATATCAGGGACTGGATTCTGGAGGGTTTCCACAACGAGTACAGCCGGCTCCGCGCATTCACCGGGAGCAGGTGTAAAGGTCAGTGCGACGATCCCTACATTAGAAGGTGTAAACAAACCCGAATTCACGCCTGGCCCGCTCCAGGTACCCAGGACACCATCCTGCACATTGGATAGTAACACCGAAGGTGCACCCTGGCAAAATGGCCCGATGGGCATCAATGCGGGGGTCACAGGTGGCGTGACGGTCACGGCGACCGCTGTCCGGTCAGAAGCACAGTCACCAATATCGCAGGCCACATAGTAAGTCGTGTTTGCGTTAAGTACCGGGGTATTGTAGACCGGGCCACTTGCGATTGGGTTACCTCCGCTGGGGCTGGTGTACCATCGGATCGTTCCTCCGGCACAAGGCGCAGCGGAAAGGGCAGCACTCTCTCCCTGGCAAACCGTTACAGGGGTAGCAACCGGCGGGCCAGGCGGTATACATGGCTGCACACAGTCAACAAAAGCAACCCAGCCAGGATCCGTCCCACTGAAATCACTGTCAAATACAAAAGTCAGGCAACCCGAAGGATGACTGGAAGTGACCGTGCCCGGGTTATTGTTGCCACTATAGGAACCAATAACCGGTGAGCCGGTATTGGGGCCATCGTAGATCGTCAGATCATCAAAGACATTTTCCAAATCAAATACGGAAAACGTGACCTCTACCAAATCTCCCGGAATATCCGGACAAATGGTGGTTACGGTATTTTCCTGGTTTTGGTAAGGCCCGTTTGGCCCACCGGAATCGTAGAAAAAATCACCACAGCCTGGGGGATAGATGCAAGTCCCGTCATCGAAGTTTGCGGTCGGGTCATAATTGGTGGCCAGCGGGTCTGTACAACCACAAACCGTAGGCGGCACACCCGGAAAGATAGGTGCGATACTACCGGCAAAACCAACATCTACATTAGCGTGGTCCGTGATACAAAGCTCCAGGGTATAAGAGCCTCCTCCGCATGCAGCTACGAGTTCTGCGAAAGAGTTAACGGTGTTGACATTACAGGGGTCACCGGAAAGGCCGTAGTCGCCCCCTCCGAAAGCCAGCCCGTTATCCGGGTTGGGGCCTCCGCCTTCTGAAAAGGTAAAATAGCCATTCACACTGGCAGAAGAACCAAAGGGCGATCCGGGATCACAAGAGCCACCACCGGGGCGGGTGACCAACATCAGTGTCTCCCCACAGGCATTCACCCGTATGGACAGATCGCCAATAAAGGTGTGTTCCAACTCCATAGAAAACCCAATTGGGTTGCCGGTAATGGAGGGGTTGATCGGGATGTTGACACAATAAGAAACGGAGGGGTTGGCCACAGGCTGGTTCTGATCCGGAAGGCTGATACTGGGATCCGTACATTGGGCGGACATCGGGGAGGCCACCCCGAATACGAGCATACCGGATAACAAAATAACGTAGAAGCAGACAGCAGTAGTCGAGTAATTATTCAGCATAAATGGATTTCTGTTGTTGTCTGAAGCCGTAAGGGCCCCATGGCGTTACAATGGCTCATTTGGAATAAACCGGGGACAGTACTAAAAATAACGGGTATAGGTGCTGGACACCAAATAAAGGCAGGCAAAATACGCTTTTTTGGGCAAGGCGCATAAGTTTATCGCACAGAGCTGGGGCTGACGCTGGTGCAATGGATACAGCATGCTTAGGTGATTTTGGCACCCGGCCTAAGCTTAGCAGGCTGTTGCGCCTGCTTAATTAAGCCGTTGAGCCTCTGACTCAGGAGGTCCCAACGGCTTATCTTTTTAACGAATCAAATTAACCCCGCCCTTAAACAAGCGAACGGTCCCATCCACAAATCTGATTTGAGCAAAATAAGTGAAGTGGTCGATATTCATAGGTTGGCCCCGGAAGGTGCCATTCCAGCCAAAAGCAGGATTATTGGGCGGAAAGCTGGTCATTTGGAAAACCTGCTCGCCCCACCGGCTGTAGATCTCAAAGTTCTCAACCTCCACTACGTCCGCTCCCGAATAAATGAGGAAGAAATCGTTGCGGCCATCGCCGTTCGGCGTAAAAGCATTGGGAATATAGACATCGTAATCGCGAATAACCCGGATCAGAATATCGTCTGTAGCCGTGCAGCCTGTGGTATCGGTGAGGGTAGCAAAGTAGCGGGTGGTCTCCTGCGGTGCTGCCACCCAAGAGAGGCACTGATCGCAGGCAGCAGAATCCTGGGGCGCCCACGCTATAGCCGACCATTCGCCATCTCTGAGATTGGTCAGGGCATTGATGAGCACCTCATCGCCGAGGCGGATATCCTGGTCTTCTCCTAATTGTAATTGCGGCAAATGGCCCTCTTCCAGGAAAATGCTGGTTTTATACTCGCAGCCTTCTACATCTTGTATGAGCAGGTCATACGTGCCACTGCCCAAACCCGTATACTGAGGCTGCATAGACAAGGCGCTTCCATTCAGGCTGTATAAATACGGACCTGTTCCGCCCCCAACCGACAGTACCCGGATCTGGCCATTTTCATCTTCGAAACAAACCGGGCCTGTAGCAGCCACTTCAGCCCCTGTGAGGACGTTGGGGTTTTCAGAAACAACGACCTGAGCGGTGTCCGCACATCCGTTGGCCTGATTTTGCACAATCAGCTGATAGCTGCCTGGCGTACCGACTTCCTGCAGCAGGACGGTATTGGAAAGCCCTGCTTCGGGGCCTGACCAGAAGTAGGTCAGACTGCTCCCCGCATCGGAGCCCGAGCCATCGAGGATCACCGTTTCGTTTGTACAGTCAATCTCGTCTGCCGCCATAAGGCTGGCCACCGGAGGGATGGTGTCAATGGCAATTTGAATAGAGTCTTTAGCGCTGCATCCATTCACCGGATCAATGGCGGTCAGGAAGAAATAACCGGGCTGTATAGTGGTGTAAGTATTGGCATTGGCCCCGGGGATATCCCCCAGCTCCGCTTCGGACCACTGCAAGACGGGCTCACCATACACAGCGTGTACAGAAGCCTCGATCATGGAGGTCGTTTGCGCGCAGTCCAGGTCAGGTGCGTTGGGGTTGATAACCACCGTCGGGATTTCGTAGTCGCCCAATACATTGAGCGTAGCGACTGAGAAACACCCAGTTGCGGTATCAGTGACGACAAGGCTGAATACGCCTGTGGCATCGGCAGCGTAGACCAGGCTATTCGCACCAGGGATTGGAGTGTCGGTAGCATCCAGCCACTGATAAATGGTTGTGGCCCCGTTTTGCGAGCCCACCCCGGTCAGTGTGGCTGTCGGAGTGTTGCAGTCCAGAGTATCCATAACAGCAGCAGTCACCGCAGGGGTGTAGCTATTGTCTATCACCTCTACCTGGCTCAACTCAGAGACGCAGCCGGTTTGTGTATCTGTAATCACCAGCCCGTAAACGCCGGTTTCGGATACTTCGGGGTTGGGCTCGGTTTGATTGCTGCTATTGATCCCCGGCCCGGTCCAGACATAACTAAAATTAGCCGGCGTGCCAGGGTCAGGCCCAAGCATAACCAACCGGGTGTCGCAATCCATAGCCTGATTGGCGCCTGCATCCGCCTGAGGCAGAGCAGCGAGGTCTACCTGAAAGGTATCAATGGCAATACACTCATTATCGCTTTGGGCACGAGCGGTGTAGAGGCCCTCTTCGGATACCTGAATGGTCGTTGTGGTCTCACCGGTGGACCAGTCCAGGAAAGTACCATCGGTTAAAACACTGAGTTCGCTGGAAGTGCCTTCGCATAAAACAGCCTGACCAGAGATATCCACCTCCGGCTCAGCGTAAGGTTTGATTTCCCAGGTTGCGGAGTTGGTACACCCAACCGTATCCTGCACCGTAACGGCGTAAACCCCTTCTTCGGAAACGGTGATTTCACGAGTGGTCATGCCATTGCTCCACTGGTAGGAAGCAAAACCTTCCTCGGCTTCAAAGGCAGCCTCTCCGGAAGGGCAAAAGCCGGTATCGCCCTGAATTTCAGGAGCGTCCACTACAAAAATGAACACCGCCGTTACCGCATTCGCAGTACAGCCCAGGCTATCCGTCACCGCTACTCCATACCCCCCGGCCTCGCTCACGGTTATTGAATTCGTCGTAGCGCCGTTGGACCACTGTACGGACGCCCATTCTCCCTCTACAGAGAGGCTCGTGGAGCTGCCTAAGCAGATATTCTGCGCTGGTGTCACCTCCAATTGGGGAGTAGGCTGAATGAACACCTCTGCCGTATCAATAGCAGAACAGCCATTGCTGTCCGTAACCGACAGGGTGTAGAGGCCGCCCGATTGTACGTTTATGCTTTGTCCATTCGTACCGTTACTCCATAGATACGATTCATAGCCTGTCTGTGCTTCGATCAGGAAGCTTTCTCCGTCGCACCCGGCCTGATAATTCGGCAACGCGGGGTCAGGCAGTGGGTACGCATCAATCTGAATGGTATCCGCAGCAGTGCAACCCGCTGTATTAGTGACCGTTACGGCGTAGGCCCCGCTTTGAGTAACCGGCAGATTAGCGGTAGTCGCTCCTCCCGACCATTGATAATTGGTATGATTGCCTGCACTGAGCAACACCGTGTCTAGTTCGCAAAAAGGCATTGCCCCCGTAATTTCAACAGCGGGCGCTACCGAGGTTGTCAAGATAGCATTGGCGCTGCTCGAACATCCCTGCGCATTGGTAACGGTAACCATATAGGCTCCGGATTCCTCTACCTGAATCTGATTCGTGGTGTCACCAGTAGACCAGATAAACTGATTGCCATTGTCGGCAACCGTCAGTACATTTGCCTCGCCGGGGCAAATACTCAGGTCCCCATTTATCAACGCATCGGGTTCGGGCACTTCTTCTACCAGTATATCCGCTACCCGGGCACAGCCTTCGGGCGTTGTAACGGTTAAAGTATAATTTCCCGGTGCATCCACTTCGATTTCGGACTGTACCCCGCCGGTATTCCATTGATACGAAAGCCCATCTGCCTCAGGAATACCAATCACAGCGGAACCATCTTCGCAGTACCGGGCTGAGTCAGGCAGCGGCACTTCAGGCAGCGCAATAACTTCAAAGTCGAAAGTAGCGGAATTCCGGCAGCCATTGCTCCCTGTAGCAGCAACGGTATAAGCGGCCGAGCTATCAACGGTAACAACCGCTGTAGTATCTCCGGAAGACCACATATAATCAGACAACCCTGATGTGGCTTCAAGTAAACCGTCCTCTGTTTCACAGACCAAATCAGGGCCGTTGATTTCGAGCACCGGCAAAGGCAATTCTTCAATGACAAATAAGGAGTCTCTTATGCAGCCGTCGGTACTCAGTATTGACACTTGGAACACTCCGGGCGCTGAGATTACAGCTTCGGCACTCTCACTTCCTGTTGACCAGGTCACAAAAGGATAATCAATGGGAGCGACCGTTAGCGTCACGCTGTCCCCTTCACAGAATTCCAGCGGGCCCTGTAAGTTAATAGTTGGCAAAGGGCTTTCGGCCACTGCGACCTGAAAACTGTCCTGACAGCTATTGGCATCCGTGACCGTCAGGGTGTAAAGCCCGGGCTCGTCTACGGCTATCGTGGGGCTCATTGCACCGGTAGACCACAGGTACTGTTCAAAATCAGTGCCCGCCTCGAGGTTGGTACTGCCGTTTTCACAAAAGCTGGTGCTATCTGGCAGGTTGGGGTCCGGAAGGGGTACCTCAGTAATATCAGTAGCCGTTGCCCCTACACAACCATTATCATCGGTAACGGTGAGGGCGTAGGTGCCTGGGGCGTCTACCGTGAGAGATGGAAGGATGGTGCCATCTCCCCAGCTGTAGGTCTCAAAGTTGCTGTCGGCCTGCAGTTCCAAATTGCTGCCCACACACAAATTTGGGCCACCCAGGATAACCGGAGCGGGCAATGGCAGAGTTTCTGCCTGCACGGAATCAATAGTAACACAATTATTGGCTCCGGTTATGGTGACGTAGTAAGTGCCCGGCTCGTCCACCATTACAGACGGCCCGGTACCCGGCACCGACCATTGGTAACTGGCAAAGCCGGAAGTAGCCTGAATCAGGGTGCTGTCGTTTATACAAAACTCGTAGGGCCCTGTCAGCCCACTTACCGGCACGGCTTCTTCCAATACCAGGATTTCATCGGTAGCCGTACATCCAAATGCATTGGTGACTTCGAGCTGGTAAAAGCCCACACTGTCTACAGTGGTCGTAGCGGTGTTGGCTCCGTTGCTCCAGTTATAGGTGGCGTAGGTTCCGTTGGCATTGAGTTCCACTGAACTATTGGCACAAAAAGAGGCCTCATCATCCAGGTTGAGCTGTGGATTGGCAAACTCAGCGACCGTTGCGGCTGTGCTTCCGGTACAGCCTTCTGCTGAGGTTACCGTCACCCCGTAATTTCCGGGCGCAGCAATAGTAATGGTGCTGTCCGGGCTTCCGCCATCCCAATTAAAACTAGTATAGCTTCCTTCAACCCACAGGTTTACTGTCCCGCCTTCGCAGAGGCTGGTATCTCCGGTAATTTGTGGTTCAGGTTCCGCAAAAGCGACGACTTCCAACGTATCTGAGCCGGTACAGCCGTTTTCGTCTAATACCGTCACGCTATAGGTGCCGGGGCCAGAAATAGGCAATTCAAAATCTTCATTGCTGCCGCCCCAGTCAACCGCCACATAGGGGTCAACACTCAATACGCTGGTTGCCAGAGGGCAAAGCCCAACGGGGCCGGCAATGACGGGGTCCGGAGGCAAAAAGCCTTCCACTTCAATAGAATCGACTGCCGTGCACCCACGCTCATCGGTGACCGTCACGCTATAGATCCCCGGCTCGCTGATCAAAGCTGCCGGCCCGGAAGCATTGGTGCTCCAGATGTAGCTGGGGTAAGTTTGGTCAACAAAGGCGAAGATGGTGTCTCCGGCACAAAGGCGCTCGGCATTAACGATAGCCACATCAAGGGGAAGCGGGTCATATTCATTTACCTGGAGCGCATCAACACCCGTGCAACCATTGGCGGCGGTGACCGTCACCTCATAAATCCCCCCTTCCTCTACGGTGATGGTATTGGTGGTATCTCCGTTAGACCACAGGTAGCTTTCATAATCCTGCACGGTGAGCAGCAGGCTACTGCCACCATCGCAGAAAGCGGTATCGCCACTGACTTCCGGAACCGGAGCATCAATGGGCTGAAGATCGGTATCCGCTAAGTAAGTACAGCCAAAAATATCCGTTACCGTTACCGCAAACTGCCCGGTGGTATCTACGATCAGGAGGGAGTCCGTGCCGCCATCGGACCATTCATAGGCGGCCCAGGAATCCGCTAAGGCAAGCGTAGCGTCCCCGTCCGGGCATAAACCCGGTGGAGCCTCGATCTGTGGCTGCTGAGCGGGCACCTCTTCAATAGTCAGGGTGGTATCCCCTTCACAACCAAAGGGGTCCGTAACCCGCAGCAGGTAGTTGCCCGGTTGACTGATGACCAGGAAGCTGTCAGCCGAAAGGCCTACCCAGCTGTAAGCATCATAATCGCCCTGCACAACCAGGGTATCGGTATTGCCTTCGCACAGGTAGGGCCCGCCATCAATGACCGGGGCAGGCGTTGGTATCTCCGCAACGGCCACTTCCCGAACGATTGTGCACCCGTTGCCCGGTGCCGTGACCGTCACGGTATAGGTACCCGGCTCATCAACGACAATGGATGGGCTTGTTGTATTATCGGACCATTCGTAGGAAGCAAAATCAGGCCCGGCATCCAGTGTCAGGTCTGTGCCTTCGCAAAAGGAAGCTTCAAAACCGACCATGATGGTTGGAGAGGGCTCAATGCTCAGCTCAAGGGTATCGGTATTGGTACAGCCATCAGAGCTTACCTCCAATATATACTGAACGGTACCTGCAAAATTGTCCGGAAAAACGGCTTGAGGGGCAGGGCTCGATGGGTCATCCAGGTAGCTTAAGGCTTCCGGGGTCCCCATCCAGGTGTAGGCTTCGAAGCCCGTGGCGTAGGTCACCTCGCTACTGAGCGTAAATGGCACGTTGCCCGAGCAGAGGGCTGTATCCTGATTGAGGGCAACCACCTGCAGTTCACAGTTGGGGTTGGCGGTGCAATCGAAATAATCGGCAGCCTCCCCGGAAAATGAAATATTGAAACCGTCTGATTCTGACTGCTCCCCTCCTACCCCATAAAACTCATTGATATACAGGTAAAAGCCCTGTCCGGGCTCTACGATCATCGGCGCAACATAGCCATTGGCCACGTTGCCCGTTTCATCAAAGAAAATCCCTTCGGAAAGGTCGGTTTCTCCGTTGCCCAGCCCCGTAAACGGGCAAAACCCACATTGGAAAGTTTGGGTCTCTTCCACTGACCAGGCATAAGAGCAGCGATCAGGATCTCCAAGGCTGTCACAGCTGGTATTGGCAGCGTAGAGCGCAAAGTCGTAGTCTACATCTCCCCCTTCGTAGGGTGCTATAGTGAAACGGAGCTCACTGCCCGCCGGCATGTCATTACGAAAACGGAAATATAACCAGACGCTGGAAGATTCTCCGGTCTCATGGCAACCAATCGAGTTGTCAGGGTTTTGGAAGTCACTGACCTCTCCCGGAGAGTCCGGCACATCAATATTCCTGTCGCCACAAACCACTATCGCACCGCTGCAATCGGAGGCATTCTGCGCTATAACCCAAATGGGCAGCACAGCAAGGGTAAGCATCAAACGGCTTCTGAGATTACAACACCGCATTAAATTAGTTTTTCATTCCGGCAATAGCCAGCAATGGATGCCAGCAGTTATAAAATGCTATGCATCATGGGATTACAATACGCCTGGGGTTGTTTGGTAAGTGTCTTGTTTATCGAACTGAAAGCGGTTGTGTCAACTTTGGTCATTCCTCATTGGAAATGTCACTTCTGTTTGAAAAAATGGCTTAAGACAACTTAATCGGGGGGCAGCCTTCAAACAAATATAAAAAAACTTAAACAGTTATCACATCATCTGTGAAAACTGGTGCTCAATTTTCTGTATTCGATTACAATTAAGTCTCAGGAAAACGACTTAGAAGGAAGACCCCTGAGCCTAAAAAATTGCTGCCTGACAATTATCAATAGTCCGTGGCGAAAATGACGCATAGCCATAAAAAAAGGGGAAAAGTCTTAATTTGGGAGTTACCACACAACCAAACTCAACTTTGCCCCTATGAGCGTCAAAACACTCACGGAACAAATATTACGAAAAATTTCTACAAATAACCGTTGGCAATACCGTTTCATGCTGCATTTGTTTCCATTATGGCTAGCTGTGCGAGGCCGGCACAACTTCACCAATCTTTCGCGCTGGGGCGAATATGGGGAAGATACCTACCGGCAGAACTTTGCCCGCCCCTTTGGCTGGCTGGAGTTCAATGCCACATTGGCCTCGCAGCAGCTTGGGCAGCACTTGGCCATTGCGTTTGACCCTTGCTTTGTGCCAAAGAGCGGCAAGCATACAGCGGGCATAGGTTATTTCTACTCTGGCTGCGCAGGGCGCGAGCTGCGCGGCCTGGAGTTTTCGGGTATAGCCGCTGTAGACTTGGCAGACAAAGCTGCCCTGCACCTGGAAGCCGTCCAAACAGATGGCTTTAAGGAAGGAGAGTCGCTGCTTGCTTTTTATGCACGTATCCTTTGCGAGCGTAAAGAAGCCTTGCTGAAGCTTTCCAGGTATGTTGCAGCAGATGCCTATTTTGCCCGGCAGCCTTTCGTGGACACGCTACTCGGCGAGGGGTTCCAATTGGTCACCCGCTTGCGCAAGGATGCCAGGCTGCGCTACCTTTACAACGGGCCAAAGCTGAAAAGGAGAAGGGGGCGCCCTAAAACATATGACGGACGGATTAACCCTTACGCTTTGCGCGAAGATCATTTCACGCGGTGCGCACAAGCAGAGGACGGATCTTGGGTCGCCTACCAGTCCACTGTAAATGTACAGTCTTGGAAACGCAACGCTAAGGTCGTCATCGTACACCACCTGGACGGACAGGGGCAGATCAAATCCGCGAAGATCTATGCCTGTACCAACACGGCCATGGATGGCGCAGAGGTACTGCACGCTTACCAGTGCCGCTTTCAGATTGAGTTCCTCTACAGGGATGGCAAACAGCATGCAGGGCTAGCTCACTGCCAGGCGCGCAGCCCGGAAAAGCTGCACTTCCACCTCAATACGGCGCTCACGGCCGTGTCCCTTGCAAAAGCAGCATACTATCTCAGCGCACCGCCGCAAGAACGCAAAGCGTTTTCTATGGCGGACGTTAAAACACAGTACGCCAACGATTTACTGCTGGATCGATTTATTGCCACGTTTGGCATCGGCCCACAGATTTCAAAAATTAATTCCATCCGCGAGCGCTTTAGAGCTATCGGCAAAATTGCCGCCTGATTCGCCACGGACTATTGAATTATCAAACTAAAATATAATTCCTATTCACTTGTTTAAATCACTGACTTCCAAAACCTAAGAGCATGCTTAGAGCTCGTTACTATTGCAAATCAACGCTTTATGAACCCCGCAGAAATGCGGGGCAAGCTCTGACTTCCTCACTACGAGGTGCTATGTTTAGCGTCCCAACACGCTCTAAGACAGCTCCCGGCGCTTCATCTCCTCATGTACCAAGCGGTGTTCCCGGGTCATATCACCGGTCACGGAGGCGTTTTCCTCGGCTCTTCGGATTAGGTAGGGTACGACTTCCCGGACCGGACCGTAGGGCAGGTATTTGCCTACTGTAAACCCTGCTTTAGCCAAATTGAAGGTGAGGTTATCGCTCATACCGTAAAGCTGGCAAAACATCAGGTGGGCATGGTCGCGCGCGATACCCTTGCGATGGATCAGTTCTGCCTGCAACAAGTTGCTTTCGGCATTGTGAGAAGCGTTGCAGGAAGCAATGCGCTCGTAGTTGTCCATGCAGAACTTAACGGCAGTATTGTAGGCGTCATCCGTTGCCGCCTTGGTCACATGTATGGGCGACTCATAGCCCATCTGCCGGGCACGCTCCCGCTCCTTGTCCATATAGGCTCCCCGGACCAGCTTGGCGCCCAGGATGTATTCGTTGCGCTCCGCCTGATTATAGGCGCTGATCAGATGCTGCAAACGGTCTTTACGGTACATCTGGAAGGTGTTGTACACTACCGCCCGTTCCCGGTTGTAGCGGCGCATCATCATATTTACAAAATGATCGATCGGGTCCTGTATCCAGGTCTCTTCAGCATCAAAGAAAACACTGACCCCTTTTTGAGCAGCTACGTGGCAGATCGCATCAATACGCTTGAGGACGTTTTTATACTCCGCACGGGTTTCTTTGGTGAAGGCTTCGCCCTCCTGAATTTGCTGCAGCAAGCCGAAGCGCGCCATGCCCGTCACTTTGGTGCTTACAACCGGCACATGCTGAGCCTGAGCCGCGAAATCAATAGCGCGGATGGTCTCGTTCATGGTTTGATTGTATTCCTCTTCGGTGTCTTTGGCTTCGGCCCCGTAATCGAGAATCGTCAGGCAGCCTTGTCCGGCAAGCTTGTCAATAGCAGGTTGGCTATTGAGCAGGGTGGTACCACCACAAAACTGCTCATAAATGGTATGCTTAACGATACTCTCTACAAAGGGCAGGTGCATCCGGATAGCTGCGAGCCCGAGTTTGGAGCCAATTCCTACCAGCCAGTGCCGGTTCATTAGGCCAAAGATCCAGGCGGACTTGCGCAATTCTTCATCGGTCTTGCCGGCAAAAGCCACTTCGGTATTTGTAAAATCTACGATGGGCTCGTCATTACTGTTGATGACTTCCTCCACAATCTTTTGCATCTTCTCTATGTCCTTCACAGGTTTACCTATCTTTTCCATGACTTAAGCGATATTTTGGCAGGGCTTGACTACCACAAGGTAAGCGATATTTATCATTTTCCGTGCTCTTCGGTTGTCCAAATTCTCCAGGCGGCTTCGGCTTGACCATGCAGCATTTCCAGGCCGTTTTTCACGGTAGCGCCCTGATGACGACCAGCCTGCATAAAGGCAGTCACTGCCGGATTGTACACCAGATCGTAAAGGTAATGAGCGCTGCTCAGGGCGTTGTAGGGCAAGTCGGGCTTGCTACCGGTATGTGGCGACATGCCCAGGGGGGTGGTATTGATTAGGAGGTGATGCGCCGATAATACCTCAGAGGTAATCTGCCTGTAGCTCAACCGGTTGGGCCCTGCCGTTCGGGAGACCCACTGAAATGGTATCCCCAGCCGGTCCAGGACAAAAGCGACTGCTTTGGCGGCACCACCAGTGCCCAGCACCAGTGCTTTCATGCCAGACCAGCCGCCCCGCGCGTCCTCCAACCAACTGCGTAATGAGGTTTCAAACCCAATCACGTCAGTATTGAACCCCTCCAGCTTACCGGCAGTGCAACGGATCGTATTCACCGCCCCTACCGCGGCCGCACCGGGCGAAAGGGTATCCAGATAAGGCAGTACGGCCTGCTTGTAAGGAATGGTCACGTTGAGCCCTGCCAGATTGGGGTGCTGTGCCAGCAACACCGACAGGTCTTCAATTTCAGGAATCGGAAAGAGCTCGTAGCAGGCTCCGGTAATGCTTTCCTGCTCAAATTTTTCGGAAAAGTACTTTTTCGAAAAAGAGTGCGACAGCGGGTAGCCAATCAATCCAAACAGCCGGTCGTAATTTGTTAGTGGTCCCATTGAAGCCTTTTTCTCAGGTTAAAACTTGATAAAATTCCGCGCTTGGAGCGAAGGCACCCGAATTCATGTTGGACGGCGCTTGCAAAGGAAGCATCATTCTGCCAGGCGTAGCCGAAGAACGACACCACACAGGACAAAACAGTCCAATGGGCAATAGTCAACCCGTTAAATCCCCCGCTTATCCAGCCGGTCCAAAACAAAGACAATAGCGAGGCCCGCCAGCATGCAGAGCAGTGCGCTCAGCAGATAGGATGGCCCTACCTCTTCGGCATACTGCCCAGGCATGAGATTGACCTCCCGGATGACCTTGTCCACCATCATACCGGGCTGCAGCTCCACCATTTCACCCTCTTCTGTCAGGCCGAGTACGGCTTTGCGCCAGGGCCAGATTTTATTCAGGGAACCGAGCATGAAGCCTGTCAGAATGGCCAAGGTGAGGTTGTGGTAGTGCCTGAAAGTCCAGGACAACACACGCGAAAAAGTAGCCAGCCCCAACAAACAGCCGGCACCAAAAACACCAAGGACCAAAAGGCTCTCGGGGGCCAGGGTCTTGAGCGCATCCTTAATCGTTGGGATAATGATGGTGTACATCCCCATCAAAAGCAAAATAAAACTGCCTGAAATGCCGGGCAAAATCAAGGCGGAAATGGCAATCATTCCGGAAACGAAAACCAGCCCGAGGTTTGTACTGCCTTCCGCAGGGCTGGCAATGGTGATGACGTAGGCAAGGATTGTCCCCGCTACCAAGCCTGTAACTTCAGCCGCTTTCCAGGTACCAACCTGCCGGCCGATGTAAACCGCGGAGGCGATGATCAGTCCAAAAAAGAAAGCCCAGAGCGGGATCGGGTAATGCTCCAGCAGATGCGTAATGCCAAAGACACCTACCACGATGCCAAAGACCATGCCCGCCATCAGAGTGGTCAGGAAGGTACCGTTGGCTTTTGCCCAGGCTGCTACCAGCCCCTCACGGGCGAGCGTACGCCAGACTTCCGGCCCCAAAATATGCTTGATGGTTTCGAGCAGGCGCTCGTAAATGCCCGTAATAAAAGCGATGGTGCCTCCGGAAACGCCGGGGATGACCTCTGCCATACCCATTGCCATACCTTTGAGCACCAGCCCGATTGTTGCTGTCCAGTTTTTCATGGCAGCAAAGCTAAATATTCAATCGGAAATATTTGGCTTTTTGGCAGGATACAACACCTTACGAATGGGTCGCCATCATAGTGGATTTGACCTCGTGTAAAGCCGGGCTTAGTCCGTAAGGGTAAGAAGGCTGCGCAACAAACTGCTGCCATTGGGCCATAGCGTAGCTCCGTACCTCAGATAATTTCGGAAAATCGTACACCAACTGCCCCCGGTCGAGTACCGGCACCAGCAAGTTATGGCCCTTTTCCGTTGCTACCTGCCCCCAGGAGCCTGAACTTTCATCCCAAATTTGAGCGCCCTCCATCCCGTAACGGATGTCATAGAGTGCATCACCCGGGTGTTCCTGTTTGGCTTCCGAACGCCAGACTTGCAGCAGCCCCGGATTAGAAGCTTTGACGGCTTCCTCAGACCGCTTGATCCGGTCCTCCCATTCTCCATGCTCGTTTTGGATAGCAGACAGTTTATAAACGCCGCCCAGCGCAGGATCGCCATGACCGGTAGCCAGG
The DNA here is from genome assembly GCF_040219495.1 of Phaeodactylibacter sp. GTDB lineage: Bacteria > Bacteroidota > Bacteroidia > Chitinophagales > Saprospiraceae > Phaeodactylibacter. The sequence goes on along the minus strand of NZ_JAVJSK010000118.1, from coordinate 24,247 downwards.
CGCGTCCCCACACCCCAAACGGTGATCTTTGCACCTTCCTTTTTCAATTGGGCAATACGGTACTCATCCAGGTCATTACTGGCTACGATAGCGGTCTGGGTAAACCCGGCCGCGTCAAGTATTTGCCGGGCCGTTTTGCTCAGTACGGTCAGATCCCCGGAATCAAGGCGGATGCCATTCATGTCGTAGCCCTGCTCCCTCAGCCACTTCCCTACGCTAACCGCATGCTTTACGCCAGCCTCCGTATCATAAGTATCCACCAGGAAAATGCAGTTGCCCGGCAACGCCTCCGCATAATTTTGAAAGGCCAGTAATTCATCTTCATAGGCCATCACCCAGCTGTGGGCGTGCGTGCCCCTGACCGGGATACCGTACAATCGGCCTGCCATGACGTTGCTTGTGGCGTGCACACCGCCGATGTAAGTGGCACGGGCTGCCGTCATGGCACCATCTAACCCCTGAGAACGCCTCATACCAAACTCCAGCACAGAGTCTCCCTCCGCCGCATCCACAATACGGGCCGCTTTGGTGGCCAATAAAGTGGAAAAATTGACCAATGTAAGCAAGCCGGTTTCTACCAACTGGCACTGCAATAAAGGCCCTTCCACCCGCAGGATAGGCTGATTGGGGAATGCTGCCGTGCCCTCAGGCATAGCGTGTACCGTCAGCTCGAGCTGCATGCGTTGCAGGTAGTTAAGAAAAGCTTCATTGAACAAGGGTGCCCCCGTAGAGCCTTTTAAGCCCCCCAGGTACTGAATATCCGCTGCCGAAAACCGGAACTGACTGAGAAAATCAATGGCAAGCTCCAAACCGGCACTGATGGCAAAACCATTCTGAAATGGCGGTTTGCGGTAAAACAAATGGAAATTCGCCTGCCGGTTGTACAGCCCCGATCGCCAGTAACCATAGGCCATCGTGAGTTGGTAAAGATCGGTCAGCAATCCAAATGGGCCGCGGTAGAGTTGACTGAGGTGGGTGTTTGGCATGTGTGCTATTAGTTAGTTTGAATTTAAAACTAAGTTAAATGCTTTTAGGTTGACTTGCAAGTAAAAAAATATTTTTCTTCCCCTGCCCAGCCAACCCAAAGCTTGTTTCCCGGGTTTTTAAGGCCTAAGAATACGTCTTGGGTCAAAATTCACCAGGAAGCCCTGACCACAATCCCTGCAATACCCGCACAAACCGCATACATGAAGCAATTACTGATCATCAGCGCCCTTTTATTCCCGCTGCTGGGCATGGCTCAAACTGAAAGTTGGGAAGAATTTAAATCTTTCGATGGCCGGTTTAGAGTACTGGCTCCCGGGCCCCTTCAAATGTCAGTAGACACTGTAGAAGCCCCGGTTGGCAAGCTCGCCTACCATACCTACTTCTATCAGCCTCCGAAAGAGGAAAAGTCAGCAGAAAACCTGATGTACATGGTCAGTTATTGCGATTACCCGGAGGGCAGCATCCACGCCGACAGTACGGAATTGCTGGAGGAGTTCTTTGAAGCCACCATGGAGTCGGGCGCTTTTTCAATCAACGGGGAGCTGATCTATCATACAGACCGCGATCTCAAAAAAGCCAAAGGCCATTACTGGCGCATCAATTATCTGAAAGGGGAAGCCGTTGTAAAAACCTGGGCGTTGGTAGATGGCAACCGGTTTTATTCTATTCAGACGGCCACGGTAGCCAAGCGCAGCCTCAACCGGTCAACAGACCGCTTCTTCGAGAGTTTTGCCATTATTGAAGCGGAGCAGGCGGCTCGGCAACAGCCTTAGCGTACCGGATGACCTCCGGGAAGAAGGCATTGAACTCGGCGTTGAGGTCCTGAAAGTGTTCAACCATAGTATCAAGGGCGCCAGATAGCAATTCAGGGCGGCTCACGCGCCGGCTCATCCGCCGGAAGGTGTAAGCAATTCCATTATGAGTGCCATAGGTTTCCAGCCAGTTATCGGCAATCATTTCGGGGACATAAGTGTGTACAGGCTCGGGCATGAGGTGATGATGGCGCTGCAGGCAGGCATACACATCCAAAATAAAGTCCTGTATAGGCTCATCACTGTACTTTGACCAGTTTAGCGAGAGGAAGTAATCGTAAAAAACATCAATGATGACTGGTGCGTACTTGGAGTGTTTTTTATACATCCGCCTTACGCCCCGGAGGACTTCAGGGTGCTGATCGGTGTAAGAGTCGATAGCGCGGTGCAGCTTCACACCGTGCTGTACGGAAGCAGGCAATTCGCTTACCTGCGCGTTGCTCAGGTAGTCGCCCAGGAAATTACCGACCATCAGATGGTCATCTTTCCCGGAAAGAAAAAAGTGGGCCAGAAAATTCATGCCTGTATAACGTTGAAACCCGCTTTGAGTTGAAGGACCTTAGAGCTTGTCGGATTTTACACTTTGGGCTGCTCTTGCCAAATTTCGTCCTGCTATTAAGGTATAGGGACATCGGGAGCTTCAGCGGCATTCATACCCAGGAAGTCCAGTACGGTATCGGGCAGCAGTTCCAGTAGCGCCAAATCAGCCCCGTAGGTAAAATACGCAATGACGCCAATGTGGAATAACAGGGTAAGGAACAATGCCTTGGTGCGGATGGCACGGGCACTACGGATGGATTTGCGGTGATAATTCATTGCCAATTGGGTTTGTGTTACGGTAGAATTTATGAACGCAGCTCAGCCTCAATATATTTTTTACTAAAATGTTAAGAGCTTGTCGCGACCATAGTTGTGGTGGTGATCATAACGAGGGCCAGCATCTCTTGTATGGCTCTACCGACTTCTTTCTGCATCTTATCGTCGCTTGTAAGATTTTCCAGTCTTCCTTTAGCAGTTTTGCGCTGCTGTTTGCCCTCAACCATCTCCGCGTACAGCTCGCATTTCAGCAGAATAGTCAGCAACATGCGCTCTTTTTGGTCGGGCTCAGTCGACTCATCCAGCATTAAAGCTTTGAGGCGCTGCCGCAGCTCGTTTTCGGGTTGCGGGTTTTGGGTAGGATAGCGGTCTACAGAAAATACCCAGAGGATTTTCCCTTCGGTTTGTGCCAGGGTGCCATCCGCCACTAATTTATCAACGGTCAGCTGTCGGAGCTTGCCCAGGCGTTCCACACAGAGATGAATCCAGTTGGAAACCCGTTCGGGCTTTTTGCGCTTCCCGATCTGTTCGATTAGGCTGTTGAGTGCACGGCTGTCCGTGATAGCGTTGGTGAGCAGATGTACACGGTCCTCTTCGAGCTTGATGCGCTCTTCGAGGAGCAGGTCCATAACAAAGGCAGCGCCGAAGGCGTAATTGATATACCCTCCAGCGCTGGTGAAATTACCTTTTTCATCGTCCAGGCTGATCAGTGCAATGGCTTCGTGCAGGTAGCAATCCATATTTTTTTGAGAACAGTATAAACAGATTGCCGAAAGCCCGCCACTAAAATCTACAGATCAGGGTAATGGACAGATCAACGCTACTTAAAATAGCTTTTCCATTTTCCGATGGCTTTTTCAAAATCCTCCTGGAATTCCTTCCATTCGCCCTTGGCCTCACTCTGCCATTCAGCGGATTTCTTTTTGAGTTCCGCCATACGCTTTTTGGCTTCTTCTTTGGCTTCCTCATATTCTTCAGAAGCTTCGGATTTGGCGTTGGCTGCGAGCACGTCCATCTGAGCCCGGAACCGCATCAGCCGGTCTTGCAGAGAGCCGGCAGCCTCCGAAGCCCCTGTTTCGCCTTCCTGCTCGGCTTCTTTGGCTTTATCTTGTAAATTATCAAGGGTGGAAGCAAAGGTAGCCTGCTGTTCTTCGAGGTTGTCCGCTGCAGCCGTTTTAGACCGCTTCAGCTTCGCCAACAGCTCATCGTACTCTTCCCTGAGCTCGGTGCGTGCTTCTCCAAACTCTTCTTTGACTTCTGCCTGCTGTTCTTCCAGCCAGCTCTGCAGCTTTTTCTTCTGCACTTCGAATTCTTCAGCGGCTTCTTTTTTGCCAAGGCTGAATTGGAGCTGAAGTTGCTCCAGGTCGGTTTGCCAATCTTTCAGGCGTTCTTGCATGCGTTGTTTTAGCGTAGACATAAGATTTGGTTTTTTTTATAGAACACAGAAAAGGGCCGGATTACTCAGTCGAAACCCATAAAAATAGATATAGCCAAAAATCCAATCGGCCAAATGAATCGTAAACCTGGTAATTTTTCACCCGATAATACAAGATTCATGAAAAACCTGATTTTCCTCCTTGCTCTTTTACTGTCCTGTCAGCTCTTCGCTCACAATGATAATGACCCGGTCATTGGGTTCAGGTCCAGCAAAATTGGGCCGGAGAAAGCTGCAAAACTAGGCTACCCCCTACCCTACGGCAGCCGTATCGACCGTCTTTACCCGGGTACACCGGCACAGGTAGCTGGCCTGCAACCTTTGGACTACATCTATGAAGTCAGTGGTGAATCTGTCAGTGCGCGCAGAGACCTAAGCGATTTACTGGAAGGCTACAAGCCTGGCGATAAAGTGTCTGTCGGCTTTTACAGGAAGGGCGTGCCTTTGAGCCGGACCTTATTTCTAAGCCGCCGCGGAGATTTAAATATGCCCCACCGTCCTGATTCAGAAGATCCTTTTCTTGGTGTTAGTCCGGTGCACGATGAAGTACCGGAAGGCGTGGTGGGCACTCCCATTACCGTGGTGCACAACTCTACCGCTCAGGCGATGGGCCTGGAACGGGGCGATATCATCACCGCAGTGGATGGCAACCCGGTAGCCGACTGGAACGACCTCAGCCCAATGATCAATATGCGTAAAGTTGGAGCACCAATTCAGGTGTCCGTTTACCGGGATGGAGCGCTGTTCACCCGCAGCCGCCCGATCAAATCTCAGGCAGCCACACAGGGTAACCATAGCCGCCCTAATGGCCCGGCAATCATTCTGCCCCAACCTTTAGCCCCAGGCCTTGACCCCATTGCACAGGTCACGCTTAAACCCCTCACGCCAAAGGAGGCAACCGTGCTACCCATTGCCGTAGCGGCTACCACTAATGATGTTGCCACCGCACGGAACGCAGACCGTCGGGAGCCTTTAATCCGGGACCTCGCCATTGAGGCGCTTAACATTTTCCCCAACCCCACCACTGGTATATTCGATCTTCAGTTTGAACTGCCACAGCAGGGACAAACAGCAGTATATCTTTACAATCCAGCCGGACAACCCGTGTACTTCAACACACTAGGTGAATTTTCAGGCACCTTTAGTGACCGTATTGATATTGCTAATGGCGTGCGCGGCATCTATTTTCTGGAGGTCCGGCAGGGGCAGCGTTCCCTGACTCGTAAAGTGATTCTGCAATAGCGTCGTCCATAATAACAAAGGCTCGCCCCGAAACCGGAGCGAGCCTGCTTATTGTTCAGACGTTTAACCGCTAAAGATTAGCTCTTTTTGCCGTTATCGTCTACTTCTTCGAATTCTACGTCGGTCACATCATCTGCGCCACCTCCTGCATCAGCACCGGCATTGCCTTGTGCCTGCTCAGCAGCACCTTCTGCACCACCACCCGCTTCCTGGGTCGCGTTGTAGATATCCTGACTGGCTTCCTGCCATGCGGCATTCAGCGCTTCTGTAGCCTGATCGAGGCGGTTGAGGTCTTCTGCTTTGTGCGCTTCACGGACTTCAGCCACTGCCTTTTCGATCTTCTCTTTCTTATCGGCAGGCAGCTTATCGCCGTACTCCTTCAACTGCTTCTCCGTTTGGAAAGCCAGGTTGTCAGCAGCGTTCATCTTCTCAACACGCTCGCGCGCCAGCTTGTCCTCATCGGCATTAGCTTCTGCTTCTGCCTTCATCCGGGCGATCTCTTCCTGAGACAAACCAGTGGAGGCTTCGATGCGGATAGATTGCTCTTTGCCAGTGCCTTTATCCTTAGAGGAAACGGTCAGAATACCGTTTGCATCCATATCAAAAGTCACTTCGATCTGAGGCACACCGCGTGGTGCAGGTGGAATACCATCCAGGATAAACCGACCTACAGCTCGGTTGTCTTTTGCCATCGGGCGCTCGCCCTGCAGTATGTGAATCTCTACACTTGGTTGGTTATCCGCAGCAGTAGAATAGATTTTCGACTTCTTGGTAGGAATCGTCGAGTTGGCTTCGATAACTACATCGTATACTCCACCCATGGTCTCAATACCCATTGAAAGCGGCGTCACGTCGAGCAGCAGTACATCTTGCACATCACCACTGAGGACTCCTCCCTGAATGGAAGCACCAATAGCTACCACTTCATCCGGGTTAACCCCTTTGTTCGGCTTTTTGCCAAAGAACTCTTCCACGGCCTGCTGAATGCGCGGAATCCGTGTAGAACCACCAACGAGGATGACCTCATCGATGTCGGTCTTGCTCAGTTTAGCGTCTTCGAGTGCTTTCCGGCAAGGCTCAAGGGTGCGCTGTACCAGGTTGTCCGCCAACTGCTCAAACTTAGAGCGGGTCAGCTTCAGGACCAGGTGCTTGGGCACACCGTCAACCGCCGTGATGTAAGGCAGGTTTACTTCTGTTTCGGAAGAAGCAGAAAGCTCGATTTTAGCTTTTTCTGCCGCATCTTTCAGGCGCTGCAGTGCCATAGGGTCCTTGCGCAAGTCAATATTCTCCTGCTCCTTGAAGGAATCAGCCAGGTGATCAATGATTACCCGGTCAAAGTCGTCACCACCGAGGTGCGTGTCACCATTGGTAGATTTCACTTCAAATACGCCCTCACCCAGTTCCAGAATAGAAATATCGAAAGTACCACCACCCAGGTCATAGACCGCGATGGTTGCGTCCATATCGCGCTTATCCATGCCGTAAGCCAGTGCAGCCGCGGTAGGTTCGTTGATGATCCGGCTCACTTTTAGACCAGCAATTTCACCGGCTTCTTTAGTCGCCTGACGCTGAGAGTCATTAAAGTAGGCGGGTACCGTCACTACAGCCTCGGTCACTTCGCTGCCCAGGAAGTCTTCTGCTACTTTCTTCATTTTCTGAAGGACCATAGCTGAAATTTCCTGCGCCGTGTACATACGTCCGTCAATGTCTACACGAATGGTATCGTTATCTCCTTTGGCAATCTTATAAGAGGAGCGGTCGATTTCACCTTCTACCTCACTATACCGTTGCCCCATGAAACGCTTGATGGAAGAAATAGTACGCTGCGGGTTAGTGATCGCCTGACGCTTTGCAGGGTCACCAATTTTACGTTCACCATTATCCATAAATGCGACTACTGAAGGCGTAGTGCGCCGTCCTTCGTCATTTGGAATGACAACGGGCTCATTACCCTCCATCACAGCCACACAGGAGTTGGTCGTACCTAAGTCGATCCCAATAATTTTACCCATATTGTGTGTTTTTAATTTTGTTCTTTTTGGATTTCTCTCTTCTTAATAGCAAGCTACATGCCAACCCCGGCTGCCTGACACTTTCGCTGAAAAACCGCATCTTTTACTGACAAGTATACGCCTGTCAGCCCCGGACAAGCTGACAGAATGACAAAACGGCAGAAAATATTCCACCCTTCGTAGCCTCCCCAATCAGGGATAAGCTACCTGAGCCATCCCTGTTCAGCCGGGTCCGGGTACGTTTTGGCAGCGCTACCGGCGGCGCTCGTTGCGGTGCCCACATGCTGATGGCAAAAATCCAGGTAGTGACGATTCTCACCGGCCCGAAGGGTAAGCCGAATTATCTTTGCAGGCCTTAAAGATGAAGAATAAGCATGCTGATATTCAAAGAATTTACATTCGATGCCGCCCACTTTCTGCCTAAGGTGCCGGAAGGACACAAATGCCGCAACCTGCACGGTCATACCTACCGGATTAAGCTCTTCCTGGAAGGGGCAGTGGACCCGGAAATGGGATGGGTGACCGATTTCGGGGACATCAAACAAGCCTGGAAAAAAGTAGAGCCCCTCATTGACCACCGCTACCTAAACGATGTACCTGGGCTGGAGAACCCCACAGCCGAAAACATCGCGCCCTGGATTTGGCAGCAGCTCAAACCTAATCTGCCACATCTATCCAAAATCGAGCTTTGGGAGACCCCAACGGCAGGCGTTCTTTACGAAGGGGAAGACCATAGCCATTGAGGTAAAGAGCAGGTCGTTGGCTGTACGCGGGCACCGGATACAGAATGGCCATACCTTTACCTCATTCCTGAATTACAGACTAGCAGATCAGAGGGTCCAACCATAGCTGAGCAGCAACAGCAGCGTATACCCTGCCCACCAGCCAACCGGTGTGTAGGCTCCGGGAGCAATACCAAACCGGTAATACAACCAGGCACATAAAACTAGCTTATCCACGGTGTAGGCAATGACCGTTGCCCAGGCTATGCCCAGCAGCCCTAAGGGCACAACCAATAAGAACCCCAGTACCACATTCAACCCCAACTCTACCAGGGAAAAGTAGAAGACCGCCCGGTTGGCATCCAGCCCGATTAGCACCGTACGCGGGAATAGCATACGGCTGATCAGCACAAGCAGAAAGACATTAAAAACAGCTATACTGTCTTCAAAAGCTTCGCTGAACACCCAGGTAAACCAGTACCGGCTGCTGAGCAGGAGTGCCAGGGTAAGTGGAAAAAGTAAATGGTAGAGCCGAAGGGACTTCTGCCGCATCTCGGGCAGGGCCCGCTCCAGATTAGCAGATACGCCGGGTAGCATTGCGGTACCGAAAGCTGCCGCCAGGGCCATAGCCAGCGGAAGCTCCCGGGCCCCGTACCGGAAAACCGCAAACATATCCGGGTCACCAGCAAAGTGGTAATTGACCAGCCAGGGATCAAAGGACAAACTCAGCGTACCTACGCCGGCGTACAATACGAGCGGCCAGCCTGAGGTTAGCCACATCCGTATGCCCTGCGCATGCCAGCCCCTTTGCCCAACCCTGCCCAGGCGGGCGAGCAACCAGATGAACCGAAGCCCCCCTATCCCTGCCAGCGCCCAAACGGCAGTCTCCAGCCCTTGGCCCAGCCAGACGGGCAGCACCACTGCGATCAACTGTGCACTGTACGTCAGCGCCCCAAAAATCAGCAATTCGCCGGGGCGGTCCCAAAGCAGGTAAAAGTTCTCCAACAGGAACGTGGCTAAATTGAGCCACAAGAACAACAGAAAAGGCAGCAAAAAAGGCAGGTCCGCCTGCCCGGTCAGCAAAGGGACAAACCAATGCCTGCCCCACCAAAACCCGAGCATCAGCACCGCACCTATACTGCCAAAAACTACCGCTACATTCGTCAGGAAAACCGCCCGCTTGACGGGCTCAATCTTACTGAAACGGGACAGCAAAGCCTGCATCAGCCCGGTAACCCAGAAGGACGTCAGTACATAGCCGACATACAACAGCTGCTCGTACCAGCCAATACCCTCCTTTGATAAGGCTGTTTTCGCCAGCAAAATAGATATCAGAATGGCACTACCCTGCCGCAACAGGGCGTTGCCCTGCATAGCCTTTACCTTATCGATACGGAGCAGTGCCTTCAGCATGCCGCTTAAAGGTCCCGTACCTCATCCTTAAATACGACCCCGAATTGCTCGAGCTCGTCCAGAACAGGCTCATACACTTCCGGAATGACCGGAATATTCACACCTTTTGATTCAATGCGGCCTTCCATAACCAGCTTGACAAAAATGCCCAGCGGCAAACCGACCAATTTGGCCATAGCCGTATCGTTGGAATCGTTGCCCTTCATGACCAGGGTGGAAATGAGCTCTTTCTTTTTGCCCTCCAGCTCGTACTCAAACTCATGCTGCATGATGATCATGTCTTTGTCGTCACGCTCAAGCTTCCATTTTTCCATCAAAATGTTTTCCAGAATGAGCGCAGGCGTCGCATTAGCCAGCCCCACTTTCTTTTTACGGAACAGCCCCAGCCAGTCGAGCTTCTGCATCACCTCGTCATCAGGAGCGATCTTAAGCAGCTCTGCCACCCGGTCGCGTACCGACCCCGACTTATACTTCGGGCTGAGGTAGCCTTCCATTAATTCGTGGTAGCTCACCTTTTCACTCTCCAGAATGGGATAGGAGCCATCCGTCAGCCCGATTTTGACCAGCGCGTGCCAGGCATCGCAAAAACCCCGGTAACGAATAGTGCCCCGGAGAATATTCGGAATATCCGACAAGCCGTAAATATCCCGGTAGAGCAGTGAATCCCGGTTGGCATACACTTCAAACTCGCCCATACCGGGCACATCCACCAGCCGGTATTCCTTAAAGAGGCGGTTGTAGGGAATGTACTTGTGCTTGCCATTTTCCAGATACTGAGCTGTACCCTGCCCGGCCAGCACCACATTGCGCGGGTTCCAGGTAAATTTATAATGCCAGGGGTTGTTATCGCTTTCGGGCGCCACCAGCCCGCCGGTGTAAGAACGGAATGCGGTGATCTTGCCCCCCTGCTTTTTGATTTCGTTAATTTGCCGCATGGCCGACATGTGATCAATGCCGGGGTCCAGCCCCATCTCTCCCATAAAGATGAGCTCCCGGTCGCGGGCTTCGTCCCCGAGGCGGTAGAGCTCCTGAGAAACATAAGAAGCGGTGATCAGGTGTTTTTTGAGCTTGATGCAGTCGTGCGCCACCTCAAGGTGCAGGTGGGCTGGCAGAAGGGAAACCACCAGGTCTGCCCGCCCGATCAGGTCGCGGCGGTCATTCACTTTGGTGACATCCAGCCATGCTGGCCGGCCATTTGGGTGCCCGCTCACCCTTGCCTCAGCCAGCTGCGGATCGGCATCAGCTACGGTCACAAACCAGTTTCTTTCTTTAGCCTGCCCCAGTACATAATTGATACAAGCACTCGATGAGCGGCCTGCTCCAATGATCAATATATTCGTCATGGTTGGTTTTTTCTGTTTATTGAGGTAATTTGCCGATTCGCGCAAGATAAAACTTTGCCTGAAACTGAGGGGGCCGTCCGAACGCTAAATTCCAAATTGCAAGTATGCTATGAGATACCGAAAGTTGCAAACGACCGTCTGTATATATGATTCTGCAAAAGAACTGCCTGAAGAGGACCAAGTGTTGCTGCTGCAAGCCGGAAAAGCTATGGATATGGCCTATGCGCCCTACTCTCAATTCAGAGTAGGCGCTGCCGTCCGCCTTTCAGATGGGACGGTAGTCCTCGGGGCCAACCAGGAAAATGCAGCTTACCCCATGTGCCTGTGCGCCGAACGCGTTGCACTTGGCAATGCGGCGTTGAACCATCCGGATCAAAAGCTGCTGACCATAGCCATACGGGTAAAGAATGAAAAAAAGCCGGTCCCCGAACCCGCAGCGCCCTGTGGCTCCTGCCGGCAGGCGATCTCAGAGATGGAGGAAAGGCAACAACAGCCCATCCGTATCCTTATGCAGGGTGACGACGAGACCCTTTACGAAGTGCAAAGCGGGCAGGAATTGTTGCCTCTTGGCTTTAATCGTCAGTTTCTGTAGCCCTTACGGGGTAGTCTAATTGTCCGAGGTGCAGCTCATGATGCCCGCGCTTCCGGTCAGCGAAGTATCGCTGCAAACTAAAAACGGAAGAGGTGAATGCAATGTCCTCCCATGGTATTTCTGCCTCAGTGAACAGGCGGACTTCCAGGCTCTCCTCTCCTACCCCAAAGGCATCCGGCCCTTCCAGCTGCCCCAAAAAATGCATGTACACCTGATTGATATGCGGAATGCTGTAAATGGAGTGGATGCCAGTGATTTCGACCCTGGCTTTGGCCTCTTCCCGGACTTCCCGCAGGGCGCCTTCTTCCACGGTTTCGCCATTCTCCATGTAGCCACTGGGCACATTCCAGTAGCCTTTCCTGGGTTCAATGGAGCGCTTGGCCAGCAAGACTTTATCTTCCCAAACCGGCAGGCAGCCCGCTACGATTTTGGGGTTGGAATAATGGATGCGCTGACAACTGCCGCAGACATAGCGCGGCCGGTTGTCACCTGCAGGGACTTTAAACTCCAGCTGATCAGAACCACAGTGGCTACAGTAATTCATGCTTCCTTCTCTTTTTCACGGGCCCGCTCGTAGCGTACGCGCTGTAAAATCGAATCCCCGAAGATGCTCAGCCCACTGTTGAAGACCACCAGCGCTATTGTACCGTAAGCCACCCACTCCCAGGTAGGCACCCCTTCGTATTTGTCCATTGCCGCTTCGGCTATGAGGCAGGCACCAAAGCCAATGAGTACCAAACCGGCCGGAGCGCGAAGTAGCCAGCGGCGGTAGTATTGCTGTTTATCCATGCTTGTCGCTTTTGTCCAACCATTGCGCAGCGGCTTCCAGGTCTTCGGGGGTATCAATACCAATGGTTTCCGTATTTGTGGTCCCCACGTGGATGTGGTAACCGGCTTCCAGCCACCGCAGCTGCTCCAGGGATTCCATCTGCTCATAATTGCCGGGGGGCAACTGAGCCACTTCCAGCAGTACGGACCGCTGAAACCCGTAAATCCCCAAATGTTTGAAAAAAACACCATGGTCCATCCATTGTTCAGGGGGCACGCCCCGTAAGAACGGAATGGGCGAGCGGCTGAAATAAAGCGCCTTACCTGAAGCCGCCTTCACCGCCTTTACAACATTGGGGTTGTGCAACGCCTCTGCATCTCTCAGGCGTACGACCAGGGTGCTGATCTGCGCAGGGTTTGACCCCAGCAGCGGGGCGGCCACCCCGTCAATCTGAGCGGGGTCAATGAAGGGTTCGTCCCCCTGAATATTGATAACGATACTATCTTCAGGATACTGCAGGACCACTTCGGCACAGCGGTCTGTGCCGCTGCGGTGCCCGGGGTCGGTCATGACCGCTTTGGCCCCAAACCGGGCGGCGGCCTCCATAATGCGTTCGTCATCGGTTGCGATACAAACTTCATCAATTTGCCGGGCCCGCTGCGCCCGCTCATAGACGTGTTGCAGAACCGTTTTGCCCCTCAGCAGCGCTAAAGGCTTGCCAGGAAAGCGTGTACTTGCGTACCGGGCTGGAATCACCGCTATTGATTTCATATATTTGTTTAAATTTTCCCTTCTTTGACAAATTTCTTAGGAAATGAGCGCAGCAGAAGGCATGCGAAAAGGAAGAGCAGCACTTCACAATGCTCATTTGCACAGGTTACGAAATTAGTCAAAGAAGCTATTTCTTTTCCGGTTCACCAAAATATGGAACCCAAACAGGATTCTCCTACTATGATGAAAACAACTGCCCCAAAGCGCCGAAAGCCTTTGGACTGCCCCAGCCTCATGTGTACGTGCCCTGTAGCTGCAGCCTTGCTCAAAATGGCTTGTTTGTTCGCCTTTCTAAGCCTGCCTAAGCCTGTGCAGGCAACGGGCGACAGCCTCAGTTACCTCACGCCCAAAGATACCATATTTCTCTCGGTGGGGCAGTTTGATGAAAAATACTTCAGCCACTACCTGGAACCCCGGCAAACCTTATTCTCGCTGGCCAAATTTTACGGCCTGTCCCTCCAGGAGCTGTATTTCCATAATCCGGGGCTCAGCCCGCAGACTATGAGGGTAGGCATGCCGGTGCGTATCCCTATCCCCAAGCGGGCCATTGAACGGTACCAGGAGCAAGAGTTGATCCCCGGCCGCTTTGCACCGGTCTACTATGTCGTGCGCAAGGGCGATACCCTGTATAAAATTTCGAAATCCTACTTCGATATCCCTATGGAGGAAATCATGATGCGCAATGGATTGCTGGACCATACCCTGAAGCGGAACCAAACCCTGCACATTGGCTGGCTGAGCCTTAATGGTGTACCTGACAGCCTGCGGGCCTACGCCGGTGGGGAACTGGGCAAACGCAACGCGGCTTACCGAAAACTCTATCAGTACGACATGGCTAACGACCGTGAGCGTGAGCATCAGGGGGTTGCCTTCTGGCCTAAAGATATGAAGGGTGAGGCAGACCTGATGGCCATGCACCGCAAAGCCGAAATCGGCTCCGTAATCTCCATCTATAACCCTATGAGCCGGCGAACGATCTATGCCAAAGTAGTGGGCCGCATACCGGATACCGTTTACAAAGACGATGTGGTCGTAGTGGTCTCTCCGCTTGTGGCCCGGTTGCTGGGCGCAATTGATCCCCGATTTTTTGTGAAGGTGAAATACCACCGATGAATTTCATACCTTTGCGGCAAACCAATTAAAGCCCATGGAATTTTACGATAATATCCTTCAAACCATTGGAAATACGCCCCTCGTCAAGCTCCATAAAGTTGTAAAAGGCATCCCTGCCACTGTCCTGATGAAGGTAGAAACCTTCAACCCCGGGCACTCCATTAAAGACCGTATGGCACTGAAGATGCTCGAAGATGCGGAAGCGCGCGGGGACATCAAACCCGGGGGCACCATCATTGAGTGTACGTCTGGCAATACAGGTATGGGCCTGGCGCTGGGCGCAGCAGTGAAAGGCTATAAGTGTATTTTCACAACCACCGATAAGCAATCGAAAGAGAAGATTGACCTGCTACGGGCAGTGGGAAGCGAAGTCATTGTGTGCCCAACCAATGTGGAAGCCGATGACCCGCGTTCCTATTACAGCGTTGCCCGCCGGCTGAGTACCGAGATCCCCAATAGCTACTGGTGCAACCAATACGATAACCTCTCTAACCGCACAGCCCACTACGAAAGTACTGGCCCTGAAATCTGGAAGCAGACCGAAGGCAAAGTCACTCATATGTTAGTAGGTGTGGGCACTGGGGGCACAATTTCCGGTACCGGGCGTTATCTCAAAGAACAAAACCCGGAGGTCAAAATCTGGGGCATTGATACCTATGGCTCTGTCTTTAAAAAGTACCACGAAACCGGCGAATTCGACGAAAAGGAAATCTATCCGTACATCACGGAAGGGATCGGTGAGGATATCATTCCTCAAAATGTAGACTTCAAGGTCATCGACCACTTTGAGAAAGTCACCGACAAAGACGGCGCACTGATGGCACGGCGCCTCGCCCGGGAAGAAGGCCTGCTCCTGGGCTATTCTGCCGGTTCTGCCGTTGCCGGGTTGCTGCAGCTCAAAGATCAGCTTAAACCGGACGATGTAGTTGTGGTGGTCATCCACGATCATGGCAGCCGGTATGTGGGCAAGATTTACAATGACGACTGGATGCGGGAGCGTGGTTTCCTGGAGCGTGAACTCTGCGTACGCGACCTGCTCCACATGAAGCACGACAGCCGCTTCATCACCCTAAGCGAAACGGATACCGTACAGTCTGCTTTCAAAATGATGAAAGAGCACGACATCTCTCAATTGCCTGTTATGCGCGATGGCGTGATGGTTGGATCGATCACTGAAACCGCTGTCCTCTCCTACCTGCTGGAAAACCCGATGAACCACGCAGAGCAAAATGTTGCGGCGATCATGGGCGCACCCTTTCCATTGGTGGAGGAAGACCTGCCGTTCTCTCAGCTCAGCAAGTATGTTGACCGGACTATCCCGGCTGTTATTGCGAAGGATAAAGCGGGAACCCTGCAGATTCTAACGCAGTACGACATCATTCGGGCGGTATAATCAAAACAGCTCCACCTGATTGGGGATATGCCCGCTGATGCGGCGGTTTTCCTGCTTAGGGGCAGAGGCCAACTTGATCATGCGCCGGACCACGCGGAGGCGGTGGGTGTAACGCTTAGCGGCACGGTCGTAGATGCCGTAGTGGTCGATTTTGTCGATACGCACACTGCCATACGCATGTATGACCTCTGAATCAGGCAGAATAATACCGCAGTGGGTGATACGCCCGGTACGGTTCTCAAAAAAAGCGACATCACCGGGCATAGACTGTTCCACAAAATCTACTGCGGTACCAATATAAACCTGCTGTGCGGCTTCCCGGGGCAGGGCAACGTTGGCAATTTTAAAGACCATTTGTACCAGCCCCGCAGCATCAATACCCAGGGGCGAACGGCCGCCGTGAAAGAAAGGGGCGTGCAGGTACCGCCGGGCAATTTTGAGGATAAACTCAGGTGAAGGCTTGATGTGTTCCGGAAAAACGGCCTGCCCACTGAAGGTATAAACCGTGTTGTCGAGCATAAAGCGCATGCCGTCGAAATTGGGCAGGCGGGCACCGATAACAATAGGGATGACCTCGTTGTCGGCCATAAGCGGCTGAAAAAGCTCCAGGCTGTAGGCAAAGTGCTCTTTAAAAAGCGTCAGTTCGCTAGGCGTAATGGCTTTAAGCTGATTAGCAGCAACCCAGCCTACGTAATTATCCCATATACAGCGGATCTTCGCCCATTGGCGCCCTTTGGTCTCCAACACCTCTGCCAGTTCGCCGAACAGCAGTTGGGACACGATCTCGCTCTTATCCGAAGAATTGCTCCGGATTGGCACATTGCTCAGGGGGCAGATAGCGTAAGAGGGCATGCATGCGGGTTTACGGAAATCAAGATATTTTCAAAAATAATAAATATCAACCAATTCCGTTCCTATTCTGACTCAGGAACGGGAAAATAATGAAGGAAGAAGCAAAAAGCCGTTTCCTTTATTTCCGTCAAACCACTTAATAAAAGGGAAATCCTCGTTTTAGTCCGGCCGCCTCTTTAACTTTGGCCACACAATCACATGAACCGATTCTATGAAGAAGCTATTCCTGCTCCTTTTTTGTATTGTCTCGCTAAGCGGCCTGCGCCTTACTGCACAGGATCAGCACTTTACCCAGTTTTTTGCGGCTCCGCTGACTCTCAACCCAGCCTTGAGCGGCACCTTTAATGGCAAGTACCGTGTCGCCCTCGTCTACAGGGACCAAAACCCCTATCAGACCTACGCGGGCGCAGTCGACCTCAGGTTTGGGCTCAACAGCATCGGCAAGCGCTATAAAGATGCTTTCGGCGTAGGTGTGGTTTTTTACAATGACCGGGTGCCTAAATTCGGTTTTTCCAACAACCAGATCAATGTGGCCGGGGCGTTCCATAAGAGCCTCAGCAAAAAAAACGACCAATTCCTCAGCGCAGGCTTTCAGGCCGGACTGGCGCAGCGCAACTTTGGCTACGAGCGGTTCAATTTTGAAGATCAGTTTGGCGGGGACAGTGGTTACAGCAACCCCACCAGTGAAATCCTGCCGGGCAACAACTTTACCTACGGGGATATCTCAGCGGGCCTCAACTACACTTATTCGCCCAAGCGCGGGGTTTCTCTCTTTGCCGGTGCGGCCATGCACCACATCCTGGAGCCCCAAGTGAGCTTTTTCTTCAATGAGGAAGAGCCGGAGCTGGGCAACTCGGACTTACTGCACCGCAAATACACGGCTTACGTCAACGTAAGTATCCCGGTGGGGCTGGGCATTCAGATTCAACCCCGGGCGCTGTTCTATGCACAGGGGCCCCATATGGCTGCCAACGCCGGTACCAATATCCGCTTCCTGATTGACGATATCTCTGGTGTGGCTCTGCATACCGGTGGATGGGTCCGGCCGGTGCGCGATGAACTCGACAATTTTATGCTGGACGCCGTAGTCGGTATGGTGGGTATTGAATTCAGCAACTTCCTGCTGGGCCTGAGCTACGATGCCCGAATTGATGGCATTGGCTCCCTACGCAAACAGCGGGGCGCTTTCGAGCTTTCTCTGGCTTACCTCGGTGAGTATGAGGACGAAGTGGTGCTTTGCCCTAAATTTTAACCATAACAAAGATTAATGCCCGTGACGTACTTCGAGTTTTTACTCAACCGGAAGGGCAAATGCTGCAGGATGAAGGCCGTGTCCTCATCCTGCAGTTCATCATATTTCACTTCTATCACTACTGCCGGGTCTGCTAAAGGCAATACCGGGCGGCGGTGCGACTGGAAAGGGCCAAAGTGCATTTGGGTATCTATCGTTAGCCGGAAGGGCAGGGCTGGCGCTGCCCAGTAGGACCTCCGGTAGGTATTGAACAACACTGGCTGAAGGTCGAGCCCCTTTTTGAGGATTTGCCGGCAGCGCTCTACTAAACCGGGCCAGTCTGCGGCAGTGTACGTACCTTCCGGGAGTGGATGGTAACGTTTAAACCCCACTTGGTTGTCTTTGATTTTTACCTCAAGAACAGGATTGGTGATTTCATGGAAGTCATCGCCGTACCAGCGCAAGCGGTACTTCAGGCGCCGGGGGGCTCCGGTCACGTTGTCCTGAAATGCGGCGAAATCAGGCGTATCGAAATACAGGTTATTGATTTGCCGGGGCGGGTATAAGGTACGGAAGCCAGCCGGGTGCTGACGGACCACCATACCAACCACCTGAGGATCGACTTGTTCTATGCGGTACTTGCGCTCGTACCGCATCGTTACATCGGTATATTTTCAACGACTTCCAGCCCATAACCAATCAGCCCAACCCGCTTACGGGGCGTATTGGTAATCAGCCGCAACTTGGTCACATTCAGGTCGTGCAGGATCTGAGCCCCCACCCCGAAGTCCCGCTGCGTCATCTCTGCCCGCTTGTGGAGTTCCGGCTTTTCACCATTATACTGCCGTTTCTGATAGTCGGCCAGGTGGTGGAGTATGGCATCTGATTTTTCGCTATGCCGCATGTAAAGCAGCAGCCCCTGATCTTCTTTGGCAATCATTTCTATAGCCTGTTGCAATTGCGAGCCGTAATTATTGAACAGGGAGCCCAGGATTTCGCCGGTTTCGGTAGAGGAATGTACCCGGACAAGCACCGGGTCACCGACTTTCCAGTCGCCCCGCTTAATCGCCAGGTGGATATCGTCAGTTGTTAGTTGGCGGAAAGCGATGACTTCAAAACCGCCGTACTGTGTGTCAATAGAGACCGTCAGCTCCCGCTTGATGAGGCGTTCATTGCGCATGCGGTAAGCCACCAGGTCTTTGATCGCAATCACCTTGAGGTCGAAGCGGTCAGCGATTTTCATCAACTGTGGCAAACGGGCCATTGTACCATCATCGTTGAGAATTTCCACCAGCACGCCTGCAGGCTCAAAACCAGCCAGTCGCGCCAGATCAATAGCGGCTTCGGTATGCCCGGTGCGGCGCAGCACGCCTCCGGTTTTTGCCCGCAGCGGAAAGATGTGGCCGGGGCGGGCGTAGTCCGTAGATTTGGTCTGCGGGTCTACCAGCTTTCGAATACCGGTAGCGCGGTCATAAGCCGAAATACCCGTTGTACAACCGTGCCCAATCAGGTCAATAGAAACGGTGAAAGCCGTTTCGTGCAGGGCGGTGTTGGAGGAAACCATCATACTCAGGTCCAATTCATCAGCACGCTTCTCGTCAATTGGCGAACAGATCAGGCCGCGGCCGTGGGTGGCCATAAAGTTGATGATCTCCGGCGTCACACATTCAGCTGCGCAGATAAAGTCGCCTTCGTTCTCCCGGTCTTCGTCGTCCACCACAATGATCACTTTGCCCGCTTTGATATCACGGATCGCCTCATCGATGGTATTGAGTTGAAAGCCTTGTTGTTTAGTTACGTTTAGTTGGTTGCCAGACATTTGAGCGTACTCCTTTAATGAATTTGAAAAAACCGGTAAGCAAAGCCAGGTTCATAGCCAGAAAATAGTGGGCACCCCGGAGGGGCAACCAATGCAGGCCGACCTGCCTCAGCAGCTGATCGAGGACTGGCACCAAAATGATGCCGCTTGTCAATACGGCAAACAAACCCTGCCAAAATAAGTTGCCTGAAAAGGCGAGGGCCCCGCTGCCTGCCAGGATCAAAAGTAGGAAAAATGGGCCAAGCCACCGTAGTGCTTTATGAGAAAAGAACGCAAACCGCAGCTGGCCAAACGGTGGCCACCACAGATGCGGGAATGTCGTAAGGTTCTGGAAATTACCCGCTGAGATGCGGGCTTTGCGGCGGTATTCTTCACTAATTTCGTGAGAAACCGCTTCGTAGCAGATAGCGCCCAGTTCGTTGATGGCCAGGCCGCCCTGCTCAAACATGCGCATGGTAATGTAGAAGTCGTCTACCAGATAAGTGGGCGGCACCTTGCTGAAATACCGGGCTCGAATGGCGTAACACCCCCCAAATGGGCCCATCATTCGGCCCCAGGCCAGCCCTTCATGGTACTTCAGGCGCACTTCTCCGGAAATATAAGTGTCCTCAGCTTGTGAGATTCCCTGCGCCTGCATACCCGTATGACGGATATGGGCATCGACCAGACCAATGCCCGGGTTGCGAAAGTGTTGTACCATCTTGAGCAGGGCATCCGGTGTCGGCATAACACTGGCATCCGTCACCACAAAAACAGGGTCTGTACCGTCCTCTACAAAGTGCGTCCTAGCGTGGCTTGCTAACTCGTTGATCACTTCAGGCTTACCCCGCCTTTCCCGAAAGGGGAAAAAATAAATGTGCCCCTGCTGCGCGGCAAAAGGGGCAATCAAAGCATTGGTACCGTCATCCGAACAGTCAGAACCAATAAAGATAGACAGCCGGCCCTCCGGATAATTCAGGGCAAGCAGATGCGCCATCTTTTCCTCAATGACCGCAGCTTCGTTATAAGCCGACATGATGACGGCGACCTGAGGCCAGGTAGCTCCCGGCTCAAAGACGGTCGTGTTGGGCGTTTTGCCCCGAGCTACCCACCGCATAAGGAGCGGGTACAAAAGGTAAGTGTGCACCAACCCCAGCGCACTCAGCCAAACAATGATATGTATAAAGGTGAGCCACATGCATCAGAGGGCTTCTACGCTTAATTCGGCGTAAGCCTTTACCAGGCGGCGGGCCACTTCCAGGCTATCGTATTGGTCCAGTACAAAGCGGCGGGCTTCCCGGCCCAGCTGTTCGAGCTGCCCTTTCTTCTGCAATGCCCGGGCATAGGCAACCTGCCGGGCAAAATCTGCCGGTGTATTCGCAATCAACGCGTGTACCCCCTGCTGCACGCCAATCCCCTCCATGCCCATTTGCGTACTGATGACCGCCTTGCCCAGCGCCATGCCTTCCAGGATTTTGGCGCGCATACCACTACCCGAAAGCAGCGGCACGACCATCAGGCTGTGCTGATTGATGAAGGTGGTGGCACTTGGCACTTCCCCTTCTACCACGATACCGGGGCGGTCCATACGAAGCAGCCACTTCGGGGTATTCCGCCCGGCGATGTGGAGGGTCAGGTCAGGATGTTCCCTCCGGACTTCGGGCCAGACTTCATCCAGGAACCACTGCAGGCCCTCCAGGTTCGGCATCCAGTCTAAAGAACCGATGAAGGAAAGCGAAAGGGGCTTTTGGAAGCTCGAAAAGTCCGGCGGGTACGCCCCGCTGTCCACCCCAATTGGTGTAACCGTTGCGGAGCCTTCGTACCCCAGCTGTTGAAAGCGCTCCAAGTCCCGGCGCGTGATCGCTGCCAGGTGATCATAGGCGGCCAGCTGACTGATTTCGTACTGCCGCAACCGCTCGGTAAGGTGCTGCAAGTACCAGCGCTTAGGCCAGAAAGCCGTGTTTTGGCTGATGCGCTCCCAAATCTCAAACTCCACATTGTGCGCCCGCATACTGACCACCGCATTGGAGTACTTCCGGATGACCGGAATATAGGGCGCCAAATAAGGCGTTTCCAGCTGTATCACGTCGAAGGTTGTGTTTTTCAGCAAGCCGGCGAGCTTATCTTCAAAGGCTTTGGAGCAAAAACGGGCAATGTGGTAGGAAGCCTCGCCTTTGAGGTGCCAAAGGGCTTGCAGGGGTTTCACCCGGTTATCAACTTCAACGGTATGGAGGCTGGCGTAGTGATCAAAAGACCGGGGCAATTCCTCCACCGGAAAAAAGTGCTTACTGGTATTCATCGCCAATAGATGCACCTCGTGCCCCAATGCTTTCATAGCGCGGCTGAGGGCCGTTACGGCAATAGACTCGCCATCTTTCAGAGGAAAAGGAAACTTTTTACAAAGTTGAAGAATTCTCATGCATCCGTTTTTTCCGGCAGCCTGCCCGGGCGGTCAAAGGTCTGCAAAAATAACGGTTTTTTCCAAAATGCCGGGCTAATCTACCTGTTCTGTACCGGCCGTCCAGGGAGGGCAGACGACACACCAGAAATTCAGTGGCCCCTTTCCGGTATTCTCAATGTACTGTTCAGCTCCGGGAGGGATAAAGATAACGCCGCCGGGTTGGGCATCCATGGTTTGACCCGCTACAAATGCCCGGCCTTCCCCCTGCACGATGATGTACGTTTCCGAACGCCCGTGTAAAATATGAGGCTTGGAAGCTTCTCCGGGCTGCAGCGTGGCATGCGCCAGGCTAAAACCAAAGTCTACCCCATCGTTTTTAGGGTGTAGCACTTCTCGAATTTCCGTATCGTCTCCGGCAGTAAAGGCAGCAATAGCTTGCAATTGCTTGTGAATGGGATGCATAGTCGTGGAGTGAATAGTGCCGGGCTGCAAGTACTGCGGCCCGGCCAGTGATCTTATTCGTCGCTTGTCATTTCGAAAGTGTTGTTCTTCCGGTCGATATCAGCCATGCCGAAGTCGGGGTCGATCACCACTTTTTCGATATCCTTAGCCTTTACGCCCAAGTCCAGTTCGTACTCCGGGTGCGTCCAGGGCCAGTCTTCGGCCAGCTCCATGCCCCCAAGTGGCTTGTGGCCGCGCATAATGCGCAAGGGGACCATTATACGCTTGCTTGGCCCGTCCGTAAGTACCACTTCAACAACCAGGGGCATCGGCATAAGGCCCACCCGGTTCAGTACCGCTACGGCGTTTCGGCCTTTGCGCTCCACCGTTTTAACACCATAGTCAATGGTATGAGTCGTATTGATCCAGTACTCCCGGTACCAGTCCAGTTCTATTCCGGATTGCTTCTCCATGATTCGAATGAAATCATTGGAATTCGGATGCTTGAACTTCCAGGTATTAAAGTAGCGGAGCATCCCCTGATCGAAAGCTGTTTCTCCAATGATGTACTTCAGTTGTTCCAGGAAGATGGCCCCTTTAACGTAGGAGGCCACACCATAGGCAGAGTTGGTATTGAAGTGGTCGGAATGTGTAATCAGGGGTTCTTCCAGCCCACTTTGGGAGAAATTGGCATAGCCCATATAGGAGCCCAGTTGAGGATTATCAGAAGGTTCACCGGGCAGCAGCCCTTTGGTGCGAAGGTGGTTCATCACATTACTGCTGGCCCAGCTGGTAAACCCTTCGTCCATCCAGGCGTAGAGTGCTTCGTTGGTGCCCAGCATCATTTGGTACCAGCTGTGCATCAGCTCATGCACAGAAACGCCGACCAGGCTTGCCAGGCTCCGCTCTCCGGTAATGAGGGTAGCCATAGGGTACTCCATGCCGCCGTCTCCTCCCTGTATGAAGGAGTATTGCTCGTAGGGGTATTGCCCGTAGTTTTCGTTGACAAAAGCAAAAACTTCGTCCATAATTGCAGGCAAAGCTTCCCAGTTGTCTTTCGTACGCTCGTTTTCCTGATAGAAAAAGTGCATCACCATACCGTCTTCGCGTTCGTAGGTGGTGTGCGTGTAGTCCGGGTCAGCGCCCCAGACAAAGTCGTGCACATTGGGCGCAACGAAGTGCCAGGAAAGTTGCTTCCCTTTCTGCTCTTTCACAGGCTTATCGGTATAGCCGTAGCCGATTCCCTTTGCATTCTGCAGGTAGCCGGTTGCGCCGATGATGTAGTCGCTGTTGATGTGAATGGTCACGTCAAAGTCGCCCCATATCCCATAAAATTCCCGGCCAACGTAAGGATTGGCGTGCCAGCCCTGATAGTCGTATTCGCACATCTTGGGGTACCACTGCGCCATGGAGTACGAAATGCCTTCTGCATTGTCCCGGCCAGAGCGGCGGATTTGCACCGGCACCTGTGATTCGAACGCCATTTCGAAGACGGCCTTGGATTTTGGCAGAATGGGCGTAGGCAGCTTTACTTCCAAAATAGTACCCACCACGGTATAATCGGCCTTCTTCCCATCCACAGTCAGGCTGTTGATTTTGTGGTAGCCCATCTCGTCCGGTTCGAGCTCACTAATACGTCCGCCAACCCGGGGATCTGAGTCCTTAAGGTTTTGGGAGCGGATATCCATCATACTATTGGGTTGAAAAGCATTGAAGTACAGGTGGTAAAAAACCTGATAAAGGGTATCCGGAGAGTTGTTGGTATAAACCAGCGTCTGCTTGCCATCCAATTGATGCTTTTTGACATCGAAGTCGATGTCCATGGTATATTTTGCAGCCTGCTGCCAGCGGTCTGCCTGAGCCTGAAGCCCAGCCAACGCAATGAAAAAGAAAAAAATGGAGTGCCAAATTTTCATATAATTATTGATTGTGTTTTTGAAGGAGTGAGGTAATGCCGTAAAACTAAGAGCTTGTTGGGAAATTTTGCGAACTGATTTTCAACGATTTGAGGTTCTGACTAAGAAATTAAACCTGAGCTTAGCGGGCTAAGTGAAGGTTTAATTTCGACGTCAGGTTCTTAAATCCTTGAAAATAAGGAAGCATC
>NZ_JAVJSK010000117.1:0-52831 GCF_040219495.1 Phaeodactylibacter sp. | reverse complement strand
GTCGAAAACTAACAATTTTTTGGTTAGACGAGGCACGAAAACCGGAGTTTAGCCTTAGCTAAATGAGGATTTTCGGGACGAAGTATAAGCAAAAAAGTGTAGTTTGCAGGCCGATTACTAAAGTCCCAACACGCTCTTAGTTCTTGATTAATCAAGGCCTTCAAAACCGCTTCACTTTGTAAAAAATCTAACCCACATGAAATTTCCAATATCCATCACTTTACTGTTAGCCCTGTTTACCCTACCTTTTATGAGCAGCTGCAATCTGGACGATGGTACTGGCGTCACCCTGAAAGACGGCCTTCCTACCATCGATATCGGTTCCTACAGTTTGTTGCCGGAGAGCATTGCTCAAATCCCCTATGTGAATCAATCTGGGATGATTTTTGTGGATACATTCGGAACGGAAGTCTTTTTTAGTATTGAAGAAGAAGACATTTTCGAGTCCAATGGTTCGAACTACTACCGCTACGATGTCTTTGAAGAAGGAGATACGGTGGTTTATGAGTTCAATACACAGATAAAGACCTTCAACCTGGAATCCACTGCACTCGGCATGCAGTTCAGGCTCAGGCTAAGGGCGATGCCTTATTATGCAGACCCGGAAAGCGAGGCGGTCGCAGATATCCTGGACATTTCTCTGCCATTCCTTAATTCACCCAACTTCTCCAGCCAACAGATCTTTCGGCATGAGGTGAACACCCGGTCTTATCCCGAATCCTTCAATAACGAACCTATTCCGGAAATAGAACTGCTCAACCGGACTTTCACTGATGTGATTTGGAATGATTACGCCAATACCATATCTCAGGTCTACTTTAATTTTGAATATGGCATCATTTCCTTTACTGACTACAATGGAAAGCAGTGGCGGTTTGAGGCCTTTCAGTAAAGTAAGACTGAACAGGCTCCTTCCTTTCGGAGGGAGCCTGTTCGTGCATAAATTGCGGCCTAACAATTATCCCAGGGCCCACCTTTTTTCACATTGGTAAACCGTTGCCCGTCGAGCCGGTACAAACCACCGCCGCCACCGACCCATACCCGGCCCATCCGGTCTTCAAATACCTCCTGAACGGCTGGTACGCCAAGCCCGTCCAGCTCGCTGTAGTTCCGAAGCCGGATGCCATCGTACCGGTACAGTCCATAGCCCTCAGAGCTGAACCAGATTTCGCCCTGATGGTCTCTGTAGACTTTCCAGGCTTCATTATCTCCAATGGCGTCACTGGCTTCGAAATGCAGTTGCGTCTCCCCTTCCGAGTAGTAGCTTACGCCATTGAACATCGTACCCAGCCAAAGCCCACCTTCCTCATCGGAGACAATGCTCGAAATGGTGTTACCTGCCAAGCCAGTAGCCGTCGTGTAATTGGTGAAAACCGAGCCATCGTACCGGTACAGCCCACTGCCATCCGTACCTATCCAAAGATGACCGGCAGCATCCTCCACAATACACATCACCCGATCGGTATCCAGTGTTTCCGGTGGCGCGGGTGCATCAGAAGGTGGCAGCGCAACGGGTACAAACCGCCCCGCTTCGTACCGGCAGAGCCCTTCCAAAGTGCCGACCCATATCTGTCCGTTGCGGTCCTCCAGGATACTCCAGGCCCAGTTGCTGGGCAGCCCATCAGCTGTGGTGTAAGTGGTGAAGGCTTCACCATCATAAACCGATACACCGCCGTTCGTAGTGAACCAAAGGTGCCCTTTTTGATCCTCAATTATACCAGTCACCTGTGGCCCGCCAAGGCCCTCCGCTGTAGAAAAGTACTTTAGGTTTTTGCCATCAAACCGGCATACCCCGAATTGGTTGGTGCCAAACCAAAGGTGCCCTTCTTTATCCTGAAAGATGCGGCGTACGTACTCTGCGATTTGCAGTTCTTCGGGTTTCTGTTGTCCGAGAGCTGCATAATAGGCATTGTCCAGCCCATAGTTGGCCGAACAGCCTTTACCACTCGTTACAGCACTCTGGCCTACACTGGTGAATACTGCTTTGCCCATTTCGGTTTCAGCAGGGGTTGAAGACGGGCTGCAAGCCGCGCCAAGGAATAACAGCCCCGTCAAAATCAAGGCTGGGAAATCAATTTTCAGTTGCTTCATCATTGGTCGATTATTTTTCATAAAGCTACCGGGAAAGGGGGCTTGGTTGCCAGTTTCAATTGTAAATTAGTGTAAAACCCCTTGTAAAACAGTGCGAATGTGGGGATTTACCAATAGCTTTGAACGATGAGCGCGAAGTACTGGATTTTAATTTTAGGGCTGGCTCCTGCTCTTTTTTGCCGGGCCAGCGGAACGGACGCAGCCTTCCTGCAGGAAGACAGCCATATCGCTGTCACGCTGCGGGCCATTGGGCATGAGCTGCTGCTTAGCGTTGGAGATAGCACCTCACGAGTATTGCCCGTACAGCAGGTAGGCAACCGGTATAAAGTACCTTTTGAAACGGCATTTCCGCTTGAACCTACTCATCTCACTACTTTGGTAGAAAAGGTCACTGCCGGCCGGGCTTTCCCCAGCGACTATATTGTAGAAGTGGAAGCCTGCAATGCTCTGGAAATTGTTTACGCCTACGAGATCAGGGACGAGGCGAACAGCAACCTCATCCCCTGTCAGGGGCGGGCGTTGCCCAAGGATTGCTACAATTTGGTCTTCACCTTTCCGGAAGACAGAATGGAGGTGGCTACAGGTGGTTCTGCGCCGCTCGCCAACTATTATAAATATGCTGCCCTGGCCTTTATCTTCTTTCTATTGGCTGGTACCGTTTTCTACTTAAGCAAAAGGCGACCAAAAGCGCCTCTTGGGACAGCAGATCACCGTACGCTCGGCAGTTTCCGCTTTTCCCCAACAGCAATGAAACTCTCTATAGACGGGCAGGTCACCTCACTCACCGCCAAGGAAGCCGAACTGCTCGCGCTGCTCCATGACCATGCCAATGAAACGCTGGAACGCGATACCCTCCTCAGAACCATCTGGGGCAACGAGGACAGCTATGTGGGCCGTACCCTTGATGTATTTGTCTCCCGCCTGCGCAAGAAGCTGGAAGGCGACCCTGATGTAAAGATTGCCAATGTCCGGGGCGTGGGGTATAAATTAGTGCTTGTCTCGCAGTAGCTACCTGACCGAATCATAAATCTGCAGCTTGCTCCACAACCCCTTCGTCTTTTCAATAAAGTCGAGGTGCACCTGTTCCTTTTGGTATCGGTCATGCTCCGCCTTAGAAGCGAAAGTAACAATCAGGCAAAAGTCATAGGAATTGTCCACCACTGCCCGGTCTGTGCCGGCGGGAGTTCCGATATGAATGCTTTGAGCGTAAGCAGAAGATTTGATAAAGTCCTCCATATCCTTGCGGAAGGTGGCTTTGGCCGCCTCACTCTGCCCTTCCATCCAGAAAAGGACGATGTGGGCGAAATCGCCACGGACAGGCGTGGGCTTGCGTAGGGTTCCACAAGAGCACAGCAATACAATCAACCCTAAGCTGACGAGATATGGTTTTTTCATGGTTGTTTTGATTTGATATAAAAAATATAAAATATCCTGCTAATCGCAACCACAAGAATCCATCAGCTCCGGCAATTGGACGCTAATCTTTTTGGACCGGAAGTCCTGATAGGCAGGAGGGAGTAAGCGCTTTAGTTCCCTGAGGGCAGCGCAAATTCCTTCTTTAGCCGGACGTTTCTTTCTGGGGAGCGATTGGTAGTACTCTACTAAACCGAAAATACTTTCACATTGATGGAGGCGGTTCATATCCACCACTATGCTGCCATACTGGTTATAAGCCTGGATATCTAAAGCGGGGTTGCGCAGCTCGTTCAGTACGTTAGAAAGTTCAGCCGCCCAGTCCTCGCGGGCCTTCTTGCTCCCCTCCCCCAGTGACAACAGCTTGCTCAGCGCCTGAATGTAATAATTAACATTTGCGGACCGGTAAGCCGCCGGTGCCTGTGTGTAATAATTCCGGTTGGCCTGGATCAACAAATCCATCGCACCTTCCTTGTCCCCTATTTCGGCAAACAGCTCCGCTCGGGCCATCATCATCCGATAGCCCAATGATTGAAAGCTTAAAGGGTCTTGGGAAAAGAGCGCTTCGATTTCAGTAGATGCTTCATCCAGCAAACCCGCGGCTTCAAACCAATCCTCTTTTCTCAGGGCAACGCTGACCCTAAAAAGGTCCAGAGAGCACTGACTACCTTTGACCTGCGATTGGGTTTGAAGGTGGACCCCATTAGCACGCTCCATCAAAGCACTGGCTTTATCTAAAATCCAATTGGCGGTATTATAATCCTCTAATCCGACGGCATTCATCACCCCAAACCAGGCTAGCAGCGTGAGATTTGAGACATACCCCTGTACATACTGAGCACTCGGTGCGGGCTGTTCTTCCCACAGCACCAACGCGCCCTGCGTATACGCTATTCCTCTTTGGTATTCGCCAGCCCTGAAGGCCGAATAGGCAGCAAACTGTTGTAATTCAGCCTTTAGGTTGCTCCCGTAGTCGATGCCATTTTCAATGTACGCATCAAGGCGCAAAATAAGTCGATTGGTTTCGGTGAGCACTTGATCGGGCTGCAGGGTAAACATCAAAGTCCCCACCAAATGGGAGTAGACCATCCGCAAACCATTATAAGAGGAAATATTCTGGTCTGGCTGGAAGTAAACTGTCAATTTTTCTGCCTCCTGATACGCCTGTACCGCACGGTCAGGATAACCGGCTGTAAAGAGAAACCCTCCATACTTCAGCAAGGTCTGTGCATAGTGCCAGGACAGCGCAAGCGGGTTTTCTTTGTATTCCTCACTCATAAACTCCAGTACCTTTTTATAGGTGTCCTCCGCTTCAGTGAAGCTCTTGACCAAAGGAATACGGGAAGCCAGATTGGAAAGTACAATAAACCGATTGGGCAAGCGCCAGGACGAAGGTGTTTTCAACCGGAGGTTCAGCGTATCCTGAATGGCTAAACATAAAGAATCGTAGTGTATGGCTAATTGTATTTTCTCCTGAGCCGCTTTAATGCCTGCGGAATCCCGGGAGTTATTCTGACTATTGACTCCTCTTTGGAAGTAGACATTGGCCAGAAAGCCATAGGCTTGGTTTTTGACGCCTAAAAGCAAGGTATCGGTGGGATCAGCATAGGCATCACAAAGCCGAAGCGTTTCCAGGGCATGCGCTTCCATCGCTCCGGTATTTTGCAATGCCCCTTGTACAAAGCCAAGTTCACTCTCAATTTGCAACAACAAAAGGGTGTCCTGCGTGATCTTTTTAGCCCGGGTTAAAATGAGGTTAGCATTGTAAAAGTCATTGGCACTTTCTGCGAGAAAAATACCATAACTGAGCATGACGTTGACCTCCTCGTGCAAAGTGACCGATTGCCGCAGCAATTTTCCAATTTCCGCAGTCAGGGCGTCAAACCGGGCATGACTAAAACGCAACATCATGATCTTTGCCTGCAAATAACAGCCCTTAGCCACTTGCACTTTGGTGCCATCCAGTACCTTTAATACCATAAGGCTGCTATCCAATTGCCCCAGAGAAAAGTACTCCTGGGCTTTGAGGGTTACCGAATCAGGGCTGTTTTTCAGCAAAACCTCCACCTCCCGGTATTTTTGCACCCACTTGGCGATGGTCTCATCCCGCACTTTGACCAATCCCTCTAGCTCCTGGTTTGCAGATCTTGTGAACTGCAGCTCCCGCAGCAGTTCCACCGAAAGCTGCTCGGGAAGATGGTAATGGATAACCTTTCTCATAACGTAGGTAATCTCCGCGACTTCTGCATAGACTACCGGGCTTTGATTGCCTTGCGTACTGACAGCACTGCCAAAAGCGTTAGGAAAAAACGAACGGACTTCAGGGTTGTCCGGAAAGATGCTCAGCAGGGATTCCACCTTCAAAAAGTCACCTTGCTCAAGCGCCCTGCGCGCGCGTTGTGCCCTGACTTCATCGCTGACCTGCGAGATGGCTTCATTGAGTTGGTTGTACCTGGTAATCCAGGCGGCGATTGCTTCATCGCTCTTCTTGTGGTCTACCTTATTGGTAATCAGCAGACCAGCTAGCAAGGGGACGAGGTCTTCAGGGATGGGGGCATCAACCGACACCTCATTGTGGTAATTGAGTGCACTTTTAGTAGCTACAATGATAGGGCTTTGCGCTCCGTAGGTAGTTGTCCCCTCTTGTCCAATCAGGAGGGTAGCCAGGCTGAGCGCAACCCCGGTCAGGAAGGATGCTTTCATCATTATTCGCTTAGAGT
Organism: Phaeodactylibacter sp.; assembly: GCF_040219495.1. Classification (GTDB taxonomy): domain Bacteria; phylum Bacteroidota; class Bacteroidia; order Chitinophagales; family Saprospiraceae; genus Phaeodactylibacter. Next base: position 46,607 of record NZ_JAVJSK010000117.1, on the reverse strand, counting down.
ATCTTTTGCAGTGGTGTTTTGATAATTCAGGGTGGCGCTGTCGCCGATGACGACCGGGCTTTGGTTCCCATGAGTCGTGGCATTGATGTTAGGTTCTCCGGAGCTTTGGTCCGGCTTTTGGGAGAAAAACCAGACGGCGAGCAGCAGCATCAACAACCCTAATGCACCCCAAATATACCACTCCGGCTTGCGCCTGTTGATAGGCGTCTCTTCCAGCTGATTGATCAAATCAAAGAGCGCATTTGCCGACCGGGCACGCTGTACTTCATAATCCTCGGCGGCAAGGGCGCCAGCTTTCCAGGACCGTTCGTTGACAAAAAAGTTGTGGGCAAGGGTGTCCCGGTGTGCCCGCAAATGGGCTGGGACAGCCGTCTTGTCCAGTGCCGTGTACGCTGCGGCTAAATCGCCGGCTATCGCTAAACGGCGCGTTTCGGCTAACATGGACTGCTGTTGCTTCATTGTAGCAAAATAGTGTTTTTGATCTGGCCCGGCAAATGTAAACGCTTTACGCTACCAGAAAGTCAGCTCCTGCAATGCAAGCTTGCTGTCGTTCGCCCCAACTACCCCACCTGCCGAAGCGCACTGTTCCTGATGTAGTCCGGTATGCGGATGCAGATCTCCGTACCCTGAGCAGGTTGGCCCATTTCCAGCGTCGCTTCCAACTTTCGCAAAAAAGCTTGTATGAGGCGGGAGCCAAACCCTTTATGTACGGCATCAGGCTCCATCCCAACGCCGTCATCCCGGACCACGACCAACAGTTGCCCCTCTGCTTCGGCAATGCGTACCCAAATATTTCCTGATTCCACTTCGGCAAAGGCATACTTGTAAGCGTTGGTCAGCAGCTCATTGAGAATCAGGCCGAGGGGAATCATCACAGAGACATCAAGCAGTAGGTTGGGCACTTCCCGGTGCAGTACAATGGTCTTGTCGCCGGGCCGGTAGGAAGCCTCCAGGTTGCTGCAGAGATTGGCAACATACTCCGGCAGATTGACCTGGCTGAGGTGCTCGCCCGTGTAGAGGTGGTGGTGGATGATAGACATAGAGCGCACCCGGTTTTCCCCATCGTTCAGGGCTTCCAGCGCGATAGGCTCGTCAATATAGCGAGCCTGGAGTTGCAGCAGGCTGGAGATAATCTGTAAGTTGTTCTTTACCCGGTGGTGGATCTCCTTGATGAGGTACTCTTTTTCTTCCAGTGCAACCGAGAGCTGCTCCTGTTGACGACGGTATTTACGGTAAAGCCCGTAGAGGAAAATACTCAGCCCGGTGATAAGCACTAAGCCGACAATCCCAATGGTGATCGTCCGGTTTTTTTGACTGATCACGGCTCTGGCAGTTTGGTTCTCCAGGTCAAGCATAGCAATTTGCTGCTGTTTTTTCTCGGTTTCGTACTGCGCAGACAATTCATTAATGCGGTTGAGCCGCTCTATGCCCGTAATGCTGTCGCTTAGGGTTTTGTATTGCTCCAGTGCTTCGAAGCCACGGCGGTAGTCTCCGGTCTGCCGATAGGCTTTGACCAGCAGTTCGTAGGCTTCAGCCCGGTCTTTCAGCCCCATTGAATAGTTGGTATCTATCTGTGGCAGCAACATGCGGATGCTGCGTTCGTATTGCCCCTCTTCAATCAGGAAGTCGGCCAGCAACCGGCGGCTCGCGGCACTCAGGTCGGGCACCTTGATAGAATCAGCGAGCCGGGCGCAGGCTTCGGCGTAGGGCGCCGCCGCTTCCCACTTGCCCATTTGGGTAAGAATATGCGCCATATTATAGCGGTTGAGGACTTTGTCGTAGTCGCCCTCTTTGGCCTCGCCGATTTGGTAGGCCCGTTCGTAGTGCGTATAGGCTCCTGTAAAATCCCCCTTGTTCTCATAAGCGACTCCCAGATTGGTATAAGCGATTTGCTCCTGCACCTGATTGCCGGAAAACCGGGCGAGCTCCAAGGTTTCCCTTAACTTGATAATGGCGTCCTCCATCCTGTCGGCTTCAGTGTACAGAGCGCCCAGCTTATTGCTGGTAACCAGCATGCCAGCGGTATCCTCTACAGACTCGTAAGCGCGGTAGGCATCTATGACGGCCTCCATACTGCGGGCAAAATCCCCCATATCAGAATACAAATTGGCCTTAGCCATGTTGACCGCGGCAACTCGTTTGGGGTGGCCGGCCTCCTCATGCAGCACCTCATACCGGTTGAAATAAGTCTCGCTCTCCTCAAACCGGCTCAAATTTTTGTAGAAGATACCATAATAGTACCAAACCACATCCTCCTTATAACGGCTGCTATCGGCCGCGTAAAAACTTTCGATATCCCCAAGGATGCGCAGGCTCTCTCCGGGCTGAGACCGGGCCTGTGCCCAGGCTTCGTTTAATAAGGAGTCAATGGTAAGCTGCACTTCGCTTTTCTGGCCATGCAGAACAGCCACAACAGCGAGGCAAAGCATCAGAAGGAATTGTTTTTTCATCGGAGGTCGGTTTCCAGGTTAAAAAGGTGTTTGGAAATCAAAAATCGCCCCATGAAGATAAGGTATAATCTTCTCAGCTTGCACGCCCTACCCCAAAAACTATCCGAACGGGTAGCTTCCCGCCGGGCATATCCCTGTAGCTTGCAGACGTATTCTGATACCAAACCTTTTACACCCAAAACCATGCATATATTTCAACCACTCCTGCGATTGAGTTACATTCGTCCAAAGACGACTTTACTGGCGCTTTTCGCCATTACCCTGCTAATGGCCGGGGGGCTGAGCCGATTGGAAACCCGCAACAGCTTCGACGGCGAGCTTCCCACCGATGACCCCATCAATCAGGGCATTGAAGCCGCCAAAGAAGTTTTTGGCGAACGCAGCGTTGTGCTGATCGGGCTTGAGGCAGCATCCATCTACAGCCCGGAAGCCGCGCAAAAGGTTATCGACCTTTCCAATGCCCTTTCAGAGGTACCCTACGTTATGCCCGACGAGATCGTCAGTCTGTCTACCCTCGCCAACGTTAGTCAGCGCCCCTGGGGCCTGGAGACCGGTGGCTTCCTGGACACGCTGCCTGCTGATGAAGCAGCCTGGCAGCAGCTTCGGTCTGATGTTGCCGGCAATGGCATGGTACTTGACCGGCTGGTCAGCGCAGATGAATCCCTCACGGTTATTGCAGCTGCCCTTGAAGACGGTTTTGACGGAGGGGTCGTTTACGATGCCGTTTCAAAGCTCGCCAATCACTATGCGGACCCGGAACGTATCCATATTACCGGAGCGCCGGTACTCGTGGAGGATGTGCAACGCGGTATCAGCGGCGATTCCCGGCGCTTCATCCCAATTGCCATTGTCCTGATCTTCATCGGGTTTTACATTTCCTTCCGTCGGCTGGCGGGGGTGCTGCTGCCCGTGGGGATGGTTATCATGAGCATCATCTGGACCATGGGCTTCATGGGCTACGCCGGGCTGCCCGTCACCGTAGTTTCCAATGCATTACCAGTTATTATGGTAGCAGTGGCTTCATCCTACGCCATTCACTTTATGAATGCCTACTACCGGCTGGCAGATCAGCACGGGAGCGGGACAGCACTGGCAGAGGCTACTTTACAAAAAATCGGCTTGCCCATTCTCATCACCGGGCTGACTTCGGCTCTGGGCTCCGCGAGCCTTTTGATTTTCAAAATCACTTCGCTGCGGGAATTTGGTATCATCGGCGCGGTGGGCTTCCTGCTTGCCACCTTCATCTGCCTGACCTTTCTACCCGCGGTCTGCGCCCTGCTCAAGCCTCCCGCCCGCAAAGCCTATCAGTCGGCCGCGCTGCAGAGGTTCCTCTATGCGCTTACGCAAATGGCACAAAATCACCGACGGGCGATCATCGGTGCTTATCTGCTGTTGATTGCCACCGCCGTATTCTTTATCGGGCAGGTCAAGATTGGGGATGACTACCTGAAGTTTTTCCCAAAATCGCACCCAGGGCGTGTAGCAGCAGAGACTTTTAACGACCGCCTTAGTGGCGTGCGCAATATGGACATCGTAGTGGATGCTGCAGCATACGGAGGTATTAAGGATGAGCGTTTTTTCCGTAGCCTGAATGATTTCCAAGACTACCTGCTGAGCTATCAAGAAGTCGGGCACACCTATTCTTACCGGGATGTGGTGCAGCACCTCAGCGCCAACCTTAATGACGGAACCGATGCTTTGCCGGGCAGTGCTGAGATTGCACAGTACCTGATGCTGCACGAGATGTCAGCCACCCCAGGCGAGGTCTTTGCACTGCGCTCTGAGGACGATAACCAAGCCCGGGTTCAGGTCTTTCTGAAATCCTCAGACCCCGAAGTGCATCAGGCGCTCTATGAAAACATACAGGCAGATGCTGCCCGCTTTTTTCCGGAAGGGAACACTTCACTGACCTTTGGCGGAGACGTCATGCACCGCATTGCCCTTGGCACCTATATTGTGGAAGGCAAAGTGCAGAATATTATCCTGGCCCTGCTGATCGTCTTCCTCAGCTGCCTGATCATCTTCCGCTCGCTGCCCAAGAGCCTGATGGCCTTGCTGCCAATCACGGTCTCACTCCTGATGGTCTTTGGGTTGATGGGCATGATCGGCATACGGTTGGGCATCAGCACCGCCCTGCTCACCGCCATGATTGTGGGTGTAGGCGTGGATTTTGCCGTTCACTACCTTGTGGGCTACTTCCGCGACCGGGAAGAAATGGGAGCAACTGAAGCCATCACCCACAACAGCCTTCATACCGGGCAGGCTATCGCTTACGATGCCGCCTCCAATATTGCCGGGTTTAGCGTGCTGTCTTTCTCTGGCTTCTTGCCAGTACAACACTTCGGGTGGCTGCTGGCACTGTCCATGCTGCTCATTTTCATCAACACCTTGGTATTATACCCGGTCATGCTGCGGCAGCCGGCCCGGCAACGGACGGCAGCCGAAGCTATACTGACCCCTAATTAATCATCCCAAAAAAATCAATACTATGATTATTGCATTCACTTTGCTTTGGGCCGTACTCACGGCACCCGCCGTCACCGACGGCACCTCTACTATGGAAAAGCACCGTCAAGCCACCGCTGTTCAGGACCTGACCGGGCAACTGACCTACACCAACATCAGCAAGTCCGGCAGAAAACAGACCCGTACCCTACGGCAGCATATCCTGCGTACCGACGAAGGCGAATACACCTACAATCTACTGCTGGAATTTATCAGCCCGCAGGATGTCGCCGGCACGTCTACGCTCACCTTGCAGCATGAACAAAAAGACGACGAGCAATGGCTCTACCTCCCCGCCCTGCGCATGAGTAAGCGCATTTCGCCCAGCAAAAAGTCAGATCGCTTTATGGGCACAGAGATCACCTACGAGGACCTCTCCGGGTACCTTTCCGAACCCATCGATGACTATAAGTATACCCTTATGGTTGAGGAAGCCGTCAACGGCAGGCCCGCCTACAAGCTTGAAGCCCTGCCCCGTCAGGGTGTGCGCACACAATACGGCAAGCGCCATCTCTGGATTGACAAAGCCACACACCTAATGGCCAAAACCTTGTTTTACGATCACAAGGGCAAACTGCTCAAAACCTATCAGGCTACAGATATCCGCCCCATTGGTTCGGGCGGGCACTACCGGGCACATCAGATCAAAATGGAGAATGTACAAACCGGCAACACCACTGTTGTGCAATACAAAGATTTTGCGATCAACGAAGGCGTCGAGGCTGCGATTTTTTCTACCACCTGGATGGAAACCCGTTAAGCCGTGACACACCTGACACCCATTTTTATGGCCCTGCTGTGGGTTTCCTTTGCTGGATTTTCGGTGACTGCTCTGGCACAGGAATCGGAAAACAGCTGGTCCACCGCATTACACGGGCAAGCCACGCTGCTGGGTCGCTACTATCCCGGCCAAAATCCTGCCGGGCTTTACCGCTGGCAGGGAGAAGCCCGTGCAGAGCTGGAAGGCGAGCTGGCCTACGGCAAATACTGGAAAGGCCGGGCTGTGGTAATCGCTAATGCTAATCCGGAGGAACGCCGCAGGAACCGCCTGTGGGTGAATGAATCCTATGTTTACTACCGTAAAGGGCACTACTTCCTGAAAGCGGGGAAACAAACAGTCAAATGGGGTTCCCTCACTGGCTTTAGTGCAATGGACCTGGCCAACCGCTACGACTACTACGATGTGTTGGACACCGAAGCAGAGCGACTGGGGCTTTGGGGGCTGGAAGCCCGCTACAGCAAAGGGCGTACGGAGCTTATGCTGCGTGCTTTCCATCCCGACAACCGCTCCCGCCTGTACCTGGAAGACAACCGCTGGGTGAACCTGCCGCAGCGTATGGCAGTACCGGGCGGAGAAGCCCTGATGGCTTACGAAGGCGCAGCTTCGCATTACCAAAAACGCCTGCCCCTACTCAGTGGCAGCCTTTCCACGGAAGTGGGGCGGGTGCAGGTGCGCGGCAGCTGGCTGTACGGCAATAACGATATTCCCCTCAGCCAAATACAATTACAGGAACCGATGGTGAGCCCGGTACCTTATGAAGTGCAGCTCCACTTTGAGCCCATGATGATCAGTGCACTGAATTTGAGCACCTGGGCCGGCGAGTGGAACCTCTGGGGAGAGGCGGCTTTTGTGGACAGTAAACGCATCGGCGAGTCCGGCGAGACCACCCCTGACCGCTACACCTTTTGCTCCTTAGGAGCGGACCGCTTCTGGACCTTTGAGCATCCGGAACGGCACCTGAGGCTGGTGGCGCAGTTCCTGCAGGTCTTTCCGCACCAAAGTGTGCAGTACGCGCCCACCGAGATCGATCATATTTTTCAAACTGCGCTGCTGATAGATACTGAATTGCAAATCAACTACAACTGGTCAGCTGCCCTGCGTGCGGTGGCCGAATTCCAGGCCGAAGGCTTTTACCTTGAGCCCCGGCTGATCTGCAAAGCCTGGGCACCGCTGCGGGCAGAGCTAAGCGGTGGCTGGCTCGGCGGATCCGGGCAGAGCTTTTTCGGGCATTTCAAGACCAACAGCAGAATAGCTTTACACCTAATCCGACCCATCCTATGAAAACGACGACAACAACCCTATCCACCAATCAGCTGCTGCCAGCCGCGGAGTCTGGTTCGGCGCCAGCTATCGATAATACCCAACTGATGGCGGCCCGCTTTTTCCCGCCCTACATCCACCGGGTGGGGCAGGTCATCAATACGGTGCATCAGGTGCACTCCAAGGCGGGCTGCCGGCTGACAATGGGCGCACTTTCAGTGGCGGTCCGCCGGCCAGTCAGGGCTGCCGACCGGGTATTTTACGAAAGTGGGCAACAGCAGGAGCACCGTTGTGGCAAGCACCGGTTTTACACCTACACCTTTGGGCAGGGGCCGGCTGTATTGCTACTCCACGGCTGGTGCAGCAACGGTGCGCGCTGGGCACCCTACGTACAGGAACTATGCCGCGCCGGCTATCAGGCTGTTGTGATGGATGCGCCCAGCCACGGACAATCGCCCGGGCGTTTTCTGTCAGTGCCGGACTACATCCGCTGCGCCGGTCAGCTCATCCGTTCGCGTGCGCACTGGCATGCCGTTCTGGCCCACTCTATGGGTAGCCTGGCCGGGGTGATCAGTGCGAGTGAGCAAGCCCGTGAAGTCCGTATTGGGAAGTTTGTCCTCATGAGCACCTTCTCCAATTGCGATGCCCTGATGAGCAAATTTGCCCGCTGCCTCGGCGTATCTGAGACCGTACTATCGGATACCCGGGCATGGATCCCCAAATATACGGGCAAGCCGCTGAGCTATTTTTGCCTGATTGAGCATCTGCAGCAGCTCGGCACGCCCAATACCCTGCTTGTTGCCGACGAAAAAGATATTGTCGTGCCCCTTCAGGAGACCAAAGCTATTCTGAATGCCCTGCCGTATGTGAAGCCTATCATTACAAGCGGGCTGGGGCACAACCTGCGCTGCGATACTGTCCGGCGGCAGGTACTAAATTTCATAACGCCTTAACGCATGCAACACCCGCAACTATCACCCGACACCCTTGAGCAAATGCTACTGGCCGAGCTGGAGAACACCTGGCAGGAAGTGGACGAGCTGATCCGTGAACAGGAACAAAGTAAGCTCCCGACCGCCATTATCCGGCAATTTCATCCGAAACCGTATATTTGGAACCGGGCATCCCGATACTGCAAACGGATATCAGCAAACCTATACCGCCTATGGAAGACCGACTTAAGATATTGATTGTGGAAGACGAGCCCCTCATTGCAGAGGATATTGCCGACCTCTGCCAGCTCAACGGTTATGAAGTTTGCGGTATCGCTCACCGGGGCGGTCCTGCCCTTACGCTAATTGAGTCGGAGCGCCCGCAGCTGGTTTTGCTGGATATCAACCTGGAAGATCAAATCAGCGGTCTGGACATCGCCGCCTACCTGCGGGAAAAGTATGCCATCCCTTTCATCTTCCTGACCTCTTATGCGGATGCAGCTACTCTGGCTAAAGTGAAGGAAACTGCCCCCCTTGGCTACGTTGTCAAGCCCTTCACCGGAGAGCAGTTGTATTCCACCATAGAAATTGCCTGGGCGCAACGCTCCAAAACCCTCGCTCCGGAGCTCGACCTGGAACGCATCAACGCTGCCCTGCCTGACTCGCTTAGCCGCCGGGAACAAGAGGTAATGTCCTGCATCTACAAGGGTAAAAACGCACAGGCAACGGCGGACGCCCTTTTTATCAGCATCAACACTGTGAAGTTCCACCTGAAAAACCTGTACGCCAAATTTGATGCCCACAACCGAGTAGAGCTGCTGTACAAATTGCAGGAAATCATGAAGGGGTAATAAAAGCGGTTTATTCCGATCCAAACCCCAGGAAAGTTGGTTATTAACTTGAGAGCGTGTTGGGACTTTAGTAATCGGTCTGCAAACTACACTTTTTCGCTTATACTTCGTCCCGAAAATCCTCATTTAGCTAGGGCTAAACTCCGGTTTTCGTGCCTCGTCTAACCAAAAAATTGTTAGTTTTCGACTAGAAGACAAAAGTCCCAACATGCTCTAAGAGCGCGTCGGGACTTTAGTAATCCGTCTGCAAGCATCGTCTACACCACAAATACATGATATGACTGCAACCCGATGGATATTCACTGGTTTGGTGCTTTGCGTCACTCTGCAAATGCAAGCTCAAAAGTACGAGCAGGAAGCACGTATCCGGGCTTCGGAAATGCCCGCGGCTGCATTAACCTATCTTGAAAAAAACTACCCCGGGCAAAGGCGGACACGCCATTATATGGAGCACAGCCGTCAGGGGCAGGAAGCAAAGCTTACTTTATATTTCGAGTCTAAATTCAAGTCGGCAGGGTACCGGTATAGTGTGAAGTTTGATAGCCTGGGGCAATTGTACGATGTGGAACGGATCATCAAATCCGACCAACTCCCCTCCCCTGCCCGGCATTCGATACATGAAGATTTGGGCGCCTCCTTTCAGCACTTCCGTATTGAGAAAATTCAGGAACGCTACCTGCCAACGGGCTCCTTGGCGGGTTACGAACTGGAAGTCCGGGGCAAACGTGGCGAAGTCGTGGGCTACTTTGAGCTACAATACGGCCCCGGGGGGCAGCGGCTATCCCTTGAGCCTGTTGAACAGGATTCCAACCCCTTCTTTTTCTTTTAAAACACTCTTATGAAGCGACTTTTGACCGGGCTGCTGTGCATGAGCATAGTCCAAATGACTTACGCGCAATCAAAAACAGCAGAGTCTTTTTTTCAATTTTCCAAAGGCTTTGAGCTCTCGGAGCGGTGGTCAGCAGACGTGCGCACAGAGCTGCGCCTGATACATTGGGAAGCAAACGAAGAGCTACAGCTATCCTGGTCGCAGCTGTACGTGCAGGGCGGTCTGGCTTATGATCTGAACAGCAACTGGAAACTGGGCGCCACCTACCGCTTGTCCCGGCGGGGCAGCCTTGACGAGGTGCCCAATACCGAAAACCGCTTCGCCCAGCAGATATCCACGAGTCAGCGATTGCGCAAATACCGGCTGCGGGAGCGTTTGTTGCTCGAGCAGCGCATTTTCCCTAAGGAGACCCGGCACCGGTGGCGTTTCCGGCTGGCATTAGACTACCCGCTCAATGGTGAGCGCCTGGATCAGGGCGAGTGGTACCTCAACCATCAGGTGGCTTTGTTGTCCGAGCCATTCGAAACCGATGCATGGACAGGGCGCGAGCACCGCCTCTACACCGGCACCGGCACCTTACTGCCAACCGGTAGCCGATTGGAGATCGGGATTGAAGCCCGTTTCCCAAGAGAAGCCTCCAATGGGCGCTACGGGCAGCGCTGGGTACTACGGACCAACTGGTCCTGGTAAGCGTTCCTCGATTTTTCATCCAGATTCATCGCATTTTGACGCAAATCCCCGGAGAAATTCGTACTTTGAAGGAGTATTTAAAAACCGCGCAGCCCCGAAACCACGCGCAATAAACCTGATAGACTATGGGATTTTCACCTGTTTTGATTGCCTTGATTTTCTTCGGCATCATTATTCTCTTTTCTGGCATCTTCACCGTGCGTCAACAATCTGCTGCGCTGGTGGAACGCCTGGGCCGGTTTTACGGTATCCGCCGCTCTGGCCTTCAGTTCAAAATTCCGATCATTGACCGTATCGCCGGCCGGGTAAGCCTGAAGGTACAGCAGCTGGATGTGAATGTCGAAACCAAGACCCGCGATAACGTTTTCGTCAAACTCCGGGTATCTGTACAATACTACATCCTTCCGGAGAAAATTTACGATGCCTTCTACCGCCTCGAGAACTCCCACGAGCAGATTACGGCATACGTATTTGATACCGTCCGTGCCGAGGTCCCTAAAATGAAGCTGGACGACGTCTTTGAGCGCAAGGATGACATCGCCCTGGCGATCCGCCGCGAGCTTGAAGAATCCATGAATGAATATGGTTATGGCATCGTGAAAGCCCTGGTGACCGACATTGATCCGGACATCGAAGTTAAAAATGCCATGAACCGCATTAACGCTGCCGAACGTACTAAACTCGCTGCCGAGTACGATGGGGAGGCTGAGCGCATCCGCATTGTGGCCAAAGCCCGTGCTGAAGCCGAAAGCAAGCGCCTTCAGGGCCAGGGTATTGCTGATCAGCGCCGGGAAATTGCCCGCGGACTGGAAGAGTCAGTGGAAGTGCTGAACAAAGTAGGCATCAACTCGCAGGAGGCTTCTGCCCTTATCGTGGTCACACAACACTACGACACCCTGCAGTCAATGGGTGAGAATGCCAACAGCAACCTGATTATGATGCCGAATGCACCTAGCGCCGGCGCCGATATGCTGTCGCAAATGACCGCCTCTTTCGTCACTGCTCAGCAGTTGGGCGAAGAGATGAAGCAGAAGAACGCAGCTAACGGCAGCCATAATAAAGGGTAGCACACCAATTTTCTGAAGCAAAATAAAACCGTCCGTGCATGCATTGCTGCTCACGGGCGGTTTTGTATGATAAAAACATTGCGACGAATTAAAGAAACCCTGTTGGAGGCGATTCCACCACGGCCTGCGCCTATTTGCTTCTCATTTCCATTTTCATTCCTATCTTTAGGCACCATCCCCGGTTGAACCAAATGAGACGTCCCCAATCAAATTGTATAATCACTAAAAGAAGTATGAAGCAATTAAACACGTTTGCATTAAGCCTGATGGTATGTCTCTTCCTCAGTGCCTGCGCGACTTCGCAAAAAACATCGGAAGCTTCGGCGGAAGCCACCGCCAGTACCGAAAGCAAGGAAGAGGACGAGAAAAAAGATGAAGACAAGGACAAAGACAAAGGCTACGACGACATTATCACGGATGAAGCCATCACGGATGAAGGGCTCTTCACCACGCACAAAGTGGAAGACAAGTACTACTTTGAAATTCCTACGGAACTGCTCAGCAAGGAAATTCTGGTGGTCAGCCGGATTTCCGGGCACGTGAAAGGGCTTAATTTTGGAGGGGCAGGCATGAAGTCCCGCCCGCAGCAGGTCATCCGCTGGGAGCAGCAGTACGATCACATCCTGTTGCGCTCGGTTTCCTACAATAGTGTGGCCAGTTTTGAAGACCCGATCTACAAGTCGGTAAAAAACAACAACTTCGAGCCCATTATCGAACGCTTCAAAATTGAAACATACAACCCGGATTCCACGGCAGTGGTCCTGGAAGTTGGGAAGTTCTTTGTAGAAGATGTGCCTATGCTGGGCCCACTTTCAGACAGTCAGCGGAAAAACTTTGGCATTAAAGGGCTCGATGGCGGCCGCAGCTTCATCAAGCATATGAAAGCCTACCCATCTAATATTGAGGTGCGCCATGTACTGACCTTCAAAGGCAGCGACCTGCCAGACAATCAGCTGACCGGCACGCTTTCCATTGAGATGAACCAATCCTTTATCGAACTGCCGGAAGAGCCCTGGCAGCCCCGCTACTACGATGACCGGGTGAGCTATTTCAGCCTGAGCCAAATCGACTATAGCGCCGACGAGCAGAAAGCAGCCAGAAAGCGGTACATTACCCGTTGGCGGCTCGACCCTTCCGATATGGAAGCCTACAAGCGGGGCGAACTGGTGGAGCCTAAAAAGCCCATCGTTTACTATATCGACCCGGCCACACCGGAAAAATGGCGCCCCTACCTCAAGCAGGGCGTGGAAGACTGGCAGGGCGCTTTTGAAGCCGCCGGTTTTAAGAATGCCATCATTGCCAAAGACCCACCGAGCAAGGAGGAAGACCCGGAATGGAGCCCGGAGGATGTCCGCTATTCGGTCATCCGTTATGTCTCTACAGAAATTCAGAATGCCATGGGCCCGCACGTGCATGACCCCCGCACTGGCGAAATCCTGGAAAGCGATATCATTTGGTACCACAACGTGATGAACCTCCTCCGCAACTGGTTCCTCATCCAAACGGCAGCAGTCAATCCGGCTGCCCGGGGTGTGAAATTTGAGGACGAACTGATGGGCGAGCTGATCCGCTTTGTGGCGGCGCACGAAGTTGGGCATACGCTGGGGCTGCCTCACAATATGGGCTCAAGCGTGGCTTATCCGGTAGACTCTCTGCGCAAGGCGGGTTTTGTGCAGCGCATGGGCGTGGCACCCTCCATTATGGACTATGCCCGCTTCAACTACGTAGCTCAGCCCGAAGATGAAGGTGCGGGCCTTTTCCCGACGATTGGCCCTTACGACACCTGGTCGATCATTTACGGCTACAAGCTCATTTCGGAAAGTGACAGCGCAGAGGATGAACGCGCTACGCTCAATGAGTGGATCAAAGAGCGGGCAGACGATCCGATCTACCGTTTCGGTCAGCAACAGTGGCGCGTAGTAGACCCCAGTGCTCAGACGGAGGACCTCAGTGGAGAGCCGGTCAAAGCCAGCGACCTGGGTATCAAAAACCTGCAGCGCATACTACCGCAATTGATCGACTGGACCAACCGCGAAGGAGAAGACTACGATGACCTGGAAGAGCTCTACAAGCAGGTCGCCGGTCAGTTCCGCCGCTACGTAGGCCACGTAGGCAATAATGTGGGCGGTGTTTACGAATACGACAAGACCTACGATCAGGAAGGCCCGGTGTACACCCACGTACCGAAGGACCGTCAAAAAGCCGCTGTGGATTTCCTCGACCGGCAGCTGTTCACCACTCCATCCTGGATGATTGATAAGGACATCATTTCCCGCGTAGGCGCTACGGTGATTGTGGACCTCATCCGGGGCTTACAGTCTTATGGCATCAACCTCCTGTTCGACAGCAAGCGCCTGAACCGGATGATGGAGAACGAAGCGCTCAATGGTACGGATGCCTATACGATGGGCAGCCTCTTCAAAGATACCCGTGATGGCATTTTCCGGGAAGTCCGGCAGGGCGATGCCGTGGACCCTTACCGCCGTAATCTGCAGCGTCTCTACGTTGACCAAATGGGCGAATTGCTCATGGAGTCCGGCGAGGACGCCGACTACAGTGACCAAAAAGCGATGGCCCGCGCCAGCTTGTCCCGTATTGAAAAACTGCTGGAAGCTCAGGGCGGCAAGGCCAAAGATGCAGCCACCACGGCTCACTACGAAGACCTGCTGGCCCGCATCGACCTGATACAGGAAGGCAAAATGCCCGCTGGCAAAAGTGGCCGTTCAAGCAGCCTTCAGGAAAGCGATTTGCACTTTAACTGCTGGCACGACTAGCATTGAGGGCTGACTCACTGACGAAAATTATCCATCGCCCCTTTCCGAAACCTCCGGGAAGGGGCGGTTTTGTTTTGGCGGTGCGGATTATACTAGTGCCTCGGGTCCTAAATCCCTGACACCCCAAGTTTCGTTCTTTTGCAGCTACTTGTCGTTGGATCCCGGATAAATCCGGGATTACATAGCGCTGCTATGCGCGGGAACCTCCACCTCAATTAGCTACAAAATAACTTCAACTTAGGTATCAGAGACTTAAAACCCGAGGCACTAGGATGTTGGGCTTCTGGTTGAACCCTGGCATTTTTTAGGTCAGGCGAGGTACAAAACCGGAGTTCAGCCTTAGTCCTAGTACTAATTTGAGCAGTTTTTCTGCATTCTACCCTTTTAGAACAAGTCTATTTTTTATCTTTTCACATTATTTTCAAAACAAAACCACGATTTATGCAGAACCGGCGAAAATTTATAAAGCAATCCACAAAGGCAGCCGTTGCGGCAGCGCTACTCCCTTACTACGGCTGTAGCAGTGGAACTGGTGATACTACAGGCGCAGAAAAGGAAGGCACTGCTGCGCAGGAAATGGCCGATGACAGCCATAAGCTGGATAAATTTGGCATTCAGCTCTGGACCCTGCGGGACATCATAGCGGATGACCCAAAGGGCGTACTCAGGGCGCTTTCCGAATTCGGTTACCAGCAAATTGAAAGCTACGAAGGCAAGGATGGTATTTTCTGGGGCATGTCCAATACCGAATACAAAGCGTACCTGGATGAATTGGGCATGGAGGCCATTTCTTCTCACTGCAATATCAACAAAGACTTTGAGCAAAAAGCACAGCAAGCCGGAGAAATTGGTATGCCTTACCTGATTTGCCCTTACATTGGCATGAAAGAATCTCTGGACGACTACAAGCGTGTTGTAGATCAATTTAACGAATGCGGCGCCATTTGCAAGAAATACGGGCTGCGTTTCGGGTACCACAACCACGATTATTCCTTTCAGGAGCTCGATGGGCAGATCATTCAGGATTACATGATGAAAAATACGGATCCTGATACCGTAGACTTTGAAATGGATATTTACTGGGTAGTCACCGGCGGAGCAGATCCGATCGCGTACCTCGAGCAGTACCCCGGACGGTTCAAGCTCTCGCATGTAAAAGACCGCATAAAGGACGTCCCGGCGGATGAGCGTGCGGCTTCCTGCATACTGGGCAACGGCTCGATTGATCATCCAAAGATTCTGGATATTGCCGAAAAGCAGGGCATGAAGTACTTCATCGTTGAGCAGGAACGCTACGACGAATGTGCCCCGATTGATTGTGCCAAAGCGGACGCTGACTACCTGAAAGGCATCAAAATTTAAGGCTTAATGAAGCTATTGGGAAAAGCAACGGTGGGCCTGCAAACGGCCCACCCCATTCGCATCCTCCAATTTGGGGGCGGCAACTTCTTACGCGCTTTTGCGGACTATTTAATTGAAATTCTGAATACAGAAGCTGGCTTTGATGCCGGTGTGGCTTTAGTAAAGCCGACCGAGCGGGGCGATTACACCGCCCTCCGTAAACAGGATGGACTGTTCCAGGTACTGACCGAGGGCATCCACGAAGGGAAAGCCGTTCAGGAGATCAACCGGGTCCACTGCATTCAGCAAATCATTCACCCCTATCAGGACTGGCCGGCCTACGTGGCGACCGCTGCCCTGCCGCAACTGCGGTTTGTGCTGTCCAATACCACAGAATCTGGTATCGCCTTCCGGGAGGAGCCTATGGTACCGGGCCGCCCGGCACAGGAGTTCCCAGGCAAGCTCACTCAATGGCTCTACCACCGCTTTACCCACTTTGACGGGGCCGCGGACAAAGGCTGTATTGTTCTGCCCTGTGAGCTGATTGAGGAAAACGGGCAGCAACTGAAAGCCTGTATCCTGCAGTACGCAGCACACTGGCAGTTGGGAGTAGCATTCGAAACCTGGATTGATGCGCACAATATCTTCTGCAATACCCTTGTAGACCGCATCGTCCCCGGTGCCCCTCCTCAGCCGGAGCCCATCTGGGCCCAAACCGGACTTGAAGACCATCAGCTGGTCACCGCCGAACCCTATTTGCTATGGGCAATCGAAGCCCCGGTTTCCGTTCGTGAGGAACTGCCTTTCGGACAGACCCGTCAAAATGTGGTTTTTACCGATGATTTAAGCACCTACCGCACACTGAAAGTCCGGCTGCTGAATGGTGCACATACCGCTATGGTGCCAGTCGGGCTATCCCACGGCATCACTACGGTACGGGAATTCGTGGAACACCCGGACTGGGGCCCCTGGCTAATCGCACTGCTCAAAGAGGAAGTGGCTCCTACCCTGCCCTACAGCCCCGAAACGATCAGTGCCTATATAGAGACCATCATCGACCGCTTCCGCAATCCTTACATCCACCACAAGCTTGCCGATATTGCCCTGAATAGTATTTCCAAATTCAAAGTGCGGTTGCTGCCGACTGCTTTGGCGTACCATGCACAAACCGGTCAGGCCCCACCCCGGATTGCGGCCTCCCTTATGGCCCTGCTGGAATTGTACAAAGGGGAATACTCTGGGCTGCCCCGGGATCAGGCATCGGTAGTTACCTGGTTTCAGCAGGAATGGGCCAATAATCAGCGGGAAGCATTAGTTGGTAAAGCGCTGTCTAACACAGACCTGTGGGGACAGGATATTCGTTTCATGGCACCGGCTGTGCTACAGGGTTGAGGTGCTATGTTTAGTACCTAAGCATTTTTGCGATAAACACCGTAGATAAAATCGCTGTCATGATTTTGCAAATAGGCATCTTCTGAAGTAAAAAGCCGTTGCAGCGCCGCCCGGGCTTCGGGTTCCGGGTCAACAAAGTGATGAGCGATATCCTTCAGGGCAAGCATAAGCAGGTTGCCACCGTAGGAGCGCTCCTGCAATACCTCAAAATGCCGGTGCAAAGCCGGTATAATGGCCGCGGAGTCGACGCATTCTGAAGGGTCAGCCAGAATCATCCTCCACAACCCGGGGCCGGATACCCGCTGTTTAAGCACGTTGGTTTTGAAGCGGCGGCGGTAAGCTGCCGGAATCAACCGGAGCGCTTCGTTGATAGCCTGGATTTGCACCGGTGGAAACTGCAGCCGATTGGGGCCTACATATTCATTGATGAGGAGCAGCCCTCCATTCCGGAGCACCGGCTTTATTTTATCCCGGATTAAACTTTCCACCGCTTCGAAGTGATGGAGGGAAGCGTGAAAGAGCACCACATCGTAATGCCCTTCGGGCCAGTCCATCTGATAGAGGTCTGCTTCCATAAACGCCATATTTTGCAAGCCCAGCTGAGCCGCTTTCGCCTGAGCGGCTTTCAGCAGGTTACCGGCAATATCTACACAGACTACCCGGTCAAAATGAGGGCTTTGGGCAAAGGTTAGCTCGTGGCTGCAAATACCCGACCCCAGAGACAGCAACCGCAAGCCTGTTTTCCCGTCAAGGTGCTGCTGCATGAAGTAGGGCTCATAGGGCAGGTCCGGATCACCGGTAATGAGCTGATTCCAACGTTGGCGCACAGCAGGGATGATCCACCAGTTGGCCGCCTGCAGCCCGACATCGTCGAAGGCGCTCCGGGTACGGGCCTGAGCCGCCCAAGAGAACTTAGAGGCCAAAAAAGACAGCCCCCGCTGCCGCAGTTTGGAATACGCTTCTGAAAAATCGTCTGTAGTCAGATACGGCATTTAGTCCTGTTCTGCTTTAGCCTTCAGCTCATCCACACAAGCCTGAAAGCTGTTGAAAAATCGATCCGGCCCAATGACACCAGGCAAAAGTTGCACTTTGGCGAAGCTTTCCCGGATCAGGTCATTGGCACCGGTAATGTAAACGGCAATCCCTCGTTTTTGCCAGTCGGTAATCACATCCTCCAGCGTTACCATACCGCTTTGATCCATAAAAGGCACCCGCTCCATACGAATGATCACTGCCCTGACCCCTCTGATTTCGTGGCAGTGCTCCCGGTAGCGGTTGGCAAAACCAAAAAACATTGGCCCGTCGAAGGATTGCACATAGACTTGCTCGGCCAGCTCCGCCGGGATGGATTGACTCTCGCCCATAAAATCCTGCAGGGTCCTGGATTCCTGAGAAGAAGTCAGCGACCGGCTCATTTTATTGATAAAAAACAGGGACGAAGCCACAAAACCAATAGCGACGGCATTGAGCAGGTTATCAAACAGGGTAACCAGCAGTACAATCGTCCAGGTTGCGGCATCCGACTTCGGGATCCGGAACAACATTTTTATGCCCTTGGTGTCGATAATACTTGCCCCTACGGTGATGAGGATACCGCCCAGCACACTCATTGGGATGTAGCGGACATAATCGGCAGTAGTGGCTACAATCAACAGCAGGATGACGCCCTTTAGGATACCCGACCGTTTGGTTTGGGCCCCGGCGTTGATGTTGGTCACGGTGCCCATCGTCGCACCTGCGCCCGGCAGCCCTCCAAATGCGGCAGCCAGGAAGTTGCCGGCCCCCTGCCCGATGACAGTCATCCGGCTATTGTGTTTGGTCTTTGTCAGGTTATCGGCCACAACGGAGGTCAACAGGGAATCAATCACCCCCAGCCCACCGAGCATTACCGCCGGCGTGATGATGTATTGCAAATCACTGATCTCCAGCTCCAGCAACCGGTGCAGTTGCAAGGCAGGCAGCTTTTTAGGGATATTGCCGATTACAGGGACGTCCAGTTCGAAAAAGACGGCGATTAAAGTGCAAAGGACAAGGGAAAGCAAAATAGAAGGGACCTGTCTGGTGATTTTAGGAAAAAGATAAACCAGAGCCACCGATAATGCACCCAGCCCGGCTGCATAATAATTAATAGATTCCACCCCACCCAGGCTGATGAGAATAGTCAGGAAGCCCCCCGGATTGTCCAGTCCAAGTATAGGGAAAATCTGAGCGGCGATAATGATACAGCCGATGCCCGCCATGAAGCCGGATAAAACCGGGTAAGGCATAAACTTCACGAACCGCCCAAAATCGAATACACCGAACAGCAGTTCCAGCACTGCAGCCAGCAGGAAGGTGGCCAGGATGAGCGGCAGTGCGTTGTGCATGTCGCCACCGGATTGTGCCAGCCCGGTCGTGACCACCGTGGCAGCGACCACCGTCATAGGCCCGGTAGGGTCAGAAATAAGTGTTTTCGTACCGCCCCAGATGCCCGCTACAATAGCCAGAATAATGGCGGTGTAGAGCCCGGCTTCCGGCCCCAGCCCCGACTGTACGCCAAACGCCAGTGCCATCGGCAAAGCAATAATGGCCGCTAAAAATGCGCCGGATAAATCTCCTTTGAAGGTGGAAGCAGGAGGCTCCTTTCTGAATATGGGTCTAAATGGCATGATGGTCTACTGTAAGTTTTTGACGGCCATGCTTTGTCGTATGCAGCCGTAAAAGTAGACCATTCCAGTAGGATTGCCAAATAGGCTTGATGCGTTGGGAGGTACTGCAGGGTCAAAAAGGTGACGACAGAGCCTGTTCCGCAGTACCCCCGGAGCTGCTAAACCACTGGTTTACAATAGGTAAAGCACCGGTCACAGCCTTAGAATCGCTTGCCTACGCCCAGTCCAAAACTGAAAGTGGTAAAGGCATCAGCCCGCATATCATAAAAAACGGTAGGGTACAAATCCCAGTGGTGCTCCAGTTCCAGCTCATATTCCAAACCTACCCGGAAGAGCATGAACTGCTCGTTGATGTCAAACTCCACTCCGGGCCCAAGCACAAAGACGATCCCTGAGTCGAGGTGATAGAGCAAGTCTAAAGTCGTTACAACGGGAAACCGCCGTTCGGTAAACTCATTGTTCTCCCGCTCTACGATGAAAGTTTCCAGCTCAATATCATTGTGCAAGCCAAGCCCCCAGCGTTTGTTGAACCAGTACTCTACATCCAGCCCGTAGGAGGGAATGGCGATGCGCCCTCCGTCTGAAAGGCCTGGTATAAAGGTGTGGCTGATAAATGAAGCGAAGCGGAAATGCGGGTCATCCGATTGCTCCCGGCTACTATGTGGATGTTGGCTTTCCCGGTGCTGCGCATTAGCCTGAAGGCTCAGCAGCATAGCTCCCGCTATGGCAAGTGTGGTCAATATTAATCGCATGTCTGATTACTTTTTTACAAAGCAACGCAAATCAGAAACGAGAGTAAGTGAAATGCATCACACTGAAGGGTTAGAAACCAGTAAAATCCTCCCTTCAGCACCGCCAGAGCTGGAAAGCGATAAAAAATTCAACCATCGAATTGTTTTTTGCAATAAACTTATCTAGTTTTGCTCCTGAAAATTATCGTTAATGAATCTGTTACACCTTTGTCTTCTGGTCCTGCTAAGCCTGGCTCAAACGCCTGATGCTAATGCTGTGCGCACAGAAGCCAATGCTGTTGTTACGCTTCAAGGCTCAGATTCAGAAACGGATGGATACGCAGCAGCCTCCCCGCTTGCTGACTTTCTGGCGGTTGTCTCTCTGATCTCTGAATCGGTAGATGAGGAAGAAAACGAGGAATCCACTTCTGATGACAGCCCTGACTGCACTTTCTTTGCCCGTATTAATAGCCTGCCCTTCTCCGGGTTGCCCCTTAATGGGTCAGGTACGGGCTCAACTGCTTTTGTGCACCCCACTCCTCTATTCCTTTTATTCCAGGTATTTCGGAATTAGGCCGACTTCACCAACTTTCCCTTTTTCCCGTAGCTCCGGCTGACCCTGTCAATCATTCAGTTGAATGGCTCACGCAGGTCTGAGCGCACCTCGCAATCCAATACATTGTACGTGTTGGAAACAGGACAGGTATGCCCTCCAGGGCTATCCCCTGTGCCCTGCTGCGAGTCTGTCAGCCTGAAGACGCATTAATCTGTAACCGAAAGAACTGGCAACTCCGCTGATAAAGCAGAACGGAAGGTCGGCGCCTGCCGGTAAACGTCATACATCAATCAATTAAGGATCATGAACACAAAGCTTATTTTCTTGTGCCTGTTGGCCGCAGTATTCACCGTGAGCTGCGAGCACCAACCCCACAAACAACACGAAATCGGGACTCTGGAGGTCACCACTCCTATGAAAAAGGATACGATTTACTATAAAAATTACGTCTCCCAAATCCATGCCTATCAGCACATAGAGCTCCGCGCGCTTGAAAAAGGCTACCTGCAAAAAATCCTGGTCGATGAAGGGCAGTTTGTGACGAAGGGGCAACTCTTGTTCCAGATCCAACCGACCATCTATCAGGCCGAATTGCGTAAAGCGCAGGCGGAAGTTGCCAGATCTGCCATTGAGTACCAGAACACTAAGACACTGGCTGATAGCAATATTGTTTCTCAAACCGAGCTGGCCCTCGCCAGTGCTAACCTGGAAAAAGTAAGAGCCGACTCCGCTTTGATGCAGGCCCACCTGAACTTCACGGAAGTGCGTGCCCCTTTTAGTGGGATTGTGGGGCAGTTTGAAGACGTCCGCCTGGGCAGCCTGCTCGATGAAGGCGAACTGCTCACCACCTTGTCTGACAACAGTCAGATGTGGGTCTACTTCAATGTACAGGAAGCGGTCTATCTGGATTACATGAAGCAGGTGCGCTCTTCTGAGCCTACTCCCCTGAAATTAAAGTTAGCCAATAACGAGCTTTTCGGGTACGAAGGTACGGTCACTGCTATTGAGTCAGACTTCAACAACGCCACCGGAACGATCCCTTTCAGAGCCACCTTCAAAAACCCGAACAAGCTGCTCCGCCATGGGCAAACCGGCAACATCTTATGGCCGGTGGAGCTGAATGACGTGGTCATCATCCCTCAAAAGGCCACCTTTGAAGTCCTGGACAAAAAATTCGTCTTTGTGGTTGATGAACAAGGGCAGGTGCATTCCAGAGAGATCGAAATCGGAGCGGAACTCAACCACGTCTATGTGGTCCGCAGCGGCTTAAGCCTGCAGGATCAAATCCTGATTGAAGGTCTGAGAAAAGTGCAGAACGGTGATCATATTGAATTTGAAAAGAAAGCGCCTTCCGCTGTTTTTGCAGAACTCGAACTTCACGCTGAATAACCCTAACCGCTCAAAAAGGATACTGTCATGTTTCAAAATATATTAAAACGGCCGGTGCTGGCTATCGTGCTATCGGTCACTATTGTTTTCGTGGGGCTGTTGTCCATCTTTCAGCTCCCGATCTCTCAGTTCCCTTCTATTGCGCCGACCACGGTGAACATCTTCGTAGCCTACCCCGGTTCCAGTGCGGATGTGCTGACCAAGTCTACGCTTATTCCTCTGGAGACCGCGATCAACGGCGTGCAGGATATGCGCTACATCGCCTCCGATGCCACGAGTGCGGGCGAGGGTACGATACGCGTGGTCTTTGAACCCGGTACGGACCCCAATCAGGCTGTCGTGCGCGTCAAGACCCGGGTAGACCAGGTCATGCCCAACCTCCCCCCATTGGTGCAGCGCGAGGGGGTCGTCATCACGCCCATACAGCCCAGTATGCTGCTGTATGTCAACCTCTACAGTGAGGATGGGAGTAAGATAGACGAGAAATTCCTGTACAACTACGCCTACACCAAGATCACGCCCGAGCTTCAGCGTATCAAAGGGATTGCCCGCGCCAACATCCTGGGCTCCCGCAAATACGCCATGCGGGTCTGGCTCAAACCGGACCGGATGCGCGCCTACAAGATATCCGCGGAGGAAGTGCTGGAAGCCATGCAGGAACAAAGCCTGATCGCCCGCCCGGGCCGGCTGGGCCGGAGCTCCGGCAAAACGGCGCAGTCGCTGGAGTACGTCCTCACCTATCCGGGCAGGTACAATACCCCAGAACAATACGGAGATATCATCATCAAGAGTACGGAAGAAGGGGAACAAATCCAGCTCAAGAATATTGCAGAAGTAGAGCTGGGCAGTGAGTTCTTTGATATTTATTCCAATATGGACGGCCGGCCCTCCTCCTCTATTGTCCTCAAACAAACCCTGGGCAGTAACGGCAGGGAGGTGATTGCGGCGGTCAAGGACAAGATATCAGAGCTGGAGAAAGACTTTCCGGCCGGCATCAAGTACCGCTACAGCTACGATGTTTCCAAATTCCTCGACGCTTCTATGGAGCAGGTCGAGCATACCATCCGGGACGCCTTCATCCTGGTAGCCTTGGTGGTTTTTATATTCCTGGGCGACTGGCGTTCCACCCTTATCCCCATTCTCGCGGTGCCGGTATCCCTCATCGGGGCCTTTTTCTTTATCAGCATGTTTGGATTATCCATCAACCTGATTACCCTATTTGCCCTTGTGCTGGCCATTGGAGTGGTGGTAGACGATGCCATCGTGGTGGTGGAAGCCGTTCATGCCAAGATGGAGGAAGATCCTTCTCTTTCGCCCTACCAGGCTACCCAAAAAGCAATGGGCGAGCTAACCGGTGCCATTATTGCCATTACCCTGGTCATGACTTCCGTGTTTTTGCCGATCGTTTTCATGACGGGCCCAGTGGGTGTTTTCTACCGGCAGTTTTCCATTACTATGGCCAGCGCAATTGTCATTTCCGGACTGGTGGCCCTAACGCTGACACCGGTGCTCTGCGCGATCATCCTCAAAAATAACCACGGAAAACGGAAGAAATCGTTGTTCGACCGCTTTATTGACGGGTTCAACCGCCTCTTTGAGAAAGGGACCGGCGTTTATGTCAATGTGCTCAACCGGGTCGTGGCCCGAAGGTTCTTCACCTTTGCCATACTCGCGCTTTTCATTGCCGGTATCGTATTCGAAAACCGTATTCTTCCTGCCGGGTTTGTCCCTAATGAAGATCAGGGTACGATCTACGCTATTGTGCAGACCCCTCCCGGCTCTACTCTTGAGCTGACCAATGAGGTAGCGCGGCAACTGCAGAACATTGCCGAAGAAATAGAAGGCATCGAATCCGTAACCTCTCTGGCCGGTTATGAGATCATGACGGAAGGCAGAGGGTCTAACGCCGGCACTTGCCTCATCAACCTCGAGCCCTGGTCCGAACGGGAGAAAAACGTCCACGAAATTATGGAGGAGCTCGAAGAAGCAACTCAGGACCTCGGAGCCGTCATCGAATACTTTGA
This sequence comes from Phaeodactylibacter sp., assembly GCF_040219495.1. GTDB lineage: Bacteria > Bacteroidota > Bacteroidia > Chitinophagales > Saprospiraceae > Phaeodactylibacter. Next base: position 22,387 of record NZ_JAVJSK010000117.1, on the reverse strand, counting down.
GCCCCCTGCGGTACCGGGCTTCGGTTCTTCGGGCGGGTTTTCCTTCCGCCTCCTCGACAAAACCAACTCAACGGATTATCAGGGCTTTGATAAAATCAATCAGGCTTTTTTGAGTGCCCTGCGGGAGCGGGAAGAACTGACCGGGCTGTTCACCTTTTATGCGGCCAATTACCCGCAGTACGAGTTGGAAATTGACAATCAGGCAGCCATGCAGAAAGGCGTTTCCATTGAAGCCGCTATGGAAAACCTCAATATTTTGATTGGCAGTACCTACGAGCAAGGGTTTATCAGGTTTGGGCGCTTCTTCAAAGTGTACACACAGGCGGCTCCCGAATACCGCAGATACCCCTCTGACCTCGATGAGTGGTTTGTCAAAAACGAAGAAGGCGAGATGGTCCCTTACGCTGCATTCATGAAGCTAAAAAAGACACAAGGGCCCAATGAGATCACCCGGTACAACCTTTACAACTCAGCCGCCATCAGGGGGCTGCCGGCACCGGAATACACCACCGGAGATGCCATTGCCGCCATTAAAGCAGTAGCCGAAGCAACCCTGCCCCGGGGCTACGATATTGCCTGGGAAGGCTTGTCTTACGATGAAGCCAGCCGCGGCAATGAGGCTCTTTACATCTTCTTAGTCGTGGTTTTCTTTGTGTACCTGGTGCTTGCTGCCCAATACGAAAGCTTCGTGCTGCCCCTGGCGGTCCTGTTCTCCCTGCCCATTGGCATATTCGGGACTTTCTTCATGCTGAAGGTGATGGGCCTGGCCAACGATGTGTATGCGCAGATCGGGATGATCATGCTCGTGGGGCTACTCGGGAAAAACGCAGTGCTGATTGTAGAGTTTGCCGTCCAAAAACACAACGAGGGCTCTTCTATCTTCGATGCTGCCATCGAGGGAGCGAAGGTCCGTTTCCGACCCATCCTGATGACCTCTTTTGCCTTTATTGCCGGACTGATCCCCTTAGTGACGGCCCATGGTGCGGGCGCGGTAGGCAACCAAACGATCGGCGCTGCTGCTTTAGGCGGTATGTTCTTTGGCACCATCTTCGGGGTGCTGATTATCCCGGGGCTTTACTATGCATTTGCCAAACTGGTAGAGGGCAGAGACCTCATCCGGGATGAAGCGCACTCTTCCCTTTCCGGAGAGTACGTTGAAGGTCAATCCCAGGCGTCACTAATGAAAAAACTGACCAACCTGGACCTCTTAATGAAAGTGCGCAACCGAAAAAACAAGAAAAATGACAAATAAGAAACCTTTATATAGTACCTGGGTCCTCCTGGCCCTGGCTTTGATGGTAAGTAGCTGCAATGTGCCGGAAACCGCACTGATGGAAGTCAGCCAAAGCGCCCCCGTACGCTTTGATGCGGCAACGGCACCCGACAGCCTTAATGCAGCGGCTGTTCAATGGCGGGACTACTTCGATGACCCCAACCTGACGGCGCTGATTGATACGGCCCTTCAAAACAATCAGGAATTGAATATCGTCCTTCAGGAAATCGAGGTGAGCAGAAGTGAGATCCTGGAAAGAGAAGGGGAATACCTACCCTTCGTCAACCTAGCGGCCGGGATGGGCGCAGAAAAACCCGGAAGGTATACCCGGGCCGGTGCAGTGGAAGACCAACTTGAAATAGAACCCGGCCGTGCCTTCCCGGAGCCAATGGGCGATTTCCAGGTGGGAGCAGTTGCCTCCTGGGAGGTTGACATTTGGCGGAAGCTGCGCAATGCCAAAGATGCAGCAAGGCTGAGGTACCTGGCCGCCAACGAGGGCAAAAATTTCCTGGTCACTAGTTTGGTGGCTGAAATTGCCCGGTCTTACTACGAGCTGATGGCTCTCGACAATCTGCTAAACACCGTCAACGAAAACGTGGTGATCCAAACGGAGGCACTGAACAAGGTAAAACTGCAGAAAGCGAACGCCAGGGCCACGCAGCTGGCTGTCAACCGTTTTGAAGCGCAATTGCTCAACACCCGCAACCTGCAGTACGGTATCCGGCAGCAGATTACCGAAACCGAAAACCGGCTCAACTTCCTGGTGGGCAGGTACCCCGATACCCTCCCGCGGAATAAGGAGGCTTTTATGAATCTGCAGATCGACAGCATACAGACGGGGCTCCCTTCGGATTTACTGGAAAACCGCCCGGATATCCGCCAGGCAGAATATCAGCTGGCTGCGGCTAATTTGGATGTGGAAGTGGCCAGAGCCGACTTCTATCCCCGGCTTGACATCAGAGCCGGGCTGGGCTTTCAGGCGTTCAACCCGACGTTCCTGATCAACCCGGAGTCGATTGTTTTCAACCTTGCAGGCGACCTCATGGCTCCGCTGATCAACAAGAAGGCTATACAGGCCCGCTATAACAGGGCTTCTTCTATGCAGGTGCAGGCGGTGTACCAATATGAGCAAACCGTTCTGATGGCTTATACCGATATCCTGAACCAGTTGAATAAGCTAAAGAACATCTCGAACAGTGTCGGTACAAAAGCACAGGAAGTTGCGCTACTGAATGAATCGGTGAGGATCGCCAACAGTCTGTACCGGAATGCCCGTGCGGACTATGTGGAAGTCTTGCTGACACAGGAGGAGGTGCTTGATGCGAAAATGGAATTGCTGGAGACGAAACTGCTACAGCTGACGGCTAAGGTAGACCTTTACCGGGCGCTGGGTGGTGGCTGGCGTTAAGAGCGTGTTGGGACTTTAGTAATCGGTCTGCAAACTACACTTTTTTGCTTATACTTCATCCCGAAAATCCTTCCCGCAAACTGCGGGACAGGCTATTTAGCTCAGGCTAAACTCCGGTTTTCGTACCTCGTCTAACCAAAAAATTGTTAGTTTTCGACTAGAAGACACAAGTCCCAACACACTCTAAAGGGTTTAGCGCCAACTCAGATTGAAGCTTATACCGGAAGTCAAAACTTGTTTGCCCGGTACTCAGAACTTCACCTTTTGCTTAAAGTAACTATGGAGGCGCGGTAAGTTCATTTGAACAAATTGCTGCACTTTTTTAGAACGGGTCAGCAGCACCGTCAGTATTAGGGTAGTGATCATGGGACTATATAAGGATGTTCATGGCAATCGCTCTTATAACGCCCATGCCCTTCCGATTGTTGCGCCTACCAGCCCAGCAAAAGTTTTAAGGAAATCATAAAAGTCATCACGATCACGAAGTACCGGAATGCCTGCTCTGGAATGCGTTTCACGATTAGGATTCCGGCGAAGACGCCCAGGACGATGACCGGCAATGCCAGCAAATTGGCCCGGAAGCTGTGCCAGGTGATGGTCTCCCATACCAAGATGTGAAAAGGGAACTTGAAAAGGTTGATGATCATGAAAAACCAGGCAGTTGTCCCGATAAAGTTGTTTTTGGGGATACGGGTGGAGAGCAGGTACACGGCCATCACGGGCCCGGCCGCGTTGCCGATCATGGTGGTAAAACCGCCCAGTCCACCAAAAACAGCGGCCACGTATTTATTACCGGACATGAATGCGGAGAAACGGGTCTGTTCCTGCAGGATCAGCAAAATCAGGCTGCTGATAATGATGACCGCAATCATGTCCGTAAAAACGGCATCATTAACATAGTACCCCACACCGATAGCTACAAGCACGCCCACCACCGCCGTTGGCAGCAGCCGCTTAATGTAGTGCCATTCCGCGTGCCGGTTGTAGTAGCTCACTGCGAACACATCCGCCATGGAAAGCATAGGCAGGACCAGCCCTACGGAAACCTTGCCACCAAAAGCGGCAGCCATCATAGGTACGATGAACATCCCCAGCCCCTTAATGCCTGCCTTTGCCATACCAATAAGCAGGGCTGCGGTGAAGAGCACCATCCATTGGTCCGAATTAAACTGCTGCCAGATTTCAGTCATATGCCTTTTCGTTTTGCCGATCACCAAATAATAAGCCGGTCGCTCCGCAACGGGAACAACCGGCTCTGTTTTTTTGTGCCTTCTCGTCTAACCAAAAAATGCAGGTTTTGAATAGAAGACCAAAGTCCTATCACGCTCTTATGCGTTGACGTACAGTACTTCTTTTGCCGCCTTCACAATCTTGTCCGCATTGGGCAGGTAGGCATCTACCAGTGTAGGGGCGTAAGGCAGTGAAGTATCCGCCGCATTCACACGAGTGACCGGAGCATCGAGATAGTCAAAAGCGTACTTCTGAATCTCGTAGGCGATTTCAGCAGAAACGCCAGCAAAGGGCCAGCTTTCGTCAACCACCACCAGGCGGTTGGTTTTCTTCACAGACTCCACGATGGTTGCGTGGTCAAGCGGGCGGATAGTCCGCAGATCAATCACCTCTGCTGAGATGCCCTCTGCTTCCAGTGCCTTGGCGGCTTCCAAAGTTGGGAGCATCATTTTATTGAAAGACACGAACGTGATATCGGTGCCTTCCCGGCGAACGGCAGCTTTGCCTATCGGCACCAGGTACTCACCCTCAGGCACTTCGCCCTCGTAGCCGTAGAGCATTTCGGCTTCCATCATACAGACCGGGTCATTATCGCGGATTGCAGACTTCAGCAAGCCCTTCGCGTCCCCCGGTTCAATGCAGGAGATGACTTTCAGCCCCGGCACATTGGCCATCCAACTTTCAAACGTCTGAGAGTGCTGCTGCGCCAGCTGTCCGGCACTACCGGAAGGCCCGCGGAATACGATAGGGCACTTGAACTGTCCGGCAGACTGAGAAAGCGTCTTGGCGGCATTATTGACGATCTGATCAAATGCAAGCACTGCAAAGTTCCAGGTCATGAATTCAACAATAGGGCGCAACCCGTTCATGGCCGCACCAACACCGATGCCAGCAAAGCCCAGCTCGGCAATGGGCGTGTCAATCACCCGCTTGGGACCGAACTCGTCCAACATGCCTTTACTCACCTTATAGGCTCCGTTGTACTCGGCGACCTCTTCTCCCATTAGAAAGACCGTCTCGTCTCTGCGCATCTCTTCCGACATCGCTTCATTGAGTGCATCACGTAGTGCCAGTTTCTTTGCCATTTGTATTTTTTAATTGAGTGATATAGTTTGATGCCTGACCGGCCCGGTTTGCGGGCATCATCCGAAAAGGCAGGGCAAAAATAAGGAATCTGATGAAACTGCAAAAAGCAAGTTTTATCTTCCTTAAAACATCAGATTAACAATCCTAAAGCAGGCTTGTTCTTTGTATTGTGCGGAATACTTTGCGCTATTGCCCGGCATAAGCCAGGAAATTCTTAATTTTGCGGATGAATGGATAATAGCAATCCTTGCTTTTCCGTTCCATCCCATGAAAGTTTATAATCAATCGGAAAACAAGAAGCCATGAAAAAAATCATCAAAAACACCGCCCTTGCAGTTGTTGCTGCCACTGCGCTGTCTTCCTGCAACCGCGGCTACGGATGCCCAAATAATTTTTCCTTGAACGATGCCCTCAATACTGTTGTTGATACGGTTATTACCGTCATCAACTTTATAGCGTAAATGAGCAACATCAATTGGCTGCAACTACAATCACGCAGTCAGATCGAGGAAATTATCGAACATTCCAAGTCTGTCCCCTGCCTTATCTTTAAGCACAGCACCCGCTGTTCTATAAGTTCCCTTGCCCAAAACCGTCTGGGCAAAGGATGGGCGCTGGGCGACAATGAAATCCTTCCCTATCATCTCGATTTAATCACCAACCGAGATTTGTCCAATGCCGTTGCCGAACAGTTTGGCATCCGTCATGAGTCTCCTCAGGTCCTCCTGATTAAGGATGGGCGTTGTGTCTACGATGCCTCCCATCTCCAAATTAGCGCCCGGAGTATCGCGGATCAGGTCGGGGCCTGAATTTCTTAGACCGGAGTGCCTGTTTAGCGGTGCTCTTCTGCTGACCACCAAAAAGGTACGCTGCAAAAATCGCATTGGACATCATGGAAGACCTATCTATTTTTAAGACACAGGACGGCTCCGACTCTGTTTTCTCAGAGCGGTTTGGGGTCTCTTATCATTCCAAATACGGTGCCGTTCAGGAGTCCCGGCATGTCTTTTTGCAATCGGGGCTTTACCCCAGGCTGCAGGCGCTGGACCGGGTTGCGGTGCTCGAGGCCGGGCTGGGCACCGGGCTGAATGCGCTCCTGACCGCGCTGGAAGCGGGAAAAGTGCAAAAGCCGGTACATTACGTCGCCCTGGAAGCTTATCCGCTGTCTGTGGAACAAGCCGATGCGCTCAACTACGCCGAACAACTCGGTCAGGAAGCGGCTTTGGTATTCCGGCAAATTCACCACTCCGACTGGAGCCAACCGGTGCAAATCACGCCTCATTTCACCTTTGAGAAACGCCAAATTCCCTTTGAGGCATTCGAAGCCAAGTCCGCCTTTGATGTGGTCTATTTCGATGCCTTTGCACCCAATGCACAGCCTGAGCTGTGGGAAGCACCGGTGCTGAGCCGTATGTACGAGGCGTTGAAAGCGGAGGGCATTTTCGTGACCTACTGCGCCAAGGGGGTTGTCAAGCGCTGTCTGAAAGGGTTGGGCTTTACGGTGGAAGCCTTACCTGGCCCGCCCGGCAAGCGTGAAATGACGAGGGGGGTGAAGGCTAATCCTCCTGCGTAAAGCCGTCGTTTTTTTCCCGGGCCCGCCGGGGCTTGATGATGTTGATTTTACCCTCATCCCCGTAGAGTTCCTTTGACTTTTTGTTGTACGCCAGGGCGGCTTCTTCGGCCGTATCGAACATCCCGATGTGCACCGACTTGCGGTCGATGGAAATCACCGCCCGGTAGCGGTTGTTCTCCTGATATACGCCGGTATACCCCACTTTGCTGCTCGTCTTGCGCTTGCGGCTGGCCACGCTGCGCGAACGGTACTGAATGTTGTTAAGCCGGCAGTCGAGTTTGTTGCCATTTCGGGTACCCACAAGGTTGGAGTGTTCAGTTTTCTGGTTGGTGAGGAAACGCTCCGCGATCAGCTTGTGCAGGTAGATGGTCTCCGTTTTGTACTTCCCGTCGGCTTTCTTCCAGGTTTTCTGGAAGACCGCACAACCACTTGAATGCTTCCTCAGGTTATTGATAAAATTCACCTTAACCAGGTAAGAGTCCGTGGTCAGGTATTCATAGACTTGAGCATCAACTAACACCGAGTCATCTGAATTTTTCAGTTTGACTTTGTACAGCAAAGCAATTGGTTTTTTGGACCACAAATGCATGGAATTGGGTTGCAAAACCCACTACGCAAATATAGTTTTAACAAACAGGGTATTAACAAAAGGTTTTATGTCAACCTTTCTTCCCCCTAAAATAATGCAAATCTTCAAAAACCAAAAAGCACAGGGCGATTAATTCCGGGTAAATACAGGATATCCTTACTTTTGGTGGAAAAACAGGCTTCATGGACAACTATGATGAGCATTTTATGCAGCGCTGCTTTGATTTGGCCCGGTTGGGTGCCGGCAAAACAGCCCCGAACCCGATGGTTGGGGCCGTTATCGTGCATCAGGGGCGGATCATAGGCGAAGGCTATCATCAGGCCTACCGGGAGGCACATGCCGAAGTGAATGCCGTGAGGAGTATTGCCGCTGAAGACCGCCACCTGCTCAAATCGTCCACCCTTTATGTTTCCCTGGAGCCCTGCAACATTCACCGCAATACGCCCCCCTGCACCCTCCTGATCCTGCAGGAAGGCATCCCGAGGGTCGTGGTGTCAGATGTAGATCAAACCCCCGGCGTGAATGGGAGCGGGCTCGACCGCCTGCGCAAAGCGGGCGTTGATGTGACCGTTGGCGTACTCAAAGCACAGGGGAAGCGGCTCAGCTTGGCGCGCAACACCTTTGTTACCGGGCACCGCCCCTACATCCTGCTCAAGTATGCGCAATCTGCCAATGGGATTTTTGCTCCTGAAGACAACCGGCAGCTTTGGCTTACCCATGCCTACAGCAAACGGCTGGTCCACAAATGGCGCAGCGAATCCTCCGCCATCTTAGTAGGTGCCAATACCGCTCTGGCCGACGACCCGCAGCTAACCAACCGCCTCTACTACGGCCCGTCTCCGGTGCGTGTCCTCCTCGACCTGAAGGGCAACCTGCCGCCCGGGCTGAAAGTGTTTTCCGATGGTGCCCCTACCCTGCTCTTCCGTGCCCCGCATCTGCCGGGGATGAGCGGTTTGCCGGCATCGGTTCGGTGTTTCCCCATTCCGGAAGGCGCAGCGCCGGTCCGCTACCTCCTTTCGCAATTATATAGGCTGCAGCTGAGCACACTCATGGTAGAGGGCGGCATCCACACCCTCCGGCAATTCATCAACGAAGGGCTTTGGGATGAGGCCCTTGTGCTAACAAGCGGTCAATATCAGCCTTCCGGCAGACAGGCCCCTGCCCTCCCCTTGCCCCCGGTACAGAGCGACACCCTGGGCAGCGACCGGATCGACTGGTTCTACCGCACTCCTATTCGTTAAACTTACTTTAAAAGCCGGGGGCTTCAACATAAGAACCATTCAATTTTTGTTTGTTTGTTATTGAATAGAAGTGGTACAGGCTCGTTCCTGTTGAATGCCACGCACAAATGCCAAACCATTGACGTATATGAATAAGTACCGCAGCATTATTGTCTTTTTCCTGGCCTTCGCAGCCATGAGCTTTGCGCCGCAGCAAGCTTCAGCGCCGGGTGACAAGATCCAATGGATGCGTTGGGAGGAGGCGGTTGCTCACATTGAGCAGCAAGACAAGAAAGTCTTGCTAAACATATACACCGATTGGTGTACCTGGTGCAAAAGAATGGATACCATTACGTTTAACTCCGAACCGATCGCGACGTATATCAATTCCAGTTTCTACCCGGTGCGGCTGAACGCAGAACGCAGGTCGAGCATCGAGTATCAGGGCAAGACTTTTGAGTTTGTCGAAGACGGCAAACGCGGGTACCATCAGTTTGCCGCCGAGCTCCTGCGCGGGCGTATGAGCTTCCCTTCCGTGGTATTCATGGATGAGAACGGGGAAGTTATTCAATCCATTGTCGGCTACAAATCGCCGGAAGAATTTGAGCGGATCCTGACCTACTTTGCCGAGGATTATTACAAGGAGACACCGTGGTCTGCCTTCAAGCGCAACTATGCCTCTAAGCTGATCAAAAAGGATTAATAGCTTGTTGGAGTTTCACATTTCTGGTTGCGTTCGCTCCAAAAGCAAAATCCAACAAGCGCTCCCTCCCTATCGCTTTTTCACTCCAAGCACCCCGAGCAAGCCACGTGTCAGTTCGCGGGCCACAGTACGGCCAATCTGACGGGTGGTCGGGCTGTTGAGAATTTTCTCAAACATACTTTTCTGTACCCGGCGGGTAGAAGCACTAGCAGCCTTTTTGTGCTGCCCTTTCAGTTCTTCCTGCCGTTCCTCCGTTTGTGCCGCTTTTATTTTGGCAGTCAGGATTTCATGGGCCGACTCCCGGTCGATTACCTCATTATATTTATCTGCCACTTTGGATTGGCGGATGATGCGGTCGATTTCCGCATCCGTGAGCACGTCCATACGCGACTGTGGTGCCCGGAGCAGGGTGTGCGCAAGAGGCGTGGGAATGCCCTTTTCGTTGAGGGCAGTGACCAGGGCCTCCCCTATGCCCAGTTTGGTGACCACCTCCGCTACGTCGTAGTAATCCGACTCCGGGTAGTTTTGAGCCGCCAGCTTAATGGCTTTGCGGTCCTTAGCGGTGAAAGCACGCAGGGCATGCTGTATTTTCAGTCCGAGCTGCCCCAGCACATCGTCAGGGATATCTGTCGGGTTTTGTGTGACGAAGAATAACCCTACGCCCTTCGAGCGGATCAGCTTGACCATCACTTCAATCTGATCAAGGAGGGCATCGGAAGCCTCTTCAAATACCAGGTGGGCCTCATCAATAAACAAAACGAGCTTGGGGCGGTCGAGGTCGCCCTCTTCCGGGAAAGCGGCATAAATCTCTGCCAGGATCTGCAGCATAAAGGTAGAGAACAGCTTGGGGCGGTCCTGAATATCCGTCAACCGGATCACCGAGACCATCCCTTTGCCGGATTCGTCGAAGCGGCAGAGGTCGTCCACATCAAAGGAGCGCTCCCCGAAGAAAGGGCCAGCGCCCTGCTGTTCCAGCTCCACGATTTTCCGCATTATCGCCCCCACTGACGCACTGGAAATGCGGCCGTAGAGCGACTCCATTTCATCCTTGCCTTCGTTGGTAGCGTACTGCAACAGTTTCTTGAAATCTTCGAGGTCGACCAGCGGCATCTGATTGTCATCGCAATACTTGAAGAGCACGGCAGTGATCCCGCTCTGTGTATCATTGAGCCCCAGTATTTTGGAGAACAGCACCGGACCGAACTCATGCACCGTAGCCCGCAACCGCAGCCCTTTTTCTTCCGAAAGCGACAAAAACTCTACCGGGCTCTTACCGGGCTCAAAGGGAAAACCGATTTGCGCATGCCGCTCATCAATCTTAGGGTGCCCGGCGCTGGGCACCGCAATACCGGACAAGTCGCCCTTGATGTCCATAAGCAGGGAAGGCACGCCTTCGGCAGAGAGCTGTTCAGCGATAATCTGCAGGGTCTTGGTTTTGCCCGAACCTGTTGCCCCGGCGATAAGGCCGTGGCGGTTCAGGGTTGTCAGTGGCACCCGGACCAGTGCGTTGGACAGGCACTCGCCGTCCAGCATAGCACCGCCCAGAGCAATACTCCCGCCTTTAAAAGTGTACCCCTCTTCAATGACTTGTCGGAATTGGTCTTGCTTTGACATATACTTATCGGTTGTTCCAGTTATCGATTCGCTTCCTGAATTTTTCTTTATCAAACCGCCAGAGGTCGACATCAGCTTTGCTTTCCAGCGCTGCTTCCACTTCGTCGGGCAGGAAATCAGCAAAAAAGTCGAACCCCGTCATGGCTTCCACTTCGTCTACTGACGCCACAAATTTATACAAAGGCTCGTAGGAAATGGTATTGGGGAGCACAAATCCGATGGCTTTCAGCTGCGGCTCCTCCAAGTCGAGCAATACCTTGAAGTAGCCGCCAGGGATGGTCACCTCGTTGTTGCCGATCACGCCTTTGGGTTCCATATTCAGCAAGGGGCCTGTTACGACGTACAGCTCGCCCGCGTCTTTTGCCCATTCCCGGGTGAGCTCTTCAAGTTCCCGCCAGATGCCGCCATTGAACTGCCGGGCCTGAGGGGAGATATTACTCATCAGGAAGGTTTCCGACATTGCTGAAGTGCTGTAGGCCCGGTCGGCAGCCGGCAGCAAGTGCCCGCGGTCGTACCCGGAATGCCGGTAGTCATTGGGGTCTGCCGAACCGGAAGGCACATCAGGATCTGGCCGGAAATCATCAGTGCGATTCACGAAGGGCGACTGCAGGGTTGATCGGGAAAGCTTGTAGGCTACCCACTCTGCTTGTTCGTGCGTTTCGTTGTAGGACAACGCATAGGTGGCCTTTTGAATGACGGTCCCTTCTCCGCCCGCCGGCAGGTAGTACTCCAGCTCTTTGTCGGCAGGCTGCTTTTCGAAGTCGCCTCCGGTAAAAAGGTTGAAAATAAAGAACAGCCCGGCGATTAGGGCGCTGAAAACCCCTACCTTAACCACTGCGCCGGTGCTCCCCTTCCCAACTCGCTTGTGGTTGGACCTGAACTTTGCCATACTTTGAATTTTGATCCAAATGTAGCGGTTTCAGTAGTTAATGTCCCTTCGTTTACAGAAAAAAGTAGGATGGTGCTTTGTTAAGAGCGTGTCCGGGGGGGCAGAAGGAAGACTTTCCCTGAGCCGGGGATAACATGCGGCTTCTCCGAAGTCTTGCTGTGCTTACTGCTGGAGGGAAAAATAGCTTGCTATTCCCGCCAGGAAGCCATCGCGCGGGCGCCAACCTTGACCGGGCTTTCCAGCTTACCCGTCATTTGACCCTTTACAAAACACTAATGTCAACCAACCAACACTTAGAGCTTGTTCGGATTTCACCCTTTTGGCTGCGTTTGCTCCAAAAGCAAAATCCCAACAAGCCCTTACTTTTTCGGAGCCGGCAGCAGCTGCTCCATCACCTGGCCTGGCTGAATAAGCCTGCCGGTCTGTTCGGTCTGCCGGGTCGCTTTGCCCGTGGTGTTGAGCAGCCGGTACGCCTCATCGGTGGTCAGCCCCGGCTTGAAGCTTTTCATCAGCCCGAGCAGGCCCGCCACATAGGGCGTCGCCATGGAAGTACCGTTGTAGGTATCGTACTGATTACCGGGGATGGTGGAGTAAATGCCCACGCCGGGTGCAGCTACGCCCCGCTTCAGGTCCGTCACATAGTTGGAGAATACCGCTTTGCGCAATTCCTGGTCGACCGCACTGACGCTGATCACACCATCCACCGCCGCAGGCACGTAATTCCGGGCATTGCGGTTGGCATTACCCGCTGCTGCGACCACAATGGCTCCGTTTTCATTGGCATACTCCACGGCTTTGCGGTACGCCCGCTCTTTGCTTTGGTTAGACAGCCCGCCCAAGGACATGGAGATCACATCCGCGCCGCCGTCCGCCGCTTTGATCATCCCGTTGATGATACTCTTTTGCGTGCCCATGCCGGAAGCATTCAGCACCTTGATACTCGTAACCTGCACATAGCCGGTGCCCGGCGAGAAGGAAGCAATACCCAGCCCGTTGTTGGTTACCGCTGCCGCAATGCCTGCGCAGTGGGTGCCATGCCCGCGCGGGTCGTTATCATCTGAGGTGTTGAGTGATTTGTAATTGCCCGACAGGTCTTCGTGATTAGCGTCTACCCCCGTATCCAGGATGGCGATCAGCGCCGTCTTGGCCGGTTTTGGCTGTAGCTTGCGCAGGAGCGCATAAAGACCATCGGCGCCCATGGCTTCAAACCCCCAGAGTTCGGTAATCCCCGGATCATTAACGCCGAAGTTTTTGCGGGTATCGGTCCGGCTTTCTGCTGGCACCGGATTGATGGTGACCTGCTCATTGGGCTCCACCCAATCGACCTCAGGCACCGACCGGAGGTCATTCATGATATCTTCCAAATCGGTAAGGTGGCTTTCCGGTATATTGACCAACAGGTAGTCGTCCAGTTCCGTCCTGTCCGGCTGCCCCACCGTAAAGGCAGGGGAAAAGGTAAGGTCATATTTGTAAGCCGCCGTGCCCAGCACCTCCTGCCCGACCCCTTCTGCGAGCTCCAGCAGCAGTTCCCCGTCCGGGTCGTAGCTGACCGTAGCCATGCCCGGCAGGCTGAGGCTCCCGCTCATCTGAACGGGCACAAACCAAGCCAGGAAAGCAGCCGAAGCCACCGTAGCCCCGATAAACCAGGTCCGCTTGGCAGTCGCCAGTTGAAAAACGGTGCCCAGCAGCGCCATAGCGGTAAGGTCACGGAAAAGCACCCATAGTTTGGTGCCAAACTTCACCTCTGCAGTGAGGACTACGGCAAAATAGGCCAGGAACAGCCCGAAAAAAATACGCTGCAGCCAATGCTCCCGCTCTTCATCAGAGCGGTAGAGGAACCAAAGGGCGAGGCTGGCGATAACGGCAATGTATAAAGTAGGGTATAACATGGTATCGGTTATTGAGAACGGGGCTGAAAACGTACTTATCGACGCTCCCCGTATCGCGAAACGAATTTTCAAATCTGTTCGGGTAACCATCCAAACGAGTGAACCAAGCTAGCTATTTTTTGGGGAGTGCGCAAAAGTATCCGACGAAAGGGAGATTTTGGGTGTTGGGGGGCGGTATTGCTTTGTTGAGTTTGGAAAGCTGGGTGACCGGAACGGAGCAGAAAGGGCATCTCCGACAGGCTGCCAGGCTCTATTGCCCCTGGCCCGATGGGCGGGCACTGTCCCCCGTTGCCAGAGGATTCAGGGGGTCGATCCACAAAATCAATCCGCAAAACAGGCATTCCGCTGTAGATAAATCACCTCCCGGTCCTTACTAATGATGACATTGAACCGCCGGATGAAGTCGCCACCGAGCACACTCATCTGCTGCCGTCCGATAGTGCCTTCAAAAAAGCCGACCGGCAGGTCGTAAAAACGGAAGTCGCCAAGGCTAAACTCCGGCAGTATGCCTTTTTTTGTGGCCACCACATTTCCGTATGCGTCTTTCAGTTCCTCCGCTGAGGTAATTTCAATATGCTGCGCCAAATTGGCGTCCGATGAAAACTGATCATCAAAAAGCATAGAACCGGCGTAGCCGGAGTGGATCAAAAACGGATGAGTATAGTTTGTGGCGCCCAAACGGGTCGTGCCTTCAATAAAGAGCAGTCCGTCCCTATTCTCCATACTCATGTTGACGTAACCTTCGGTATCGGGAAGCACGCGGTGCAGGGTGATCAGGCTGTCGTCAAAATTGATAGCCACCGCATAGTCCTCAAAAAGGTTTAAGCCGAATTTCCCATCCGTTCCCGGTCCGGATTTGTCATTTTCCCATACCGGAAGGCTGTCAAAGACCGTAGCAGCTACCTTTAATAAATTACCCCCGCTGTATCTTGATTTCCCTTTGCCGCCCCAGGCGCTCACCTCTGTCTCCTGCCCCCATTGTATGCTTTGCAGCCGCTCAGAACAATCGCGGATGATCGATACCGAATTGGCGGCGGTATGCAGCATCAAGCGGAGGGTATCGGTGTTGTTCAAAAGGGCCTCTACAATGATATTGTTGTGCGGGCTCAACTGAAAGGGGATGGTATCCACAACGGTATCAGACTGCGCCCGGTAAGCAGCGGGGCTGCAACCCAGTATAAAAAGACAGGTGAATAGGGCTGCGTTGATGGCTATTCCGGTTTTTCTCATTATGTAGGCTTGGGGGATGAGATGGGGTTGCTGATTGTTTTTGACTGACACAAATATAGTGGAGTTTATGAGTTTTGATTTGGTAGCCTCTTGGAGCTTGTTGGGATTAACGTGCGACTTCTCCGAAGTCGGTCTCCCGTGGTGTTGCCTGGGTTACAAAGGTGTGACTTCTCAGAAGTCCTGCAGTGTGTACGGGCTGAGCTACCCAATGTTTGATACCTGACAGCACTAGCTTTCCTACAGGCAGCCCGGCACACTCCCAATACCCCTGCTAAGTGTATGTTTGGAGCAAACGAGAGTTGATAATCAAAGAGTTGTGGTTATGGCTAAATGGAAAAATGCGCGTTTGGCGGGTCAAATAAGTATTTTTCCATGACGCCACTGTTCACAAGGCTTTGGTTATCAGCCGAAGTGCACCTCCAAACATACACTAAGCGTCAACCGTTGTCCCAAACAGCAGAAATGAGTATATTTGGGACGATGGGCAAGACGGAAAAACATATCATCCTACGTATCACCAACCAAGGTATTTTCTACAACCCCGGTGCGTATATCGAGTGGGAGCATACCAATTTCCCGCCCAAAGACACCTTTAACTTCAATCAGCGGCATGATATATTTTGGGAAGCCAGGCTATTGTCTTTTGATGCCAAACACTCGTTGTTAAAAGTAGAAATTACGGATTATGAGGTTGAGGAGGAACCCACCGGCTTCGCCAGTCAACAGGCGAAGTTCCCCTTTCTGAAAATGGTATTCCAACCCCTGCAATGGGAAGCGCTGGAACCCACTATGAACATCTACAACAAGCGCTTATTCCAACCCATCATCGAATCCCGAAAAGTATGGCGCGCAAGCCGGCCGTCCGATGAAGAATGGGTGGATTTTTCGGAACCGGAAGAAGAGAAGACCCGCATCGACGTCCACTTCGAGTACCCCTTGATCAAAGCCGTATTCAAGATGGGCTATGTTGAAGTAGAGCAAAAAATAGCAGGGCTCCCCGAAAAGGTGAGGATAACCCTGGACAACACCAACATCCTGCCCGAGTTTGACCATGTGAAGCCCTTTTTTGCCAAAGCCCTGGGCCGGAAAAAGATCGAAGTGACCGGCTTTCTGGAAATAGATAATGAAGGCGATATTGAAGCCCGGTGCCAGTCGAAGGAAATCAACCAAATCAATGAAAACTTCATCGCAACGGTCCGGAAGCTCAGGCTGGAAGACTCCATCTTCAAACCGAAGAAAATCACCGTAGACAAGAGCCTCTTCACTCCGGATGAATACTTCGAGGGCTTCGATGAGGAAGAACTGGGGAATACCATCCGCCAAAGCGACAAAGACCTCCTGTCGGAAATCCTGGAGTCCGACAAAATCAGGAACCGAAAGCAGCTCTTGTACCTGTCCGGCAAACTCCAAAGCAAAAACACCGGGCTGCGGTTCACGCTAAGCCCTAAGTTTGGGTTCCTCTTCCACGTCGAAGGGGAAGAAATGGACCACTTCATCTGGGAGCTTCTCAACAGTCATGCCACCTACATTTGGAGCATCGACCGGCAGGGCCCTTCCCTACCCAACAAATTCAGATTAATTGAACGAGAGATCAATTTCATCCGGGAAAGCGGCCGCAGGATCTACCTGAACAGCGAACGAAACGAGGACCTGTCCTTCACGAAAGTGAATCACGAGCACAGCGAGTCGGGGCTGATTGATGGGTTCCCGAAGTGGAAGGTGCGGGTTAGGGAGCAGTTGGTGTGAACTGCGCCCGCGGTAACCGCACTTTCCTTATCGACCCCATGCTGGGCAGGAAAGGCTCCTTTGGCGTATTCCCCTGGACCGATGATGAAAGAGCAAACCCACTCGTGGAATTGCCCTTCAGTGATGAAGAACTCAGCAGGAAACTGGACGGTGTTGACGCTGTTTTCGTTTCTCACCTCCATCCTGATCACTGGGATGAAGCAGCCGTTAAACGTATTGATAAAACCACTCCTGTTATTTGCCCGGGTGGCATTGCGAAAGCAATAGCGTCCTATGGTTTTCAAAACATCCTTGAGTTGCACCATCTGCTCAACTTTGAGGGCATCAATCTCCACCTGGCCAATGGCCAACATGGAACAGGCGAAATTGGAGAGAAAATGGGGCCAGTCAACGGGATCCTATTTGAGCATCAGGGCCACAGCGTCTATATTGCAGGAGACACCATTTGGTGCCAGCCGGTCAGGGAAGTCATTGACGCACACCGTCCTCAACACATCATTGTAGCAGGCGGAGCCGCTACTTTTGCCATTGGCCAGCCGGTTACCATGACGGCTCAGGACATCAAAGCCCTCGCTGCTTATGCGCCTTCTTCCAAGGTCTGCATCACGCACCTGGAAGCCGTAAGCCCCTGCAAAGAAAACCGGACATTTCTTATGGCTTTTCTGCGGTCGAACAGCCTGCATGAACAGTGTAGGGTTTTGGAGGATGGAGAAGAAGTTGAGCTGCTCTAAGAGCCATTCAAACACACCAGAGCGGTAGAGAAGCTTTGGGCCTTTTGCAACTTGGCGTATCTTGAGCATGGTTAAGCCGTGCAGACATAGTCTAAGGAACTTATAGGTCATTTCGTTTTGTTCATCGAATGGAATATCTACAACTAATCCATACTAAAAATGAATTTTCAAAAATCTAAAGAAGGTTTTATTTTGTCTTTTGAATCAGCATTGGAAAAAAAGTCTATTTATGAAATGCTAAAAGGTAAAAACGAACTCATCTACCAGATTCAAGTCAACGATTTAGAAATCAAATTTGCTGAATTAGGCTATAAAGAAGCGGTTTGCAATACCGCATTGAACATCCTGTATTCTAGTAATAATAAAGAAGCTCAATTAATTTCGAATCTGGGGCACACCCCTTTTAAACTGAATGGAATTACTTTTCAAAGTGTAGAAGCGTTTTGGCAAGGGTTGAAATTCAACGATGACGCCTCAAGATTCGAGGTAGCAAACCTGTACGGGAAAGCAGCGAAAAATGTAGGAAAGGGCGTAGAGTATGAAGATTTCATTCATTACAACGGATTAAAAATCCGGGTTGGGTCGCACGAACACTGGGCATTAATGGCTACTGCATGTGAAGAAAAGTTCGACCAAAATTCAGAAGCACAAACGGCATTACTGGAAACGGGTATAAGACCATTATACCACAAACCCAGACAAGATAGCAAGACCATACCAGGGCCAATTATGTCTGGAATTTGGATGGATATCAGAAGTCGTCTACGAAGGGAAAACAACCTTCAAAGTCAAGTGTTAACGAACCTGATTTAGCGCGGGTACCCCGCTGATCGCTACACCCAAACTAACTTCCCCCCATTCAGCTCCCGCTCCCCATCAAAACGGTAAGCCGTGAGCACTCCGCCTTTGGCCACGCTATAGTCCAGGCAGCAGGCGTTGGGCGTTAAAAGCTCAGGGGTGCCCTTTAGCCAATAGTGCCCGAAGAATACCAGGCATTCGCCGGACGGGTAATGCCCAATATCGCTGTTGTGGAAAGGCAGGTGGTCCAGCCCCAAATCCGGGAGGACGCTCATATCCTGAAAGGACTGCCCGGCGGGGTTCTGCCACCACTTAATCCGGATCTCCCGGCGCTCGTGGCCGTCTTTATCGTGAAAGCTGTAGCCCTCCGGCAAGCCGGCTTCCTTGCCTTTGCAGGTAATTTCCACCCAGTTGTACAAATCGGTGCCCTTTTCGGCCGCTTCCGGCAGTAAGTCTTCCGGAATGTTAGCCCCGACCAGCACCTCCTGAAGCCGATTGATCACCGCCCCGTCCCAGCAGGCATGCACAGCCCGCAAGCCGGGCGTCTCCAGGAACAGCGGAAGGGTCTTGAACCACTCGATAGCCGAGTCGTAGTCGCCCTTCCGCCCCCGGTGCTGCTCCAGGGTGGCGGCATGTTGATGCGTATTTTTGGCCGTATGCTGGCGCAGGTACCCGCCTCCTTCTTTTGGGGTGTTGAAGCAAATCGCATTGAATTCATGGTTGCCGCACAAAGCTACCGCACTCCCGGCATCCACCATCTCCCGGACGAGCTGCACCACGCCCGGGTTGTCCGGCCCGCGGTCGATGTAGTCGCCAACGAAGACGACTTTCCGGCCGGGGTGGCGGTAAGCGCCGTTTTTGCGCTCGTAGCCGAGCTTGCGGAGGAGGGCTTTTAGGCGGTCGGCGTGGCCGTGGATGTCGCCGATTAGGTCGGTTGGGGTGGTCATATACTATCCTTTGGTTGCTCTAAAGTATTATTTTGTCCCGATTGTAAATTAGATCCACTGGCGCGAGTAGTGCAAATGAGCTAACAAGGGGGCAATTAGACCGGAATACACAGTTTACTCCTCCGAGCCCAACAGTACCGATACCTCAACGCCCAGCGCCCGGGCCAGCTTTGCTAAATTCAGCACCGCGATATTGCGCTCACCCCGCTCTACGGAGCTGACGTAGGTGCGGTCGAGATCGGCCTCGAATGCCAGGGCTTCCTGCGATAAGCCCCGCTGTTTGCGCAAGCTGCGGAGCCGATGCCCGAGGCGGGTAAGGTAGGCTTGCTCTGATTCTGAGTATGGCATTCTGGTTTTTAAAAGGCATATTGCCAAAATGATGCTTATAAGTCTACGGATTATAAGTATCATTTTGTATTTTCTTCTTATCTTCACAGCCCACCAAAGCACCAAAATATGAAGACGAATGCAGCCACTAATCATTTACCCCTTAAAGAGTTAGCCTTGCTTGCTTTTTTGAGCTTTTCGGCCATTATGCATCTTCCGCCAATATATTATCTGCCTGCCAGCCCACCTTCTGATGTGACCATTGAACTTAACGATGCGCAGCTCGCCGAGCTGGAACAAGCCTATCAGGAAGGGTTTGATCATCCTGATCCTAATGGCGAAGACCCTTGCCAACAACTGCGGCTGCTGCCCTACAAAAAGCTTTCTACCTGGCGTAAGCAGTTCCGCAAGCGGGGCTTCACCGTCCAAAAGATAAAGGATATGCTGAAAAGCGGGCGGCGGGAAATTTTCGTCCACCCGGAAAAGGGGACCCGCTACACCAAAATTTTTGATCCTAAAGGCAACTGGATTGTCGTCGACTTTGTAGATTGCATCGTATGGCAAGTCGCCCCTCATAACTTCAAGTAGCATGGACATTGGAAAGAGCATTACAATTTATGTCAAAGCACTCAGCAACGGCGAATGGTTCGGCGGCTGGGCACCGGTGCAGGGACGGCTGGAATGGCTGCGTGAAGACGGACAAGCTGCGCTATTTACCCTCAACGAGCAAGGGCTTGATGAAGATGATGAGTATGCGTTCTATGAGCATGGCACCTTGGTCATTGCGGCTTTGGAGGAGGGGGATTGGCGGGGCAAAACTGGTATCTCTATCTAATAGTAGCTTGTATAATCAGCTCGCCGCCCAAAAAGGTAAAGCGCCAACCTATTGAATAGGTTGACTTGCTCTTTAATTTTGACGCTCATATCCGACTCGCGATCAGGCTCAGCTAATCTGAGTTGAGCGCCTGCTTGCTGGACACAGAATCAGAGCTGGCAGTATGGAAGCCGGCCCCATTCCCTGACTTTCCCGGCAATTTGGTTTTGCCAACTCTTCACATGGGTTCCCACCGGTAATAAGAGAAGGCTCCCCCGAGGTTCAGCATTATCAATATCTTCTTCGTACCGCCCAGTGATCGTTTTTTCTGTTCCGGGGTAAAGGAGGGCCGCCTTCACCGCCCCGTAGTATTTCAAATACACGTACAACTGCCGCAGGTCATCCGGTGAAGGGCCGTAGCCATTGGGGCGCTTCCATTTGGTATCGAGGACGATGGTTTGCCCGGCTGACTTAAGCAGGATATCCGGGCGCATTGTCCGTTTTTGACCTTGATCCGGAGTACAGAAGGGCTTGGTATTTTGAGCGTGTACGGTTTGCCCTCCGGGGTGTGCTTTCGCAGGCTCACGTATACAAAGCGCTCCCACAGCTGATTCATATCAAACATGAGCGCCAGCACGCCCTCCTGCCCCCGACTGACATCCGGGTGGTAGTTGAGCAACAGCATTTTGGCGATTTGGATGGCAGAGCGGTAGTAAATGGTCTTCCGGTTGAACGTGATCCGGTCGAAAAGAGCCGGGTAGGCTTTAAGCCGATCCTGCTCTGCCCAATCGAGCAGCAGCCGGCCGATGCGGTGGTGGAGCTGGGGGTGCGTATTGAGGCGTTGCAGGAGCAACAGGGCTTCGTACAGGATCTGATGCAGCAGATGCTTCCGATCGTAGGTGGTGTGGCTCACGTAGAAACGCTCCCGGTGCACTAGATTATGATTGAGGTGCTGGGCAAATTGCAGGCTGCCTTTGAGCGCGGTTCGGTTGCCGGTAGTTTGGCTGTACTGCTTGACGAGCCCGCGGTGCAGTAGTTGCTCTATTTTTGTTCTCTCCTCATTTTGGAGGAGCATTTCGCCACTATTTTTAAATCGACCTAAATTGTTATTTATAAATTTTGTTAAAATAAGACATTGCTGTTATATTGCAAAAACAAAAATAAGTTTAGCATGAATACCAAACAAAAAATACTATTGTCAGCTTTGTTAGTTCTTATTTTAATACTGGTTTTACCATTTCTAATCCGAGTCATACTACCTATTGACCAATCACCTCAGATGGACGACTGTGAGGTACCCGATATTTTTTTCATGTGCGATTCCTTAAATCAAAGTGAACAAAATACATTGTCGTTAAAGAACGAGCTACTTATTGCGGCAAAGGATGATCTGGAATTACTAGACAGTGAAGGGAAGCTATCAAATGAATCATCCATTGCCGATTTTTACGCCTCGAATAGGCATAGCCAATACTGTGTTTCGAAGGATTTTTTTGAAGCGTATAAGAAAAAGCGAGGTGCAATATGCACCTATTTAAACTTACTCAAAAACCCTAATGCCTCCAGGTCAATTAAAATAGATGCTGAGAGGGACTTACTACAGAGTATAATTGAACTTGGTTCGATAGAGTCCTCTGGACAGGCATCAGGCGATGAGGAAATCCTAGAACAAAAAATAGAGAAGGCATTAAACAAGGTAAATCAAGCCACTAATTCGATAAAAGAGGATTCAAAAAAAGTGAAAAAAGAAAATCAACGAATGGCATCTGCCATACTTGAAAACTGTGATAGGATCAAAAGCTATATACACAATGATTTAAAAAGATTAGAAAGGTCCGAAATATCGGAGGACCATTTTTGGAAAAGATTAAAAGAGCTTGAAAGGGAAATTGAGGAATATCGAGCTAAAATCAAGGAACTTTAAGCTTCAGATTTGGTGTTGGGATTTTGGTATTCAGTAACGCAACTAATTTTTATAATATGGATTCAAAATGTTTATTTCTACTGATCATCGTAAATTTAGCTTTTCAAGTTACAGCAATAGGGCAACCAGATACAGATGTTTCTATAGAACAACTACAGGATGAGGTTCTGAAGATGAATATAGAGATAGCGAGATTAGATCAGGAAATGGAATCAGCTAAAGAATTAGCAAAAATAAAGGATAATACTATTAGAATTAGGCTGTTCAGTCTGATAAGGTTCTCACCCTAGGGATTTTAGCTCTCGGTCCATTGATTTTCGCAGCCCGTAGCGGTTGTGGCAGACGTTATCCTCCTGCCACTCTTCCACATCCAGGCAACTGACGCTGGTCAGCGCA
>NZ_JAVJSK010000116.1:0-58771 GCF_040219495.1 Phaeodactylibacter sp. | reverse complement strand
GGACAAAGCCCAGCTTATGGTATTTATGCCTGCTGTATTCGCTTGAGTGCCGTACTCGAATACGTCGCCGGGGCAGGCGTCGTGGTCGGCATCAAAATCCAGTGTTCCAGTGAAGGGGAAGGACACATCTGTGCCTGCCGGTCTAAAGGCATCACTTGGGTTAGCAAATTTAGAAATGGTGTAGGTTGCTGCACTCAGATCACTCGTGCAGCCAGTTGCGCAATCCAGTACCTTTGCCTTAAATACATAATCGCCCACCGGAGCTGCTGGCTCCAGGCGGATGCTGTTGTCGTTCGTACCAGACAGGAAGAAAAACCCATCCGGACTGGTAAAGCTACCGGGAACGCTGCAAGGAGGATTGTACTCCGCAAGTGCAACGCCAGCCGGAGCAGATTGCAGAACCCAAACCACCACCTGATCGCCAGAGATAGGGCTCGGGTTGATCAGGCGTAACAGCCGGTCACTACCGGGAGCTCCTTCACAAAACGCTATGGTCTTGGCAGGCTCGGTCGGTGCAGCAGGATTAGGGTTGACCGTAAAGCTGTATAAATCCGAAGCCTCACAACCAGGGGTAGTACTGCTGACAGTGACGCCAACAGACCTGGCTCCTGTACTTGTAACCCAGTCCCGCGTCGGCATGGCGGCGGTATTGTCATCGAATCCGTCGAAGCAAGTACCCGATCCCAAGCCGTTATTATAGGCGCACCAGGCGTAAGCGTAAGTGCCGCCATCAGTAGCCGTCAGGTTCGGATCGTATTGCACACCCAGGGTATTCAAACACACATCACCCGTAGGATCTGCGGTAATCGATACCATCGGGTCCGCTTTTTTGGAAATGGTATAGGTTTCCTTGCTCAGCTCGCTTTCACAGCCTGTATTGCAATTCAGGACTTTAGCACTAAACACATAATCTCCAACCGGTGCTGTTGGTTGGAGACGAATGCTATTATCATTTGTTCCGGACAGGAAAAAATTAGCATCCGTATAACTGCCAGGGGCGCTGCACGGGGGCATAAACTCCTGGCCCACGGTCAGGCCAGCCGCAGCTGGAGCCGATTGCACCACCCAAACGACCACCTGATCACCACTGCCATCAATTGGGCTGGGATTGATTAAACGAAGTAAACGGTCGGGGTTACCCGCACCTTCGCAGAACTCAACCGTTTCGGAGGGATGAGTAGGCGCATCCGGAATAGCTTCTACATAACCCGAAATCTCAATGTCATTGGTCGCATCTGCGAGACCGTTGCCAAACCAGAAACGATTGAAATCTGCGGAGGGATCCACGCTGTTGCCATAACCATACAATCGGAAGCTGACCGCGTTGCTACTGGTAGTGCAATTATCGAACAAACCAGTGGTGGTCAGATCAAAAGTGACCGTTTCGTAATTACCTGTACCATTGATGGTGCTGGTGTGAGAGCCAATCAGGGTGACAAAGTTGTCGCCGCCAGCATCGGTGAATAGCGCGAACTCATTGGGTCCATTGCCCTGACGTCCAATTTGGATAGTCAGCTCCGTCAGCTGTAAGCCAAAGCCGGCCTCGGGGCGGATGGATATTTTAACGTACTCGGAAGCCGAACGTGCGCCGACCAGGGTGGTATTGTCAAAATCCCGTGAAATGTAAACATTGTCGAAACCGCCTGCTGGAAAAGCGATAATGCCCGCGGCTCGACGGACGTCACCGGTGGTAGCACCGATACCAGTGGCGTTGAAGGTAGCTAAAGTAGGTCCTTCATCGCCATTGAATCCATCAAAGTCCCAGGCTTTCAGCAGCGTCTGCCCGGAAATCGGAATGGTGAAAGCTACTATGCAGATTAACATCAGTAGCTGCTTACAGCCAGCTGCTGAAGAAGATCGTGGATTTAACATCCCCTCAAGTGAGGCAAGCGCCAACAAGCTCGCTCGCCTGAAAAGCGCCGGATGGGCTTTACTGTCAGGCTTTCGCCTTCGAAAAAAAGTGTTAATGTAGTTCATAAAGAGTAATTATGGTTGTTTAGAGTTCATTTATGACCATAGGTCAGTTATGGGCATAAGTATATCATTTGGTTTGTTGACCATTCATTGCATTGTATCGTGGCGATTGCTAACCTAATACTCTGCCAACTCAAGATTTATAAATGCTGACTTGGCAGACTATACCCTAAACCTATGCCTAGCAGAGACCGGTTAAAAGCCGCTACGACCAGATATGTGCGCAACTTTTCAGTCTCCCGCACTCCTGAACATAAGAAGTAAGGATCATTCATACTGATTTAGTACCAAGAGCTCACCCCAACAGGAACTTACACAGGCACACTACCGGCAATTGACGGCGAATGACTCCCTAATCATTGCTATTGATAGGAAGGCAGGAACCGAGAATGCCTCGCAGATCACTACGGATGGAGCATTATCGTGCTATTATTTTGCAAAGAAAGAACCATTTTGCACCTTTCGGTAAGGAGGGAGTTATTGCGCAAAGTTCCAAGATATGCAGGACACTGCATTCTGAATAAAGGAAGTCAGGATAATGACTTTTAACCTCATCAAAAAGAAGCACACAACATGTCTAAGGTATTCTTTCTTTAAACTACACCAATAAATTTTGACTGTTGTTGTAATGTATACAGCCTAAAACCTACACTATCCAATAATTACTAAAGCCATAAACGTGCCATTAGAAACAGTTTGATAGTTGCTGGGAGGGGGTACTTCGATCTAAGCGAAGCTTTGTTTTGCTCTTTCAGAAGGCTAACCCTAAAGTAAAAGAGACGCGTGCATATTTGTATAGGACTTTGTCAAATATAAGGAGGATTTTGAAGAGTTCAAAGCATAACAATGCAACAATAAAAAAAAGGTGCTGCTTTTATCTTTTTGATGACAAAACACTACATTATGACAATAAATGCATAAATTTTTTATCCCGGAATCGTAACATCACAGAAGAAGCAACACTGTTACTTTTCATTTTTCAGGTCCTCGATTTCCTGGGCGACCCTTTCTGCTTCAGCTGACTTCTCTGCGTAGGCTTTAATATCTCCGCTACGCTGTATCTGCATAGCTTCTTCCATCAGTTTCAGGTATTGCTTTTCCAGTTTCTTGACCGGGTCTTTTTTGAATAGTCCGAACATAATTTTTGCTTTTGGTCAGGAAACAGCAAAGGCGCAAAATGGTTGCAAAAAGAAAGCCGGATACTGCTTCAAGAGCAATACCCGGCTATGGTATAGTTTTTAGCGGTCAGCTACCTGTAATCAGGCAACGGCCTCCTTGACCAGGTCTGCTGCTTCCTGAAGAAGGATAGCCGACTTCACAGCAAGGCCAGATTCATCAATTAGCTTCTTCGCTACATCTGCGTTTGTACCCTGGAGGCGCACGATGATGGGCACATTGATGTTGCCCATATTCTTATAGGCATCTACAACGCCCTGTGCCACACGATCACAGCGGACAATACCACCGAAGATATTAATCAGAATGGCTTTGACTTCCGGGTCTTTCAGGATGATCCGGAAAGCCTGCTCCACCCGCTTTGCATCTGCGGTACCTCCTACGTCGAGGAAGTTGGCCGGCTCGCCACCGGACAGCTTAATGATATCCATTGTAGCCATAGCCAGGCCTGCACCATTAACCATACAACCCACGTTTCCGTCGAGCTGCACATAATTCAGGCCATATTCCTTAGCTTCTACTTCAGTGGGGTCCTCTTCATCCGTATCACGGAGCTTGGCGAGGTCCGGATGACGGAACAGGGCATTATCGTCGAGGGTCACTTTGCAGTCTACCGCGATAATACGGTCATCACCGGTCTTGAGGCAGGGGTTGATTTCGAATAGTGACGCATCCGCTCCTACAAAAGCTTTGTAGAGTGAGCTGATAAACTTCACCATTTCTTTCATTGCCTTTCCATTCAGGCCAAGATTGAAGGCGATTTTACGCGCCTGAAAGCCCTGAAGGCCCTGAGTGGGGTCAATGTATTCTTTGTGCACGAGGTGCGGGGTTTCTTCCGCAACTGTTTCAATATCCATACCACCTTCAGTGGAATAGATGATAACGTTGCACTTCTTCTCTCGGTCCATAAGCACAGAGACGTAGAATTCATCGCACGCATCAGGAGAGGGCACGTAGGCATCTTCGGCAACCAGGATCTTTTTCACAAGCTTGCCCGGCCCTTCCATGCCACCCGGTGTCTGCGGGGTTTTGAGCATCATGCCGAGAATAGCACTTGCGTTTTCTTTGAGCCCTGCTTCATTTTTCACCAGTTTTACGCCACCGCCCTTGCCGCGTCCTCCGGCATGAATTTGAGCTTTGACTACTGCGAAGCCAGAGCCTGTTTTTTCTTTGATCGTTCCGTAAGCGGCAGCAGCTTCTTCCAGTGTATTGGCTACGAGGCCTTCCTGTATGGCTACGCCGTAGCTCTTCAACAATTCTTTTCCTTGGTATTCGTGAAGGTTCATGCGCTAATTAAATATGGTTAGTGATGGATGCCCAAATGTAGTGATTTTATACAGCTATCTGAAGCAATTGAAGGCAAAATGGCAAAGTTAAGCCCCTTGACTATCCGGTCTTTTTTGTACTTTGAGTGGTCGTTTACGGTCCGGCGGTCAGGTAATAGCCTGACTATCAGCTGAACGGTGCTTTTATTTTAAAAACCAAAGTGTTGTTATGACTGCAAATACCTCTGCCACAACTACGGCTTCCACCGCACCGGAAATGCAAAAGTTGATCCGGGATTTTACAGCCCCCTGGAAAATGCGCCTTTTTTTCCTGAAGCGGCTTCCTTCCTGCTTGTTTTGGGGCGTACGGGTGGAATCCTGTGACACAGACACCTGTGTGGTCAGCATCCCCTACCGCTGGACTACTCAGAACCCCTTCCGGTCTGCTTACTTCGCTGCACTAAGCGGGGCTGCTGAACTGTCAACGGGTACACTGGCACTTCTTGCCCTTGCCGGTAAGGGCAAGGTCTCGATGCTTATCACCGGGTTTGAGGCACGTTTTATCAAAAAAGCCGACACCCGCACCTACTTTACCTGTAGTGCGGGTGCCGAAATCAGGGCTGCAGTGGACACCGCTATTGCTACCGGTGCAGGGCAGGAAGTAACCGTACGCACCACAGGCAGGAACACCCGGAGGGAGGCGGTCTGTGAAGTACAGCTCACCTGGTCCTTCAAGCAAAAACGTTAGCGGTCTACTTTTTCTTTTTAGCAGGAGCTTTCTTCGCCCCTGCTCCCTTTTTCTTCGCCGGCTTCTTCTTCGGCGCTTTGAAAGTGCCCGGCATTTCCGCTTCGATAATGCCTTTGACTTGCTCAAGGGTCAGTTCCTTCGCTGCTTCAGGCGTCATCCGCTCTCCATCCACTTTGGGGATTTTTACGCTTTTCTTTTTGTAGCGTATAAATGGCCCCCATCGGCCATTCTCCACTGCGATCTTTTCTTCATCCCAGCGGTGGATGTAGCGATTGGCTTCCTTTTCAATCTTTTTCTCAATGAGCTCATGCATGTCTTCGATTGAGATATTCTCGAAGTCATACTTTCGGGGCACATTCACAAATAAGCCATCGTATTTGAGGAAAGGCCCAAACCGGCCCTTGCCTTTTGTAATAGGCTTACCTTTGTAAGTGCCCACCGGCGCATCTTCTTTTTGTTTCGCTTTGACCAGCTCCAAAGCCCGCTCCCGGGTCAGTTCCAGTGGGTCTTCTCCTTTCGGGATAGACACAAAGAACTTTTCCCCCATCCGCACATAAGGGCCGTACCGGCCTATACCGATTTGCACCGGCTCCCCTTCGTACTCGCCCATATCCCTGGGCAGTTCAAACAGCTTCAGAGCTTCCTCAAAGGTGATGGTCTCCATAGACTGCCCGTGGCGCAGGTTGGCATACTTGGGCTTTTCCTCTTCTTCCAGTTCATCGGGCGCACCAATTTGCGCTACCGGGCCATTGCGGGTCATACGGGTCAGCAGGGTGCGGCCCGATTCAGGGTCTTTGCCCAAAACCCGTTCCCGGGTGGGGCGCTCTGCATTTTCCAGGGTTTTTTCCACGGTTTCGTGAAAGGGCCCGTAAAAAGCCTTGAGGATATTGGTCCACTCCTTGCTCCCTTCAGCGATGGAGTCAAACTGCTTTTCAATATCAGCGGTAAAGCTGTAGTTCATGATATCCTTGAAGTGCTCACTCAGGAAATCAGCTACCGTGATCCCCATATCTGTAGCAAACAGGCGATTTTTGACGGCGCCCGTTATCTCGGTCTTCGTCTCTTTGTTGATCTCACCGCTCTTAGTGAGGGTCAGTAACTGGTATTCACGCTCGGTGCCATCACGGGTCTCTTTGGTAATATAGCCCCGCTCCGGCTCCATAATTTTACTGATCGTTGGCGCGTAAGTAGAAGGGCGGCCAATGCCAAGTTCTTCGAGCTTCTTAACCAGCGCTGCCTCCGTATACCGCGACGGTGGCCGGGTAAACCGTTCGGTAGCGATCATGTTGAACAGGTTCAGTGACTGCCCGATTTTCAATGGTGGCAGCATGCCTTTTGCTTCCTGATCTTCGTCCTCATCATCGGTCGACTCCAAGTACACTTTGAGGAAGCCATCGAACTTCAACACCTCCCCTTCTGCTTTCAGATAGCTATCAGGCATCGTAGAAATTCCGATTTTAACGATGGTCTTCTCCAGTTCAGCATCTGACATTTGCGAAGCAATCGTCCGCTTCCAGATCAGTTCATAGAGGCGCTGCTCATCGCGGTTGCCGGACACATTCTGATTGGAAATATAGGTTGGCCGGATGGCTTCGTGCGCTTCCTGTGCGGAGGCAGACTTGCCTTTATAGCGCCGTGTCTTCAGATAGTTAGCCCCATAAAGGTGTTCGATTTCCTTGGCAATACTTTTCAGCGCCACTTCGCTCAGGGACACCGAATCGGTACGCATGTAGGTAATGTGGCCAGCCTCGTAGAGGCGCTGCGCAACGCTCATGGTGCGTTGTACACTATAGCCCAGCTTCCGGCTGGCTTCCTGTTGCAGAGTAGAAGTCGTAAACGGTGCGGTAGGGCGGCGCTTCAGCGGCTTCACATCAATATCGGTGATGCTGAAGATCGCATCCCGGCACTGCTTTAGAAATTGCTCGGCATCTTTCTCGGCAGAAAAGCGGGACGGGTTTTCCGCTTTTAGCTTCACGGACTTGCCCTGCTCGTTTTTTACATCAAATAGTGCATTGACACGGAAAAAGGGTGCGGACTCAAAATTCATAATTTCCCGCTCCCGTTCTACCAACAGCTTTACCGCTACGGACTGCACCCGGCCCGCCGACAGCTTACCTTTGATCTTTTTCCACAGGATTTCGGATAACTCATACCCCACCAGCCGGTCCAGGATACGGCGGGCCTGCTGAGCATTCACCAGGTTTACATCCACCAGGCGGGGCTGGGTAATGGCTTTTTGGATAGCCGGCTTGGTAATTTCCCGGAATACGATCCGCTTAGTGGAAGCTTCATCGAGGCCCAGGACCTTGCACAAATGCCAGGAAATGGCTTCTCCTTCGCGGTCTTCATCCGTGGCGAGCCAGACCTCGTCCGACTTTTTCGCAAGGTCCCTGAGTTCCTTTACCACCCGCTTTTTGTCCGCTGAGACGACGTACTTGGGTTCGAAATTATTTTCGATATCCACGGCTCCGCCCCGCTTGTCCAGATCACGGACGTGACCGAAGCTCGACTTGACGGTGAAGTCTTTACCGAGTATCTTTTCTATGGTCTTCGCCTTGGCCGGCGACTCTACTATTAATAAGTTCTTTGGCATAATTCTTTATTGGTACAAAGCGCTCTTACGACTGCAAATGTATAAAAAACATGAATTGTTCAAACCCCACAGCGGTCAGATCCCCCTTATATACGCAAAAAACTGGAATCTAAGTGTATATTTGTGATAACATACAGTTCTTAATTTTCTTCATATATAACAAATCGCAACTGAGCGAAGGAGCAGTCTTTTTAAAGTAAAATTAATTCCCTCGTTTTACGTTATTAGGGCACTCTGATTCCTCAATTTTTTAAAAGCGGTTTCCATCTTTTGCCTATGCGCCTGTTTTTCATCCTGATCTCCATACTGCTTTTTGGCGGCACACTGCCGGGCCAGCGGTATTTCCCGATCAAGAAAGACAACAAGTGGGGGCTTATTGATGCCTCCGGTACCCTGGTTCAGGCCCCTGTCTACGATGCGATTGGCGAATTCAAGCAATTTGGCTACGCTGTCATGCAGTTTGAAGGGAAAGTGGGGCTGCTCGGGGCCAACGGCCAGCGTATTCTGCAACCTAAATACGAAGACATCAAAGTCCTGGATTCCACCCTCATCGCGGTGATGGACGAAGAAGCCTGGATGGTCGTCAACCTCTTCGGCAAAGTCGTATTGGAAAAAGGCTATGAGCGGGTTCATGTGGTACGGCAGCATTTCCTCACCTACCAAAAAGAAGGCAAATGGGGCCTGACCAATCAATTTGGGCACCGCCTCGCTCCCGCTGTCTATGATGAAATCAAAGCCTTTGACAATAACTGCTTCCTGACCCGCAAAGGCCAAAACCTGGGCCTTCTGTCCGGGACCGGCCGGGTGATTATTGACAACCGGGCAGAAGATATTCAGGTGTATCAGGATAGCCTGTTCTTTTTCCGCGAAGACTACCACTGGGGCGCTGTTGACTTCTATGGTATTGAGCGCATACCTGCTGTATTCAAAGGGTACAGCAAAATTGACAACGGCTACATCAAACTGAGCAGCGAAAAGGGCAATAAGGTCTTTAGCCTGTACTGCAATCGTATCATCACCCCGGACTGGCACCACGACTACTACAGCTTTTCGCCCCGTTACCTGATTGTAAAGGAAAGCCGCCGCCTCGGGCTCATCAACTGGTGCGGGCAGGAAGTATTCCCCCCGGTTTACAACGAAATACAGCCCTACACCCGTGACCACTTCCGGGTCAATAAGGACGGGCAGTGGGGCGTGGCGGACAAGGCAGGCACTTTACTCATCCCGCTGGCCTATGACTACATCGCACCGCTGAGGGGCAAGGTCTGTGTTGTAAAAAAAGAAAATCAGTTTGGCCTGGTCCATATTGACGGTACCGAAATCGTCGCGCCTGAATACGACCGTATCGTCCTCGAAAAGCAGGAAGCAAAAGCCTACACACGCACTCCGGATGGCCCGGAAAAACTGACGTTGCTCACCTTAGATGCTGAAGGGCGCTTAAGAGATGCCAATAAGTTGGAGCAACATTTCCAGGTCAAAATTGGCAGCAAAGAAGTCAACAAGAGCCCCACCAGGGAGTTGGGCGCTAACGCTCAAAACAGCCAACTGTTGGAACAATTCGAGTGGTTCTACGCTCCGGAAGAGGACCGCTGGGGCCTGCGGCGGCTCAATGACGGAGGCGTGCAAATCGAGCCCATGTTTTCCTTTGTTCAGGTTGAACATGCACTCGGCCTGACTCTGGTAGGCATCCCACAGTCTCATACCAATGGCTTTGACCGGACCCATTTCCGGTTTGACCGGACGTATGGTATTGTGAATAATGCGTTGGGGCTTCTGGTCACAGAGTTGGAGTTTCTGGATATCCGCCTGAGTGATTTTCGGCAGGGTGGACAGCTGGCCCGTTGTGTATTTAGTAACGGCCGCCACGGATTGATTGACTCCACCGGCCGGGTTGCGCGACGTGATTTAGCTTTCATCGGCCTCTTTGTTAACGGAGTGGCTCGTTTTAGTTTTTCGGGCCAACTCTCAGGCAGTGTGGAAGCTGAACTTCACCTCGGCAGCATCAATCAGTACCTGAGAAGCCTTGCGGCACCCAGCATCATGCAGGATTACACACAGTACGATATTAAATTCAAAGCCGATGCCAACCTGATCTGCGAAGGCTGTGAATGGGGCTATCTGGACCAAACCGGAGCAGTGGTGGTCCCGCCGCAGTACACCTTCGCCAAAGATTTTGTGAATGATGTGGGGATTGTAGCCTGCCACGACAAGTGGGGCATGGTGAACCAGAAGGCAAAAGTCATTCTCCCCTGTCAGTACGATGGGGTCCACTTCATGGAAAACACAGACAATCAGATGGTCCGGGTCTACATACAGGAGCCCAAGTATGGGCTGGTAGATACACTGGGGCAAATTACGGTAAGCGCGGTGTACGATGAGCTGGGCTACTTCAGTGAAGGCCGGCTGGCTGTACGCCGCAACGGGCTATGGGGCTTCGTCAACACCGATGGCATGGAGGTTATCCCCTGCCGCTTCCGGGAAGTTCAGAATTTCAGTCAGGGGCTCGCGGCCGTCCGCCTGGGCTCTGGCTGGGGCTTTATTGATAAGCAGGGGCGCATCATCATTGATTTGCAGTACCGGCGCGTGGGCAGCTTTTCGGATGGGCTGGCGTGGGTCGCTACGGATGAAGGGGTGGGCTATATCAATGAAGCAGGCCATAAAGCCATTCCCCCAAATTTTGACCGGGCTTATGATTTCCAGCAGGGTACTGCGAGAGTAGTGGTAGATCAGGATTACGGGCTCATTGATGTTGCCGGAGACTACATACAACGGCCCAAATACAACCACATCGGGCCATTTGATGCCAACGGCCTGGCCATTGCACAGGATGGCGGGCACTCGGTGCACTACGCGCTGATTGACCGACGGGGCACTGCGGTTACCAACCAAAAATTCAAAGCCATCACCCCGTTTGAGGAAGGGCTGGCTGTTGTCAAAACCAAAAATGGATATGGCTACATAGACGTCCGCGGCAATCTGGTCATCGAAGACCGGTTTTCTAAAGCAAGCTCATTCTCCGAGGGCTTTGCAGCCGTTCAGTTAGATGGGCAGTGCGGCTATATCGACTTATCCGGACAAGTGGTGGTCCCCTGCAATTATTCCAAATGCCTGGACTTTGAGGGCGGGCGGGCAGTCGTTTACAAAGGTATGCGCCGGGCCGGGCTGATTGACCAATCCGGTAATTTGCTCATTGAGCCCAGCCTTGACCGCCTGCTGAATTTCCAGGAAGGGCGGGGGCTTGTGCGTGACGAACAATACCGGTTTTACTACATCACCGAACAGGCGAGCCCGTACAACGGGTACTACGAGCAGGCCACAGAGTTCAAGTACGGGGTAGCGGTGGTACAGATTAATGGCAAATGGGGCATTATCAATCAGAAAGGCATTGAGATCATTCCGCCCCGCTACGACAAAATCGAGTCTTTCCGAGATGGCTACGCCCGGGTGAGAATTCAGGGTTTTAATGGCCTGGCCAGTCTTGAAGGCGAGCTGCTGGTACAGCCGGACTACGAATACATCAGCTACGCGGGTGAAGGGCTGTACCGGGTAGAAAAGGGAGACAAAATCGGGTATTTTGACCAATCCGGACAGTGGGTTTGGGCTCTGAACCGGTAAGCAAACCCAGCTCCTCCCCTTCAGCTGCTGAAGGCTTATGTCCGTAAATGCCCCCAGATTTATCTATTTTCTGCCGTCCTTGGCATAAGGTTATTGAAAAAGGCTGAGTGATGCCTTATTTTAGCTGCCTGGTTAATCCGGTGCCGTACACTGGGACAATTTTGAAAGCATTCCACCTATGAAGAATAAGAACGTAGCAGGCTTTTTGGCATTAATTTTTGGTTTTTTTGGTGTTCACCGGTTTTACCTGGGGCAACGCGCTTTCGGTATACTCTACATGATCATTGCATTCTTTGCTATTTTAATTACCGCTGAAGAAGGAGTGCCCTTTATCCTTGCTCCTGCCATACTTGCACTTGTGGATGCCGTTCTCTTCTTTGCCATGCCCAAAGAAGACTTTGACCGCCGGTACAACAAAGCGCGCAACTGGTACGGGCGGCATTACCAAAACTCAGACCGGTTCCCGGCACCAAGCCGCCGCCGAAGGGTACATCAATCTGAGTTTGAAATCATCAAGCGGCGGGGAATTCAAAACTTCCGGGATTACCGATTTGATGAAGCTGCCGAAGATTTTGAACAAGCGTTAAGCCTCGACCCTGAAAATGCTGCCATTCATTACAACCTGGCGGCCACTTATTCTATGCTGGAGGACGAACAACTGGGCTTTCAGCACCTCGAAGACGCTGTAGAGTACGGATTTGATCAGGTGGAGAAGATTCATAACCACGATGCCCTCGCCTTCCTTCGCTCCCGCCCCGCTTTTCAGTCTTTCGTAGATAATGGTTATCAGATGCCCCTACCGGGGCTGGAAGCTCCGGAAGAAGAACTGGAGCTCGAGCCTGCCCCTCAGCAGCCCGATCAGTCAACACCAGACAGCAACAGTGCACAACTCCTGGAGCAAATCGTTGAACTGGGCAAACTGCGCGACCGCGGTATTCTTACCGATGCAGAATTTGCGCAGCAGAAAGAAAAAATCCTGTTGAAGCAGAAAGGATAAGAGCTGCTATGTTTAGCTCTTAACAACATTCACGTTACCAAACACGACCCGGTGCCAAAAAAAATCAGGCATGAATCTAAAGCGATTCATGCCTGATTTTTTGATACTTTGCGGGCGACTGCTAGAACCGGAATGTCACGCCCACCATGGCATTGATGCCCAATATGGGATAGCGGAACCAACGCTCCCGACGGTTATTCGCCAGGTTGTTGATTTGCACAAACCCGCCAAACTTTTCAGAGAAGAAAAAGTCTGCACCAAGGCTCAGGTCAAACAAGCCGTTCAGGTTGTCGGCTTCCATGGTTTCCGGGTTCAGATAAGGCACACCGTTTTCCAGGAAAAAATCACCTTTTACAGTCAATCGGTCCTCAAGCGTAGTGTAACGCAGCCCTACATTCACAGACAAAGCAGGCAGGTGCCATGGCTTTTCCTCATTGTCCAGGCTGTAGATATTCTGGCTAAAGGAGCCAACAGCTTTGAAGCCTTCGAATATAGGAGCAGTAACAGAGCCTTTAATGGTCACGATACTGCCGTCATCATAGACCACATCGAAGCGGGGTATATCATCAAAGGGGTCAAACAAGCGGAAGGTTGCCAGGTCATCCACTGCCTGATACCCCACCTGAAAATCATAATCGATGCCTTCCACATTACCCCGCACCCCACCGTAGTAACTGTAGTACAAGGTGTTCCGGATACTCAGTGGCGAGCCCACAAAGGGGTTGTAAGTAGCCAGGCGCCGGTAGGTATTCTTCTGCAGCGTACCGTCAGCACCAACGTAGGCATTCACGATGCCTTCCAAAATGACTGCCGTAGCTTCAATATCCGGGAAAAAGGTGAAGTTATCGTCGTTGGCAGCCAGGTTGAAACCCAGCTTCACGCGGAAGCGGTCTGCATGATAGGTATAGTTAGGGCGCAGGAAGAAGTTGTTCAGCGTTTGGTCGCCCTCTATATCGTCATAGCTGGTGAAGTCGGTCTGAATTTCCACAGACAAAGGGTGGGTATCATCAAACCACTTGGTGCCCCGGAATACGAGGTCGAAACCATTCTCCCGAGAGGGAGAGTAGCTATCGTTCATCAGGTAGGTTTTGAAGCCGGCATAGTAGTTGAAGTCAGCTTCTGTGCGGGCACTGTTGTAGATGCTGGCCTCGCCGTCAAAAATAGAAAAACGCTGCCGCACCGTTTCCTGATCAAAGGTGATGGTTTCGTCAAGCGCCTCTGCGACTTCGTTGTAGCCGTAGTAGTGTACGGTATTGGAGGTATATTCCAAATGGGCATTGACCGCAAAGCCCTGATCGAAGTGGTAGGTGCCGTCTACCCCGCCGTTGCTATTGCTGAAGCGCTGATTCTCTACATTCTGCCCGTTGTTGGCTGAATGGTGATTGGCAAAGAGGTCAATACTGAGGTTCTCATTGTTATTGATATTGTAGTAGCCCTCTCCGAATAAGGCAGCCGGGAAGCCGCCCCCGGCTTTCAGGTAGCCGTTATAGCCCGCTTCCGTTTTTTCGCGCTTCATAGACAGGGGGCGGATTTTGGGCGGCAGGTACTCTACGGGCAGGGTGCGGGTGAATACATTATACTCCAGGCGCCGGCCGGTCGTATCCAAGGGCGGCAGCTCCGGGTCTACGCGGTAGCGTTCCGCATCACCAAGGCGGGCATCGAAGCTTTTGATGATATCGATTTCTCCGGAAGCCAGATCGTCCGGGTCCTGAGCAAAAGCAGGGGTTGAAAAGGCGAAGCCAATCAGCAGGAAAAATAAGAACTTGCAGTATTTCATCGGGCTATGCGCTATTTTTCTGAAGATTAAAGGAATAGTGCGCCGTGCCTCAAAGGCACGGGCTGAGGTTTCGGAATTAATTACCACCATCGGTATCCATGAAGCTGTCGTCTTCCGGGCTGGTATTCAGGCGGCTCGACTGATTGATGAGGCTATTGATGGTTTGCAGTTTTTCCCGGGCTTCGTTGACCAGTTTAGGGTCGCCATCGTAGTTTTCCAGGAGGGCTTCCAGGGCAGCGCGGGCGTTGTAGAGGTCGCCTTTCTCCCGCAGGATATCCGATAACAAGATGACACTTTTAGCCACCCAAAACGGATAACCGGAGCTCTCCTTATTGGCATTGATACAAATCTCCTGTGCCCGCTCAAGGTCTCGCCGCAGGTAGAAAACATAAGCTTTGAGGTAACGAGCCTCAGCAGTTTGTTCGTTATCGCTCAGCCGGATGACCTCATTGAAAGCCGTGAGGGCGTTCTCGTAATCCTGCCGGTCGTATGCCATCTTACCCAGATAAAAATTAGCCGTGGCAATCTGTAATTGTGAAGCGTTAGGATTGGTAGCAACCTTGCGGGCCAGGGTGTAAACCGCATCGTTTTTGCCTACCCGGTAAGCCGAGCGCAGTGCGCCCAGCTGTGCTTCAAACCGTTGCTCTGCCGACTGAGCGACCTCTTCCAGCTCCGAGTATAAATCGAAGGCCAGAAGGAAGTCTTTTTCGTGGTTGTAAGCGATCAGTGCCGCCTTTTCGAGCGCCTTCACAAAGTAAGAGCTTGGCCCTTTATCCACTACGGCAGCATAGTCTTGCAGGGCACTGGAATACTGCCGGAGTACCGCATATGACTCCGCCCGGTGGTAGGTGGCAGGCAGGATGTACAACCCGCGCGGGAATTTGCGCAGGTAATCCGTATACGATTGTACGGCGCGCTCGTAATTCGCATTCTCAAACTGCGATTCCGCCGCCCGGAAGTTGATAGAGTCCCGGACTTCGTTCTCCACATTGCCCTGCACCGTTTCCAGAAAGGCGAAATAGGCATCCGGCTGACCGAGGTCATCCACATAGATTTCCTCCAGAGCTGCCATAGCCAGGTTCGACTCATTGGCGTCAGGGTTGGCTGAAAAGACCTGCTTATAGTAATTGATCGCGCCCTCCAGGTTGCCCTGATTGTAGCTAATAAGGCCCAGGCGGATCAGCGCTTTAGTCACCAATTCCGATTTGCCCTGATACCGGCGCAGCAATTGTTTGAGCGGTTCTGCCGCTTTGCTGAGCTGCCCGATTTCCTGGTACGTAGACCCCAGGGCCAGCAAGGCATCATCGGCGTATTCAGATTCCGGATATTCCCGCTCAATGCGTTCCAGGGCAAGGATTTTGCTGCTCGTCCGGCCCAGGAGGCCTTCAATAATAGCCTTTTGGTAGAGGGCGTACACAAAGCCTGTGTACTGCTTATTGACGGCCCGGTCGTAGTAGTTGACCGCCCGCAGGTACTGATTGCGCTTAAACAGGCAGTCGCCCGCCCGCAGCGTAGCATCCCCCAGCACCTTATCCCGCACTTTTGAATTGCGGATAAAAGACCGGTTGCGGTCGATACCATTCACAGCCTCTTCAAAAAACCCGAGAGCTGCCGTGAAGTTATCTTGTTTGAGATAATTGTACCCCTGCGTGTAGTTGGCCGTAAAAATGGAGGCCTCATCCGGCATATTGCTCAGGGTTTTGGCCAGCGTAAGGTATTGATTGAGCAAACGGATGCTGGCGTTGTAGGCCCCCTCCCGGTGCGCAATATCCCCCAGCCAGTAAATCGCAGTAGCCCGGGTGCGGGCATCAATAGAGACATCCAGTGATTTTTCGAAGTATTGCTTAGCAGCATCAATCTCTCCGTTTTGCAATAGCTGCAAGCCCCGGTAGTATGCTACCTTTTGGTAGGTTTCCTGAAGCTGAGGCGTACGGTTGGGCAGCGACTCGATGATGTCCATCGCCTGCTGATAATCCCGGTAGCTGAGGAAAATTTCACTCATCAGCTCCTGTGCTTCGATGTAGTAAGGCGACTCCGGGCGCAGTTCCTTCAGGGCATTGATGGCCTCGCGCGGATCTTTCAGCTCATAGCTGAGTTTGGCGTAGTTCCAGAGGGCTTCTTCCTGAATACTTTCATCGTAAGGCATCCGCTTGGCATTACCAAAAGCCGTACGTGCGTCCTGCCGTTGATTGACCCGCAGGTAGGAATCCCCGAGGATGAACATGGCGTTCTGGCCGATCTCTGAATCTACAGTAACCAAATCCTTCAGGTACTGAATTGCCTTGGGGTAGTCCCCTACCTGATAATAGGTATAGCCAATCTGATACAGCTCTTCTTCCCGCAGCCGGCTGTTGCGCTCGGCGTAGTATTTCAGGTATGGCAGGGCTTTTTGGTATTGCCCTTTCTCAAAGTAGGACTGTCCGATGAGCTGTTTGATTTCGGTTTCCTTGCGCACGCCCTGCTGCTTGACGCGTGGCTCAGCGTAGGCAATCAGCTCATCAAACCGGCGCTCGGCAAAGTAGATTTGTGCCAGGTAGTAAGGCACATGGGGCTGATACTTGCGCGAGCGCTCCACAATGCGGAACTGTGCGATCGCAGCATCATAGCTGCCCTCAAAGAAATAGCAGAGCCCCAGGTAGTAATTGGTGGGATAGTAATAGTCGTTCTCCAGGTCTTTGATGCTCCGGAAGTTGGACTTGGCCTGGCTGAATTTTTTCTCTACAAAAAGAGCATAGCCCAGCTTAAACTTCACTTCTGCTTTTTGCTCCCGGCTCATACCGGTAGTCGGCACTTTGGAGAAAAAGTCGATTGCCTTCTCGTACTCCCGGGCGTTGTAGTAATAATTCGCCACTTCTATCAGGGCCTGATTGGCGATGGTATTGGGCGCGTATTTCCGCACGAATTCCAGGATCAGCTTTTCGCCATCCGGGGCCTGCATCCGGACGGCCGTCCGTGCGATATTGAGCTCCGATTTGGTCCTTAGCAGCTCAGCATCCGGTTCGTTGACGGGCAACAGCAGGTGATAAGCGCTTTCAAAGTGTTGCCTGGCTTTACCATAAATGCCCTGATCAAACATCAGCTCACCGGTCTTGTAGGCCTCATTGGCTTCTGTAAAGATGGCTGTTTGCTGGGCCCGAACGGACCAGCCCAACAACAGGAACATAAAAATTGGGGCGATTCTTTTTAACATGCTTAAGCGTTTTGTCATCGTTTTGCTTGGACGATTGGAACGGTTGTGTGAATCACGAATTTATAAAAAAATAATCCGTACACCAGCTTTTTGTAACTCCTGTACCGACAAATAACGCCGGGTTGATGGGAAAAATTACGTTTGGTGCGGGTAGATCAATCCGCGTTTTGCCCGCAGCGTCAGTTGTGGGTATAGAAAAGCCAGGAACCACTGACTGTAGCAACGATTCCTGGCCCTGCCTAACCTCTACGCTGCTAAGAGCGGAAGTTCAGGATAGTATCTTCAATAATATCGCAGCATTCGCTGAGCTGCGCCTCCGTCATGATCAAAGGTGGCGCAAAACGGATTTTGTTGCCATGCGTGGGCTTGGCCAAAAGGCCTTTTTCCGCCAGTTTCAGGCAGATATTCCACCCTGTCTTGCTATCTTCCTCATCATCAATAACGATGGCGTTAAGCAGGCCTTTGCCGCGCACTAGAGTTACGAGGTCCGTTTTATCGACCAGGTTTTTCTGCATTCGGTCCCGGAAAATTTGCCCCAGTCGCTCGGAGTTCTCCGCGAGTTTCTCGTCCCGGACCACTTCCAGTGCGGCCATGCCCACTGCACAGGCGATCGGATTGCCGCCAAAGGTAGAACCGTGTTCTCCCGGCTTGATGGTCAGCATAATCTCATCTCTTGTCAGTACAGCCGAAACCGGGAATACGCCACCGGAAAGGGCTTTGCCCAGGATAAGAATATCCGGCTTGAAGCCCTCATGCTCACAGGCGATGAGCTTGCCCGTACGGGCAATACCGGTCTGCACTTCGTCGGCGATAAACAGTACATTGCGCGACCGGCAGAGATCGTATGCTTTGCGCAGGTAGCCTTCATCGGGCACCACCACCCCGGCTTCCCCCTGAATGGGCTCTACCATGAAGCCCGCCACGTTGTCATCCTGAAGGGCCTCTTCCAGTGCGGAAAGGTCGTTGTAAGGGATAATTTCATAACCTGGCATATACGGCCCAAAGCCAGCGGTACTGCTGGAGTCGGTAGAAGAAGAAATGGCCCCCAGAGTACGGCCCCAGAAGTTGCCGGTCACAAAAATGATCTTGGCCTGATTAGTGGGTACGCCTTTGACTTCGTAGGCCCACTTGCGGCACAGCTTGATTGCCGTTTCGCCCGCTTCTACTCCGGTATTCATAGGCAGGACGCGGTCGTAGCCGAAAAATTCAGTGATGAACTTTTCGTAAGGCCCCAACATATCATTGTGGAAGGCACGGGAGGTGAGTGTCAACTGCTCTGCCTGCTTTTTGAGGGCATTCACAATATGTGGGTGGCAATGCCCCTGATTGACCGCAGAATAGGCAGCCAGGAAATC
Source organism: Phaeodactylibacter sp. (assembly GCF_040219495.1). Taxonomy (GTDB): domain Bacteria; phylum Bacteroidota; class Bacteroidia; order Chitinophagales; family Saprospiraceae; genus Phaeodactylibacter. The sequence continues at coordinate 40,081 of NZ_JAVJSK010000116.1, read as the reverse complement.
ATAGTATTTTTTGCCTTCAACGTCCCAGAGGTAAGCGCCCTCTCCCCGGGCAAGCACTACAGGCAGCGGATGATAGTTGTGCGCACCGTAACGGTCTTCCAAATCGATATAGTCTTTCGAGGAGCGTAGTGTTTCCTGTTGTACCATGGGTTATTTGTTTCTTATTAGATAGTTATAATCTGGTCTGACTGCGCAATGATAGCACCTTTTTCGCGCATTTCCGAAAGGGCTTTATCCGAATCGCCTTCATTGAGATTGACGCCACGGCAGCCGTCTTCCACGAGGTAGGTTTTGAAGCCCAGCCCGAGGGCATCAAGTACGGTAAATTTCACACAAACATCAAGGGCCAGCCCCAGAATACCAACCTCTTTGATACCTTTCTCTTTGAGGTAGTCGCCCAGACCAGTGGCCTTGCGGTGCCCATTATCAAAGAACCCACTGTAACTGTCAATCTCGGGGTCGGTCCCTTTGACAAACACCTTTTCGAAGGCATCGGTGTTGAGCCCGGGAGCGAATTCAGCGCCAAAACTACCCTGCACACAGTGAATAGGCCAGAGAATTTGTTCCAGCCCATTGAGCTTGATCACATTCCCCGGATAGCGCCAGGGATGCATGGCGGCAAAACTTTTGTGGTTCGCCGGGTGCCAGTCCTGGGTTGCCACCACCAGGTCGAAATGGGGCATCAGCTCATTGGCAACCGGGATGACCTGATCACCTTCTTTGACTTCCAGAGCGCCGCCCGGGCAGAAGTCGTTTTGTATATCAACACAGATTAATGCTCTCATGACACATGGATAGTTTTAATACGAAATCAGTTGCAAAGTATCCAGCCCTGCACTTATCCGGAGAATGCGTTCGAGGCGGTCTTTGTTTAGGGGCGTGGCTTTTCGGTTGGCCCAGTCTACCATAAAAACCGGAGGCAGCTGAACGGTAGCCGAATCGTTGACAGCCCGGACTTCCGGAGCGTATTGGATAGCCTCTATATCCTCCCCAAAAGCTTCCCGTGCCAGCCGGAGGCTTTTCGCAATGAGTGTGGAATCGCTCTCGCGCCGGGCCAATTGTTGCCTGAGGGCTTCGGTTTCTTCCACAGCCGTATTGGCGATCCGGCGCTCCGACTCCAGCAGGCCTACCACTTCCTGCCGTTGTGCCTGCAGGGAGGTTTTGATGTCTTCCAGGCTCATTTCTGCCTGCATGGGGAAAAGGCGTACAGGGGTATTTAAGTCATATTGCGCGTGCAGCAACTCTTGATAATAGAGTATGGAGTCTTCGGATATGCGCCGGCCGAGCAACTGAAGGATAAGCTTATTGGTATCCTGGTCGATACTAGTCAGCTCGTAATTAATACACGCCCGGGGGAAGTAGGTCTCCACAAAAGCTTTGACCTCTGCCTTATCCTGCTGCATTTCGTATAAGTTATAGAGGATGATCCCACTGGGCAGGGAAACCAACAGGCTGAAAAACGCCGTAATCATCCGGTTGCGCCGGGCTTCCCGGGCATCCACGTAGGATTTCAGAGGGAACCGCAGCAGCCGGATGATGATGTAGGTCGTCAGCGCAATAAAAAAGGAGTTGAGGAAAAACAGATAGAAAGACCCTCCGATGATCCCAAAAGCACGGTTGAGTTCGGCTGAGAACATTTGGGGCTCCATACTGCCTTTTTTAATCCAAAGCTCAAAGACCTCAGCCACCCCAAACCCGGTCACACATAGCGGCGGCATCAAAGCCGTAGCAATCGCTACGCCCGGTATGGCGTTCGTCTTGTCCTTTCGGGTGGAAGATATGATACCGGCAAAACCTCCGAAAATAGCCACCAGGCCATCCAGGAAAGTGGGCGAAGTCCTGCCCTGTATTTCCGGGGTGACATTACCGAAAGGCGTGACAAAAAAGTAGAGGGTGCTTACAAACAGCGCAATCAGGATAGCGATCGCAAAGTGCCGCATGGAGGTGAACATGGAGTCCTTGTCATTGATGGCTACGCCCAGACCAATGCCCAGTATCGGCGACATCAGGGGCGACACCAACATCGCGCCGATAATTACGGCCGGCGAGTTCAGGTCAAGCCCGAGGGAAGCAATCATAATGGAGCACCCGAGGAGCCAGGCGTTAGCACCCTGCATGCGCTTGTTGTTACGGATTGCAATAATGGTGCCTTCGCGGTCGAGCCCGGATTCAAGGTCGAGCAGGGTGTGGAACCACTCTCGTGTGGCCTGCCAGAGGTCAGACAGGGCCTCGCCGATGGTTCTGGAAGACGAATTGGGTGTAGGAGTCGATGCCATAGGGTTTGGTTTAGCTAATCAAGCCATCCTTCATTTCCAGCCGCCGGTCGCTCATCTGCGCCAGTTCTTCGTTGTGGGTGACGATTACGAAGGTCTGCTGGAAATCGTCCCGGAGCTGAAACAGCAACTGATGCAGTTCCTGAGAAGAAGAAGAATCAAGATTACCGGAAGGCTCATCTGCAAAAACAATGCCCGGCTGGTTCATCAGCGCGCGCGCCACAGCCACCCGCTGCTGTTCCCCACCGGAAAGCTGTCCAGGTTTATGCTGCAGGCGGTCGCTGAGCCCCAGGTAGTCCAGCAGTTCACCTGCCCGTTTGCGGGCCTCGCCTTCCGGCTTTTTGGCGATCAGGGCAGGCATGAGCACATTTTCCACAGCGCTAAATTCCGGCAGCAGGTGGTGGAACTGGAAAACGAAACCAATATTCAGGTTGCGGAAGGCCGCCAGCTTTTTGGTGCCCATTTTCTCAACTGCCGTGTCATTGATCAGCAGCTCACCACTGTCCGGGCGGTCGAGGGTGCCTAAAATATGGAGCAGGGTGCTCTTTCCAGCTCCAGACTTCCCGACGATGGAAACAAACTCCCCTTTACCAATCGAGAGGTCTACTCCTTTGAGTACCTGAAGTTGCCCGTATGCTTTTTGAATGCCTGATGCCTGAATCACAAGCCGTGGATTTTGTGAGCGGTAAAAATAGAAAAAAGTGGGAGGTTTCCGCCAGGTCAGGGGTATTCCTGCACGGCTTTTTATAAAAAACCGAGATCCTTAAATGATGAGTCCTTCGTGTGTTAAATCTTTTTCTGAAGCACAGAAAAAACAGGTGCCAATCGTTTTTACTTAGGAATGTTTATTATATGTCGCCCTCATATTTCAAAAAACTCCTGTTATGAATTTACATGACCGCTTTCTACAGCTCGATCTTCAATATGGCCTTGTCGGTGGAAAGGCAACAGGCACTTCTGGACAACTTCCCAAAATAGCTATCAAACGCTACTTTTTCGTAATACCCCTGTTCTTATGGCTCGGAGTTCTACCTCAACTATCCGCCCAGCAATCCTCCAGTTTGGAGCTTCACCTGCTGGCTGGGCGGAGTGATGCCGTGTGGATTGATAGGGATCACCCATTACCTATAAGCGGAAGCGGTGTTGTAAACTCAGGGGCATCACCAACCTTCGAATTCCAACTGCGCCATACCCTACCCCTTTCAGAACACTGGCGGTGGGTGAATGGCCTGGCTTTTGGAGTGGACTCCTACAAATTAAATCCTTATGTAGATAAGGACTTCAACCGCTACGGATCAGAAAATTCTGATTATTTTATTAATGCAGGCATCTACCACTTTGCCTTGCTCACTGCCATGCGTTATGACCGGTCGTTCAATGAGAAGCATGGCTTTTGGGTGCAGTTAGGGCTTCAGGCGACCTATTTTGTACGGGGTTATGTTGATATAGAACTGGCTGCTTTTATTGGTAATGGTCAAGCTGAAGAGCTTTTCCATTCTGAATTGATCATCAATGATGCTAACGAGATCGCCTTTGCACCTGAAATCCAGCTCGCCTACCGCCGCACCCTGGGGCAAAGCCGGTGGAAGCTGTTCCTGGGCACCAGTGTTGTTATTTCCAGGTTTGAATCCGCACAAGGCACCTTTCAAATCTTTGGAGACAATGAGGTGCGATCTGGAACATTGCAAAAAAGATGGCTGAAGGCGGGGCTTAATTTGGGGGCTCAGTATGCGCTTGCTAAGCCTTAGAATAGAATTTAGTACCTGAAAAGACGAATTCGCCACCAAACCAAACTATCGGTATCATCCCGGGTTCAACAAAAAGAAGGGCACCTAATCCTATATTCCAAATTTTAGAACATGTGGCAAGAATTCGTTTCCTCGTTTGAGGAATTTCAAAACTCCCTCATTGATCAATCACCGGAGATTGCCTTGGGCATATTGATGTTGATTGCATTTACGTTTCTGGGGATATTTCTGCGTTCAGTTACCCAGAAAAGGCTTTCCAGGCGGGTGGAAGACCGGTTGTTGGTGAATTTTATCGGGAGGATGATTTTCTTGGTTTTCCTGATTTGTGGGATCACCATTTTCTTAAATCAAATAGGTCTTGGCAAAACAGCAAGTGGGTTGCTAGCTGGCGCAGGTGTATCGGCTATAATTTTAGGTTTCGCTTTTAAAGATATCGGAGAGAACTTTCTTGCCGGCTTTTTCCTGGCTTTCAGCAGGCCTTTTGGAACCGGCGATTACATTGAAGTCGAGGGTCTGACAGGCATAGTAAAAGCCTTGAATTTTCGCAACACCCACATCCGGACATTTGAAGGGAAAGATATATTTATCCCTAATGCCATGCTAATCAAAAACCCTTTGATCAATTACACACGCGATGGGCTGTTGCGGCACGATTTCGTGATTGGCATCGATTACGGCAATGATATCCTGGAAGCCCGGCGGCTTATTCTAAAGTCCATACGAGCTGACCAGCGAATCGAGCAGGGAAATGACCTCGAACCCTTTATGCTACTGGAAGAATTCGGTACGAGCACGGTGAACATCCGCGTATTCTACTGGATCAATTCCTATAATTTCACAGGCCAAATAGCCCGTTTGAAAACAGAAGTCATGAACAGCATTCTTCTGAATTTAACCAAAAACGGATTTAGCCTCCCTGCTGATATTGTTGAGCTGAAAATCTACCAGGAAGGGAAGCCTATTCCTGTGCAGCTGATGAAAAATTAGAATACGCGCCTTTCGAAAGCTTGCTGCGTTGATGGGATGGTAATCTGCCGCCAACACCCAATACGCCGGCGGCAGATCACCCACTACCAGAAATACCCTACCACCACCGCCGTAATCAACAGCAGGATAATCGCCAGGTAGCGATAGTTTTGGTACCAGGGCAAGCTACGCAGTTCCGCCGTTTCTTCCCGGAACAATCGGCGGTTCCAGGTCAGGCTATTGACCTGCTCTTCAGTTGGAGCGGGAGAAGAAAGGCTCACCAGAGCATGCACGATCAGGCAAAGTATCCACATGATGAAAGCCATGGTCAGGAAGTGGATATCGGTAAGGGCGGCAATCCAGCCGGCCGGGGCTTCACCTTCGGGCAGCCCGCCTACGTAGACCTTTAGTATGAGCATAATCACCGCGAAAACAAAGCCAAAAAGCAGGCTAACGATAGAACCTCTCGCACTTGCCCGCTTCCAGAAGAGGCCAAGGACAAAGGTGGCTACTGCCGGAGGCGCTGTATAACTGATCACCAGCTGCAGATACTGCCAAAGCGAGTCGGAGACCTTCTCAATAAAGGGCACCCAGGCAGCGGCCAGTACGACCAGGACGATAGTCGCAATCTGCCCGGCACGTACCAACTGCTTGCTGGTCATGCCAGGTCTGATGTTGCGAATAAAGTCCATGGTGATCAGTGTGGAAGCCGAGTTAAAAGTAGCCGAGACTGAAGACATCATAGCGGCCAGCAAGCCAGCGACCACCAGCCCGAGGATGCCGGAAGGCAGCAGTTGCATGAGCAGCACCGGGTACGTCAGGTTGGCACACTCAGAAAGGTCCTGGCAGGGCGTCCCATCTGCGGTGATGTAGTTGAGGCCGGAAATATCGAGTTCGGAATAAACCAGGAGCGCCAGTACACCGGGCACTACCATAATAAAGATGACCGGCAGTTTGAGCAAACCGGCAAACAGGGCACCCCAGCGGCCGTGGTTGAGGTCGCGCGCACCGAGCACCCGCTGTACCATGAACTGGTTGTTGGCCCAGAAATAAAACCCGAGCAGCGGCACACCGGTAAGCAAACCGTACCAGGGCATAAACTCATCATTGCCCGGCCGGACCAGGCTGAAGGCTTCTTCGGCATTGCTGGGCGCATAATGTCCCGCGGCCTTTGCCGCTTCCACACTGGCGACTCCGCCGGATTGAATCTTTTCGGTGAGCGCGGCCATCATATCACCCCATCCGCCACCGAATTCCTGGAAGGCGAAGTAGGTGAGCAGGCAGGACCCAATGACCAGAAGAATAGCTTGAATGACCTCGGTCTGAATCACCGAGTTCAATCCACCGGGAATGGTGTAAGCTGCCGCTGCGATGGCCAGCAGAAGAATGATTTGGTAGGAAGGCAGAGATGGGAACAACAGCTTCAGCACAATACTGCCGACATAAAGGCCGGCTGCGGTATCCACCATGACATTACCGACGATGGTAATGAAAGAGAAATAGTACCGTGATTTCCGGTCGTACCGCTTTTCCAGGAACTCGGGCATGGTGTATACGCCCGATTTCAGGTAAAACGGCAGGAAGAAGATGGCAAAGAAAATCAATACTACCACCGCAAACCACTCGTAGTTGTAGACGTGGATGTTGGTTTTGTAGGCATCGCCCGCCAGGCCAATCAACGTAGAACTGGAAATATTGGCAGAAAACAAGGCAATCCCCACAATCGGCCAGGTCATGCCTCTGCCGGCCAGGAAGTAATCTTCGGAACTGTCACGTTTGCCATGATAGATACCGTACCCGATAATCAAGACGGCATAAGTGAGCATGATGCCGATATCAAGCCCACTGAGCTGAAATTGGTTCATAATTTAGTTTGGTTAGTTTAACGTTTGTTTTGGTAAAATTTGGTCACAGAGGCATGGGCTAAAATAGAGCTTTTTTGGTTTCTGCAAGTAATTTGTGCCGCCTTTTGATAAATACGGAACAGAACCTACGGCAGTAGACAAAAAAAGAGCGGCGTCCTAAGACCCGCTCTTGTAAGAAATCACCCGACTGTTATTAAGAAGGAGTTGCCCCCTTCAAAATATACATTCTTATATGTCTTCAGAGGTTATGACCTCATTTATTACCTGTTTGAGATAGCAAAGTTAAAGAAAACAAGCCAAATGTTAAAACATTCTTAACATATTCACCAATTTCATTTAATTTTTACGCTAATATGAAACTAGAGAATATTCGCTATCTACACACTATTATATACAGAAAAAGGGTTCGTTTTGTTCCCGCGCAGCCAAATTTCCGACACCAAAAGGAGCCTTCTTTTACAGAAGAAAATACCGTTTTTTGTAGCTTTGAGAAAAATCAAATTAACATGCGACAGCCAACCTGCTTACGGATTATCCTCCTGCTTTTCATCCTCCCTGTGCTGAGCAGTGCACAGTCCGGCCCAATGAAAATCCTGGTCTTTTCAAAGACTGCTGGTTTCCGGCACGCCTCTATTGAAGATGGGCAACAGGCCTTGTTGCGGTTAGGGGAGCAAATGGGGATTCAGGTGGATACGACCGAAGATGCCCGGTTCTTCAATGCAGCGCAATTGAACAGCTACGGCACGGTGGTTTTCCTTAATACTACCGGCGACATTCTGAATGAAGCACAGGAGGCTGCATTTGAAGCCTACATCCAATCGGGCGGTGGCTATATGGGCATACATGCCGCCACCGATACAGAATATGACTGGCCCTGGTACGGCAGGCTCGCCGGCGCTTACTTCGACGGTCACCCGTCTGGCCCGAATGTACGCGAAGGGAAGGTCACGGTCATAGACCATGAACATCCCTCAACAGCAAACCTACCCGAAACCTGGGTAAAAACCGACGAATTCTACGATTTCAAATCTTACAACGAGGCTGTAACTCCGCTGATCAAAGTAGATGAAGCTTCGTACCATTGGAAAAAGATGGGGGCGTTCCACCCCTTGTCCTGGTACCACGAATACGATGGCGGACGAGCCTTCTACACCAACTTCGGGCACACCAAGGCCTCCTTCACAGAACCGTTGATGCTCGAGCACCTGAAGGGCGGGCTCCGATATTTATTACGAATGAAGTAAGCTTGACCGTCAAGGTATGTGGGAGGCTTGGCAACTGACAAAAGTTTTTTTGTGCTTTGGTATTTCCTTAGGAATATTGTTACTTTGCAACATAGGCGACACAAAGGCGGATTTAACATTGTTTTTCGTTGCGGACTTGATGTGTTTAAACCTAGGCATTTGACTATCAAACACTTAGCAAGATCAGGTGGTAGATAAGAGTACACATCACACCTGGATCAACGCCCTAGTTCCGCACCAACCAAAACTGTCGAGCCTGAAATAGTTCAAACTAAATTCAGGCTAGCCGAACTAGTAACAAATTATAAGACACCATGGAAAACTTTAAAACCCAACTGCGGGAGTACCTGCTCAATGACCTCAGTTTACCCCTTCAGCCGGACGAGCTCCAAGACGACACGCTATTGGTCAGCGACCGGATCATGGACTCTATTTCTTCACTCATGCTGGTGGAGTATCTGGAAAAGAACTTCGCTATCAATTTCGAACCCCACGAGGTCTCTGCCGAGAACCTGGATTCCATAAATATCATAGAAGCTTTTGTAAATGAGAAGTTAGCCCGTGCAAAAGCTGCATGATGCCATTCTGGAACAGTCGGCACTACGCCCCCAATCCGTGGCGCTGCATTGCCCGGCTGAGCAGGTTTCGCTCACTTACCATCAGCTTTGTACTGAAGCCGAAACCCTAAGCCAGGCCCTAAAAAGCCTGGAGCTCCCGGCAGGCAGTCTCATTGCACTCTACTTAGCCAAATCTTCCACAGCAATCGTTGCGGTGTTGGGTACCCTGATGGCAGATTTAGCTTATCTCCCATTGGATGTGGACGCCCCTGACCAACGCAACCAATATATTCTTGAACAGAGTCGGGCAAGAGCCGTTCTGGCAACAGCCGAGCGTAATTTCCCGTGGATGCAGGATGCGCCTGCTCAGGTTGATATTGCCGGAGAAATAACTGTTTACCCGGTCAGTTCCGGCGCCCCCCTGGCAGAGTTACCGCACGATCTTGCCTACGTCCTCTACACCTCCGGGTCTACAGGTACGCCCAAAGGCGTCATGATAACCCATACTGCCGCCCGGGCTTTTGTGGACTGGGCGGGCCATACTTTTTCATTAACCGCAAATGACACCCTTACCTCTATAGCCCCTTTGCACTTCGACCTTTCAGTGTTTGATGTTTTCGCGGGGCTGAGTGCAGGTGCGGCATTGGTTATCCTGACCCCTCAGGAATCCAAGAACCCGCTGCTGCTCAGCAGCTATATGGAGCGGTACGGCGTAACGACCCTTTATGCAACCCCTACCCTCCTCCAGCTGATGCCGCGGTTTGGCAAAGCAGACCGGTACGATCACCGGGCGCTACGGCAAGTTCTTTTCGCCGGAGAAGTATTTCCCATTCCCGCACTTCAGCTGTTGCAACGGGTATGGGCTACCGCCCGCTTCTACAACCTGTACGGGCCTACGGAGACCAACGTGTGCACATGGTACGCCCTTCCGCAGCAAGTGGAGGACAACCGTTTAACCCCCTATCCCATTGGCAAAGCCTGCCCCTACGATCAATGTGCCATTTTAAAAGGCAACGGAGAAGTAGAAGCACCGGCTTCCGGTAACGGTGAACTCTTGGTAGCAGGCGCGTCCCTCATGTCCGGCTATTTGGGAAAACCAGATCAAACGGAGGCTGCCTTTATCAGGCATAATGAACAGGTCTGGTACAGGACCGGTGATTTAGTAGAGGTAGACGAAAACGGGAACTTACTGTACCGGGGGCGCCGTGGCCGGATGGTGAAGCGCCGGGGTTATCGCATAGAGCTGGGAGAAATTGAAGCCGCTATGCACCAACACCCGGCCATTGAGCAAGCCGCCTGCCTGGCCCGGGAGGAAGAACAAACCGTGAAGTCTGTTGTCGTTTTCTACGTCGCACCGGGCGGCAAACTATCCCATGCCCAACTGATCGATTTTTTGGCGGAGCGGCTACCTGCCTATATGTTGCCAGACCAATTTATTCTACTGCCGCAAATCCCCCAGACTTCCAGTCAGAAAACGGACTATCAAGCTTTAAAGCACCAATCATAATGTACGCTTTTGCCCCATCTGAACAGCAGCTTGCCCTTAAACGCTCCACTGCCGAGTTTGTGCAGCAGGAGCTATGCCCTCTTATTACAGCAGGGGGCACTCAATTTCCGGCAGAAGCGTGGCAAAAAGCAGGAATGCTCCGCCTGCAGGGGCTCGCAATCCCGGAGATATATGGCGGTCGGGGGCTTGACGCGCTGCAGGTCTTCCTGGTTTTGGAAACCCTTGGCTATCATTGCGAAGACAACGGTTTTAATTTTGCCATAAGTGCGCACTTACTGGCTTGTGCCGTTCCGATAGGGCTGTTCGGGCAGGAGTCCATTAAAGCAGAATACCTGCCCCTGTTATCAGATGGCCGCCTCATCGCCGCTAATGCCATGACCGAGCCCGCCTCCGGCTCGAATGCCTTCCAAATGCAAACGCTGGCCGAGCCTGCTCCTGACGGAAGCTTTGTGCTCCAAGGGAATAAGTGCTTCTCGAGCAACGCACCGGTAGCCGATGTACTGGTTGTTTATGCTGCCAACGATCCCGAGCGGGCACACATGGGCGGCATTACGGCTTTCCTGGCAGATCGGGCAATCCACCCATTCACTACCGGTCCGGCTATTGAAAAGGCGGGGCTCCATACTTGTCCCTTAGGCGATGTATTTTTTGACCAGGTGACTATCCAAAACAAATTTGTAATCGGAAAAACCGGGCGCGGTGCGCTGATATTCAACCGGTCGATGGAGTGGGAACGGGCCTGCCTGGGGGCAACGCACGTTGGCAATATGCAGCGTTTGCTCGACAAGGCGATCCAACTCATGAAGCAATACGGAAAAGACACCTTTGGCGACGCTGCACGACAGGAGCTCGCTTACTGGCAGGCACAACTGGATGCCGTCCGGTTTATGGGGTATGCCCAGGCCTGGCAGCTCAACCAAAAGAAAGCGAACCCCAGAGGTGGATCTTCCTCAAAACTGTTAATCAGCGAATTGTACAAAAAAATGACAATAGGTCTGTGCAGACTACTAGGGGAAAAGCAATATCTTGATCAGGATTTTAGCCGATCTCAGGCAGATGCCGTTAGCAGCACCCTTTACTCCGGAACTTCCGAAATTCAAAAACAAATCATTGCTCAAGCCATTGGGCTATAAAATCATACACTCATGAAGACTTCAGCGGATATCATCATTATTGGAGGCGGACCCAGTGGCTCTTCCACTGCAACGCACCTAAGCAAGATGGGGTACGATGTGCTCGTATTGGAAAAAGCGCACTTCCCCCGGGAGCATGTCGGCGAATCCATGCTGCCATTCACCTACGACCTTTTTGAAGAGCTCGGCGTACTGGAAGATATGAAAGCCCGGTTTACCCGTAAGCCCGGTGTGACCTTTTCCAATGCAGACGCCAGCCAGGAATCCCACTGGTGTTTCAACCGGGTGATCGACGGGCCACAGGCCCTTTCTTTCCACGCCCGCCGGGCGCAGTTTGATGACCTCCTGCTGCGCAATAGCGAGCAAAACGGAGCTACCGTTATCGAGGGTGCTGCTGTCACCGATATGCACTTTGAAGATCAGGGTGTCAAAGTCATCGCTGAAGTTGACCATGGCGAGCCCCAAACCTTCACCGCCCGTTTTTTGGTGGACGCGAGTGGGCAAAATGCTTTCATTGCCCGCAAAATGGGTATGCAAAAGCCCTTCAAACGGCTCAACGTCCGTCAGGCTCTTTCTGCCCACTGGGTAAATGTGAAGCTGGACGACAGCCTGGCCAACGGGAATATCAAAATCGTACACCTGGGGGGAGAAAAACTCGGCTGGATATGGATGATCCCGATCAAGGACAGCCTTAGCATAGGGGTAGCGTTGAATATGAGCTACGCCAAACAGGAACGCAAGCGCCTGATGGCTGAGCACGGCCGTAAGGGTTGGGAAAAGGCACTCTACCTTCAGGAAATTCAGTCTTCTGCTGCCGTGATGAATGTCCTGCAAGGAGCTGAAATGATTGATGAGGTAGCCAGCAACGGCGACTTTTCCTACTACAGCGAAAAGAAGTTTGATGATCAATACGCCATAGTGGGCGATGCGGGCGGATTTCTTGACCCTATTTTCTCCAGTGGGATTTACCTGGGCATGATGGGGGCCAAACTTGCTGCAAAAGGGATTGACGACTTGCTGCAAGGACGGGGCAAAGACCGTCTGGAAGCAGCTTACCAGGATATTTCCGGCGGATATCAGGTCGTGGAAGAACTGATTTGTACGTTCTACGAGCCCAATTCCATCGCCTTTTCTGATATTACGGTAGATACCAACTTCAGTTTCAGGAAATTTGAAACGGCTTACTCTATCCTTCACCTCATTCTTGCGGGCGACTTTTTCACCAACCACGAGCGCTACCTCAAAGCGATCGCTACTCTGAAGAGTGCCGATATGATTGAGAAGTTTAAGAGCCTGACTGGCCATGCTGAAGAAGCCAAGATGCACGAGGTTTGCCTGATGCCGGCCTAAGAACATGTTTAAAGGTACAGTAAAGACCCATTTATAATGTACGGAAAATTCTGGGACGCCTTCTATCAAAAGACCTATGCGGCTGGCAAAGCCCTTTGGGATGTTCCGCCGGAGCAGTCCGTGTTAATTGACCATCAACGGTTTGGGCCTGTGTTCACTGTGGTGGATACCGTATTGGACATTGGCTGTGGTACGGGGGAGCAATCGAGGTATCTCGCGGGGCTCTACTCTACCGTTATCGGGATAGATGCCGCGCCCAGGGCCATAGAAATTGCCAACCAATTCGCAAATCCACCGAATGTCACCTTCCGGGCAGGCGATTTGGCCAACCCCGAATTGGTGCAAGACCTGCATGAAACCCACGGTGACCTAAACGTCTATATGCGCGGTGTACTTCATCAGATTAGAACCGCAGACCGGCAGCGTGTGGCAAAGCATTTGCTCCAACTCATCGGGGAAAAAGGTGCACTCTACCTCATAGAAGTAGGCAAGGGCATCAAAGATTATTTCAAGTCAGCCTCCCCTGCCTTTCACGAACTACCGGCTGCGGTGCAGGAGACCTTTATCAGCAATCTGCCTCCACACGGTGTGGATGAAGCGGAACTGGAAGCCCTTTTTCAGCAAAATGGATACCAGTTACTGCAACGGGGGACTGGCTTTCTCAACACCAATCTGCTGCTAAAAGACGGTACGCCCGTAAAAATACCGGCAGTTTTCGGGTTGATTGTTAAGAATTGATTTATTTTGGTTTTTTAAACCACTGCTAAATTCTGCTACAATGAAAAAGTGCTTAATTCTCGCCTGTACATTTGCACTGGGCTTTTTTATACTATCCTGCTCAGGAGATACTGCCGCAAGCGGTACGGAGAGCGCCGCTTCTGATGCTGCTACTAAAATGACTGAAGCCGTCAAGGAAAAAGGTGCAGCTATGCAAAAATCTATCGATGAGTTAGCTTTTGACAAGTTTCAAAAGAACCTGAAAAAGCGGGGGATTGAACTTACTGAAGCTCAAATCACCTCATTAAAGGCGGCCATTGCTGATGCAGGGCTGACCAAAGACAACTTCAAACAAAAGCGCACTGAGCTTGTCGAGAAGATCAAATCTGATATACTTACGGAAGATCAAAAACCATTGATGTCGAAGTAATCATCACACCGTGCAGAGGAAGAAGGGTGCGGTGCACGCTTCTTCCTTTTTTAGGTTCCTTGAAAACCCTCCTTGCCTGCAAATATCCGACTTCTCCGAAGTCGGTCTCCTGTGGTGTTGCCAAGGTAAAATGGTGTGACTTCTCCGAAGTCTTACAGTGCTTACTGGCTTAGCTCCCCTTTTTATTCCGTACTTGACAACGCACTGCCACACACTTCATTACGGGATATTCCCGCTACCCATTCACGATCATCCCTTATGCTGAAGAGCACCCTTATTGACGATACGAAGGTAAATCCAATCGCTCGCCCGGAATCCATAGGCATTGAGGACTACTCCATTGTCTTACTGTGCTTATCTATCATTGGGGCATTCGTTTACTACCTGAATATAGAAACGGCTATCGGGCTGTTCGGGCTGATCCCCTTTGTTGCTGTCGGTTTTGCAATTCATGCGCTTCTGCCTTTAGCATACCGGCTTAGATTTTTTTTCTTCTTGACGGTGGCGGCTGTTTTTCAGCTTTTTGGATGGAAAGACGGCAGTGCACTCCTGATTATAGGGCTTGGGCTCTGGAGTATTGTCAAGCTCCCTTTATCTGTCCGGCAGCGTACGCGAATTGCGGTGGTGGCGGCCATCGTTCTTGCTGCACTCCTGGCGACGGGCTACATGCCTGCTTTTTCAGGGCCAGTCATACCGGTGGTGGGGTCTATTTTTATGTTCCGAATGATTTTGTACCTGTACGAGCAGCGCTTCCAGCAAAAGCCGCAAAGCGTGTGGATGGACCTCAACTATTTTTTCCTATTGCCGAATTTGATCTTTTTCATTTTCCCGGTAGTGGATTATAAAACTTTCACGTCCCGCCATTATGCTAAACCTGCGTTTGAAACCTACCGAAAAGGCATCATCTGGATGATTAACGGAGTCATTCACTTGTTGCTCTACCGGATCATTTACTACTACCTGATCCCTGCGCCCTCGGAGATTTTGAACATCTACGATCTGCTGCAATTCCTGGCAGCCAGCTATGCCCTGATTGTCCGCCTGGCCGGCATCTTCCACTTTTCAGCTGGCGTAATATGCCTTTTCGGTTTTGACTTGCCGCCTACTTTCAACCATTACTTTTTTGCGCAAAGCTTTAGTGACCTGTGGCGCCGGATCAATATTTACTGGCGGGATTTCATTATGAAAGTCTTCTATTATCCTGTCTATTTCAAAATAAAGCACCTTGGCCCAATCCGGGCCATGTTCATCACGGTCCTCATCATCTTCGTGATCAACTGGTTTTTGCACGGCTATCAATGGTTTTGGATCCGGGGGCAATTCCCTCTGACCATTCAGGACGCCGTCTTTTGGGGGGTATTTGGGATTGCAGTGGCGTTGAACTCTATTGTGCAGGCCCGTACCAGGAAAAAGCGTCTGGACAAAGACCAGTTTTATCCAGCCCATGCGATTCGTACTTCGCTCAATGTCCTTGGCATCTTTTTATTTATGGCTGTTTTATGGTCTTTCTGGACAACCAATGACATCCGGGAATGGTGGCAAATGATGTTAATTGTCAAAACGATTTCGCTCGTGCAGTTGGTCAACCTTATACTTGGGTTGATGGTATTGATCACACTTGGCACAGGTATTCAGTACCTCGAATTTTCCCGGCATCGGCACAATCGATTTTCGTTCTTTTCTCCTGCGCGCACCCTATTTGCCAGCACTTCGGTGGTTGCCGTATTGGCCGTTCTGGCGATGCCAGGCATTCATCCAAAAGTGGACGAACTACTGGCCACGGATACCACGCCGATTATCAAGACTAAACTAAATGCTGCCGACCAGGAAAACTTATTTAAAGGCTATTACGAGACGTTACTCCCCAACAACAACCCAATGGCGAACCAGATCGAATCGCTGAAAGCGCAAATGCCAGATAGCTGGAAACCACTCCGGGCACTAAAAGGCATGGTTCAGGTTGATGATATCCGACTGAAAGAGCTTCGGCCAAATCTTGACCTCCTTTTTAAGGAAGCCCCCTTCACCACCAATGCCTTTGGCATGCATGCCCCTGAAATCACACCCGAAAAAGCGCCCGGCACATTCCGGGTTGGGCTGCTCGGCGGCTCCATAGAACTGGGCGGAGGCGTTCCGCTCGAACAAAACATGGCGCAGGTGGCTGAGGCAATCCTCAACCGAAAAACATCAGGCTCAAACCGCACTTTTGAAGTGCTCAACTTTGCTGTGACAGGCTACCACCTGCCGGAACAGGTTAAAGTCACGGAATTATTTGCCAAACAGTTCGATATTGATGCGCTGGTTTTCACTGCGCATACCGATGAACTGAGAAGACTAAAAAGAAGCCTCTACAAAGTCGTTGAGGAAGGACATCAAAAAAACTACCCGGAATTAGACGCGATTATTCATAAAGCGGATGCTGAAAAGACAGCGACACGAGGAGAATTCGAGCGCCGTATTGATCCTTTCCTGCCTGAAATCTATGAGTGGGGGCTGCAAGCGATTAGCCGTTATTGCCAGGCTAATGAAATAACCCCTGTCTGGGCTTACGTATTCGTTCCTGATAGTGAAGCCCGGCCGGAGGAAGAGTTCAGCGCCCTAACTGAAATTGCCAAAAGCCAGGGGTTCAGAGTTACAAATCTTTATCCATATATCGCAGACCTGAAAGAAGAAGACCTGATGCTCGCACCCTGGGACAGCCACCTGAGTGCGGAAGCCCACCGCCGTTATGGGGAAGGCTTGGCAGAGTCGCTGGCCAAAATCATCGGTGCCCCGGTACAGTAGGGATTACCCCGGAAAGCCCGTTGCTGAGCATCAATTGATCTCAAATAACAAATAACTCCCGCGGTAAACGGTTTCGCCCCGGATGCCAGCCCGGCCCGGAATGCGAAGTTTCCCCAAAGGGACCGTTTCACCCTGATCCCCTTTCACGACATTATCCGTAAAAATCAGCCGGGCCTTTGGCGAGGTGAACAACATTTGGGTAAAACGCCGGGTCTTTGCTGTCAGTGTCTTCTCGGGCGTCCGGTCAAGCGTGGCCGTATTCATATCAAAAAGAATGTACCGGAAACCGCTGGCCTTGAGCAAATCTATAAATGCGTCCTCATCCTCCTGATTGCGCATGAGGTCATCGTATTTCCCCAGCTGATTGTCTTCCAGTACCCGGCGGTCATTAAAATCGATGTGGTAATTGAAGAAGGTACCTACTCTGTAGACTTTGTCCGATTTATTCTGATTGATATACTCAATTGCTTCCCCCAGGTAGGGCTTGAAGGAAGAAAGCGTTTCGTTCTGGTCCAGCCCTTCTGCAAAGGACCGCAGCACCGGCTCCTGATAAATGAGGCCGGCATTTTTTGGAGGCTGCAAAGCAGAAATAAAAACCAGCGAATAGCCGCAGATTACGTAACTGCCCAAACTCAGCCAAGCAGCCCAGGCCGTAACGGAACGGGTGTTCGCACCGATCTGCTGTATGCTGTACAGCAGGTAGATCATCAGCGCCACCAGCATTGGGAAACCATACCACGGTATACCATTGCCCACAAGGAGCCACAACCCACCAAAGGACAGAACCAATACCAGTAAATACTTCAGCTTCTTGTCCTGTGCCTTCCACCGACTGCGCAGCGCCCAGCCTGCAACAATACCCAATGCTATTATTCCCACCAGCACCCCGGCAAAATTCAAATTAGCCAAGGCTTGAAACAGGCCTTCGAATGGGCGGGACACAGCCAACAGGGCAGCGTTGAGCCAGGACCAGGGACCGCTGGCAAACCCGGAATACGCATCAATGCTATTCGTACTGAGTTGCTCCTGTATCCGGGCGAAGCCTTCCTGATGCTCAACGGACCACGCACCCAGCAGCAAAAGCAGCAATGAGAGCACCGCAATGCCGGCATTACGCCAAACGGCTTTCATCTTGGCCTGAAAAAGCAAAAGCGGGAACAGCGCCAGGAACAGCAATCCGATATCAATGTATTGTGACTTGAGAATATTGGTGTTCATCGTCAGGTCATAAGGCAGTGAGGCATACAGTGGGAACCCGGATTCATAGCCCAGGTAGCGCTGTATTTCCTCTCTCCGGGCCAAGTCTCCGGCTGAGAAGAGGTTCTTCTTCCGGATATCCGTTTTTTCTTTGGTTTCTGACAGGCTGTTCAGGGCACCTTCTGTACGGAATTTCTGAAATACTTCTACCTGTGCCGGGGTTAGAATCTCCCCCCGGATTATTTCTGCCAGTGCCTGCCGGTCGAGGTCTTTAAGAGCTTGAGCTCCGGTAGCGCCGATAACCGTAATAAGCTTCTGCTTTTGGTCAGCACTAAGCTCTACATTTGCTCCAGACAGCTTCTGATCGAAGAGTGTAGCAACGCGCTCGGCAAACGCCATACTTTGGGTGGGGGCTGCCGCTTTGATTTGAGGAGTAGGATATGGCGCCTCCAGTAAGCCTGAGATACTAAGCTGCCCGTTCGAAGCGAGGTTATGTACAGCCCAGGGAGAGAAACAAAGTATTGACATTCCCCCCACCAGCAAAGCCGACTGCACGAAAGCTTTCAGGTTTTGATATTGCCTGAAGCTCAGCCCAAAGCAAACCGCACCAGCAAGTACGGAAATAAGGCCAGGCACATAAGGCGGCGTATCCCCATACGGGAAATATCCGAAACGGTCGGCGCCAAAGAAAAATAAGCTTCCTGCAAAGAAGGCGACCACAGCTGCCCCCAGCCAGTAGCTTCCATTACGGTAACCGATCATGGCCAGCGCTGTGGTAATACCGAGCAAGCCTGTGTATTTTATACCAAAAGCATAGCCCAACAGCCAACCTGCCAAAAGGAGCATGCCTTGTTCCAGGGTGAGTTTAAAAGGCAGTTTGGGCGTTGTGCCAACAGAGGCGGCTTCCTTGCGGCTGACTGCCCAAAACTCGATCATCAAGAGTAGCGCAGCAATGGTAATAAAGGTGAAACCTAAGTCTACCTTTTCGTCATGAATAAAGTGAAAGCTAAAACTTGGGTTGATCGACAGCAGCCATACCGCTGCCCACGACCAGCTCCGGCCCAGCAGTACACGAGCAAGCCGGAAGGCCGCCAGTAAGACCAGAATAAAGGCAAAATGCGCAATACCAATGGAAAAAACAGTTTTGCCGAACAGTACCTCGCCCAGGCTCAGTATCAACTGCCAGTTGTAAGCCTGCCCACCCTGTACCAGCCCCTGATACTCTACAATCAACTTCGTGGTATTCATGTACAGGGCGGCACCGTCAAAGCCGGTGGGAAAAGGCTTAACAGCAATCATCCCATTAACTGCCAAAGTAGTCAACAGGAGGAAAAGAGGGATTTGCAGCCATCGGTTCTCGTATTTATAGGCACTACGCTTGAGCAAGGTAACCTGCCAGAAGCGGAGCACCTGCCGGTAGCGCAGCCCCAATATCCCCAAGGTCAGAATGCCAGCCACTAGCGTCGTATAAATGTGGAATGCTCCAATCAGGAAAAGGACCAGGCTGATCAGGCTAATACCAACTGCCACGCTAAGGACGGTAACCGTCCCTGCAGACAGGTGGGCTAAAAAGGGGCTTAACAGGGGCTGCCCCGCCACATAGGCTAGTGTAAAAAGCAGGAATAAAGCTGCGTGCAGCAGTATATTCATGCCCAGAAAGGATAGTATGCCCGGTGCATCCAGCAATCCAAAATTAGCATTAAACACCAATAGCGAGCTGATCTGCAGCAGTAGAAACAGCCCGTAAACCTGAAATCCATTCACCTTTCGGGTACGCCCGGGCTTACCGCTATGCACCCACCACGCCCACGCCCCCCCAGCAATCAGCAAATTACTGAATACCAAACTGGCATTAGGCATCTCAATAAGGCTCGTGAAGTAGTACGGGTGGAAGCCCAAATAGGAAATCAGGATGATGCCTACCCAAGTGAGGCTGAATGCTGCAATCAGGATGCGATTGATGTTTTCTGATACTGGAGTTTTCATATTTGTCTAAAGTTATATGGGCTTTCGTTCAGATTGTTTGCTGGCACGCTGATAGACCAGGAAGGTTTCATAGGCAGTACGCAGCCATGAAAAGCCACGTGCACGGCGCAGAGCAGCTTTCCGCAATGCTTCTTCATCAGATGCCAGCAGCTGTTCCATACCTGACCGGATAGCTTCCACGCTGCCTGAGTCCGCGCCAATACCTCCCTGCTGTACCACCTCAGGCATGGAGCTGTTGTTGCCGAAGAGCACCGGAGTACCGCAAAGCATCGCTTCTAAAGGAGGTAACCCAAAGCCTTCATAATGTGCAACATAGCAAAGTGCCCTTGCACCGGAATAAATCGCAGCCAGATCTTCATCCGCCACGTAACCAGTGAAGTGGATGGCCGAGGCGTGCGGATGATCTGCATCATAAAGCATATTCACTTTCCAGCCGCGTTTCCCGCATACGACAAAGTTAAGGTTCTCGTAAGCACCCGAGGCTTTGAGCTGCAGAAATGCCGCCAGGGTATTCGCCAGGTTCTTACGGGGTTCAATCGTAGAAAGGCTCACCAGATAAGGCCCTTCCGGAATATGATATTGTTCCCGGGCACGTTGCAGGCGCTCCGGCTCCTTCATCGGGTGGAATAAATCACCATTAGCCGCTTCATAAACTACCTGTACCTGCTCTTCCGGTATATGGTAGTGAGCATGAATATCTTGCTTTGTGGCATTGGAAACCGCGATAAGTTGTGCGTTTACTTTTTGCAAAAAACGCATCCCGGCTTCCGAAAGCTTAATATTGTGCTTTTCGTGAAACTCCGGGAAGACCAGGTGAGTCAGGTCGTGCACGGTACCCACTACGGGCAGCTTGTAAGGCTTGACAAAAAAGTAATTTTGAGGCAGAGGGATGTGGACCAGGTCGTACGACTCCATGATACGCTGCAGTTCGGCACGGGATTTTATGCGCCTTACATTCAGGTTCAGCCAGTTCAGAAAAGACCGCGCCGGCGATTTGGTATACAACCGCCTTAAGGGCTCATAAATGGCAAGCGGCAGGTTATTGGCGAGCCAGGCTTTGAATTGCAGCAGAGTATGCTCGTAACCGGAGGGGGCTTCATCCTGAAGCAGCCCCTCATCCGTAACTTCATTTTCTTTACCGGTTTCTGCTTCTTTATTGACCATATCAATGATGGCCTCCAAGGGCTTAATCACATCACCAACCATGCAATCAATAGTAAGCATAGCCGGCAATTGTAGTTGTAAAGCCCTCAGCGCCTGCAATAATTCCACCTGATACCGGCGAACGCCATCCATAGTGGCATCAGATAGTTTATTGGCTTCCATCAGTACACGGACTGTGCGCAGGGAAGCCCCTGCATTATCCTCCCGCCTGTAGCCGAACTGCTCCAGGGTATCCCCATGCAGTTCATAAAACAAAGGCAAAAGCTCTGTCGGCATTTCTTCTTTCCAGGACCCCGCCTTGCCTTTGCGGAAATTCTTTTTAGCCAGTGCCGCAACCTCCTCTTCCCGGTCCAGAAAGGTAGCCCCGCTGCCATACTGTGGCTGCCCAAATTTGAGCTTTTCGAAAGTCGGCAAACGTTCCCGGTCGGGCTCCGGAAGGTCCATCACTTTGCGGAGCTTCTCTACTTCCCGCAACGGGTCCTCAATCAGGTCTTCGTAGCGGATAACCACATCGGCTTCGGCTGACCACTGCCTGACGTTCTCCGACCACCCGCCGAAGTAGCTGCCACCAAGGGCAAGCGTGGCTTCGAGAAGGTTAGTGTAGAAGTCCGTGCCTGGTTCAATAATATCTTTGCGGTGATGCGCCAGGGAAACCAGGGCATCCCTGCCATCGCGTACGATGTAGACCTTCGCAGCAGACCGGTGTTCCGCCGGGAGTTGCTCGGGCAGCAGGTGCGTCTTCACGAACGGATAGTCGGCGTAGTTTTCATCCATCGGGTAGTTGTCCTCCCGATGAAAAGTACTGGACTCCAGCCCGTAAACCTCAAAGAGGATATTTCTAAAAAAGGTATTACCTGAGCGAGGAAAGGAAGCCAACCATATCATATTTACCAAATCTATTTCTGAGCTCTAAGTTAAAAAAGTTAAATTTATGCCCTCAACAATCTATAAAAACTATGTCGGGAAAGCGCAGGGTACTTTTTCACCGGACCTGGACCAAACCCAATGGCGGGACAAGCGGCGGTCAGATGAAAGTGAGAGATGCGTTCCTGCACTTCAAGTCTTCCGGTCAATTTGAGCCCAAGGTTTACTTCCCTCCTACTACGCTGTGGACTGATAACCCGGGGAATGTCTGGCGGCCTTTCCGGCAGGAAGGACTGCCCGAATGGTCGGTACAGCCCGAAGATGTTTTGTTTTTCTCTGGCCATGACTGGAATATTCTGAGCAAAGCAGACCGACAGCATCCGCCGGCTCCCATTCTCAATATCGCTCAGCCCCGGCATACTAATCCCACAGATAAGCGAAATGCATTTCTTCGCCATCCTGCTATCCGGATTGCCAAAAGTTCAGTAGGGAAAGAAATACTGGAAGAATACGGTGTAAATGGGCCCGTATTTCTTATTCCTGACAGTATAGACTTTTCCCGGTTACCGGCACCTAACCCAGCTCCCGAAACAGACTTATTGATCGTAGGGATAAAAAATCCCGGATTGGCCAGACGGCTGGAGCAACGATTGAAGCGTAAGAACCGTTGGCGGTGGCGCAAGTGGAAAATCAAAGTACAAACGCCTCCCCTGCTGCCCACCCGTCAGGATTTTTTACATCTGCTCAACAGTGCAAAGACGATCGCATTTTTGCCGCTGGATGAAAGCCGTGGCGCGGAGGGTTTCTACCTTCCTGCTCTGGAAGGCATGTATTTGGAAAAGCTTGTCATCTGCCCATATGCTGTGGGTAATATCGACTTCTGTATCCCGGAAAAAACCTGTATACAGCCTGAGTATACGGAAGACGCTATCTTTGCAGCCATTCTTCGGACCTTATACCTTTCAGATAATGAACGGCGTCACTTTATCCAACAAGCGAAGGCAACAACTGCCAATCATGATATACGAAAGGAAAAACAGGCCATGCTAAACCTACTGCACCAGGCGGATACGCTTTGGTCAGACGAAACCTTATTCAAATATGGCAAATAAACAAGGCCAGAATATCATCCTCACCGGGCCACCCCGCTCAGGTACTACCCTGAGCTGCTTTTTGCTTAACCAATTGTCTAACACCATTGCACTGCACGAACCAATGAACCTTCAGCTTTTCAAGAGTCAGGAACAAGGGCTGGAAGAGACGGGCCGGTTCTTTACCGCCATGCGGGAGAGCTTGCTGAAGGAGGGGAAAGCATTATCCAAGGTCAAAGCCGGTGCCATACCTTCCAACCCTTTTGGCAAGGCGGACCATGGCAAGCGGGCAAGTACGGTACAAAAAGGTTGGATACACTTCGATAAACCTCTTAGCCCGGACTTTAGCCTAATCATTAAGCAAAATGCACACTTTACCTTTTTACTGGAACCACTTAATCTGCTTTATCCGGTCTACGCGATTATTCGAAACCCCGTTTCTACTATTGCTTCCTGGAATACTATACAGGCACCGGTATCTAAAGGTAATCTTACTGTGCTCAAAGGGTTACGCCCCTCCCTTTATCAGGAGCTTGAGCAAATCCCGGACTTACTGGACCGGCAGGTACGGTTGTTGCACGAGCTTTATTTGCCCCTCCGCCTGCTGAGGAAGGAACAGATCATAAGCTACGAAAGTATTATTGAATCCGATGGTGCCGTGCTGGATAGCATTGTTCCAAACCAGGGCCAAATTAAACACGCACTGGAAAGTAAAAACCGGAATGCCCTATACGACGATCAGCTAAGGGGGCAGATCACAGAACGGTTACTAGAGCTGAAGGGGGCTTACCTTAACTACTATACAGAAGAACAGTTAAAAAATGCTGTTTGAAAGCACATGCGTTTCAGACCAGTTCTACATCTCAAAATGCCGGATTTTTTTGAGCTTCATTTCTTTAAGGTCGTCGGCCATATTGTCCCCAACAATATCGTTAATATAAAACTCCATTGCCTCTGTCGTATCAAAACTATCCCTAATTATTTCTCCTTTTCGCATCACAATTACGCGGTTGGCTAGTGCCATAACTTTTCGGATACGGTTGGTGACATATAAAACAGCTCTTTCCTTTTCTTTGACATATTCACCAAGATGTTCGTAGCATTTAGCCTTGAAGAGGCTATCTCCAACTGCAAGGGCCTCATCAATAATGAACAAGTCTGGTTCAGTGGCAATAGCAACGGAATAAGAAAGCCGGGCACGCATACCTGAAGAATAGTTGCCCACCGGTGTTTTTAATGCATATTCAAGTTCTGAAAAATCAATAATGAAATCCAGTCTCTCTTTTAGCTTCTGTTCAGTCATACCAAATATTGCAGCTTTAAGCTTAATATTCTCCAGCCCTGTAAATTCATTGCGCAACCCAACGTTGAGTGCAAAGATAGGTGTAACTTTCAAGCCTTGCCGGTACCGGATTTTCCCTAAATTTGATTGATAAATACCAGCCACCATACGCATCAAAGTAGTCTTACCGGAACCATTCGCACCGATCACAGCGATTATTTCACCTGCATGGACCTCAAAGGAAACCTTGTTCACCGCCCAGAACTCTTCGGGGCGCAGCTCGAGTTGAGGAGTCAGGCCCAACGTTTGCCGGGCAACATCGGTAATACCGTAGTAAAGACTCCGTTTTAGCCTGCGGCAAAACTTCTTAGATAAGTCTTGAACTTCCAATATAGGTTCAGGCATTATTCAATTTTTGATTAGCGATAGAGTAAACCTCACCTTGTAAACCCCATCAAAACATGAGCTTAATTATTGATCAGACGCTCCAATACAATAGGACTGGATTTCATTAGAAACCGAAAAGCAACTATGAAAAGTAACAGGCTTACAAAAGTAAAAACAGCATACTGTACCGGCATAAAAAAAGTACCGCTTGTCAACAGGTCACGGCTGAAACCAATCAGGTAGGTCAGGGGGTTGTACTCCACGATGACTTGTAGCCAGCTTGTCGTTATTTTGGGGGTATAAACAATGGGCGTCAGGAACATGAGCAGCTTCATTCCTTCGTCTACCAAATTGGCAATGTCTACCATGATTATTCTAAATATAGCGATAACCATACCTATAGCCATTCCCAGCAGTAGTAGTGGGAACAGTGAGAATGGAAAGAGCAGAGCCACGGTAGAAAACCGGACGCCAAAGGCGAGCAATACGATAATATTGACGATAAACGGAATAATAAAGTTGATTAGGTGAACGACTACTTTTTGCATAAGAAGCGGCTCAAAAGGCACCTCTGACATAATCAACATCCTCCCGTTTTTGATAAGTAAATTGCTGGTTGATTTATAGGCTTCCAAAAAGAAACCCCAAATAGAAGTACTCAGGAGCACATAAGCCGGATAAGGAATATCCGTTTCGCCCGGATTCACCACGCCGGCTCCGTTGAGGACCACCCAGATGACAACCGCCAGGATCGGCAGAATAAACATCCACGCCATCCCCAGGAAGGACTTTTTGTACATCCCTACGATTTCCACCAGCGTCAGTTGCCTGACCAGGTACCACCAAGATTGTATTTTACCGATAAATCGCCACATTATATTTCCATTTCCAATCCTATTTCAGGTAGCCTACCTTGCAAAGATAGTGTATCTTTATTCGTATCCCTTTACTTTTTCGTTTGCAGGAAGCCTTGCAAAATTGCAAAATAAGGGGATTACCGGAAAACAGACTTTGAAAAATCCTTTAAGTGCCCCTGACTTTATTACTCTGATAAAGTCTAATTTAGATCAGGTCATTGTTGAGACAACATCAGTTCAAACATGGCTTTTGCACGATCAGTGTCCTCAAGGACAAGATTCCTGCTTTCTTCAGGATCAGCTTCCAGGTCAAACAATAGTGGGTAATACCCCTGAAATTGATGCATTAATGCTTCAGGCACTTTAGGTTCTGCCTGATTAAGGTAATACGCCGCTCTTATGGAATTCGTTTGGCGAGGAATAAAAACTGCTTTATATCTCCCTTTTCGTATTGCTTTCGTTCCACCAAAATCCCAGTATAGCAATCTGGGATCCTCGGTTTCGGTAAACTTTGTGCCACTAGTTGAAGCATTGAAATCAAAAATCGGGATGCCACCTGACGCAGAATTAGGCCTGCATGAGGCTGCAGATAATAGCGTTTGAAACAAATCGAATACCGTATGCGGCTCATCAACATTCAGCCCTCCCTCAATCTTCCCCGGCCAGTACATAATCGCCGGAACCCTGAGCCCACCTTCAAGCAATAGCCCTTTCCCACCGCTCAAAGAACCATTGCTGCTCACACCAGAAGGTGCGCCATGATCAGAAATGAAGACAAACAACGTATTTGGGTCTTTTTCCCATATGACATTCAATAGAGCACCGATTTGCTCGTCAAGTAACGCTACCATTTGCTGATACTTTACTATGGGACTCGACTGTTCGTTAACTGGATTGCCTTCTGGCAGAATATATGGCTTATGCGGGTTTGCATAGGCCAGCATCAAAAAATAGGGATTGGGCAGATCATAAGCAGTCACATATTCTACTGCTTCGGTGGTTAGTCTTTGAGTTAAGTGTACTCCATCTGCTTCTACTGGCTGGCCATTTTTCAACAACCCAACTATTCCATTGGAGCTATGGTAGGTGTTGTAGTCGATTCGTCCACCAATAAAACCAGTAAATTCGTCAAATCCAAGCGCTAGCGGAGATGTCGCCGCTTCATACCCTAAATGCCATTTTCCAATCAGACAGGATTGGTAGTTTTGCTGCTTAAGAAGGGTAGGCAATAACGGGATCTTTGTGCTAATGCCCTCCTGCCGGCTTTTCCGATGTTGCATCAACACCTTGGGAACATTAACTTCCCAGGGCTGCATACCTGACAATATGGACGCCCGACTGGGAGAACAAACCGGGCTGGAAACATAAAACTGTGTCAGTTTACTCCCCTGAGCAGCGACTTTATCGAGGTTTGGTGTGTTGATGGCTTTGCTTCCATAAGCCCCAAGCGCCCCATAACCAAGGTCATCAGCTACAACCAACACAATATTGGGAAGGTTATTTTTTTCTTTCTGCTCCGATGGGGAATGCTCCTCTCCACATCCGCCCAGCCAGAGAGCTACATATGCCAGAGATAGCCCGAAGAGGCTATCAGTTAATTGACCGCGCCATTGCCGCATATTTTAAAGCTATTTTTTGAGTTTAAGAGCGTGTTGGGACTTTAGTAATCGGTCTGCAAACTACACTTTTTCGCTTATACTTCGTCCCGAAAATCCTCATTTAGCTAAGGCTAAACTCCGGTTTTCGTGCCTCGTCTAACCAAAAAATTGTTAGTTTTCGACTAGAAGACAAAAGTCCCAACACGCTCTAAAGTGATATCTCAGAACCACTGCAAAATACTCATAACGGCCCTCCCCCTGGCACCTTATAACCATACAGCCCCATGAAAAAGGCAAAAACATCTCTGGCTCTGTCAAGCGCCTCGGGCGTATAGAAAGTCCAGTATTCCTGCGCTTTCTTCCTGGTAGGGTTGACCGGAGTTAATGGCGGCGGCCCTGATTTGATCCCCAGGGAGGAAAGTACATGCTGAAAATCAGCATTGAGATGCTCATACCTGATGATATGATCCATATAGCGCAGAGTATGCTCATAAAAACCCACCCCGTAAGGCTTCGTATAAAACTTCAGAAAATAATCCGAAAAAGACGCATTGGTTCCCTGCAAATACTGGTAACGCTCCATTGCCTCCGGATTTATCGGGCGCCCATTTTTAAAATGCCCACGGGAAAACTTCCCATTGTGGTCAGATTTCTTTTTAAAATATTCACTGACCGCGGAGTCCATAGGGTGCCGTACCCCTGCAAAAGTAAAGTATTGCCGCTCCTCCGGTACCGCGGTTTGCAGAAATGACTCGTAAGAACTGTGCTTTTTACCTTTTTGGTGCCCATCGCAGTTGGCTTTCAGGTACTGGGAAATGGCAGTGGAAGCGGTCCGGGGCACACTAAAAAAACAATACTTGTAGGTATGGCTGATTATCATAACTTGTAATTGCTATAAGGCTCGGAACAGTGACTGATCACGCCACAGTTCATCAGTCCGGCCTGCCAGTTCTAAAATGCTTTTGCGCTCTTCTTCAAGGGTATGCCGGTTGGCTATCTTACGGCCTGCCTTTACGATTTCCTGGAACTGCTCCTTACTCATTTTCAATGCCGCAAGCAGGGCTGAAAAAATGTCGTTTGCGTTATAATCCGGCTGCAGGCATGTTTCCCCGGGGATGCAAAAATCCGCATTGCCCACCGCATAGGGGCAAATCACCAATTTCTCCATCACCATACCTTCCAGGGCTGGCAGGTAGAAGCCTTCGGCGCCCTGCGCTTCCGTGAGCGGCAAATAGACGACGATCCGGGCCTGATTCACCAGATTCAAAAAATCCTGCCGGGTTGGAAGCTTGGGCGGCACCTGCACCTTGAACCGAACCTTTTTGCGCCTCAAAAAATTGTACCACCTCAGGCGGCGCTCCAGGGCTTTGGCTATCTCCGGGTTCTTCAGGCCAACGATCAGGACATCGACATCCGGATCCGGATTCGGGGCAGGCAACAGGCTGAAGTCGATAGCATCCGGGATAAAAAAGACCGGTCCGTTGACACCGTAGTCCTCCAGTTTTTCCTTCCCGACAGAGCTCTTGGCAATGCGGATCGCCGGGTGCTTCAGGAAGTCACGCCGGGCATCCGGAAGCATAATCTGACGGGGCTGCGCGATATTCAGAACCGGCACCGGAGGACTATGCCGTTGGGCAGGTGGCAGTACTTTCCAATCCCAGCCCGCGAAAAAAAGCAGGTCCCGCTCTTCGATAACCCACTTTTTTAGCGCCTGCTCCCGGTAAGGTAGCCATACGTTACCGGGGTTATCGTACCAAACTGTTTCCGGTCCAAAATACACCCGGGGCTCAAAGCCCTCAGCGGAACCGAAATGCTCAAAGGCATCCCGGACTTTCAGCTGTCCGCCACTTGTGCCCCCGTTATATTTGGCCCAGGAACGGTGAAACAAAACCCTCCGTACTGTGGTCTGCATTCGTATTCACAATTAATCTTCAAAATGATAGCCCTCAAAATAAGGCGTCTCTTCCATTCTCTTGTACACATAACCGATGGTTTTGGGTGTCCATAGGTTTAGCCTGCTGCGCCGCCGGGGAGGCTTTTTGAATAAAATGCGGGTGCAATTGTCCAGGTATTCGGCTTCAGCCTCCAGTGAGAACCGGTGCAGTAGGTCTTTCAAAATCATTGCGGGGGATTCCAAAAATACTTCCGCCCTTATCCCCTGGACCTCAAACAGGCCTTCTTTCTCAAACTGCCAGATGAGCGTGGCGTGGTCAAAAAAATGATCAATCTTGCGAAACAAATCGGTCTCCCCAAATTCTTTACCACGCCTTTTCTGGCTTCTGAAAAAACTCGTCGATATGGTATCAAAAGGGTTCCGGTACATGTGTACAAAAAGCGTATCCGGAAACAGAGTACGCAGGCGTGCAAACAACGCAGGGTTGTTTGCATACCACTTTGTAGTCGTGCCCCCACGCTTATCGCCTACCAGTCTTAGCTGGGTTACTTCCCCCTGCCTTCCTCCCGGTACTATATAATTGTACCCCATCCACTGATTACCGGCTTTGGCAAATTGGCGGGACCGGTAGATCATCATCTGAACCAGTTGCCGCTTTGAGAATCCCGCATCCACGAAAGCCAGTGCATCCAGCTCGTGACTAAGCACCACACTAGGATGGGCATCCAGTAAAGCGCCCAGAATAGAATGGCCGCTTCTCGGGTAGCCGATAAAAAACAGTCCCTGATCCACTTTTTCGAACGCAGATTTGCTTTCCAGGCAGGAACGGATGCGCCAATAACTTGAAGGTGGCAAATCTTTTATCGTCCGGTTTTTTGTAATGATTTGTTTGCGCTTTTTCATTCGTGTCTGAAGATCATTCAGGTTCGTTTAAACATACGAGCTTGTTGGGATTTCACACTTCGGCTGCTCTTACCAAATTTTGCCCTGCTATTGCTGGCCTTCGTAAAAAGTGTACAAAGCCTCTACCTCGGTCCGGTCATAAAATCGCCAGCAGTGATGGTCTTTTGCTGCAAGGAGTGCTTCCCCCATCCTCAGCATTTGGTCCCTGGAATACACAGTTCCCTTATTTTTGCCAGACAAAGGGGTCTTTACTTCGTAGGAATGGCCAATGATCTCCTCTAATACGCTACCGTTAGAACTAATCAGGTTTTCATAACGCAATATATGATGCTGAGGGAGTTCGGTATAGGTTTTGAAGTAAAAATCGAGGAGGAACAACTGACGGTTCAACAACCCCTCGATTTGCACTAACTTTTCCTGTGCTTCCGGATTCAATAACCCCAGGTAGCGTATCTGGCCTCTGGAAACGGGCACGCTCACCGTAGACCAAGACCCCAGCACTGCGAGTGGATTGCGCACCATAGCGTAGCAGGGGTAGCAGGTGCTCAGTTCGTCAAGCAACAAAGTGAATACTGCATTATGCTTTACAAAAAGCTTAAAGTCTTCATTCAGCGGCTTACTAAAAACGACCCTGGAACGTTTGATCACCCGCTTCCGGTTACCGCTGGCTGTTCGCTCAAAGTGATTATCCGTAATCCGTCCGTCTTTGCCACGTACCGGAGCGGCTCCGTCCCTCAGGAGGCCTTCTCGGAAGGCTGCCAGGCTCTCATGAATTCTGGATACCGCGTCTTTTCGGGACTGCAGCTCCCGAAAAGGGATAGGTTCATTCAGTCCCACCACCTGTTTCTGCTCAGACAGCAACTTGCAAGTTAGCGTGGTGCCTGCTCTCGGTATCCCCGTAAGAATGTAACAATCCGGAACAGGGCCTGACTCAGGCGACCTACCCACCAACTGCTTGAAGAAGTGCATCAACTTTGGCATAGTAGAATCAAATATAGGGTATACCCCAGACTTTATTGTCATCAGAGGTGGCTAAGAGCAATCAATAACTGTCGGTTTTCCAGGAGGGCTTTTGAGGCGTATGCTTCAAAAGCAAGGTTGACTGACCGCAGCCCTAACACCGTTCTTCTTTCGTTCCCACCCGGTGGCCCCACCATTTTTTTTGCACCTGAATGCAAAAATTATCCTATCATCGCATTACAAACCGCTGTGATAGCCGGTCATCAAACTAACGAAACGAAAAAACCTAGCGTACATGAAAAAGAACCCGTATCTTATTCCTTTCATTTTGGTTACGAGCCTCTTCTTCCTGTGGGGGCTGGCCAATATCCTCAATTCCGCACTGATTTCCCACTTCCAGCCGGTCTTTGAAATTAGCCGGGCGCAGGCACTGCTGGTGGAGACTGCCTTTTACCTGGGCTACTTCACTATTGCCGTACCCGCAGGGCTGTATATGGAAAAGTACACCTATAAAAAGGGGATCATCCTCGGGCTGTTGCTCTATGCCATCGGGGCCTTACTATTCATCCCCGCTGCCAAGATGCTCACCTTTGGTTTTTTCCTGATGGCGCTTTACGTAATCGCCAGCGGGCTGGCCTTTTTAGAAACAGCCGCCAATCCTTACGTGACCATCCTCGGCCCCAAAGAGAACGCCACCCAACGCCTCAATTTTGCCCAGTCTTTCAACGGTATCGCTCTCGTTGTCGGCCCTTTCCTTGCCGGTATGCTGATCTTCTCGGGCAATGAAGGGGATATGGCGACGCAGGAGGCCAAGGTACAAGCTGCTAATGCAGTAGTCGTCCCTTACGTAGGTATTGCAGTGGCTGTTCTGGTTGTCGCATTCCTAATCTGGCGCACCCAAATGCCGGAGCCGGATAAAGGAGACAAACTAAAATTCGATCCGGTCATCTTCAAATTCCGCCACCTGATGCTGGCCGTACTTGCACAATTGCTGTACGTAGGTGCTCAGGCGGGCTTGTGGGGCATTACCATAGACTTTGTCACTGCTATGATGCCTGGCGTAAGCAAAGAAGTAGCTTCCGGGGCTTACCTCGCTGCGGGCACCCTGCTTTTTGTTATCGGCCGGTTCCTCGGTACCTTCCTGATGTCTTATATTAAGGAAAGTACCCTACTTGGGATTTACGGGCTGATTGCTGCCGGGCTTTGCCTGACCGGTATCTTTGCGGAAGGCGCCTTTGGTGTCTATGCGATCCTCTCCATTAATTTCTTCATGTCTATCATGTTCCCTACCATCTTCGGGCTAGGGGTACGTGATTTGGGCAAGCATACCAAACTGGGGTCTTCCTTCATCATCATGGCAATCGTTGGGGGCGCTATTTTCCCACCCATCATGGGCCTGCTTTCTGAGTCTTACAGTATTCAGGGCAGCTTCTGGATTCCGGTTGCCTCCTTCCTGTTTGTGGCCTTCTACGGATTTAAAGGGCATGTACACCCGAAAGGGTTTGTAGCGGCAGAGTAACCGCAACGCACCAACGCAAAAGGGCCGCCTGTGCTTGTAGCATGGGCGGCCCTTTTAAGTTTTACAAGTCGGGAAAAATAGCCGGTGCAGGATAAACCGCCCTGAATACATCTTCATTGGCAATCGGTTGACCGGAGGATTGGCGCCACCATGATCAGCCTGATATAAGCTGACCGTATAATCGTCATACCCACCTTCAGAGGCATTGCCGGCAGGCGGTCGTCACCTTGCACCCCATCGATATCCGGGTATTCGTTGACCACTTCAAGGATCAAATCCATCATGAAGCCCCTGACTTCCGGCAGCATAGGGTTCAGCCAGTGAAACCCGTTTTTAACCACCGGCTCGCCGTTTACATCAATCGCTGCCCAGTCCGGATAAGTATCCAGAATAGGTCCGGGGCTATTTTACTTCTTACCCTTTTTCTTCTGCTCCTGAATGGCCTGCTGCTCCTTCAGGGCTTTTTCCAGACGTTGCTGAAAGCCTTTTTTCTTCTTTGGTTTTTGTTTATAAGCATCCAGCTCCCGGTTGATCTTCTCATTGTCGATAATATAATTCTTGGTGACAATGGTCTGCGCAATATTGATCAGGTTACTAAAGAGCAGGTAACAAGTCAGCCCGGCAGCAAAACTGTTGAAGAAGCCCATGAACATGATCGGCATGATGTACTGCATGTACTTCATGGCGGGGTTGGTCCCCATGTCCATATGACGGGTATTGTAGTAAGTGTAGATCAGCGTGGTCACCGCCCAGAGCAGGGTAAATAGGCTGATGTGCGCTCCAAACCCAAAGGGGATCTCGAAGGGCAGTTTCCAGAAAATATCGTAGGAAGACAAATCATTCGCCCAAAGGAAACCCGCTTGCCGGAACTCGATAGAAGCCGGGAAGAACCGGTACAGGGCAAACCAGATCGGCATCTGCAGCACCATAGGCATACAGCCGCCCAGGGGGTTCACCCCAAACTCCCGGTACATCTTCATGGTCTCCATCTGTTGTTGCTGCTGATCGTCTTTGTACTTTTCCTTGACCCCTTCCATACGAGGCTTCAGAGCCGACATTTTCGACTGGGAGTACAACATCTTGTAGGTGAGCGGGTACAGTACCAGCTTAACGACAAAGGTGAGCAGCAGGATAACGATGCCAGCGCTACCGATAAAACCAGACAGGAAATTGAAGACCGGACGGATGATCCACCGGTTGATAGATCCGAAAATACTCCAGCCGAAAGGGATCACATCCTGCAGGCCGTGCCCCATGTTGTACAACCGGTCAAATTCATTCGGGCCCACATACATGTGCATAGCGAAGGTCTCACTCGCCGAGCGGCCGTACGGAATCTCCATCTCAGAGACCAGTAGTTTCAAATCCGCTGCTTCCTCAGGAAGCATCTTGGTTTCAAAGGTCCCTCCGTCAAATCCGTTCTCCGCGACAATAGAAGTATTGAAGAACTGATTGGCATTGGACACCCACTTCAGGCGCTGCCCCTCAAGCTCTTCTGTATCATCGCCTGTACAGCTGCAGTAGTCGGGGTCAT
This sequence comes from Phaeodactylibacter sp., assembly GCF_040219495.1. Lineage (GTDB taxonomy): Bacteria > Bacteroidota > Bacteroidia > Chitinophagales > Saprospiraceae > Phaeodactylibacter. The sequence goes on along the minus strand of NZ_JAVJSK010000116.1, from coordinate 6,271 downwards.
CCTCCATAGGCTTGAAGTAGACCGTGGAATAACGACGCTCGTAGTCTTCGTTATGTTCCAGCTTATCCAGGTAGTTGACCCAGCTGAGCTTGATTTTATTGACGCCCTGTGAAACCACCGTATTGAGCTGCTCCATTTTGATATCGTAATCGATATTATAGGTGCCGTCCGTTATACGGTAAGATTGCTCAAAGTAGCCCCCCGTTGAGGTGGGCGCTCTCAGGACGATGCTCTTTCCGTCATTTTGAATGACGTCGAAAAACAGCTCACCGGTGCTGACACCACCCGAAGGCAAATTGGCGACCGGAAGCAGGTATTCGAACTTGTTCTTTTCATCTTCCAGAAGATAAAGCGGTTCTTCCTCTGTAGAGCCATCCTCCAGATATCGGAGCTTTTTGTGGTTCTTAATCAATACAGAAGTGATACGGCCACCCTTGGTAGACAAGTTCACCTTCATGAGGTCATTCTCCAGAATGACGTCTTCTTCAGTCCCATCCGCAGCTGCTGAAAAGGGGCCAAATGCGGCTTCCTGACGGAGTAATGCCAGAGAGTCATCAACGGTTTCCACCAAATCTACTGCCTCAACCGTGTCCTTTGCGATCGCTTTCAGGCTATCCTGACGAGCTTGTACCTGTGCGATTGAATCCTGTCGGATCTGCTGTTCTTGTATTTCTGCTTCGGTCGGAGCCATATACTGCTGCCAGACCATCAACAGGATAAAGATGAGCGTAAGTCCGATTATCGTATTTCTATCCATTCAGATCTTGAACTTTTTTCACCAATACTGCACCACTAAACAACTGACGATCAAAAAATTAGATTCTGTAGTTGTCTTTTAGCAGCGGCACAGCGCTTTTAAAGCACGGCAAAAGTACAACTTTAGGTGCGCATGCGGTAAACACAATAGATGTTTATTGAGAATTGTTCGGCCAGCCTTTGCTTTTATAAGGCTGAAACCGGTTCAAGCTGAGCTTCCACTCCTTTGTATACTTCCAAAGCTACCTCCAGGCAATCCATTGCTTTGCCAAGGTCATGCTCATTGAGAATGTAGGCAATCCGGGCTTCATCCCTGCCCAGCCCCGGGGTGGCATAAAAGCCTTCCCCGGGCGACAGCATTACGGTGGCCCCTTCGTGGTCAAAGGACTCCAGGAGCCACTGACAGAAGTGCTCTGCACTGCGTACCGGTAATTTGACAAAACAATAAAAGGCACCTCCTGGCAAATAACTGACCACCCCGGGCATGCCCTTCAGGCGGTTGTAGACCACCTGACGGCGGCGGTTGTATTCTTCCGTGACCTGATCCATATAGTCGGTCCCCATATCCAGAGTAGCTTCCGCTAAAATCTGCGCCAGGCCGGGAGGGCTCAGGCGGAGCTTGGCGTAGCGGGTAGCAGCCTCTAAGACCCCTTCATTCCGGGTCACTAAAGCACCGATGCGCGCACCGCAGGCACTGTACCGCTTCGAAATGGAGTCCACCACAATCACGTGGTCTTCCATGCCCTCCAGGCGCAGGGCCGAGAAGAACTCCTGACCATCGTAGCAAAACTCGCGGTACACCTCGTCCACAAAAAGGAAAAGATCGTAAGCTTTGCACAGGCGGGCCAGCTTTTCCAAATCTTCCCGGGTGTAAAAGCAGCCGGTGGGGTTGTTCGGGTTGGTAATGAAAATGCCACGGGTCTTATCTGTAACCACCGCCTCGAAAGCTTCTATTGGGGGAAGGGCAAAACCATCCTCAATATGACAGGTGATTGGCCGTACAAGCAAGCTGCCGATCTGAGCAAAGCCGTTGTAGTTGGCGTAGAAGGGCTCTGGGACAATCACTTCGTCCCCGATATCAAAACACGAGAGCATGGCAAACTGTATGGCTTCCGAGCCACCTGTGGTGACGATAATGTCATCCGGGGTAAGTTCAATATCGAACTTCTGGTAATAGTCAACCAGCTTTTTGCGGTAGCTGAGCTGGCCGACTGCCGGGCTGTAAGCCAGCACACGCAGTTGATTTTCCCGGACCTGCTGCAGGGCATACAGCGGTGTTTCGATATCCGGCTGACCGATATTTAAATGATAGACATGCTTACCCGCCTCTTTGGCTTTGTCAGCAAAAGGGACCAGTTTACGGAAGGGAGAAAGGGGCACGTTTTTACCCCGATAGGAAGTAGAAGGCATGGCGCTAATGTTTCTTTTAAAATTAGCGCCAAAGATAGGCTAAAACACATCAGAGAAAACCCAGGCATTGTTAAATACGCCTGTTAATTACGATAGCTACTCCAGCCGGAAAGCCTCATCAGAGCGGTTGCGAAGTACTTCTATGCCCGTGATCTTCCGCTCTCCGCGGTCTCCGCTCAACTTCAGCCCGTTATAATCCTGATAATTTTGCCATGGAATTACAAAAGCCGGGGCTTCATCTTCTGCATTGCCGAAGTAGGCCCACTGACGCACCAGATGGTCTTCTTTGCCTACCCAGACCAGGTATTTATTCTGGGGCGTATCGCCTACCGCTTCAAAGGTGAGCTGCAGCAAATCAGCGGGCTCCCCGGCTTGAGTGGTATCCACACCTTGATGCTTTAGGGTCACACCGGAGTCTTTTAGCTTGAAAGGCATGAATACCCAGTAGGCATCATTGATCCAGATGCTTTTGCCCTGTTGTAAGAGATTTTCCAGGCTGTCCGGTTCCGTAACGAGCGCTCCATCTACCCGGACCTGCCCTTCTCCGGTATTCAGGTTGAAAGCCATGACGGTACTGCTGTCCGGCAGCATCGTGATCCGTACATTGCCGGTTTTTTTATCCCAAAGCAGAGTGCGACGGTTGAAGAAATTCCAGTGGAAATAACGGGCCTCATCCCAGGCTTTCCGCCCGCCCATAGCTTCCATCACGGAGTCAGCAATAGCGATGGCTTCAGCGTCTGAAGCCCCTGCATTAAAACCAGGTGCAGCAGGATTGGGATAAGGCTGAGGATTGGCAGTCGGCTCATTTGACCCATTTGCCGGTCCACCGGACTGACAGGCCATGAGGCTCATCAGAAGTCCGAACAGAAAATATCGTTTTGCAGGCATGGCTTTCATTTTTGATCAGAACAGCAAGCCCGCTAATGGGTTCACAAAAGCCGGGCTGTATTTAGAGCTTGGTGCTTTCAGGTAACAAGCTTACCCTTTGTCCACCCCACCCTGTAGTTCGTCCTGCAACTTGGTGAGCGCTTCCCACTCACCTGCTGCGGCCAGCGCAGCTTGCCGGGGCCAGGTATCGGGTTGCGCCAGCCGGAAGTGGCCGCCCGCATTGCTCAGTATTCCCCGCAGGTGTTCCACACTGGCATCTGCCACGTTCTGCCAGGAAAGAATCCCCTCCTCCTTCAGCAAAGCCTCAATCTTCGGCCCGATCCCTTCAATGATTTTCAGGTCTTCACCCTCAGAAGAAGAGGGCACCGTTACAGGCGCAGCCGCACCCAGAGCAAAGTCCCCCTCCCCTTTCTGTTTTTCGAGCTTCGATTTCAAAACACGATTGTCAGCCTCGCAGCTATTCAACCTGGCGCGGGCTTCTTTCAGCGCTGCTTCTGTTTGCTCGTGCTGGTACTTAAGCCCTACATAATCTTTTTCCCAGTTGTTCGCCCGGGCAAGGAGGGCGGCATTCTCTGTTTCCAGCTCCTGCAATTTCTTCTTATTGCCACAAAGCAGGCAACCCAGCAGCGCCCCCAGAATGAAGGCCAGGGCAGAAAGGATGAGCCACCACAGCCAGCAGGGCTCAAGCGTTGCCAGTAATAGTGTTCCGTATTCCATGGTTTAGTCTTTTTGTTGAGGTTCAGCAGATGGTACGAACTGGATTTCCACACGCCGGTTTTGGTGGCGGCCTTCTTCTGTATCATTGGCAGCCACTGGCAAATCACTACCCCTTGAGGCGATCAATATTTGAGCAGCCGGTACGCCGTTTGCAACCAGAATCTTCCTGACGGACTCGGCCCGCGCCAGTCCCAGCTTCTGGTTTTGTGCGGGCAGGCCCGAATTATCGGTATGCCCGGTAAGTTTCACTCGTCCTCCTGTGCTCTTTAACTGCCCGGCAAGCTGAACCAGATAAGCGTCTACCTCAGGGGCATACTCCCGGGCAGCAGAACCCGGTGGGAAACGAATGGACACCCGATCCGCCAGCCGGTCTACTGAATTGGACACCTCGGGGTCCACCCACTCCAAGAGTGCCCCTTCAAATACCACCCTCGTCGCACCCTCCGGTGGCTCCACCTGACGGGCACGGAGCTGCAGCTCATCCGGGCTGAGTTTGCCATCAAACAAGCGCGCCACTTCACTGGCTCTGGCCAAGCCCATATTTTCGGCTCCCAAAGGGACATCCTCCCCTTCAAAGTACAACCCCGTAATTTGCAGCACCTGTGCGGTATCTCCACGCTGAAGTTCCTGCTGTACCCAGGCTTCAATTCCCTTGCCAACGTAGGCTTCAGGGTCAGACCACTTGAAATAAAGCGGCAGGGCTTTTTCGGCCTCTATTGTATCGGTTGGAGAAACAGGTGGTGGGGCACAGGCCATACAAAGCTCCTGCTGGCAACTCCTGAACGTCACCAGATAAAACAGGAGCCAAACCACAGTCGCGACCAACAGTTTAATTGGGAAAGTCATGATGTGTGAATCGTTTTGTTTTGTTTGCTCAAAAGCCAGGGAAGCCCTCCCTTTCCGGAAGTTCCTGGTTAGACTGTGCAATACCCGTAGCTGAAAACTGATATGATGCAAGCAGGGGCCTGGAAAGGCACATGCCCGGATTTGAGTAGTGAATTTGAAACAGGCACCTCCCAACACGCTCTAAGAGCATGTTTGGAGCTCGTTACTATTGCAAATCAACGCTTTATGAACCCCGCAGAAATGCGGGGCAAGCTCTGACTTCCTCACTAAATTTTCATTTAGCCCGCTAAACTCAAATTTAGTGACTTTGCCAGAACCATAAATCCTTGATTTTCAAGACGAAATCGCTCCAAACATGCTCTAATGGCGAATGCTGAAACACCAAATACGTTGATTCCTCGGGTAAGGAGTGCTTGCTTACCACATACTCATTGCGATTCAAGTGAATGACGTTCTTCTTACCTTCATCATTATTGAATGTTGGATACCATCAGTTTTTTTGTCCCTCCAAATAGTACACCACACCCACAACATACCGCCACCGGGCATGTATACTCTCAAAATCAGGATTACTGCTGTGCCGGAATATAGCACCGTAAGCCTCCCAGCCACCCGTAAGAGCATAGCTTGCCTTTACAAAGGGCTCAGTATGAAAAGGCTCATAGTCAATCTCATAAAGCGAATACGTCTGTGGGGGAGTGGACAGAATGTAGTAGTAGGTGATTGTGGAATTCCGGTTGTCCGTCGCAAGGGTGTACAACAACCGCATACCAAAACTGACCGACACCCGACCTTCCCGAAAACCTGCTGATATGGGAAGGGTTAGAAAATACGCTTTGCGGTCCCTGTATTCTTCAAATCGAGTCAGCCCAAACGCAAGTTCCGAGTCAACACCGCGCCGGTATATCCGGTGCGAGTGATTAAAATTGAGGCCCAGCTCAAAAAATACGGGCACTTCACGGAAGCTCACCTCTGCCAGCCCTCCTGCCGATAGCAGGGGCCGGAAGGGAACTTCAAAATCCTGCCGCGTTACTGCTTCCCCATTGCTGAACTGCTCAATACCAATACCCGCCTGTATGCCATACCTGAAAACCTGCGCATCAAGTTGACTAACGAGCACCACTAATAGCACAACGAGCCCTGCTTTTATTTTTTCCAAAATTACCCTGCTTTGATTAGACTTGATGCGTCGGGGATCATTACAGGGTTAAAATAGCTCATTTTTCCCACTGCGCTGACCCGACGCATCAAGTCTATTGATTAAACCGGTAGACGGCACCCTGAAGTTTAGCTGCCCGAACTCTACCTTTTCTAAAAAGACTAAACAAAAAAGGTACGAAAAGTCTAGCAGAATATACTCATTCAGGATCTTAACTTCCAGCTAAACCACTCCGTGCCGGGCATAGCTCAGATAAGAACTCTTTGCTGCTCAGTTGTGGTTATTGGGAGGTGTACACCAGTAGAAATCGATTTTCTAAAAAAAAAGGCTGCCCTGATGCCACTAGCAGAAAAACGGCTGCTTTTGGACAGCAGCCACCACAAGTTGAGCTTGAGCAGGCAGTGCAGGCTGTTAAGTATCAACAGGTCCTCGCTATACTATAAACCGAGGGCAGCTTCGGAACTGAACCTGGAGCTGATGCGCCTGATGGACAAG
>NZ_JAVJSK010000115.1:0-12642 GCF_040219495.1 Phaeodactylibacter sp. | reverse complement strand
TTTATGAACCCCGCAGAAATGCGGGGCAAGCTCTGACTTCCTCACTAAATTTTTCATTTAGCCCGCTAAACTCAAATTTAGTGACTTTGCCAGAACCATAAATCCTTGATTTTCATGACGAAACCGCTCCAAACATGCTCTTAGACAGAAAAAGGCTTTCGCAAATTACTGCGAAAGCCTTTTTTTCGTACATGTGATTTTCTGAATGAGATCCTAAAATGCTTCTTTTAGTACATCGACATTGAAGAAGATCAGGATCAACAGAAGAATGCTTAGAATGATCATGGGAAAAGGGATTAAAAAATGAAAAAATGGGGTTGATATCATTCTTCTCAAGACCCAACGAGCCCGGGGGCAATTGAGTCATTTTAGCATGTTGTTTGTAAAAGAACATTTTATTGACTTAGAGCTTGATGGGATTTCACCCTTTGGGCTGCTCTTGCCAAATTTCGTTTCAAAAGCAAAATCCCAACAAGCTCTTACCCAAAGATAAGGGTTTTGGGCGCTCGCCGCAAGATGTGGATTGTATCTATGCCTGCTAAATGACAATATTGAATTCCGTTAAACAAGATCAGAGCGAGGGATAAGTTTATGATAACCAGGGTTTAAAAAGCAAAAGGTGCTTTCCCTGTACCGGAAAAACACCTTTGTCAAAGTTTTCTTAAAATGGCAGACTAGAAGGCAGAAGCACCTTCGTTCGCGTCATTGTAGTTTTCGCTTACCTTGCCCCAGTCGATTACATTGAAGAACGCACCGATGTAGTCCGGGCGGCGGTTCTGATAGTTCAGGTAGTAGGCGTGCTCCCATACGTCCAGGCCGAGGATTGGGGTGCCGTCCGCGTCCACTACGTCCATCAGCGGGTTGTCCTGATTAGGCGTGGAAGTGACAAACAGCTTGTCATTTTTGTCTACGCACAGCCATGCCCAGCCGGAGCCGAACTGCGTTGCAGCAGCCTGTGCAAACTCTTCCTTGAATTTCTCAAAAGAACCGAAGTCCCGCACGATCGCCTTGTGAATATTCATACGCTCAGTAGGCTCGCCGCCACCATCCGGAGACATCACTTCCCAGAACAGTTTGTGGTTATAGAAGCCACCGCCGTTATTGCGTACGCCAGCGCTGTGCTTTGATACATGGGCGAGAATCTCTTTGATACTTTTCTTCTCCAGGTCTGTGCCTTCGATAGCGGCATTCAACTTAGAGGTATATCCTGCGTGGTGCTTTGTGTGGTGGATTTCCATGGTGCGCGCATCGATGTGCGGCTCCAGGGCGTCATAGGCGTAAGGTAATTTTGGCAATTCGAAAGCCATAATTTTGGAGTTTTGATTAGTTATGGAATTTATTCGTTTTGTTGACCGCCCGGTTTTAACCAAACGATTCTTATTTGGATAACGCGAAGCCTGGTTTTAAGTTTATACTAAAAGAGCAGAGTTGACCGCGACCACCCGATATCTTTAGCAATTGGCTCCAAAAATCACTATTGATGCTGTACCTTAGCGGCGCTTAATTTTGAGATCAAAAACCAATAGGAATATGGAATTCAGAAAGGAAAAAGATAGTATTGGGTACATAGATGTGCCTGCTGACAAATACTGGGCAGCCCAAACCCAGCGCTCTTCCGAAAACTTCCGCATTGGCGGGCATACGATGCCAAAGGAAATCATCAGGGCCTTTGCTATTCTCAAAAAGGCAGCGGCTATGACCAATCAGGAAGCAGGTGTGCTGTCTGCTGAAAAAGCGGAGGCCATCGCAGCAGTTTGTGATGAAATCCTGGCGGGCAAACTGGACGATCAGTTCCCACTCGTAGTCTGGCAGACTGGCTCGGGTACACAGTCCAATATGAATGTAAACGAAGTGGTGGCCAACCGTGCTCACGTCCTCAAGGGAGGCAAACTGACGGACGATAAGAAATTCCTCCACCCCAACGATGATGTCAATAAGTCACAGTCGTCTAACGACACGTTCCCCACGGCTATGCACATCGCAGCCTACCAAATGCTGGTGGAGACGACGATCCCGGGCATTGAAGCCCTGCGCGATACGCTCGAGGCCAAGTCGAAGGAATTTATGGACGTGGTAAAAATTGGGCGCACCCACTTTATGGACGCTACGCCCGTCACCGTGGGGCAGGAGCTTTCGGGCTACGTCGCTCAGCTCAACCACGGGCTGCGCGCCATTAAGAATACCCTGCCCCACCTGGCAGAACTGGCACTCGGTGGCACCGCAGTAGGCACCGGCCTGAATACACCGGAGGGCTATTCTGAAAATGTAGCTAAACATATCGCTGACCTCACCGGATTGCCATTTGTGACTGCACCCAACAAGTTCGAATCCCTGGCGGCACACGATGCCATCGTGGAATCGCACGGTGCGCTGAAGACGGTGGCTGTTTCTCTTATGAAGATTGGCAACGACATCCGTATGCTCGCTTCCGGTCCCCGCTGTGGTATCGGTGAGCTCATCATTCCCGCCAACGAGCCGGGCTCTTCCATCATGCCGGGCAAGGTGAACCCCACCCAATCGGAAGCCCTAACGATGGCCATGGCTCAGGTAGCCGGCAACGATGTTGCGATTAATATCGGTGGCATGACCGGGCAGTTTGAGCTGAATGTCTTCAAACCAGTGATGATCTTCAACTTCCTGACTTCCGCCCGCCTGATCGGGGATGCCTGTGTAAGTTTTGATGAGAATTGCGCCAAAGGTATCGAGCCTAACTACGACCGGATCAAGCAGAACCTCAACAACTCCCTGATGCTGGTCACTGCACTGAATACCCACATTGGGTACGACAACGCAGCGGCGATCGCCAAAAAGGCGCATGCTGAGAACTCCACCCTCAAGGAAGCAGCCATCGAGCTGGGCCTGCTGACGGCAGAGCAGTTTGATGAATGGGTCCGGCCGGAAAACATGATCTAAACCTTAATGCATACTGCCCGGAGCGTTATCGATCCGGGCAGTTTTTTTCTAGCTGGTGGCAAAAATCTTCGCCCGGTCGCGGAAAGCTTTAAACTCCAGCGCATTCCCACTGGGGTCGAGGAAGAACATCGTCGCCTGCTCCCCGGGCTCTCCCTTAAAGCGGATGTAAGGCTCAATAACGAAGTCGGTTCCTGCTGCCCGGAGCCGCTCAGCCAACGCCTCCCAGGTTTCCATATCGAGTATAGCGCCGAAGTGGCGCACCGGCACGGCTTTCCCATCTACGGGATTGGTCATAGGGTCTGCCGGGCGTTCATCAGTAAGGTGAGCAGAGAGCTGATGCCCGAAAAAGTCGAAATCAACCCAGCGCTCAGCGCTGCGGCCGATGGTACAGCCCAGCGTATTTTCGTAAAACTGGCGGGTAGCTTCAAGGTCGCTCACCGGAAAAGCAAGGTGGAATGGTGTCATTTTTTTGCGTGCCAATATCGTAAAAAGGTCTTAAAACTGCCGGAGCGTAAAACCGAAAGTCGGTTCCTTTGTTACGAAATGCTGAACGCAAACTGCCAATCAAAAATATTCCGGACCGCTACAACGTCTCAGACTTGATGCCCCTGCCCGGTAGGGTAAGGGAGCCGTTGGACACTGGATGTTCACTTTCAAAACCAGATTGTAATACCCCGGGCCAGCGCCTCGCTGCCAATTAGCAGGCTAAGCCCTCATACACTTAAGTTGATAACAATGAGAAAATTCGCATTTTCCTTCCTGCTGCTGATTGCAGCCGTTAATCTTTGGGCACAACCGGCTTCGGCTGAGTACGCGCCGGCACCCACCGATAAAGCCCTGCTTTGGAAAGTAACCGGCAACGGGCAGGAAACGCCTTCCTACGTCTATGGTACCATCCATATGATCGGCAGGGACGACTATTTTTTGACCGATTCGGCTAAGAAAGCCTTTGAGTCCGTCAAGCATGTGGCGTTTGAGATCGATATGGAAGACATGACGGACATGTCCAAAATGATGCCCCTGATGATGAAAGCGTTCATGGTGGGCGATACCACGCTCAAAGACCTGCTGAGCGAAGAAGAGTATGCGCAGGTGAGCGAGCACTTCCAGCAGGTAGGGCTACCGATGATGTTTGTAGACCGCATCAAGCCGATGTTCCTGTCGGTACTGGGCAGCGGGGGCGAAGACATGATGAGCTTCGACCCCAATGCCGAGAGCAGCATGGTTTCCTACGAGATGGAATTCATGAAAATGGCACAGGAAAAAAAGATGGACATTGATGGGCTGGAGACCGCCGAGTTTCAGATGAGCATGTTTGACAGCATACCCTACAAAGTGCAGGCGCAGATGCTGATGGATGCGATTAATACAGAAGATGGTGGCAACAGCGATCAGTTTGATGAGATGGTCAAGCTCTACAAAGACCAGGACATTTACGCCATGCAGGACATGATGGACGAAGAAGGCGGTATTGCCGGTTACGAGGACCTGCTGCTGGTGCGCCGCAACCGCAACTGGATCCCCATCATGGAGGAAGCTATGAAACAGCGGCCTACGTTCTTCGCCGTTGGTGCAGGCCACCTTGGCGGTGAGGAAGGGGTGATCGCGCTGTTGCGGGAGGCAGGCTACACCGTGGAGCCGCTTATAGATTAATAGTTGGAATGAACTGTACGGGCAAGGCAGCCTTGCCCGTACAGTTCATTTTTTAGTCCGAAAGTCAGCATAAGTTTAAAAGTCAGTGCCTTAGAGTGATAAATGGCAGTACATGGGGCGGAAAATAGTTGTATTTTGAACCTCACCTCCTTTTTTCACTTTAAATCCTGATCGCTATGTGGACTAGAGACATTAAAAATATACGGGAAGGCACACTGATTGACGTGCGCTACCAGGAAGAATACGACCAAAACTGTGTGCCGGGATCTGTTAACATCCCCTGGGACCTTCACCTGTACTATCTGGATGAGCTGATGGACTACCCTAAACCGCTCGTCTTTTTCTGTGAAGAGGGCTATCGCTCCGGCTTAGTAACCCTATCCTTGCGCACTTTAGGTTTTGAGGAGGTTTACAACGGAGGCAATTGGCTGGATGTCCTGCACGAAATGGAAGCAGACATGCCAACCGCTGCATAAAAAAATAATACTGCATGCATTACAAAACCGCTTCGGCTTGGATTTTCGCGCTTCTGGTGTTGAGTGTCATCATCATGATGCTCTACCCTACGGCACTGGTCATCGGACTGGGCATGCTAATGGTTCCCGTATTTCTGCTTATACAGGCAGTAGTGGTTTTGCGGTCCAGTGAGCAAAGTGAAAAGACCTTTTCAGAAGGGCATTGGTACGAAGACCGCGAAAAGCATTAACAATCCCAACCGGCCGGGGAACTTATCAGTAGCACCTGAATGTAGTATTCGATAATTTACTGCATGACCAAAGCAGGTGCAAGCTGCTGAAAAGTACACCCGATGTTTCAAAAAGCATTTTCTGTTTACGTAGACGCCTTCCGGGGATTGTCCAAAGAAATATGGCTCCTCTCCAGCGTGATGCTCATCAACCGGGCGGGCGCTATGGTTTTACCTTTTCTTTCCGTTTACCTGACACAGCAAGTGGGCTTCAGCCTGGCACAGACCGGCTGGATTATGAGCAGCTTTGGAGCAGGCTCCGTGCTTGGTGCTTACCTCGGCGGTAAAATGGTAGACCGTATAGGGTTTTATGAGACCCAGTTCTGGTCCCTTTTTCTCAGCGGCTTTTTATTCATTGCCCTTGGTCAGGTCGAGGGCTTCTACCCGATATGCGGCATGGTCTTTCTGACGAGCACCGTAATGGATGCCTTCCGGCCGGCCAACTTTGCGGCCATAGCAGCTTACAGCCAAAGCACCAACCGGACCCGGGCTGTTGCACTACTGCGCCTGGCCATCAACCTGGGCTGGGCTATAGGGCCGGCAGCGGGCGGCATGATCGCTATTGCCTACGGGTACGAATGGCTGTTTTGGGCAGATGGGCTGACTTGCATTGCGGCGGCGCTTTTCTTCCGCGCAGCACTGCCCAAGCGCTTCCTGGAAACTGAAGAAGAAGAAGCCACTGAAAGCAAAATATTCAACGGGAAAGCATATCACGACCGTCCTTACCTATTTTTCCTGCTTTTGGCACTGCTCAATGCCATCGCGTTTATGCAGTTGTTTTCGACCCTGCCCGTATATTTCAAGCAGGAAGTCCTGCTGGACGAAGGGCAAATCGGGCGGCTCATGGCGATGAACGGGCTGGTGATTGCACTGGTGGAAATGCCTCTGATTTACCTCCTGGAGCAGCGCTTCAGGGCAACACAGATCATCACGATTGGTACCTTTATGATCGGGCTCACCTACCTGCTGTTCAGCGGGCTGGGCGAAGGGGCCGGAGTCGCCCTTTCTGCTATGCTCATGCTTACCTTTGGAGAGATGCTCAGCCTGCCCTTCATCGCGACAATGGCCATGAATTTCACCAACAAGCGCAACCGGGGCGCTTACATGGGCTTATTTACCGTCACGTACTCCCTGTCGCACGTCATTGCACCCAACCTGGGGCTACAGGTGGTGGCATGGGCTGGCTTTGGCACCCTTTGGTATTTGCTTTTTACTGCAAGCGTCCTGGCTGCCGCTGGTTTTTGGCTTTTGCGGAGGCGGGAGCAATTACAAACAGTCTGAACATCAGGCGGTTCCTTTCGTTGTAATGTTGAAAATTAGTAAACTAAATAAAAGAAAATGACTAACGAAACTAAGAATTGGCCAGATCTCGCCATTGGATTATTCGAGCGCCTTACCGGTCGGAATGCCGAAATTTCCTATCAGTTTGAGGATTTTGAATTGTATGTGCCCAGCAGTACTGCCAAAGATGCAGAACACGCGCAGTGGAAAATGAATGGCACGTTGAAAATCACGACGACCGAGCATAAGTAATATAATCCAATCATATGATAAACATTGCCCTTTACACTAAAGGGCAATGTCTGTTTTTACACGTACTGCGATGAATATTCAGGATCACTTTTCCCAATTATCTCTGGAAGGGGAAATCCATTTGGATTCCCCTCACGGATCTGCTCACTTCAAGGCGTCCCGATCTGAGGAGCAGATCAGGCTTCATTTTGAGAATGCCCCTACCTTTCGTTATTTCCTCTCTACTGTGCTCCCGCAGGTTGGTCTTTCCGGGCAGCGGCAATTACTGAAGTCCCTTCAAGCTCTTCCTCAGGCTCTTTCAGTTACCTTGGCCGGGCAGGAAATGCTGAGCAGCACCCGGGATGGAGGGCTGAAAGTGAACTATTTCGCTACCGGTTTGCAGTGGTTGCGGTGGCGCTTGTCCCGGTTGTTCTGACCAAACCTGTATCAGGATTAGAGATCTGGCTTTGAAATCCCCCTTAAAGTGCTGATTTTTGTGGGCTAAACAAAAAACAGCCATGATCGGCAAAGACATCAACCGTGCAGTGCAGCTCTTGCAAGATGGGCAATTGGTCGCCATTCCAACCGAAACAGTGTACGGGCTTGCCGGGCATGCACTGAACCTCAAAGCTGTGGCTCAAATCTTCAAAGTAAAGAACCGCCCGAGTTTTGATCCTCTCATCATTCATCTCCCCTATTTTTCTAATATTTCCCCCTATATCAAAGTCATACCTGAAGCAGCTGCGGCACTGGCTGATGCTTTCATGCCCGGTCCGCTTACGTTGCTGCTGGAGAAATCCGATCGTGTGCCAGATTTGGTCACTGCCGGTTCTTCCCTGGTGGCGGTACGCATTCCGGCCCATCCTGTTGCTCATCAGTTGCTTACCAAAGTGGACTTTCCACTGGCTGCTCCGAGCGCCAATCCATTTGGCTACATCAGCCCGACTACGGCCCAACATGTCGACCATCAATTGGGGCAGCAAATCCCTTACATTCTCGACGGCGGCCCGTGTGAGGTAGGCCTGGAAAGCACCATCGTGGGTTTTCCGGGCGGCCAGCCTACCGTTTACCGCAAAGGTGGCATAGCCGTTGAGGCACTGGAAGCGGTAGCTGGTCCTATGAACGTCAAGCAGCACTCCACCTCCAACCCGCACGCACCCGGTATGCTGAAGAGCCACTATGCTCCACGCATCCCTCTGGTACTGGGCACGCCAGAAGATTACCTACAGCAATACGCAGCGCATAAGATTGGTTGTATCCGTTTTCGGGTACCCTTTGAAGGCATTCCGGAAAACCAGCAGTTGGTGCTTTCTCCCAGCGGAGACGATCAGGAGGCCGCCCGGCGATTGTTTGCAGGTATGCGGCAACTCGATGGGCAGGCGCTTTCCATTATTGTTGCCGAGTTGCTCCCGGAAGCAGGGCTGGGGCGGGCGGTAAACGACCGTTTAAGGCGGGCAGCAGCACGCTAAGGTTGAGGACGGGCGATACCCCGGCACCACTCCATGGCAGATTCAAAATCCCCGGCTACCTTGTAAGGGACCGGTTGCTGCTGCAGGGCAAAAATTCCTTTTAGAGCAGTTCGGATAATGGCATTGGGGATATGATATGCCGTGCCCTGACAGTACTTTTTCATAAGCCCGTCGTTGGCTTTGAGCCAGTCGGCTTGCATTTTTTGGTAGCGCAGCCCAGGCATGGCAGCCCTTTCAGCATCAAAAAGGTAGGCAAAAGGCAACGCTTTGTCATAAGCTTCGTATAAATCATCCAGGTACTTTTGAAAATTCTCTTCGGTTGCTTTATGCCCGGTGAAAGCAACCACAACGACCGGGAAAGCCTCGAAATTGAAGGTAGCGTAAAGATCCATGCCTGTTTATGTTTCTAAAAAGAGAAAATTCCCGGAAATACCAGAAATAAAAATGACGAAATTTTAGCTATATTTAAATGCGAATCGCTCCCAATTGTTTTTACTAAAACCCAACAAAACACAAAGCGATGTTGAAATTTTACTCTGCCAGCAATGGGCAGGTCAACTCCAGAAAAGCTATTCAGCAAAGCCTTACAGCAGCTCTGGGCGAAGCTCCCCCAAGTATTTTCCAGGAAAAGATGCTGATCGTTGTGCACAGCACCATAGGCCACGATTTTGAAGACGTCATTGCAGGCGCACAAGAGCTATGCCCGAAAGCAGAACTGGTAGGTTGCACCTGTGCCGGCGTTATTGGCAAAGAGGGCGCCAACGAATCCATGCGGGCACTGGGCGTCATGGCAGTTGTGCCCGGCGACGCACAGGAATACCACATCACCAGCTGTGATAACATCCGGGGGCACAACTCCTATGAGGAGGCCCGGAAGATGGCCCTTGAGCTCAAAGCGGCAGGAGGGCATGTCAACATGATCCAGTTTCTGGCCTCTGGCATTGATATTGCTGCCGACCGCGCCATCGAAGGTATTGAGTCTGTATTCGGCGGAGACATGCCCATCTTCGGGGGGACCAGCTCTGATAATATGCGCGCTATCAGCTCCTACCAGTTTGCAGATGGCAAAGTGCTGGAGCGGGGCGCCATCATGATTGGCTATTCGGACCCCACCCTGACGGTGGAAATGGGTGTGCACCACGGTAGCGTGCCTATTGGGCAGCCGTTCTCGGTGACGCGCTCGGAAGGCAACCGGGTGATTGAAATAGAAGGGCAGGCCGCCTGGCCTTATCTGATGAGCAAACTCGACCTGCCAGGGGACACGCACCCCGGCCCCTGCATACCCGTTGCTGGTATGGCAGAGCTCCTGCCGGATGGCTTTAGGGAGCCTTACGACAATGACCACATTCTACGGGTGATCGTCAAGGTGGATAAAGACGGTAGTTTTTATATGCCCGTGGATTGCCCGCAGGGTACACGCCTCTGGATCGTGGAGCGGGATGAAGATTTGATTTTTGCCGGGCTCGACCGGATGATGAAGCAACTTGTGACTAAAATCGGTGACCAGAAAGTAGTGGCGGTATTCCATACCGATTGTGCCGCAAGAGGGCGGGCCATGTTTGATGCGATCGTCAAGGATGAGATCATCGAGAATATGCAGCAGCCCCTTACCAAAGGTACCCCCCTACCCTGGCTGGGAATGTATGGTTTCGGGGAGTTTACCCGGCTGAAAGGTAAAAACCTGTTTCATAACTACACGACTTCTATTTATGCACTGATCAGAAAATAAGCGTATGTCCCCCGTTAATACCCCGGACCCCAATAAACTCAGCTATGATGAATTAAGCCGGCTCTGCAAAGAACTGCAGGACAGGGTAACACGTGGTATAAGTACACAACAACAACTTATTTCTATCAAAAATGAGCTCGACCAGGAGCTCAATCGGTTCAAAATCATACAAGATTTTAGCAAGGAAGGCTTGTTCCAGGATTCTATTGAAGATTTTGCCACAATAGCTACCGAGTATTTCATACAGGCTTTTCAGCAACCCCACTGTCTCTTCGCCGAATACCGCGACGAAGGCGACTTAAAGCCTATCGGGCAATTCGGTTTTAGCCAGATGCCCATCCCTGAAGTATTGCCCATATTGATTAGTGACCTGCCTGAGCGGGAGGGCTTCTTACTGGGCGAACATCCTGAATTCAAGTCAAAGCTGGCTTTTTTAGAACTGGAGGACGCTTTGGTTGCCCCGATGTACCGCCCCGATAATTCCTTTTACGGATTGGTCGTCTCCGGCCAGCAAAAAGCGGATCAGCGGTTTTATGCCCCGATCAACCCAAAAGACCGGCATGCGTTCACCGTGATGGCGACCAAAGCCAGCTATCTGATGTACAACTTCCGGACCAACGAGCTGCTCAAGCAGGAAATCAAGGAGCGCAGGCGTATGGAGCAGATGCTGGAAGCGAAAGCCAATGACCTGCTGCGCTCGAATGCGGATCTGGAACAATTTGCCTATGTGGTTTCTCATGACCTGAAAGCGCCACTGCGGAACGTTCAGGGGTTTGCAGATCTGCTCAGGCGGGATCAGTCAGCCTTCAGCCCCTCCAACCGCGAGTATGTTGATATGATCTGGGATGAAGTCAAAAGGTTTAGTGACATTATTGATGCACTACTACGTTACGCCCGTGTCTCAACCTCCTCCATACAGGATATGAAGGAAGTTGATTTCCAGCAATTGGTTTACAATATAGAGGGGCAGTTATCCCTTACCCTTCAACAGCGCAAGGCGCAACTCCATTACCAAAACCTGCCTGCCGTACAGGCCAACTACCGGCAGATGCAGCAACTTCTGCAAAACCTGATCATCAATGCCATCAAATTTACGCCTGACGGCAGAATGCCCTTTATTCATCTGGAAGCAGAACCTACCCCAAACGGGTATCGTTTTGCCGTCAAAGATAATGGCATCGGCCTCAGGCCAGCAGACCAAAAGCGGATTTTCGGGCTTTTCCAACGGGCCGACCGGGAGCAACAGTTTGAGGGCAACGGTCTGGGCCTGAGCATCTGCAAGAAGATTGTGGAGCAGCACAAAGGCAAAATATGGGTGGAGTCTGAAGGGCCAGGGAAGGGTTCTACTTTTTTCTTCACCTTACCGGAAAAACAGTCGGAGGATTGATCAGACCCCTTTTACGTTTCATTCCGGGTTGATGGGCATTCATCTTTATTTTCCGGCAACTGAAGGTGAAGTAGTGGACAGGCAGGATAAAGAAATATAGCTTTAGGGGGAAAAAGACACATCATGACAAGTTCTGCTTTGCATACCGTATTAGGCGCCTCAGGAGCAGTGGGGCGTGCTGTTTTAGATGAATTGCTCACCCGTAAGCTTCCGGTCCGTGTGGTTAGCCGCTCTATGGATAGGGCTGGCGTTGCCACCATGCCAGCAGATCTTCTGCGGGCGGAAGATGCACAGAGGGCTATCCGTGGCTCTTCTCATGTTTACCTCTGCGTGGGCTTACCCTACTTTGCAGAGGTTTGGGCACGGGACTGGCCTCTGCTTATGCGCAACGTCATAAACGCCTGCGCAGCTAACCATGCCCGCCTGATTTTTCTGGATAATGTTTACATGTATGGCCCCGCGCCGCTACAGGAGCCTTTTGACGAAAACCACCCTCAACAGCCCCCTAGCGAGAAAGGAAAAACCCGGAAGAAAACCCTCGACCTGTTGCATAACGCTATGGCAAAAGGAACAGTACAAGCCGTTATCGGGCGGTCAGCTGACTTTTACGGGCCTTTTGCTACCAACAGCATGCTATACGTTTCTTTTCTGGAGCGTATGCTGAAAGGCAAGTCCCCACAGCTACTCTTTCCGCCCGATGTGCCTCATACCTATTCAGATACTACAGATGTTGGCCGGGCACTGATCGCCCTGGCTTTGGCGGAAGACACCTACGGACAGGCCTGGCACCTGCCGGTGGGGCCACCGGTCACGATGAGTGAACTTACGGCGATATTCAATCAGCAGTTGGGCACTTCCCTCAGAGCCGGTATGCTCCCATTCTGGTTGCAGCACCTGATTGGGCTGTTCACCCCGCCGCTGCGTGAAGTACTGGAGATGAACTATCAGTTCCGCTCTCCTTATATCATGTCTGACCGGAAATTCCGGGAGCGGTTCCCGGATTTTGAGGTATCGGGATACGAGGAAGGGCTGGAACGGATGGTGCGGTATTTTGGCAACCCGAAAACTTATGTAGTTACTCCAGCCACGCCCTAGTGCCTCAAGCCATAAATCCTTGACACCCCAAGTTTCGTTCTTTTCCGCCTACTCTTCGTTGAAGAACCGCTCCTTTAGCTCGGGCTAAAGTCGCGAACCTTCGCCTTGATTAGTCGAAAAATAACTTCAACTTAAGTAT
>NZ_JAVJSK010000114.1:0-7594 GCF_040219495.1 Phaeodactylibacter sp. | reverse complement strand
CACCGCACCAGCGATCAGCTTCACTGCAGCAGATGCATTCTGCTCACTGGACAACGTGAACTGCGATGCGAACGTAACTTATGACTTCAGCATCGATGAGGACTGTACGCCAGACGACCTGACGATCAAGGTATTCCTTGATGCGTTCCTGGGCGGTACGCTGACAGAGCTCCCATCAAGCGTAGTTTCCGGTTCGTACCCCGACTACACGATCACCGTGAACGACCTGCCAATCGGCAGCCACGCGTTCGAGGTGCACGTACTGGACGGCTGCGGCAACTCTGACCTGGCAATCCTGCCATTCGACATCATTGACTGCAAGGCGCCAGCGCCATTCTGCATCAACGGTATTGCGATTGAGCTGATGCCAGTAGACGAGGACGGCGACAACCTGCCGGACCCGGGCGCAGGCATGGCTGAGATCTGGGCGAGCGACTTCATCGCTTCTCCAATCACAGACTGCTCTGAGCCGATCAAGTACTCTATCAACCGTGCAGGCGAGCCTAACAACCCTGACCAGACCGGCCTTGTGCTGACCTGTGATGACGAAGGCACGCTGGTGATCGAGATTTGGGCGTACGATGCAGCTGGCAACGGCGACTTCTGCGAGACTTACATCCTGGTACAGGACAACATGGGCGTATGCGGTGCAGCAGCACCAATGGCAGCCGGTGCAGTCAATACCGAGGACAACGAGCCAGTAGAAGATGTAGAGGTGAGCCTTTCCGGCCAGGCTTCTACAGCGATGATGACTCAGAACGACGGCGCTTACGTATTCACGAACCTGACCGAAGGGCTTGACTACACGATCACGCCACAGCGCGACGGCGACTACCTCAACGGTGTGTCTACGTTCGACCTGGTACTGATCAGCAAGCACATCCTGGGCGTTGGCCCGCTGAGCACGCCATACCAGCGTATCGCAGCGGACGTGAACAACTCCGGCTCTATCACGACGCTTGACCTGATCCAGCTGCGCAAGCTGATCCTGTCTATCGACACGGAGTTCTCTAACAACACAAGCTGGCGCTTCGTGGAGACGGCTTACGTCTTCCCAGACCCATCTAACCCATGGGCAGAGCAGTTCCCTGAAGTGATCAACATCAACGACCTGCCATCGACAAGCATCATGGATGCTCACTTCGTGGCTGTGAAGATTGGTGATGTGAATGGTGACGCAACGGCGAACAGCTTCGCAGTAGTTGACGAGCGCAGCTTCGAGGGCACTTTCGCACTGCAAACAGCAGAGCAGGAGCTGAAGGCGGGCAACGAGTACCGCGTAAGCTTCACAGCAGCTGACCTTGCACGTATCGAAGGCTACCAGGCGACACTTACACTGAACGGTGCAGTAGAACTCGTAGACATCGTGAGCGGTGTTGCTACTGAAGACAACTTCGGCCTGGCTTACCTGGGCGAAGGCATGATCACAACAAGCTGGAACGGCGAAGCATCTGATGCAGAGCTGTTCACCCTGGTATTGCGCGCAAACAGCGACGTAATGCTGAGCGAAGTACTGGGCGTAAGCTCAGCAGTTACGAAGGCAGAAGCTTACGGCAAAGACGGCAGCTTCCAGGACGTAGCGATCGAGTTCAGCACCGGTACTGTAGCGGGCGCAGGCTTCGAGCTGTACCAGAACCAGCCGAACCCATTCAAGGGCGAGACTGTGATCGGCTTCAACCTGCCAGAGGCAGCGCAAGCGACTATCACCATCAGCGACGTAACAGGCAAGGTACTGAAGCTGTACCGCCAAGACTGTACTCAAGGCTACAACCACATCACGGTTAAGTCTTCAGATCTGGCGGCAACAGGCGTAGTATCTTACACTGTTGAAACTGGTGACTACACAGCAACGAAGAAGATGGTTATCATTAAGTAATCGTCTCTTTGAGATAAACGCGCCCCTGAGCTCCGCGTAAGCGCGGGCTCACTGGGAGCAAGACCGGAGGGCCGGGCATCCGAAAGGGTGCCCGGCCTTTCTGTTTTTATGAGCGTGCTGAAATTTTAGGCTTATAGTGCCTCAAGTCATAGATCTCTGATACTTAAGTTGAAGTTATTTTTCGGCTAATCAAGGCGAAGGTTCGCGACTTTAGCCCGAGCTAAAGGAGCGGTTCTTCAACGAAGAGTAGGCGGAAAAGAACGAAACTTGGGGTGTCAAGGATTTGAGGAGCTTTGAAGAAAGCTTAGCTTTCCTGTTGAGCGGCGCTGGCATCGTAGCAGGAAGGCAAAGTAAGCGCAGCCCGGAACGGTTCAATATAAGCTGCCATACGCCGTTTTCTGCCGCTTTTAAATGCGCGCCCCGTGAATGCCTGCCCCAGCAAAAACAAAAGGCCACCTCGTTAGAGATGACCTTTCGTATTTTTCATATAGCAAACGTTACGGGCAAATTCTACTTTCAACCCGGCGGCGCTTATTTACATGTAAAGCCTTGAAAATCAGGCTTATGCTACCCCTTGATGAATTTCTTCATGACCGTACCTTCATCACTAAAAGCTCTAAGGAGATAGATACCCTTTGGCAGGTCAGAGATGTTGATCGTTGGGTTCTCAATACTTTTTTTAGCTGCAACTACTTCTCCGGTAACGGAATACACTTCGTAGCTACGTATTACACTTGCTGACTGAATTGTGATCGCATCAGTAGCCGGATTGGGAAAGAGTCGAACTTCAATCTTTTCCAGGTCCTTAGTACTGCTAGGCATTGCAGCCTCTCCGTATATTCCATCAAAGTATATGATATTATCAGATTCCCTGGAGCTGAAATCCGGAAAAATGACAATCTGATCATAGGTCATATTCTCATGGTCCACAGTAGAAAAATCAAAGGTGAGTTGTTCCCATTCATTAACCTTAGTGTTAGCTACTTTAAGTTCCCCTTTAGACCACCCTGTTTCAGTTACCAGTTTGATACCTACGTCACTAATAACAGGTTTCCAAACCATAATCCGAATAATCGAATTAGATTCGTCGATTGTGAAATTGCCGATCCCTGCTCCATGCAGTGATTCGCAACCTGCAAAAGGCTGACCGCTCTGCAGCGCTGTAAATTTAGCTACAGTCGAAGAAGTGTTGATGCCTGAAGGATCAGGGTTAGGGATGATTTCAAGAGGTGGGTTAGAGTCGTTTTCAAAGGTAGTCCAGGTCCAGTCCGCTCCATTTCCACTTTCTTCAAAATCAATTGGAATGTTCTGAGCAGTGGCTGAAACGAAGACAAAAATTGCAAATGCTAGGTTTATCAGTTTTTTCATAATTATTTTTTAGTTATAACTTCTGTGAAGTTACCCAAAATTTACGCGCCAATGCTTATTTGGAGCGGATTTATTTTGAAAACCAAGGCATTACAATACCGTTTGCCTACCGACTATGAATGCGGAGACGGTGAACCTGCACAAGGTGCAGAACAACGTTTAATCAGATCACAACCCCTTATCTTCTTCTAACTTCAACGCGCCTGAACCCACTACTCAAGCCCAAAATGCGCTTTGATCCACACCATCCGCCTTTCTCCGTGTACCGACGGCAGCCCATGCCCGGCCTCAGGGTAGATCACATATGATTTAGGCACCTTCAATTGATTGAAGGCTGCGAAGTTAATGTGTGGTGGACAAGTAGGGTCAAGTAGCCCAACGCCCATAAAAACAGGTGCTTCCACCCAGGGAGCCAAATTTTTGATGTCAATGTAGCTCAGCGTCTCATATACTTTTTCCCAACCCACCTCGGGGTGCTCCATCACGTATTGGGTAAATTCACTAGCCGGCCAGACCCCCACCTTGAAATAATCCCGGAAGTCAGAGAGGAAGGGCACACTTGGGGCACAAAGCGCAATCCGGTCCGGTGCCAGTGCTGCCGTAGCAAAACTGAGCGCTCCGCCCTGACTGCCCCCCATAACGGCCACTCGCGTGGTATCGACTTCGGGCCTGGAAAAAATGAAATCCAGCGCCCTTAAGCAGTCCATATATGCTCCCCGGTAGATGTAAAGCTCTTTATCTTCGATGTGGTGCTGAAGGTAGCCCGGAAAGCCTGGGTCGATGTGGTCCTGGCTGTTGCCGTGCCCACGGATATTGAGCACAAAGGAAGCTATATCCCCTTCCTGATACCCCTGCTCAGGGGTACGGGAACTACTGTACCCCTGTACCTCTAGTACTGCAGGATGCCGGCCCGGAGCAGTGGGTTTATGGTACCAGCCACGAACCAGAATATTGCCAAGGGAGCGCATCTCTACCAGGTAAGTTTCTTTTTCCGGAGTAGACAAAGAGTCTATCTTGTACATCTGAAACTGTGGCGCTACCGCAGCCAGTTCCCGGCGGGCGCGCTCCCAGTAATTCCTAAAATCTGCCGGGCGGTCCAACGGCGACTGAATCGCCGTGGGTGCCACGCCCAGGCTAAACTGCACCTGCTTATTATCGTACTGGCTTTCAAAAACTAGGTTTACCTCATAAAACCCTGGCGGCAAAACGCCCAGTTCCTGAGGTACTGTACGCTGCTGACCTCTCTTCAAATCTATACGGATGGTTTCCTCCAGGATTTGCGCTCCAAAATCTGACAATACCATAACCTTAAGCCTGCCGGAGAGGTCTTCCGAAAAGCCATTGCCCATTTTGATGGAAAAAGTAACCGGCTGCGATGATCCGAATACGTGGTCTTCCGGTAAGCCTTCCATCTGCAGGCTCAACAAATCCTTCATGCCAGGTACGCGCAGGCTTATCACACCTTTATAAATACCGCCTCCGCCCTGATGGTCATATACCCGGACAGCAATTAGGTTTTCAGCCCCAAAACGAATGTCTTCAAATGGAATGATATAGGTCCGCTGTTTATCATAAGCTCCCTTGTAATTGGGTGGCATCTGCCCTGTAGCCCCCACTGGTTTACCGTTCCAGAAAGTTTCGTCTGCATCATCAATCTTACCAAGTTCCAGAACCAGCCCCTCATTTTTCCGGGCAGCAGCTTTCAGGCCCTCCGGCACGAGCACCGACTGCCGGTACCAGGCAAAACCATTGTAAGCACTAACGCCTTGCTTTTCCCAAAGTTTTCCATGAAGCAGGGTACGCCATTCGCTATCATTAAAGTTGGGTGATGCCCACTCTGACTGATCGCCGGTCATGAATTTCCACTGCGGTTTTAATAAATTCTGTGCAGGCAGTAGGGGTAGCAAGTAAATCAGAATAAAGGTAAGGACGAATAATTTTTTCATCAGATCAATGGATTAGTAACGTTCAAAAGACTTGGTTCGGAAGCGGTTGGCAACTGGCTAAAGACGAGTTAGCATACTGACCCGACGCATCAAGTCTAAAGAAGAGCAGGGTTGAAAGAATAATTGTACTGTACTCTCCTGAATACGAATTAAATATGGGCGCTGTAAAAATAGCCTACCCTTTTGTAATAATAACGCACTTTTTCAGCCTGTATCCCGGGTATCTTTAGGGCAAGTCCAAATCAAATTCCATTGCCATGGTGCAGTTACAATCCATCAACCACAACTCCCGCGTCCCCAAGTATTTGCAAATTGCAAATTACCTGGTGGCAGGTATCAAGAATGATACCATCCCCAACGGCGACAAACTGCCTTCAATCAACTACCTGAGCTCCAATTGCAATGTCTCCCGGGATACCGTAGAAAAAGCCTACCGGGAATTGATCAACGAGGGGCTGGTCGAAGCAGTGCACGGTAAGGGGTTTTTCATAAAGAACATAGGCAGTCTGCCCCAACAGCGGATTCTACTGCTGTTCAACAAACTGAGCGCGCACAAAAAGACCATTTATGATGAATTTGTCCGCAAAGTGGGTGACCGGGTGAGAATAGACTTCCAGGTCTACAACAATGATTTCCCGCTGTTCAAGCGGATTCTGGAAGAGGCGAAAGACCGGTATCATTACTACGTCATTATACCACACTTTTATACCCAGTTCTGTGATGCAAAGTCGGTCATCAGCAAAATCCCTTCGGATAAGCTACTGCTGCTGGACAAGCGACTGGAGGGAATTCCCGGGCACTTCGCCAGTGTATACCAGGATTTTGAAGAGAATATCTACGAGGCGCTGAAACAGGCGGCCGGCCTGCTCCGTAAATACGATAACTTAAAGCTCGTCTTTCCCGCCAACAGCTATCAGCCACGGGAAATCATCAAGGGGTTCCAGCGCTTTGCTATAGAGTATGGATTTACAGGAAGGCTCGTTTCCAACCTGGTTAACGAAACACTCGCGCCCGGTAATGCCTATATCACTATGATGGAAGACGATCTGGTGGAGTTGGTTAAAAAAATCCGCCAATCCGATCTGAAAGTGGGTAAGGAAGTTGGCATCCTATCTTACAACGAAAACCCGCTTAAGGAAGTGCTGCTAGGGGGGATCACCGTGATTTCCACTGACTTTGCCCGGCTGGGCGCTACCGCAGCCGATCTGGTCCTGAACCAGGAAACCCGGCAGATAAAAAACCCCTTTGAGCTTATTGTCCGGAATTCGCTGTAACGTACCGGGCCTGGTATGGTCGACAACCTCGGCCCCTGGCTTGCCGGGGCACAAGTTGTTTCAAACCTGACAAAACTCTAACCCTTTTCCGGATACCAATTCACCAGGCGTACTTCGGTTCCCCCTGTTTTTTCATTGACCATAACTTTAAACTGCTCCACATCGCTGAGTGTCCCGTCTCCGTTGCGGTAGTGATAGGGATAAACTACGCGGGGCTTGAATTCAGCTACTGCCGACGCGGCCTGATCGATGCCCATAGTGTAAGGAAGGTTCATGCAGACAAAGGCCACGTCAATATCCTTAAGCTTCCGCATTTCCTCGGTATCTTCCGTATCGCCGGAAATATAAATACGCCGGCCGCTCATAGTAAGGATGTATCCATTTCCCCAGCCTTTGGGATGGCGGGAATCTTCGGTTTCCGGCAGGTTGTACATCGGCACCGCATTCACTTTTACACCTTTAGTGCTAAGGGTTTCACCATTACCCACTACAGTTACTTTGGCGAAGGTGATCTCCTGGCTCATTTTGTCCACTACTGCCTGTGGGGCGATTAGCTCAGCTTTGCTTAGGTCAATGCCCTTGAGTGTCTCCTCGTTGAGATGATCGCCGTGGGGATGCGTGATGAGCACTACATTGGGTTGCCCAAAGGGCTCGTACAGTTCCGGGCCGCCGTAGGGGTCAACGAAGACCTTGGTTCCTTCTTGTTCTAAAACCAGTGAGCCGTGCAGAACAGGATGAATGGTAAGTTCTTCCGTTTCAGGTGCAGAAGGCGTATCGGCTGAAACCTCAGCGTCAACGGGCTCTGCAGGAGCGCCGCAGGCGAAAAACAGAGTGGATAGGATCACAAGTGCGTACTTCATGGTGCCGTATTTTGGGTTTAAGTGCAAGCTTAAAAGGCTAAAAACCGGATTGTGTTTAGGGGATTTCACTAAAAAGAGGCCAGAAAGAAAAAAAGTAATAATTTAGGGCTTATTCATTCTCACTGTTTGTTTAGAGCGTGTTGGGACTTTTGTCTTCTAGTCGAAAACTAACAATTTTTTGGTTAGACGAGGCACGAAAACCGGAGTTTAGCCTTAGCTAAATGAGGATTTTCGGGACGAAGTATAAGCAAAAAAGTGTAGTTTGCAGGC
>NZ_JAVJSK010000113.1:0-1500 GCF_040219495.1 Phaeodactylibacter sp. | reverse complement strand
CCTCACTTCCGGCAACGACCTCGTTATCCAGGATGTGAACGCTACGCCTCAGTTTACCGTGGCCGAGACCGGGCTGTTCACCATTCACACCCTTGTGTATGACCCGGCAACCCTCGACCTCAGCATCGTAGAGTTTGGCGTAACTACCGGCGTGGATGTCAACAACCTGCTCATTCAGGGCGGGGGCGATATTTGCGCTTCCCTGCTCGTGGCAGGCGCGCAGTTCCAGGTCGAAGAATGCCCCTGTACAGCGGATGCAGGCACCCTGATTGCCGATTCTGATAATTGCCTGGATGGCACTGCGGAATTAACTGCGGTTGAAGACCAAGCGCCGGTTATTCCTAATGGCTATGAGCGACTATTTGTGCTGACTTCAGGAACAGACCTTGTCATTGAGGCTGTCAATACCGATCCAACCTTTACGATTGAAGAAACAGGGCTGTTTACCATTCACACCCTGATCTACAATCCATTGACCCTCGACTTGTCGATCGTGGAATTTGGCGTGACGACCGGGGTTGACGTGAACGGCTTATTGGTGCAGGGCGGAGGTGATATTTGTGCCGCTCTGGACGTCGCCGGGGCAGCATTCCAGGTAGAGCCATGCCCCACCCTGTTGGAGAAAGCCCCCTACCCTAATCCGGTTTCCGATCAGCTGTATGTTCCCGTAGCCGACTGGATGATTGGTTCAGATTTGACCATTCACCTCAATGATGCCAATGGCAAGCTTGTGCGTGAAATTAAGATTGAGGAAGCCAATGCGTTGGAGGTGATTGATATGCGACAGATGACGCCGGGTGGATATACCCTTGTGGTTTACCATTCCGATGGTACCCGAGGCATGGTTCGCCGTATTATCAAAATGTAGTCGTGATTAAAAAGATGTTTCTTCAGCAGCCTCCGCTACGCAGCGGGGGCTGCTGTTTTTTTGGGGGAATGCACATGCGTACAGGACGGCATCGCCGCTGATCATCTGGTTTCTAATTTCCCCAATGTTCTTTACGCGTTTTTCCTGTCTTTGAAGCATTTTCGATCTTCGGAAAAGCGATCTGATCAGGCATTAAGACCACCTGCTGCTTGACTATCTGTCCGGCAACCGGTATATTTAAGCGATGGCGAAGCGCAAAGAACAACATACCGGCATGCACCCCACATTGGAGCAGCCCAGGTACTTCCCTGACCTGCACGCATCTCTTAGTGTGTACACCCGTGATTGGCTGGCGCCCCGCCTTCCCGAGCGTTACACTATTTCCGTAGAGCGCGGGCTGTCCATGACAGATGAATCCGGAGCCGCTAAGCAATACCGCCCGGATGCCAGTATTGACCGGGCCGAATCGCCTGAAGCGCCCTACACAGATGCCATAGTGGTGCAACCACCTTCCTTCTCTGTGGAGGTTTTAGGCCAACCCCAACGGTATGTAGCCATACGAGATAAAGATGATAGTTTGGTCACGACCATTGAAATCCTTTCTCCTGCCAATAAAACGGGGGACGGCTACG
>NZ_JAVJSK010000112.1:0-50934 GCF_040219495.1 Phaeodactylibacter sp. | reverse complement strand
ATTAGAAGGCATCAACGCTAAAATTCAATTGGCAAAAAGAAGAGCAAGAGGGTACCGGAATATCAATAACTTCATCACTATGATTTATTTATTAGCAGGTAAACTCAATCTTAAATACCCACACAAATCCGCATAGAGCCAAAAGTTTTTAGACTTTTGTCAGAGTATTTAGGGGGCTGTTACAGGTCAAAATCAAAAACTACCAAGCCGATTTTTACACTTTTACACTTTTTAGTATAATCCCTTTATATATATTAATTGCTATAGGATATCGCATTTTTATGGGGCTTCTAAATTCTATTTAATCGATGGCAAGTGATTTTGCAAGCTGGTTGCCCCGATGTCCTAAGTCTGTCCCCCGCTGTACGTAGCTTAAATCAAGCGCACCCCGCTGCGCGAAGTATGCAGGAAGAAGCCTACGCCCCCGCACAAAAAAGCAACGCTGCAAGTGGTCTGAGACCCCCAGCCTTTGCAGAGTTACAGCTGGCAAAGCGCGCAGTTATCCTGTATAGCAAAGAAGAAAGGCCTTGCCGAGTGGCGGGGCTTTTTTGCGTCAGGAGGTACCGACGCTACCGGCCGGCATAAACATAGGCCTGCCGTGTCTTGGCATCGCGCACGCATGCATCGAGCACTTTGATGATCGCCTGGCGCATATCCTCGGGCATGTTGTCTACTTCCCTTAAATACTTCAGGAGCACTTTGTCCTGTATGGCATCCTCGCGCTGGCTGCCGAGCAGGTAGTCGGTGGTGACCTCCAGGGCGTCAGCGATAGCCTTGAGGGTCAATGCCGAAGGCACGACGCCGTCGTTTTCATACTTAGAGATGTTTTTTTGGTGGACTTCTGCCATGGGCGCCAGCTCCGGCTGGGAGGTTTTGCGCCGTATGCGCGGCAATTTGATGCGTTCCGAGCCTTCACGGGGCACCGGCGCGCTGCTTCCACGGAGGCCTGCCAGCAAACAGGACTGGAGGAACTGAAAATGAGGGCAAGCTGTAAACACCCGCTGGAATGAAAACGGATTAATCAATAAAACCGTTATCTTTATGTATCAAAAATTAAGGCCAATGAACGTACCAGCAGAGAAATACAGGCTCATCGAATGGGTAATCAACCTTCAGGATGTAGACTTGCTCAAAGAACTGCTAGCGATCCGGCGCGCCAGTGAAGGCAAAGCCGGCATGAATGAGATAGTGGGCTCGGCCCCGGACGGGAGCCCGATCACGGTTGAGGAGCTCATAGCCCGGGCAGAAGAATCAGAACGGGACATCGAGGCCGGACGGGTATCAGATATAGATGAAGTGATGGAAAGGCTTTTGGGGTCATGAAAATCAAGTTTACCCGGAACTCAGAGCGCCGCCTGATCCAGATAAGGGATTACCATGCAAGCCAAGGGAACCCAAAAAAGGGAGTGAAGATCATCAAAGCAGTACGCAAGGGTACAGAGCGCCTCAAAGGGCATCCAATGCTCGGGCAGGAAGAAGAGAGGCTGAAGCACTTTGGCAAAGGGCACCGATACATACTGGTTGAGAAAAAAATTAAGGTCATTTATCGGGCCGCCAAGCACATTATCTTTGTGACTGATGTCTTTGACACACGGCAAGATCCTGACAAGATGCGCCCCTGAGGGCCTACCATGAATCCCCCGTACAGAAGAAAACGATACTCATCGTGACTCCCTTTTGTAACTACCATACCATACACTACTTCGTCGAGGAACAAATGGCTATATAGGTATAAGCCTGACCAAGACCGGGTGTGGAAACAGTTTCATGACCGGGACAACTCTATAACAAGAAACACTTGGTACCTTTACTTCCCACAAAAAGAAGGCTTCTCCACCATACCGTTATGCTAAAAAATGGTCCTTCAGAATTATCTTTCAGGTTTTCAAGAAGGAAGATCAAGTTAGTGTGATTGATTTTATACACGACAAAGAGAGTCCAGGTAAATGGGACGAACTCTAATCTCTATGCGCAAGACCTAGCCCAAGCGCAGAAAAGCGGTGTTCGTCGCAGCTCCTTAGTGAACCTACTACGCCAGCCCATACTCAGGCCGCTACTGATTATTACCCATTTGGCTATGAAATAGGTCCATTGATGATATTAATGGGAATCCAGACATTGATGGTATTCAGCCTGGCGTCCCTAACACCGGGGGCACGCTCTGACCGCCATAGTCTTGACGGAGGTGGTCCCTTCCCCCGGTGTTCTTAAATAGCCATGGAGAATACGTTGTGGATAAAATATACCGCCCCTCCGGTTTTCAATGTCCCGGAAAGTGCTATTTTTGTGGGCTATGAGATTGAAGCAGCTGGAAATAAAGGGGTTCAAGAGTTTTGCCAACGAAACGATCATCAACTTCGAGGAGGACGTCATTGGCATAGTGGGCCCCAATGGTTCCGGCAAGTCTAATATCGTGGATGCCATCCGCTGGGTGCTCGGGGAGCAGAAAAGCCGGGAACTCCGCCTGGATTCCATGTCGAGCGTGATCTTTAACGGTACCAAACGGCGCAAAGCGGGCGGCGTGGCTTCGGTCTCCCTGACCTTTGAGAATACCAAAAACCTCCTGCCTACCGAGTACCACACGCTTACCATCACGCGCATGCTTTACCGCAGCGGGGACAGTGAGTACCGGCTCAATGGGGTCACCTGCCGCCTCAAGGACATTACTTCCCTTTTTCTAGATACGGGCATTGGCTCCAATTCCTACGCCATCATCGCCTTGGGGATGGTGGACGACATCCTGGCCGATAAGGACAACTCCCGGCGAAAGATGTTTGAACAGGCCGCCGGCATTTCCAAGTACAAAGTCCGCAAGCGCGAGACCCTCAACAAGCTGAAGCACACGTCGGAAGACCTCGACCGGGTGGAAGACCTGCTTTTTGAGATCAGCAACAACCTGAAGTCGCTGGAAAAGCAGGCTAAACGTGCCCGCAAGTACTTCGAGCTTAAGGACAAGTATAAGAGCTATAGCACCGAGCTGGCCATTCTCAAAATCGGTAGCCTTAAAAAGCAGCAGGAAGAACTGCGCAAGAAGCTGACACAGGAGGAAGACAACTACCGGCAGTACGATGTGGAAATCAATACCCGGGAAGCGGCACTCGAGCAGGAGCGCAAAGCCAACCTGGACAAAGAGCAAGCCCTGTCCGGGCATCAGCGCGAGCTGAACAACCTCGTCGGACACATCCGCGGCATGGAGAACGACAAGCGGATGCAGCAGCAAAAGCAGCAGTTTCTGCACGATAACCTGCAAAAACTGACGGAGGAGACCACAAATGCCAAGGTCCGGATTCAACAGCTGGAAGAAGATATTGAACAATACCGATCAGAGCTGAATGGCGAAAAGCGCATCGAAGCCCGCCTGGAAGAAGAGCTGAATCAGGCAGAAGAACAGCTGGCGGCCATCAAAAAAGACCATGGGCAGCTAAAGGCCGGATTGGACGAGGTGGTCAGCCAACAGCAAGCCCTGGAGCGGGAAACCTTCGAGCTGGAGAAGCAGAAAGCCATCAATACCAATCAGATTGAAAGCAGTCAGCGCGAGCTCAAGCGCGGATTGGAGGAAATCGACCGCCGGAAAACGGAGATTGTCGGCTTACAGGACAAGATGAAAACTTTGGAGGCTCAGCAGGCCGAACGGCAGGCCGCTGTGGAAAGCCTGGAAAAAGCCGAAGAGGAACGCCAACAGCAGCTCGAAAAAACTGATCAGGAACTCGACGACCTAAATAAACAACGCACCAAGGTCAACCGTACCCTCGATGCCCGCCGCAATGAGTATCAGCTGACCAAAAGCATGGTCGAAAGCCTGGAGGGCTTTCCGGAGTCAATTAAGTTCCTGAGCACCGCTAAATCCAAGGA
The DNA here is from genome assembly GCF_040219495.1 of Phaeodactylibacter sp. GTDB lineage: Bacteria > Bacteroidota > Bacteroidia > Chitinophagales > Saprospiraceae > Phaeodactylibacter. Next base: position 47,082 of record NZ_JAVJSK010000112.1, on the reverse strand, counting down.
GTGGAATTCGGAAACGCCCCTGCTGTCTGACCTCATCTACGTTAAGGAAGACTACCGGGTCGCCATAGAGAACTACCTTGAGCCCTACCTGAATTACTACGTGGTGCCGGACCTGGAAGCGGCTTATAAAGCCATCCGCCTGCTCAACAGCACCCAAAAGGGCAAGGCCAACTTCTTCCTGCTCGACGCCTTCGAGCGCTACGTGCCCCCGATGGCAATGCTGCCCGATACCCAACAGGCTTTCGATTTGGTGGAAACCGACCCGGCTTACCGCAAACTGGTGGCCCACCTGCTGGAAAATGTGCTGGTAACTGATCAGGAAGAAATCAAGGGCGCCATAGAGGACAGTGATTATGTACTGCTCTCCAAAAGCGGGCGGTTCATTCAGCGGCGCTACAGTGTGTCGGGCGGGTCTATCGGCCTGTTTGAGGGCAAAAAAATCGGCCGCAAGAAAAATCTGGAAGTCCTCGAAAAGGAAATCCGGAAGCTGGAACGGGAGGAAGACAAGCTATCGTCTGCCTATTACAGCCTCAAGGGCCGCATGGATCAGCTCAAGGCCCGGCGTACCGAGCGGGAAATTCAGGAAGCCCGCCGTCAGCTCAATCAGCTGATGCAGGAGAAAACAGCACATGCCACCCGCCTCGAAAACTTCGAGTCCTTCATAAAAGAAGCGGAGGATAAGCTGCAGGGGCATACCGACCGGGTCACATCCCTGGACCGCGAAAACGAGGAGATGGATGGCTTGCTCCGGGTGAAAAAACGGGAAGTCAGCCTGCTGAAGGAGCGCATTGCCGACACCGATATCACCTATCGGGACGTAGCGGAGAAAATGAGTGCCGCTTCCACGGCCTTCAATGAAAAGAACATCGAGTTCATCCGGCAACAGAATAAAGTATCGGCCCTACAGCGGGAACTGAGCTTCCGCGAAAAGCAACTGCAGGAAGCCACCACGACCGTTTCCGGCAACGCCCAAAAGCTAGAACAGTCGCAGCTCGAAATCCGGGAATTGCAGGATGCTACGGATGCCCTCCAAAAGCAGCTGCTGGAATTCTACGATTTGCGCAAGCAGCGGGAAGCCAAGCTCACCGAGGCCGAACAGACCTACTACAAAGCCCGGGGCGGCATTAACGAACTGGAAGATCAGCTTCGCAAGCTCAACAAGCAGCGGCAGGACGCACAAATCCTGGTGAATACGCTCAAGGATAAGGTCAATGATGTCAAGTATAAGGTAGGTTCCGTGGCTCAGCGCCTGCGCATCGAATTCAATATTGAGATCAACGACATCATCAATGAAGAGCCAACCCTGGGCATGCCGGAGGAGGAAATCGCCCTGAAGGTAGATCGCCTGCGTGGCCGCCTGGAGAACTACGGAGAGATCAACCCCATGGCTGTGGAAGCCTTCGATGAGATGAAAGAACGGGCGGAGAACATCACCAAACAGCGGGACGATATCCTTCAGGCCAAATCAGACCTGGAAACCACCATTAAAGAAATCGAGGAAACGGCCACCCTGCAGTTTCTGGAGTCCTTCGAGAAGGCCCGCTTGTACTTTATCGATGTTTTCCGCAGCCTGTTCACCATAGAAGATACCTGCGACCTCATCCTTATGGACCCGGATGACCCGCTGGAATCCAAAATTGAAATCGTTGCCAAACCCAAAGGCAAGCGCCCGCAGACCATCAGTCAGTTGTCGGGTGGCGAAAAGACGCTCACGGCCACCGCACTGCTCTTTGCGCTGTACCTGCTCAAGCCCGCCCCATTCTGTATTTTTGATGAAGTGGACGCCCCACTGGACGATGCCAACATCGAGAAATTCAACAAGATCATCAAGAAATTCTCCAAAGACTCTCAGTTCATCATCGTTACCCACAACAAGCTGACTATGGCCGCTGTGGATACCATCTACGGTGTCTACATGGCTGAGCAAGGCGTATCCGGTGTCAGCGCGGTCGACTTCCGGGACTTCGAGCACTCCACCACCTTCGAGGTAAAGGAACAAGCTTAGTAGGTTCCAATGTGCAACTTGGCTCTATACCCCTGTATTAAATTCCGGAAGACTTCGTAGAACCTGTCTGCCTGGCACAGCCGGGTAGAGTCACACCTTAGTATCCCCCTGCAACACTATGGAAGAACGACTTCGTAGAAGTCGCACGTTATCCCCGATCTCTGCAATTGGTAAAAACGCTAATCAATCTTATCAATCACCTGCCGCTCAAATTCCGCCTTAGCCAGGGGGCGGCGCTGCTGATCATCCGTACAATAGTACAGCCCGATGACCTGCAGGTTGGTAAGGCTATCGTTGCGGGGGATAAGAATAATGTCCGCCCATTGATAGCCCCCACAGTGAGCCGCGTAGTAGCTGATGTTTACCGTATCCGGTTCCAACCCTTCGGAAAGCGGCAATCCATGCTCAATGAACAAGCTGTCGGCAGCATCCACCCGCGGCACGAATTCATTTTTCCCATAAGGGAGCTCATAGGTCTCATCCAGAACAAGGAAAAAGTCATATTCATCCGGTGTACTCGTGGCCAGGAAGGCAAAAACGGCCACAGAAAACGGAATCGCGTAGGGAACCCGGACCTTCCAATCAGGTGCGTACGCCAGGCTATAGCGGTAGGCCAAAATCAGGACTGGCAGCGCCAGATAATCCGTGTAGTCCACCACCCGGGCATAATGCAGCCCGGTCAGGCTATTCCAGCCTTCGATCAGCGGTTGGCTGAATGGCGTTTTCCAATACAGGAAAAACAAGGCGATGCCCCAGCAAGTGGATTTGCGGTAAGCAGGGAAAAGGGCGATCCAAAACAGCGCAAAGGCAAACAGCCCGGTAAAATCGGATAATTTACCGGTAAGCAGGCCCGGAAAAGCGCCTTTCAGGTAAAAATCGTTAAGGAGTAATAAGCCCAGGCTCAGGAGAAATGCCGGGGACTGCAGGAGAGAAAGCTGCCGCGTCATAGGGTTAAGGATTTGGTCACACCACTATAACGCAGCAACAGCTTAATTCGATGCTTTAGACTATGATGTGACTTCACCCTTTGGGCTGCATTTGCCAAATTTAATCCTGCACTTCGTTGCTCTTCAGTCGCTTAGCTTTGGCTAGGCTCCTTCATCGCGCCTTGTTCAGAATGAAATTTGACTTCATTCGCTCCAAAAGTGAAATTCACAACATAGTCTATTGATCCGCAAAATGAGCCCTCACCTCCGCAGGAATGAGCTTCTGCGTCATTGGGTTTTGGGCATCATTTTCGATGAAGTACCAGTTCTTAGTCCCCTCGTCGGCAATGGCGTACATGACCTTATCTACAAGGACCGTAAAGGTATTGGTGGCGCCATCGTAGGACACGGCGTTCGTGCCATGCGTGCCTTCGAGGTTGCCTTTGATCATGCCAACCATTTCCGGAGTTTTATAAGAATCTGAGGTGAATTGTATGGTCATCGTGCCCATGTAGCTGACGGGGGCGTATCGCTCCGATTCAAAGGCGAACGGAGCACTGATGCGCTTAATGCGGTAGCCCGACATATCCACTTCCATACCGTTGCCGCTCATGTCGGCAAACATTTGCACCATCTCTGCTTTGGAGACTTGCTCAAAAAGCGGCGGATAAAGGAAATCGACCACCGTTTCCCAGTCTTTGTCTTCGGTAGCGGTGAAGTATTGATTTATCCGGGATTTGATATCCTGTACATCCTGGGCTTGTGCCTGAACGCCCGTGCAGGCAGCCAGCAAAGCGATCCCAAGCAATAGCATTCGCATGTTTATAATGTTTTAAGGTATTCAATAACAGCGGTGCGTTCACCCACTGATAATTTATCGCCAAAATCGTGGCCTTTATTGCTGTAGCCGGGGCGGTTGGTGTCAAATGCCCAGTCGCCTTTGGCTTTGTCCAGCTCCGTATAAGCCCAGCCAAGTTGCTCGTGATCGTAGTCCCGGCTGTCTCCGGACCGCACCCAGATATCGGGCCGGTTTTTGCTGTCGAGCAGGGCAGCCACCGTAGGGACCGAACCATTGTGCAGGTAGGGCGCGGTCGCCCAAATGCCATCCAAAGGAGGTGCCACATACCCCAGCTCGGGCGCAAAGTACGACTTCGGCTCTGATTGCGCAAACCAGCTGCTGTTGTACCATTCCACGATGCCGCTGTTTTTCGCGTAATTGGCGTACATGGGGTCGGTTTTGACGAGTGCCAGTGAAACCAGCTTATTGGGATAGGTCTCTTCCTCGCCGTAGGTGCCGTGGCATTTGCTGCAATTTTCTTCGAAGATGACCTGCCCTTCCGCCGCCAGTGCCTGATCAACCGGGCCGGGATAAGCCGGGGGCTCCAGTGTTTGCAGCCACGCCAGGACATCTTTGAACCCAATGATGGCTTCCCGTGCCGCCGTACTGTCGGGTATGCCCAGCACAGAAGCCTGGAAAAGCAGCTTAGTGAAATCGCCCCGCCCAATGCCGTTGTAGTACAGGGCGTTCTTTTTCTTAACATGCCAAAGAGGGGGGACGTCGGTGGCGATGGTGTAGTCCATCATATCGTAGTTGGGTGTCTCCCGGTAGGTCAGGTCAACCGGGTCGCGGTGGCGCATGCAGGCTTCTGCCAGCCGGAAGGCCGGATTGGCACCGGGCTGATTGGTCTGAATGTAAGGCGCCATGGCATTGAAATAGCGGGAGAAGTCCTCGTAGGCCTCCCACTCGGGCTCATCCTTTTTGTACTTGAAGTCTACGCCCACCCGGATCACCTTGCCCATCGGCTTGAAGCTCTTTTGGTAGTCTGAAAAGCTGTTGCCCAGCCCCGGTACAATCTGCCCGTTGACCTCTCCGGCGTGGCAGGTGAAGCAGTTGCCGTTCATCACGAGCGTTCCGCCCTTGGCGGCTTCGAAGGCACTAACGGGGTAGGGCAGGTTGGCATTGACACCGCCTCGCCTCAGCACGGTATCGGTGGTGCCGGAGAGGCGCTTTTTCATCATCTCAAAGGGCACACCGGACCCGATGTAGGAGCCCCCTCCGATGAAGGCGTAGCCCGCTTCCGGGTCACCATCCATTTGTTGCGGGGAAGCTGGCAGGGGCTTTACTTTCCAGTCGTTGTCGGTGGCTGTGCCGGGCAGCGTACTGTAACGCTGACAGGCAGAAAGGGCGATAAGCCCGAGGATAAACCAAAAAAATCTCATAGCACTTTATCGGTTTGAATTGCGTTGAACGGAGACAGAAACGACCTATGGTTTCCGGTGTTTCCATCAAACTACCCAACGGTAAAGGTGCGGCCTTGGTTGTGGAATTATTACCTTTGTCTTTTTATTGACCCACTTATGTTGAACCCTCGCCTCACTTTAAACTGCCGCGGTACACTGCTGAGCCTCCAATCGCCTCAGGTGATGGGGATATTGAATGTGACGCCGGACTCCTTCTTCGACGGTGGGCGGTATACCCGTCAGGATGCTTTGCTGCGGCAGGCAGAACAAATGTTAAAGGAAGGGGCTGCGATTCTGGATATCGGTGGGATGTCCTCCCGCCCGGGCGCTGAGCTCATCTCGGTGGAGGAGGAGTTACAGCGGGTGCTGCCGGCGATTGAAGCCCTGCATCAGGCTTTTCCGGAGGCTATCCTCAGTATAGATACCATCCGCGGCCGGGTGGCGGAGGAAGCGGTAGGAGCGGGCGCTGCCATCGTCAATGATATTTCCGCCGGTGCTTTCGACGAATCGATGTACCCAACAGTGGCCCGCTTGCAGGTGCCTTACATCCTTATGCACATGAAGGGCAGCCCGAAGACCATGCAGGACAACCCGGATTATGAGGATGTGGTGCAGACGGTGCTGGACTTTTTTATTGCGGAGGCAGGCAAACTGCGGGCCCTCGATGTGCGCGATATTGTACTGGACCCCGGATTTGGCTTCGGTAAAACCGTGGAGCACAATTATCAGCTGCTGAAGAATATGCATGTATTCCGTCTGCTCGACCTCCCGCTGCTGGCAGGTCTGAGCCGGAAGTCAATGATTAATAAAGTGCTGAAAATCAAGCCTGAAGATGCGTTGAATGGAACTACTGCTTTAAACATGGTTGCCCTGCAACAAGGGGCCAGGTTACTCCGGGTACACGATGTACGCCCGGCTGTGGAAGCCGTTCGGCTGTGGCAACAACTCGAAATAGTATAAGCCTATGGAGTTGCAGTCCCTCACCGAGAAAGACATTCAATCAGTGACCCTGCGGTACCTGAAGCACCACTACCGGTTCCGGCAGCGGCAGGGCGGCTGGGAGCTCTCTTCCGACCTCAGGGGTAAGGGGGGGATTGTAGCCGATGGCTTTTTGTCTTTCGTTAAGCCCTCCGGTGAGGTCTTTCGGGCAACCTTTGAAGCGACCTCTTACCATACCAAAAATGAAGTCCGTTACCGGAAGCAGCGGACGTTGCTGTACTGGGATGCTGCTGCGCTGGCGGCCTGCCTGGCCTGCGGCCTGCTGTTGCTGGGGCTGTTCCGCTTCTGGTTTTCGGTTGAGGGGCTGACCCTTACCGGCGCCATAGCCGTTTTTATCGTCTTTTTCACTATTGGTTTCTTTACCTTTTTATCGCTTTTCCGAAACTGGCGGCGCTACCGGTATATTTATGCCATTGAGCAATTCAAGCGCTACCATGCCGATGAGCAGTGGGTATCTCTGGGAGAAGATGTTTTTGCCAACCTGACCAGCGACCCTTACTACCTCGAGCTGAAAAAACAGTGCATAAATAATGGTATGGGCCTGCTGATTGTACGGGCAGATAAGTCCATTCTCATGCAAATCAGTCCGGCCCGGAATGAACTCTTCGGCAAAAAACGGAGCCGTATAGAATTCTTGAATACGGGTGACCTGCAACGGATGCTCGACGAAGGGCGTTACCCGGAATGGATGTCTGCCATCAAGCCCGAAAACCTGATGCGGTTCCAGCGCCGCTATAAATACCAAATGCTGACGGTTGGCATCTGTCTGGCCCTGACCTCGGGCGTACTATATCAGGAAATGCAAGAGCTTAAAACGATTGAGGAGGAATCTCCGGAAGCTTACCTCAGACGAATGGCCGATGTGCGGAAACGCAACGAAAGCTACACTCAGCCCATCACGTTTGTATTGGATACCCTGATTACCTGGCCCTATCCCATTCGGAAGGATATGGAGCCCTACCTTTCGCTGCAGCCTGCACAGCCGGAATCGGTGCCAGTGCCTCCGGTCTCGCGTTCCGGGGCTTCCAGCGAAGGTTTTGTCGGGCATCTGGACGGTGCTTCGCCCTACACGTATGACTGTTCCCGCCTGCGCCCCCTGACCTCTACCGGGTACATTATTCAGGAAGGGGTGTACCAAAGCTATAGCGCCGTGACCGCCCGTATCCGGGAGCTGGAGGGCTTTGGTTTTACGGCAAGTGCTGTTTGGCTGGGCTGCTTTGACGAGCTGGAAAGCGGCTATGCTTTGTACTTCGGCCTGATTTTCGATGACCCCGGCGCCGCCCGGTCCAGCCTGGATAATTATCAGCAACGGTTGGGCGATAACGTCTTAAACCTAAATTTGCAGCTGCGATCGCTCACTCCATTGGAATAACTTATAAATTGAAATGCCTTTGATCACTCCCTCTTCTTATCGTCCAAGACCCTGGTTTCGCAACCATCATGTTAACACTATTTATCCGGCCTTTTTCCGTAAGGTCCCGGAAGTGGCCTACGACCGCGAGCGCCTGGAGCTCCCCGATGGCGACTTTCTGGATATCGACTGGTCCTGCACGGGCAGCGACAAGCTCATTATCGGGCTGCATGGTTTGGAAGGCTCAGCCAACCGCCCCTATATCCGGGGTATGGCCCGCTACTTTAATGAACGGGGCTGGGATGCGCTGGGCTTGAATTTCCGGGGGTGCAGTGGTGAGCCCAACCGCCTGGTGCGTTCTTACCATATCGGTGAAACCGGAGACCTCCGTCAGGTGATTGAGCATGCGCTGAGCCTGGGCCGTTACCGGCATATTGGGCTGGTAGGGTTCAGCCTGGGCGGCAATGTGATCCTGAAATACCTCGGTGAGGGCGGGTTCCACCCTGAAGAACTGGTGGGCGGGGTAACTTTTTCAGTACCCTGTGACGTTAAATCTGCTAATACCGAAATCGATAAATGGCACAACTGGCACTACCGGCAGCGGTTTATGCAAACACTCAACGGTAAGATGGTGGAAAAAGCCAACCGGTTCCCCGGGCAATTAGAGATTCCGGAGCGCATGCCTCGGGATTTCCGCGAATTTGATGACCAGTTTACCGGGCCCATCCACGGTTTTAGAGATGCGGAAGATTACTGGACCAGTTGCAGCAGCATCTACTTCATTCCGACCATTGAGCACCCGGCTTTGCTCGTTAGCGCGCAGGACGATACTTTTCTGAGTGAAAGTTGTTACCCCTTTGATCTGGCCCGGGACCACAAATACTTCCATTTTGAAGCGCCAAAACGGGGTGGCCATGTTGGTTTTGTCACCGTCAACCGGGATGGGTATTACTGGACAGAAAAACGGACATTTGATTTTCTGAACCAACATCTGGAAAATTAAAAAACCAGTCGGCCGGAAGCAAGAAGTGATCCGGCCGACTGTTATCATCAGGCCTGTTCCGGAGCCCAGCCTTTTTCGTAATCCCGGCCCCAGTACTTTTTCATGACTTTCTTGCTCTTGTACTTGCCGGTCTGCGGATCGATTGCCAATACCGCATCGCCCGCTCTTGAGGACGTATTGGCATAGTGGCAGAGATTGGTGCTGATGGCGCCCTCATCGATCGGGCAGGCGAGCTTAGCTTTACCGCGAATGGCTTCAAAAAAGTTGCGCACGTGCCGGTCGGTCAGGCTACCGCCGCCGCCCAGCGCTGTACCCGCTTCATCTCCACCAGAGACTTTCTCCGTAACCAGGTTGCCATCTCTGTCATAATGCTTGTAATGGCCCCGGTCGACAAATACAGATCCTTCGGTGCCATAGATGACGGTTCCCCGCCCACCGCCGTAGGTCGGATTAGCGTTTCGGCTCTTTCCGTCCCAGTTGATGACCTTACCGCCCGGGAATTTAAGCGTAGCATACATGGTATCGTACATGGTCCAGGGGTCGTCCTTGAAATGATTTTTGGCAGAGTTAACCCGCACTTCTTCCGGGAATTTCACCTGCAGCGCCCAGCGGGCGATATCGAATTCGTGGGTAGCATTATTGCCGGTTTCTGCTGTGCCCCAGCGCCAGTACCAGTGCCAGTTATAGTCGCCTGCGATATCAATAAAGTCGGTACGAGGTGCCGGGCCCTGGAACAGTTCCCAATCCAGATAGTCCGGTACTGGGATCTTATTGGCATCAGGCACCCGCCCCCGGTTGTTGGAGTAGAAAGCGGTGGCATGGTAGGCTTCCCCAATCAGCCCTTCGTGGATAGCCTGTACGATCTCCTGGCTTTCCAGGGAAGACCGCTGCTGAGCACCCATCTGGACTTGGAGCCCGGTCTTCTTTTGCCAGGCGATTAGCATCTCACCTTCAGCCGGATTATGGCTGCAGGGCTTCTCAACGTAAACGTGCTTGCCTCCCTGCATGCTGAGAATGGAGCCGGGAGCATGCCAGTGATCGGGCGTGGCGTGGAATGTGGCATCCACCTCCTTGTTTTCCATGATCTTGCGCATGTCCTTTTCCCCCTGCGGCTTTTGCCCCATCACCTTCGCCACTTTTTCAATGGCCTTATTCTGTCGTTGCTGGTTGACGTCTGAAACAAAAACGACCTGAATATTTGGGGTTTTCGAAATGCTATCCAGCAACCCACCGTAGCGACGCTGACAACCAATAATGGCAACATTAATGCGCTCATTGGCTCCAATAATCCGGTTATAGCTCTGAGCCGTAGCCGTAAGCCCGCCCAGGGACAGCGCCGCTGCACTGGCGGAGGCTTGCTTGATAAAAGTTCTTCTCTGCATGATTTATCTGTTTTTTCTAATCTCGTTCACTTCCGGCCAGGGCATCACCCCGACGCTATCTGCCCAGGATTCAAAGGCCAGGCGCATTTCCTCTACCTTTTCTGGGTGCTGTCTGGACAAATCCCTCAGCTCAGACCGGTCTTCCCTCAGGTTGTACAAGGCCCAGTCCTCGGGCCCACCCCAGGATGGCAACACCAGCTTCCAGTCGCCTTTACGGATCGCCTTGCTGTCATTGTGTTCCCAATATATCAATTCTCTGTGGGTTTGGCGCTGTTCCCGGAATACGGGGACCAGGCTTTTGCCCGGAGTTGGGGTGATGATGTTGCCCTGAAATTCCTCCGGGTAGGTGGCATTGGCAAGGTCGAGGCAGGTAGGCATGAGGTCGGTCACATGCCCGGTCGCGGGATTCTTCTGCCCCCCTTCAATCATATTCGGGAAATGGGCAATCAGCGGGGTGGAAATGCCTCCTTCCATCGTCAGGGATTTGAAGAGGCGGAAAGGGGTGTTGCTGACATTTGCCCACGCAAACCCGTAAGCGTCGAAGGAGTTGGGCCCGCCGGTCCTCCCGCTTTGGTCGTAGGCAATATTCCAGTTGTAGACCTCCTCGTGACAGCCGCCGTTGTCGGATAAAAAGAGGATCAGGGTATTATCCAGTTCGCCCTGTGCTTCAAGTTGTGCCACCACTTTGCCAATTCCCTGATCCATGCGGTCGACCATCGCCGCGTAAGTGGCCATGCGCAGGTCCCAAAGGTCTTGTTCTTCCTCGGAGAGCGTATCCCAGTCCGGTACCTTTTTGAGGTCCGGGAAAGCCGGGGATAAAGCCCATGCCGAATCTATAATGCCCAGTTCGAGCATGCGCTCGTAGCGTTGCTGCCGGATTTTGGCCCAGCCCACTTTGTATTTATCGCGGTATTTAGCAATTTCTGACTCGGGAGCATGCAACGGCCAGTGGGGCGCGGTGTAGGCCAGGTAAAGGAAGAATGGAGCCGTGCTGTCTTTTTGCGCCGCAACAAAGTCTGTGGCGTAATCCGAAATGGCATCGGTCATATAAAAGCCTTCACCGGGCGTGTAGGGCTCGCCATTCAGGGTCATTTCCAGCGGTGCTCTGCCTGGCCGGTAGGGGTCTAGATTATAGTAACTGGAGGCACCATTGATAAAGGCAAAATACTGATCAAAGCCGCGGTCGCCCGGCCAGTGGGGGCGGTGTTCGCCGACATGCCACTTACCAGAGAGTAGCGTGGTGTAGCCGGCATCCCCAAGCGCTTCTCCCAGGGTCACACAGTTTTGGTTCAGGTAGCCCTGGTATGTTGGCAGCTCGGGCAGGTCGAAAGTCATGGAGCCCATCCCTGCCTGATGCGGATATAGCCCGGTGAGCAGGGAGGCCCGGGTGGGGCAGCAGCGCCCGGCATTGTAAAATTGTGTCATCAGCAGCCCATTGCCCGCCAGCCGGTCGAGGGTGGGGGTGTTGATCTCTGAACCCATGCAGCCGAGGTCAGAGTAGCCCATGTCATCGGCCAGAATGATGATGATGTTCGGGCGCTCGTCGGTTTGGGTAGAATCGGGGGCTTTTTCCTGACAGCTTCCGAGTAACAAGAATAGGCCTGCAATCCAGCAAAATCTATAATGCATCGGTTCCGGTTTTTAGTTTGTTGGCACGAGTAGGAGGGCATCTGCGGCTACGGGCCCGTTAGCGGTACCGGCATTTAGCGTAAGCTGGCATGGCCCGCTTTGCTCAAAACTGTAACTGCCTAAATCGACCCAGTCTCTTTCGTGTGCCTGAAGATCAATCGTTTTTTGAGTTTGACTCTCCTGATGAGTGATGGTGACGGGCAGGTTGGTTGCCCATTCCGCTTCCATTCCGCGTGGGCGTCTCGGGACATACAGGTATAGCTGATACTTACCAGGGCTTTCCACAGTGGCCTGAAAAGAGAATTGGGATTCCTCACTCGCTTTCGCATCCGTCATCGCGTAGTTCGTTTTGTATTGTCCCATCCACCGGCTTGTGTCCTGCCAGGTGCCTACTGCTTCCACCTGATCAGCATCAGTATTGTCCACCAGGATGTCCGGGCGGGTGCCGTTGAGCAAGGGATCGGTATTCATGAGGTCCACGATCTTCTGATGGTCGACTTCCTGCACGGATTGCTGCCCTTCAATCGCGAGTTGGGCAGCAATAGCCGTGACCTGCCCCATGACCATAAAGACCGGCTCCATCCGGATAGAGCCATAGGCGATGTGGGAAGCAGACAGGGCAACCGGAACCAGCAGGTTGGTGCATTCAGAGGCTTTCGGGGTCAGAGCGGAATAGCCGATGGGGAAGGGCGGAAAACCACCGACTTCCACATTGCCTTCGTTCTTGACCATCGCCCTGCCATCTTTGTGGACGACTACGCGGTCACAGTTGTGGGAATCCATGGTGTAGGCGGCCAGACCGATAGGATCCTGAACGACTTCATCACCCAGGCAATGGTGTTCGGTCATGACTGTTTCTCCAATCATGCGGCGGGCTTCGCGCACGTACATTTGGTGGGGGAAATGCCCATTGTCTGTAAACTCATCCTTCGCCCAGCCCCAGGTGTTCAGGTCGTCCTGTACGCGCTTGGGCACCCGCGGGTCGGTAGCCAGGAAGTAGCACAGACCTTTGATGTAGCTCTCGTGGTCCTTCTGGATGGCTTCGCGCTCTTCGTAGGAGGCTTCGGGGTAGTCCCAGTTGGCGCCGATATGGTCTGTGGAGAAAGCGCCCATATTGTTGATGTCGGTCTTTTTGTTTGGCATTCGGTTGATGATGAAATAGTCGCCAGCCCAATGCCGTTTCCGTCCTGCTGCCTCCCGGGATTCCAAAAGACGAAGGAGCAGCGCGTACTTATCCGGGTCGTATGCATCTGGACGGGTCTCTGAGAAGGGCACCTGATTTTCAGGGTCGTCTGACCAGCAGAGGCGGAAGTTATAGGCTTGTACTTTTTTATCGCCGGTGCCATCGGGAGACAGGGGCTCGTCATTAATACTCCATAGCAGACCGCTTGTGGAGTCGCCGGGAACAACATATGGATCAATACCATCCTCGAACTGATGGTACTTACGGAGCTGAACGCCATTCAGGGTCTCGTTGTAGGTGCTGTTGGCTTCTCTGCCAATAGTGTAGGAAACGCCCGCCGCTGCCAGCAGGTCGCCCTCGTAGGTGCAGTCAATAAACATCTTTGCGGAAACCTGTTTGCTTGCACTTCCGGCAGTCAGATCCTCCACGATGATTCGTTGGATATTGGTCCCTTCTTTTGCAGCAGATTGCAGGCGGTGCTGCCGCCATACATCCACTTCCACCTCAGCGATGTATTCCTCAAAGGTTTTTTCAGCTAGAGAAGGCTCAAAGGTCCAGGCTTCAAAAATGCCGTAGTGGTCGCCCAGGCGGCGGTAAAAATCGCGGCTCAGTCCGGTGACGGCGTGTTTGTTGCCGATATCCGTAGAGCCCAGCCCGGAGGAGGAAAGGCCTCCCAAATGAGTACCCGGCTCAATGAGCAGGGTTTTGAGACCGAGTTTGCCGGCAGTATGAGCGGCAATCACTCCGGCAGAAGTGCCGCCGTAAATACAGAGGTCATATTCCGGAGATTCAGCGGTGGGCTCATTGCTACAGCTAAAGAGCAGCAGGCCCATAATTGGAAGGAGAAGAAGGAGTCGGTTCATCGCCATGGTTTTTCTATTATCAAGTGGATTGCCCCCTAAGCTTGTAACCGGAACAACTGTTAATTATGGTTACCTTTTGGGGTTGGGAATAACCTGTTGTAAACGAGTCTATGCATAAACTGGGTATCGTTGGTGCCGGGGCTGTCGCCGACCTGCATGCACAAGCCATCGCCTCCCTGCCCAACGCACAGCTAACGGGCTGCTGTGATGGGGGCTCCGGACGTGCTAAAGCGTTAGCAGATCAATACGGCGCTACTGCATTTACCGGTTATCAGGAGCTGATCGAATCGCCGGACGTCGATGTGGTGCTCATTGCCACCCCCAGTGGGCTCCACCTGCAGCCTGTTATTCTGGCGGCAGCGCAGGGCAAACCGGTCCTTTGCGAAAAGCCCCTCGAAATCACTACGGACCGGATTGATCAAATGATTGCGGCTCATGAACGGGCGGGTACGACCCTGGGTTGTATCTTTAATTACCGGTATGATGAGGTAGTGGGGCATATCCGGCAAGCTTTATCACAGCAACGCCTGGGCAAAATCACCTATGCGGCTGTCCGGGTGCCCTGGTGGCGCGACGAGGCTTACTATGCCGGTTCCTGGAAGGGCACGCAGGCTCTCGATGGTGGTGGCGCTTTGATGAATCAGTCCATCCACATGGTCGACTTGCTGCAGCATTTGATGGGTCCGGTGCAGTCACTGTTCGCCTACACCGATACCCTCGCGCATGACATTGAGGTGGAAGATACCGCCGTGGTGGGCCTGCGCTTTGCTAATGGAGCATTGGGGCAGATTTACGGCAGTACCGCCGCCTACCCCGGGCAACCCCGCCAATTGGACCTGATGGGGACCAAAGGCACTATTCAGCAAGTGGAAGACAGCCTGGCCGTCTGGGCTTTTGCTGAAGCACGCCCGGAAGATGAGAAATTCAGGGCGGATTTTGGTCAGGCCGGCACAAGTGGGGCTGCGGACCCGATGGCGATCCAATACGCTAATCATGCCCGCTGTATCGCTGAGTTTTTAGGTTCATTAGAAACAGGAACGCCCTTTTCGGTCAACGGAAAAGAAGCCCGGAAATCTGTGGAAATCCTGGAAGCCGTATACCGGTCTCAGGCGGAAGGGCGACTGGTCCGGCTTTAAAAAATCGGGTGTTTCGGCGTTTTTTGTCCGATTTTTCGGAGACTTTGATTATGGGGGTAGTGTTAGGAAGGGTGGTGAAGAGAAAAAGAGTATCACGTACATGTTTTTAATCCCTGAACTGGCAACACGCTCTAAAACAGCATTAAATATGAAATGGAACCTGATTGTATTTACAATGGTCATTTTACTGATTTCGTGTGAAGTTGAAAAAGATTTTATAGACCACCCGGCGCAGTATGTAAGTGATCAATATGGTAAAGTCCACCCTGACACGCTTTTGTCTACGCAGAAACTCCCATTATCGTGGATAAGGAAAGATAATGCACCTCGTTATATTTCTCCAAAAGAATGGGAAAGTGGTTTTTATCCTGGTGCACTATGGTACTTATATGAGCTGTCGGGTAATGACAAATGGCAGGATCAGGCCGAATTATTCCTTTCTTTAATAGAGGATCAGAAAAATAATACTACGACCCACGACCTTGGCTTTATGATTTTCTGCCCCTTTGGGAATGCATATCGCTTAACCGGTAAGGAAGAATATAAACAAGTGATCATAGAGGCCTCTAATACCTTAATCAAAAGGTACAATGAAAAAATTGGCTTAATTCAATCCTGGGATGCGGATGTACGCTGGCATTTCCCAGTAATTATTGATAACCTGATGAACCTGGAAATGTTGTTTTGGACAACCAAAATGACGGGTGATTCAACCTACTATAAGGTAGCATTGAATCATGCGCTCAATACAAAAAAACATTTTTTTAATGAGGACTATTCCAACTACCAGATTGTGGATTTTGATACTTCAACTTGGGAGGTAGCCTCAAAAGGAGGATATTACAGGGAGAAAGTGAAAAGCAGTGGTGTTGGTGAAACAATGGACTGGGCCAGGGGCCGTGGATGGGCATTATACGGTTATACCTTTTGTTACAAAGAGACAGGAAACCAGGATTTTCTTAACCTGGCTGAAGGTATTGCATCAGACTATATGAATAGTCCAAACTTGCCGCATGATAAATTACCAAACTACAATTTATCCATGCCAAAAGAAAGTGCAATAGAAAAAAGAGACGCTTCAGCTGGTGCTATCATTGCCTCGGGATTATTTCAATTGTCAGAGGTTACAAACAAGGATAAATATGCCCTATTTGCAAAAGACATGGTAATGAGTCTTTCACAACCACCTTACCGTGTAGACCCATCCAGCGATAACTTTTTTCTTGTGAACTATTGTAATGCATACCATCCGAATAAAAGTTCAGTGGTCTACGGTGATTACTATTACTTGGAAGCAGTAGTGCGGTATATGAATTATTTTGGAAAGGATAAAAATGGGATTCTAGATGATTAGGTAGAGGTCTTTACTATTTACCGAACAAGAGACATCAGTTCTTAAACCAATCTTATAAAGTGAAGTACGCCAAATTGTTATTTCTGCCATTGTTCTTTTTAAGTTGTTATGCTAAAGGGCAAAATGTTTCTGACAAGGCTCAAAAATGGAATAATATTAGTTTTCCAGCCTTTGCCGATAGCAAAGAATTATGTGAGAAGGAACAGGAAAAGGTGAAATCGCTCTTTAATAATCTTAACCTTGACTATCCGGGATTGGAAAAAGTGAAGGAGCGTTATAATCAAAATGATCTGCCGAAAGCCTGTGACGCTTTGATCGCTTATTACAAAACGAAAGATCCTGTTCCGATATTGAAACTGTCAGTGACAGGGCTAGTTATGAAAGAATCAGGCTATCATTTCCCAAATTTGGATAAAAAATGGTACACAGCACCCCCGAGCCAGAATACTGATCAAAGAGAACCCAAAGTAGACCCCATTCTTGATGATATATACAAATACGGCATCATTGATGCTAAGATTCCACGTGATGATCAGGGGAAACTGGATTGGATCAATTACGGTCCGGAAAAAGATGTGGAATTTGCTTTTGGTTTAAATCGGCACCGGTACTTTATCCCATTATTGACAGCCTATTATCTAACTGGAAACCCAGTGTATGTAAATGAACTGAATGGACAGATTGTCGATTGGGTTGTCAATGTACCTGAACCTCCGGTACAAAAAGATGAAGATTATAAGTATAACCCTGCATGGCGCGTGCTGGAAGTTGGGCAGAGGCTTTGGAAATCATGGCCTGCAGCGTTCTTCGGCCTCATAAATGATGATCATTTTTCTTCTTCTGCGGCTATTTTGATGTTGTACAGTCTTAATAAACAGGCAAATCATCTCCAGGGTAATCATGGTAATCACCCTAACCACCTGGCGATGGAAATGAGTGGTCTGGCAATGGCTGGTCTGGCCTGGCCCGAATTTAAAAAGGCGGAAGATTGGGTTAAATACGCAAGGGACAGGGTGGTGCCACAGGCTGATCATCAATTTTATCCTGATGGTTCACAAAAAGAATTGACTACCCATTACCAATATGTAGCGATGAGCGCACTGGAGGATTTTTTGGATATATTCAATATCTTATCTGATGAAAAACTGCCTGCCTCTTTTTCCTTCAAAAATGCGTGGAATTATCTGGCATGGTCAGCATTGCCGAATGGTGATAATTTATTGAATAATGATTCTGATCTTAACCGGGATATTAATGAAAATCTAATATACCGTAGCAAACATCAATACCATCAACCTGAATGGTTGTATATTATGACCAATGGAAAGGAAGGAAAAGAGCCGGAAGCATCGCCTTCTGTATATTTCCCCTGGGCAGGGCAGCTCATCATGCGCTCGGGGTGGGATAAAGAAGCACAGTGGGGATACTTTGATGTGGGGCCAACCGGCGTTAACGGTCATCAGCATTATGACAAGTTGCATCTTAGCTTATATGCTCATGGCAGGCCATTACTTGTGGATAACGGACGTTTTACGCATCGCCCGGATAACTGGCGACAGTACTTCATCGGTTCTTACAGCCATAATGTAATCCTGATGGATGGCCGGGGTCAGGATGAGGAATTGGAAACTGTAGAAATTCCGATGAAAAGCCATGCAAAGGTCACTGAGGAATATGATTATGCCAGTGGCGCTATTTCTGATTATGTAGATGTAGGCGACACCCGGGGGACTTTTTTGCACAAACGCGCAGTTTGCTACATCAAAGGATTGTGCTGGGTCGTGTTGGACAGGGTATATAATGACAGAGAAAACTATAACCGGACCGTGCAACCGCTTTGGCATTTCCATCCTGATTGTAATGTGCAGGTCAGGGGGCAGGAGGTGGTTACAACAGATTCTGGTAAAGGTAACTTACGCATTGTTCCAGTCGCAGACTTTGAATGGGATGTAAGGCTCGCTAAAGGAGAAACGGACCCTGATGATTCAACACGTTACCGGATGTGGCAACCGGACATGGTAAAAAGACCGAATGAAAAACAAATACAGGGATGGTACAGTCCTGGCTATAACAAAAAAGAACCGGCCTATTGTGCTGTCTACAGATTAGATACGAATGAAAGTAAAACCTTTGCCTGGATTATGGTGCCTGCAAATGGGGATGTGCCTGAAGTGGAGTATGAGGTGATCAAGATGGATAAAAGTTCAGGACATTTTGAATTTACGGTGGGCGATGAAAAAATAAATTTGTACATGACATTTGACGGAACGGTCAGAATCAATAGAGTTTATTAAAACGGGCTCTGAGAGCAGCCCGAAGTGTAAAACCCCAACAAGCTCTCTAAAGCTATTCCGGCCTAGGCACCACTTCATACAGCCCCACCTCCGGCCAACCTGTTTCTGTAATCGCCTTGTAATAGATTTCAAATGACTCCCGGTCGCGCTGCCAGCGCCACTGCCCAAGCGGAGTGTGCACCGGGTAGTTGTCGATCACTTCCAGCATGGAAGCAGTCTCCTCCAGCCCGTCGTAAATCTTCCGCTGCAATTCCGGGGTGCGGTACTCCGGGGCCTTGCACCAGAGCCGGTAGCCGAAGACTGCTTGTGCTGCGCCCCTTCGTTCCTTCGCAACAATCAGTGTACGGTTGAAGGTATGGTAGAGCCGTTGCGCAGCAGCGGTATCGGGGATGAGCGGCAGGGCTTCTTCCACCAGCTTTAGGGCACCCTCTGTCAGCTTGACAGCATACGATCTCTCCTTAAGAATGTCCTGATAGTATTCAGGGGTGAGCGCTTCATTTGGCGAAAGCCAGGCGCTGTCTACTACCCAGGAAAGATCTTTCCGCATGCCGGCGGTATCGGTTTTGTAGGCGGGGAAGGACAGGGCGTTGAGAATGTCTTTGTAATGGTGCAATCGTTTGTTGACGTCATGCCCAATCCAGGTGTACTGATCGTCCGGCGCAAACCATTCTCCGGTGGTGTGGGTCTGATAATGCCCTTTTCGGTGGTAGTTGAGGCGGGAGTGGTTGGCGGTGTGGGTGCCCAGGGTGTAAAAGGTGGAGAGGACGATGGACAGGGCGCTGTCAAAGGCGGGTTTCAGGAGTGGGGCCACTTCGGCTCCGTAAGTTTGGGCGATAAATGTGCTAGTCAGGCTGTCGGTATCCGTGCTGAGGTCTTTTGACAATTGGGAAAGGATAAACAGATTAAGCTCGCCCGGCGTGCCCACAGCTGCCGTTTCCTCAAAACGGTCGGTACGGGCACAGTAGCCCACCACGTTGTCAAACTGCGCATAGTGCCGGAAAGCATCAGCGAAATAGTGGGGAAAGGTATTGGCAATGAGGTTTTCCCCGGCGTATTCCATACCGCAGTCGTACTCGATCACGACCGGGAAAGGGATGTCCGTGACGTAATCCTGGTAAGGATAGGTCAGGAACCAGTCGTGGGGCGTCATTTTGATCATGACGGTGATATCGTCGCGTTTGATTTGCTTCAGCGCATCAAGGATGATGTCCCGCTCAAACTGATTGTAAATGAAGGTGCGGATGGTCAGCTTAAGCCCGCGCTGATCGATGAAGTAGCCGCCCAGGGAGTCGACCAGGGCTGCCAGCTTTTCGCTTTTGGTTTTCAGCTTTTCAGAATGCTGGTAGATCACGTAGCTGCCGGTTTCGATGAAGGTCAGTACGATCCCATCCAGATTTGGAGACAGGTCGAGCAGGCTGTCATAATCCTGATATACCCACTGCCAGAATTCGGGGTCGTCGAGGTTCAGTTGTTGCTGCAGGCCCCCTTCAAATTTAGTGGTATGGTGGGTGAAATCTTCGTTGGCTTTTGCCTCCACCTTGAACCGATCGGGGTAGTAATCCATGGGGTAGAAGGCGTGGTCCCAGACGTAGACGTTTTCAATACCGCGTTCGTGCGCCGCATCAATGAAAAAGTTGGTGGCTTCCCGGTTTTCCGGCTTGCGAAAGTCCTTCAGGTCATGTACGAGTTGGTAGTGGGACAGTTCGATGTGGTTGATGCCGTATTCTACTGCTTTGTCCAGCGTTTTCAGCCCGTTCTCCCGGTGGGAAGACAGGATGTTCCAGCCCCGGTAGGAAAAGCGCTCCTCAGTCTGAGCGGTTTCCGGGACAGGTTGACAGCTGTGCAGCAGGCTGGTAAAAAGAACAAGTAACGGGAGGTGGAGTATTCGTGGGTTCATTGACTTTTCTTTTGTTCCGTGAGTTGTTGTAGGGTGGCTTTATCGTAGGCACCTACACCATCCGCCCAGATTTGGTATTGCCGGGCTATGGATTCCACTTTTTCAGGGTATTCTGCGGCGAGATTATTGATTTCTGTGGGGTCCGACGGGAGGTGGTAGAGTTCCCATTCCCCTTTTGAGTCTTGTCCGGGCAGCCGGCGGGCGGAGACGAGCTTCCAGTCGCCTTCCCTTACCGCCCGGTTGAACTGATGCTCCCAGAAAAGGGTTCTGCCCGTTATGTCCGGAGCGCCCCGGAGGACCTTGTCCAGAGATTGCCCCGGAGTCGGGGAAATATGGCGTTGTCCAATTCGTGTGGGATAAGTGGCCTTCGTGATATTCGCTAAGGTTGGCAACACATCAATAATATGCCCCACGGAGGACCGATCGATTTGACCTGCTTGTATCTGCTCCGGCCAGTGCGCAATAAATGGCGTGCGCATTCCACCTTCATGCAGATAAGATTTAAACAAACGATAAGGGGTATTACTGACATTTGCCCAGGGCAGTTCATAGGCGGGGAAGGAAAAGGGGCCACCTGGTTCTCCGGTAGAAGGATAGGTAATCCACGGGCCCAGCGGGTCTTCCTGACAGGCACCGTTGTCGCTGAGGAACAGTATGAGGGTGTTGTCGAGCTGGCCGCTTTCGCGTAATGCCTGCACCACTTTTCCTACGCCGAGGTCGAGCCGGTGCATCACAGCCGCGTAGAGTTCCATTTTGTCTGACCATTCACTTCGGGCGGCTCTGGAAAGGGTCTCCCAGTCCGGAACGGTAGGGTAGGGCTCGGTCAGTTCCACATTAGGCTCAACAATCCCTAATTCCTGCATCTTTTTTAGCCGGTTTGCGCGGATTGGCGCCCAGCCATCATCGTAAACTCCATCGTATAAGCCCCGGTCTTCCGGACGCACGTGCAGAGGCCAGTGCGGGGCATTGTAAGCCAGGTACATGAAAAAGGGTTGTGCCCTGTCGTGCCTTTGGATGAAAGCCGCTGCGGTATCTGAAAACGTATCTGTGGCGAAGAAGTCGGGTGAAGTCCGGTAGGTGCTGCCGTTGTACCGCATTTCCAGCGTATCCTGGTTTTTCGCCCAGGGCCAGTCATTGAAGTAGCTCATCGCGCCTTCAATGAGCGTGAGGTACTGATCGAAGCCCTTATTGCCGGGCCAAAAGGGTTCGGTGTTGCCGACTTGCCATTTACCAACCTGATAGGTTGCGTACCCCCGTTGTTGCAGCACTTCGGCTATAGTCGTGGCATTTTCAGTAATCCGGCCCCGGTAACTGACCAGCCCTTTGTCCTGGTTTTGATGCCCCATACCCGCCTGATGCGGGTACAATCCGGTAAGGAGGGCAGCACGGGTAGGGCAGCAGCGGGCGGCATTGTAAAATTGGGTGAGCCGGAGCCCGTTATAAGCCAGGCTGTCGATGTGCGGTGTGGCGATCTCACTCCCGTAGCAGCTGAGGTCGGAATACCCCATGTCATCCACCAGGATGAGCAGGATGTTGGGGGGAGCGGTTACCGTTTCTGTTGCCGGTGTGCAGGCATTTAGCAACAGCAAAATACTGCTGAATGCAAAAAGCCGATTTGATCTTCGAAGTTTGTCATCCATGAATTTTGGCAATTTTGATCAGGGCAAACCGGTGACTTTGACGGTGATACGACCTTTTTTCTTTTTGAAGCTTTGAGGCTGCATGCGGACTTCAATACGTTTGAGGTTAGGTACGACCTTGTCTAGTTTGGAGGGCGGTGGGTCCAGCGCCACCACTGCCAGTTCAAAATCTGCCGGAGCCATCACTTCGAGCTGAATCTGTTTCCCATCAATGGTGAGGGTGGCGGTCTGATCGTCCAACTGCACCTCAGCATCAGTTATCCATTGCCAGGTGAGCGATTGGGTGTTTTCGGAAAGCTCCACTTCATCCTGAATGAGCAGTGCTGAGTCACTTATCTTTTTGAAAGTCCGGATTGCACGCTTAAGTAGGTTGCCGTACAAAGGCGATAGGTCAAAGGCTACCTCAGGACTTTCGGGATTAAGGTCAGAATCGTGGATGAGGGCACGTCCGGTAGCCTGGTGCTTAGTCTCATTGATAGTTAGGGTGCTATGACCGAAATTATTCTTGGTCAGCAGGTCCCAGCGGGGAGAATCCTGCGCCCGGTTCCAGAGCGCGCCTACGCCGATGGTGCGTTCCAGCTCGTAGTAGTCCTGATTGCCCAGGTCAATGGCGAAGCGTTTTTTTTGCCACTCCAGGATGAAGGAGCCGGCATCCATATTGGCATGGTTGTCGTTGGCACTGCCCCCTTTTGCAGCCAGGTAGAGCCCATCGGGTTGCTTTTGGGCAAAAACAGCCAGAGGGGCATCACCTTGAGCCAGCCATACGGGCTCCCGCTTGATTTCGGGCGCATCTTCGGACAGGCGCAGCAGATTAAGCAGGTAAAGGGTGGAAAACCGGCCCTTCGATTGCAGCTCAGGTGGCGGTACGTCCTTTATCGCCTGTTCAAGTGCTTTATCCGGAGGGCGGAAGCCTTCGCGTTGTCCAAACCAGCTTAACAGCCCGATGTGCTTCAGGGTGTGGTACCCTCTGGTGCTGGCATCAAAGTAGTTGTAGTAATCGCCGGAGGGCCCGGCGGTCATTTCGCTAAATTTCACGCTGCGGGCGACACCCGGCACTTCCAGGAAGTCGAATCCGGTGCCCACGGCTGATTCAAAAGCGGAAATCGTAAGGGTCAGGTAGTTAGTAGCGTAAAACCAGTAACCGGGGCCCTCGTTGTAGGCACCATCGGGCTGATAGGGCAGGAGGCCCAAAGGAAATTGCCGCACACTCCTGTCGAGGACAAAGGAGGCCAGATCGGGTTCTTCTTCAAAGATAGCCAGTGCAGCTATGGCTAAGCCACCGTGACAGACCAGGTTCCAGTTGTGCTCGGAGACCCACCACCAATTATCCCAGGTGATGCCGATGCCGGGCTTGATGGCTTTTTCGAGCAGGGCCTTTTTAGAGGCCTTCAGAATATCCGGAGCCATATCTTTTCCGCACCAGTCTACGGCGAGCCCAACGGCCGTGGCCATTTCGGCAGCATCCAGGAAATGGCTGGGGTTCCAGTCGGGGAAGTGCGCTACGGTCAGGAGTTCGGCTTCCAACCGGTGCAGGTATTCCGGTTGCTGTTCAATACGGTACGTCATGGCGAGCGCAAGCATGCGTTGGAGCGCCTCCCGGGAGACACTGAGCAGCCTTCTGCCTCGTTTCTGATAAGTCAAAGGCGGCTGCTGAAGACTATAATCTGCAAAAGCTTTGATGTGTTGGTAGAGTTGCTGTATGTTGGCATCGGTTGTCAGCTTTTCAGCGAGCAACTGCTCCGTTTTAGTATCGAAAATCAGCCTGGGCGTCTGAGGTTGGAGGTGTTCCCGCAGCCACTCTTTGCTAATGGATTCATCGGTCACGACCTGTCCGTGAACGGTGGCTGTGCAAAGGCTCAGTATCAGGCTTAACCCGATACCGAAAAGGCAGGAAAAATAGCGTTTTACAGCTTTGTGCATCATCTTTGGTAGAACTTCGCTTTACTGAATATTCTGGTTTTTGAACTTCGGGATATGTTTCCGGATGACCTCCATTTTGTATTCCGGATCTTCATCGTAGAAGCCGTAGTAATAGTAGAGTAACAGGTCTACGTCCATTTTCAGAATGTTGGGCAGTGCTGCGTCCATTTTGTCGACTTCGGCTTTGCTCATGCGTTGGTTTTCTACCAGCATCATGGTCTTAAGGTCATTTTTCCGCCCTGCTTTGAGGTAGCGCTCTCCGTATTTGGGCAGTACTTTGGTGTCCCGGTTAGTGATGTTTTCGGTCTTGATGAGGGGGTAAGGCTTGCCATCCGTACCAAAGTAGTCGAGGTGGCGAATAGTGGCAGACACATTAACTACGGTATCGTCCCGGCAGGCCTCATCGAAGTGGACGATGGTGAGGTCGGGTTGCTGGGTCTTTAGTTCAGCGTTGATATCAGAAAAGAAGTCCGCAAAGTCTTCCATGTATTTGATGTAATCGCCTTCCGGGTTGTCCTTAAGCGCCAGTTCGGAAAAGTCCTGCCATTCCCACCAGGTGGATTTGGGCTCGTCCCAGATGATGCCATCAAGATCGAACTGCTCCAGCATCTTTGAGGTGGTTTCGAGGAAGTAGTCTTTGACCTCCGGGTGGTAAAAGCTGCTGAGGATCCCGTGGGTTTTACGGACAACGGGCGTGCCATCTTTGCGCTGGACTGCCGTTTCCGGATGATGGTAGCCAAACAGGGGCGGTTCGATCGGCTGCCCGGCGGTGATACCGGCCATGCGTGAGGGCACGGCAAAGACCTGCATGTCCCGCTGATGGGCCTCTTCAATGATAAAGCGGATATTGCCTTCATTGTACTTGATGTCACTTTCGGTGATACCGATGCACACGATATCGGTACCTAGGCCTTTCATTTCATCCAGGTCGTGGCGAATGTTTTCAGGTACTAATGTAAAATAGCCCGCACCGAAATAGTAGGCGCCCAGAAGCCGGTCACTATCCTTTGACGGGTTTGCCGGCGCTGCGGTTTCTACCTTGGGCTCAGCTGGGTTACAGCTCTGTGCAAGCAGTCCGGCAAAGAGTGCCAAGCACAGCAAAAATGATTGCTTTAAAACAGGGTTGTCCATTCAGAAACGATTTTGTCCTTTACAACAGAAGGTCGTTTCAATTATGGATTGTCATCAAAAAACCGGTCATGGTTAATCTATCAATTTGTAGCCTGATACTGAATGGTAGCATTATTCAGTTCGACTTTCTGCACCGTAGGGGAAGAAGGTGCTGCTTCCGGGATGACCAATCTGCCACCGTTGAGGTTTTCGCCCCAAAAGACACCAAGCTCGGTTTGTTTCGGTTGCAGATAATCGTACCGGAATTTTTGGTTGAAGTCCCCGTTGATAATCCGGACAGGAATCTGCCAGTCTTCGGGGACCGGATTGTCCGACCAGGTAATGGTCAGTCCTTCCAGTTGGAGATTGCTTAGATTTTTGGCAACGATGGCTGCTTTGGCGGTAAGCACTTCGGGCAATGAAATTGGGAATTGTGAACTCTTAATATCAGACCCGGGCATTGAAGGGTCTTCCACAAATGGATAGCGGAGGTGCAGGTCGCGGATACGAACATCAGTAATACGGTTGGGCTCAATGGAGGTAAGCAGGATACGCCCGTCTGTCTCGCAGCTCACCTGTTCAATACTCACGTTACGGATCCGTCCCAGAGGAGAGTCAGCAGTTCTTTTGGAAACCATCAATTGGATTGGGCGGTTCAGCACCAGTGGGGCTTTGGTACTACCCGTGATATTGCTGACCAGCACGTCTTCCACCGTTCCACCATCCCGCACGTAAATGGCAAAGAGGCGGGAAGCGGCCCGTACAGCGCAGTTGCTAAAGGTGATCCGGCGGTAATCTGCGTAGGATTCGGTACCGAGCTTTAATGCTGCACATAGTGTTTCCAGGGTGCAGTTGGTCACGGTTACATCCTCGCAGGGCTGACCGTCTTTCCAGGTTTTCAATACAATCGCATCATCGCAAGTGGTAATGTCACAGTTGGTGACCCGCACCCGCTGACTGCCGGTAATGTCGATTCCATCGGCGTTGGGGGCAAAGAGGTCGTTGATGATCCGTATGCCGTCCACTACCACGTCCTGACTGTGCATAATATGGCAGGTCCAGTTGGGCGAATTGGTCAGGGTAATATCGCGAATGGTAATATTTTCAGAATCTGCAACCTCCAGCAGGGCATTAGGGCGGGGCGTTTTGGCTTTGATCCACTGCGGCGGCGGGGAGGCAGGAGTTTCCCAGTAAAATTTACCCTGTCCGTCGATGGTGCCTTTACCCTCAATCAGGACATTCTTTACTCCGGTAACGGAGAGTAGGTAGCGCCTTTGTATGGCCTTCCCATGCTGATCAGTCCCTTCGTGGGTGGCGTAGGCATTGAGTTGGTCGGTACCAAGCAGGGTCGCACCGCCCTGTAGTTCGAAAATGATATTATCGCGCAGCTCAATGCCACCGGTGAGGTATTTGCCTGGAGGAACGATGACCCTGCCGCCCCCAGCTTCTGCCGCGGCATCAATAGCTGCCTGAATGGCTTGAGTAGTCAGAGTGGTGCCATCACCCACTGCGCCGTAATCGGTAATGCGGAAAGCACCATTTTGAGCCCCTGCCTGATTGAAAACCGTTGTAAGCAGCAGGGCAATGAAAAAGAATAATTGGCACCCGGGGAAAGTATAGGGACAAGGTCTATTACACGTTGGCATATTGTATTTTTTCTAAGGTTCAATTCGTTACATCTTTAGTTGACCCGGTGGATCAGGTTTGATGAACACAGTTTACCTCAGAGTGACCTTTTTTAGCCTCCCTTGTAATGCCTGCCATGCCAGGCTGCCCTCTTCAATTCATAAACGAAACAAACGTAATCCTCAAATTGCCGTTCTTCCAAAAACTCAAACCCAAGCCGCTCGTAGAACCGATGGGCCTGGGTATTCAATTTTAGGGGGTCAATCAGAATAGAAGTCACGTCAGGGTTGGCGAAGCATCGCTCTATAGCTAACTTCATCATGATCGTGCCATAGCCTTGGTTGAGGTTATACGCTTCGCCTATCCAAATGTCGATTGCCCTTTTGTTTGGCTCTACCTGTCCCCAGTACTTAGTCTCCTCCTCCGCAGGGTCAATAATCTGAATTATGCCAATGGGCTTTGTATTGAATTCAGCGATCAGTTGTTCTCTCCAGGTAGGGCTCCGTTGTAGCTCCTTTTCCCATTCCCAATCGCTGTCAGGGTCGCAGGCAATGACGTGAGGTTTGGTATCCCAGTATTCAAGTAGGGCCTGGTCTTGTGGGGTGGCCAACCTTAGTGTTATCATGGGTCTCATTTTTCCAATTTACTGGGCTGGTTCCTGGAGCGTTATCCGTAACCAGGGGAGGCTTGGTACAACCAGCATCGTTGGAAGACTTCGGATAACCGGTCTACCCGGTGAAGTCAGGCATAGTTGTATTTTCTGCTCAACCGGGGGTACGTCTTTGTCTGTACATCTCAAGAAACGCTATAAACTAGTCCTCTACCACCTGACTACCCCACCAATCCCCACCGTCAAAATCCGGGGAAAGGGTGTGTAGCCGTCGCTCCTCCAGACGGGGCAATAGCTCATTCTCGATACTTTGCAGATAGGCCTGCTCCTTTTGGGCATCGTAAAGTGGGTCTTTCCGGGGGAACCGGGCACCAACCTCTTCCAAATATTCAAACAATTGCCGGTGCAGTCGTTGTGCCACTTCCGGGCGTTCGGCTGCAAGGTCGTTTTGTTCTTCCAGGTCTCTGGACAGGTCGAAGAGCTCCTGCCGGCCGTCTTCGTAGTAATGGATCAGTTTCCAATTCCCCAGCCGGATGATAGACGAAGGTTCTCCGCCCTGATTCCCATAGTGAGGATAGTGCCAAATCAGCGGGCGTTCGGGTATTGCTTTGCCTTCGAAAGCAGGGACAAGACTTACTCCATCCTGATGCTGATGGGGGAGGAGTGGTAACCCTGCCAATTCCAACAGGGTAGGGTAAAGGTCGGTGCCAGTAGCAGGAGTGGTGATTTCAGCAGCCCCTTCTTTTATCCAGGGCACTTTGACCAGGTAAGGCTCCCGTATGCCCCCTTCGTACTGATAACCTTTGCCGCCACGCAGGGGCAGGTTGGAGGTGGAAAAGGCATCGCCGGCAGCAACACCGCCGTTATCGGAAGTGAAGATCACGATGGTGTTTTCTGCCAGCCCCAGTTCATCCAGTCCTGTAAGCACTTTTCCAACAGCTTCATCCATGGTTTCCACCAGTCCGGCGTAGATGGGGTTGTCCTGCACTTGCCGGATGGGCAGGAAATGCCCCATTTTATAGCCGCTTGGTGCGATGCCCTGCTCCTCGGCTTTGGCCCTGTATTTGGCCCACCTCTCCTCTGTGGTTTGTATGGGGGAGTGGACGGCGTAAAAGGATAAGAAGGCGAAAAAAGGCTGGCCCGTGGTGTCCGGGTGGTGAGTTTGGAAGAAGTTGACGGTTTCGTCTGCGAGCCGCAGCGATAAGTTTTCTCCCGCTTGCTGGTTATCAAGGTTTGGGTTGGTCCAGGGGGAAAAGTACCCGCCGATGGGTGAGCCTTTATCCCAGCCTCCCTTATTGATGTCAAAACCGTGGTCTTCCGGCCAGGAGCCCTTATTGCCCAAGTGCCATTTGCCGGCGAAGAATGTTTGATAGCCTGCGGCCTTGAAAGCTTCCGCGAGCGTGGTGTCTTCTGCATTGAGCACCCGCTCGTATTCCGCTGGCAGGAGTTGGTTGAAACGCCCCGCACTCCGCCAGGCCGTATCCGCCCGGGCTCCAATCCAATCGGTAATGCCATGCCGAGCCGGAAATTTGCCAGTCATAATACTCGCCCGCGAGGGGCTGCAGACCTGGCAAGTAGCATATCCATTGGTGAGAGTGAAGCCTCCCTGCGCGATCCGGTCGATGTGGGGGGTCTCATAGTAGCCAGAGCCATTGTAACTGACGTCTTTCCAGCCGAAGTCATCGGCGAGTATAAAAACGATGTTGGGTGGCGTCTCTGATGAGTCGGCAGGGTTTTCACCATTGCAGGCGACCAGAGCCACCACGGCAATTGCCAGGAGCCATAGGTGAGATCGTTGTTTCATACCTGAGTAGTTTTGCTATGGTTGGTAAAAGGTACTTAGATTTTCCCAAAACGGCTCTTCAAAAGACGGACAATGAGCCGTTACTCTCCAATCATCTTGACCATCTCACTCCCCGCCAGCAAAAAAGCGCCGGTACCGTAAACTTCCCAGCTATCCGGCCCAAAGTTTTTCCGCGGATCCTGACCAATGGGCTGTACCCAGCCTACGCGGCCTTCTTCGTTTACATTTTGGTAAAGGGCAGACCAGGCTTTTCGGATGGCGGGTTCATAAGTTGCACGGTCCAGCAGCCCCTGATTAATGCCCCACGCCAGGGCATAGCAGTAAAAACCACTACCGCTGGTCTCTCCGCCGGGATAGGATTCCGGGTCAAGCAGGCTGGCTCTCCAAAGCCCGTCTTCTTGCTGAATAGATACGATCCTGGCTGCCATATCTTTGAAAATGCGCTCGTAAAACGAACGTTTAGAGTAGTCAGCGGGTAGTTCGTCTAACAGCCTCACCAGCCCGCCCATGACCCAGCCGTTGCCACGGCTCCAGAAGATTTTCTTCCCATTTGCCTCTTTCTTATAGTTCTTTGTACCTCTCCATAAGTAATCCACATCTCTGGCAAACAAGTGGTGTTCTTCATCCCAAAGCAGATCGTAGGTTTCCTGAAATAAGGAATCATTGAAGTCCAGAAATCGTTTGTTATCCGTGAAGTTGGCGTACTTGGCGAGTGCTGGTGGCCCCATAAATAAGGCATCGCACCACCACCAGGTGATGGAGTCCCGGCGTTCCCGCTGTACATATTCAAATTCAATGAAGTCTTCAAAGACCACACGGGTGGGGTTCATGATGCGCCAGGTGTTTTCGCCTCTTTCCTCCAGCACCCGGGCCACATCAATATAGGTCTGGCAAATGGCGTGGTCATCGGCGTGGGTAAGCCTTAGCCCCGGGCGCCAGTCCACGCGCTTGCCCATATCCAGCAGCACCTGGAAAATAGCCTCGTTCCGGGTCGTCTCATAAGCGGCAAAGACGCCGGCGTAGAACGCGCCATTGGTCCAGTCGTAATCCTTGTGTTTGGGATGGTCCAATTGCCAGAATGTGGCTTTTTCCATGGTGCGTTTGATGTGCTGCACGTCGAAAGAATTTTGGGCCAGCAGCGGGTTAGCTGAGAGGAGCAGCACGAGGTTGAAAAGGTAAATCCACTTCTTCATAAGGCATTTATTTTTTCTTGGTAATTATCTCTGCGGCTGTTAAGTCCAGCACGGCAGCTTCAAACTTTTCTTCGCCATCCACGGCTCGTATAAAGTACAGCCGCTGGCCATCCGCCGAAAAGGAAGGGTTAACATGGGCGACCCACCACCAGGTGATCTTTTCATTGGTCCATTGGTCGACGATTCCCCGCGGTTCCGGTTCTCCATTGGCGTAAAGATAAAGACGGGTATAACCGTCCGGCTCAGCCCGGTAAAAGCCGAACTCCCCGGCTATCCATTTTCGATCCGGGGAAATGCCCAGGTGGCAGGCTTTTCCGGCCAGCAATTCCAGCTGTTGACCGTACAGGTCGTACCGGTATATTTTCTTCTCCGGGTCTTCCATGTCCACGCCCATCATAGTGGTGTCGTCAAACCAGATCACATGCATGGGCCGTGTGGGTACCCAACGCAGGCCGGTGCCATCAGCGTTGACGTAGCCTTGCAATTGCTTTCTGCGCTTATCGGTCTTTTGCCGGAAGTGCCGGTAGTCAAACAGAATGCGTTCACCGGTAGCATTGGGGTCGACGTGCAGCAGTTGGGCGCCCGCTCCGTTTATATTTGGATTTTGTTGCTGGAAGGCCTGAATGATTTCAGAGAGCGGCACCACCTGCTCCATTTTTCCGGTGAGCACTTCGTAACGCCAAATACCTTCCTCGCTTGCCCGGAAGGGTAGGCGGTCAGGGTGACGGTCTCGCATCCGCTCGTTGGAGCGGGAAAAATAAATGGTGTTATGCACGGCTTTGTGGCCCAGTTCTCCTCTTATCCTGCCCGACACGGACGCGCCGGTTCCTGCGTGGAACACTTCGAAATCCTCTACATGCCCGATTTGGCAAGCAATCAGGCTATCATTAATCCAAATGGCATTAGCGCCGTTGTGGTTCGTTGCCCAAACGGTGTCCAAAAGCCGGGTCTTCCCGGTCGCCCGCTCCCGGATCATCAGGTAGGCTTCAGTTGGCGGCCCGGCGTGTCCACCCTGCACAATATGCTTGTACTTTATGAAGGCCAGTAATCGGCCGTCCGGGCTTTCTGGGTTGGTGTTGTAGATGCTTAACCCCGTACTTTCCGGCCCATTGTAGACTGGAGTAACATATTCGCTAAGGAGTTTTTGCCCCTTTGCTGAAGCGGATATCAAAACAATTAGGAAAAAGAGGTGCAGGAATCGCATATACACCAATGGTTTATCTCATAGTCAGGAATTAAGACCAGGAGCCTGTGTCTAAAGTAATGACTATTTGGTGTCAGGACTGTAATGCAAAAGAATGGCTCCTTATGGCTTATTCGTAATTTACTCTAAAGCACACTGCAATGTCATCTAACCGTATGACATTTGTCATTTGTTTATAGCTTTTTTAGGTATAGTTTTGAAATAAATACAATTTCCTTTTCTGAACGCGGAAAGGAACACCATGCAGAACCCAAAAGAAATACAACACGGGTAAAAATCAAAACAGTCGCTTTCTGCCAGTTCATAGCGTTTTCTTGAATCTAAGCATAAATATCAATTAATGGTGGAATTATTCCTGAACACTACTTAAAAACAAAGTAAGGACAACGTAAACTCTTTCAAAGATGAAATTCTTTCAACTTTTTATGTTGGCTTTTTTGAGCCATTTCATCGCTCAAGATTCCTTTGCACAAACTGCAACGGTAAATTGTAGTAACAATAGCATTACAGTAACAAACCTGCCTCCTTACCCAACTGTATATATGCAGGGCAGTTTTCTCGCTTGTAGAGATGGTGGCGGTTTTTACGCAGGCTGTGACGAAGATGGGCGACCAGCTTGTTGCCGATCATTGCCTAGCCCTGGCACTCCTAGCAAACCTCGTATATATCTAGAGCAATTGCAATATGGTAGTGGTTCTTGGCTTGAAGTTGAAGGGCCACAAACGAGTACAGTATTTAACAATTTGGCAAAAGGAACCTATAGGATCAAAGTTCAAAATCCAGATATTGCGGAAAATGCATGCGGTACAGATAAATTTGGCAACATAATCAGGGGTCGTACTTGTTTATTCAACGACAATGGTCAGTTTATCGGTTATTTGGGCACATGGGACAATAGCCCCTTTGGCGGCACTCCACCTACCTACAGCAATACGGTCACAGTTGGTGTTACAGATCAAAGTGACATTGCCTGGAATTTCATTGATGCTAATGGAAATGATTTGTTCAACCCAGGGGAACCAATCAGAATGAATACAACCGGAACAAAAAACTATGATGCCTGGTGGGTTGCTATTTTTGAGAACGGAGGGCAAAACCGTTGGTGGTCAAATTACTGGACAGAAGGGCAAATTCCAGGTGATCAGATAGATTTAAACGCGTTGACGAGTGGGGCTTTTCAAAGTGGAACTAACGATTTTGCTCAAATTCCCGTTTCCTATACTGTTCAATTCGCAATTTCTGCTGAATGTAACACTTCCTGGACGAATTTGAACCGAAATTTCGCCGTTTGCCCTTCAGGTCTTGGGTGCCGTATTGCAGAAAATGAAGAAATTAGAGTTTTCCCAAATCCTGCCAACCATTCATTTCAATTGCTAAACTATGATGTAGACATCACTAAACAGCAGCGTATCGTACTGATGGATATGAATGGCCGAATAGTAAAATCGTTTGAACATATAGGTTCACCAGGTTTTGATATCTCAGACCTCGCTAATGGGCTTTATTTAGTAAGTATCTGGGAGAACGGCAATAGACTGCTTACAACCAAACTTTCAATAGTAAAATAATTTTTTTTCATCTGTGGATGTGCCTGTTTGTTCAGGTATATCCACTTTATTATTTTGCTATGAATAAAATTGCTGTACTGGTAATTGTTTTATTATTGATCAACAATAGTGCAATTGGACAACATAACTTAATCCCCAATTTTAGTTTCGAATTAATCTCTGATTGTCCAAGTATAGATTATGCATCAATAGATTTAGCATTTTCCTGGGATAAAGCACTATCAACTCCTGATATTTTTAACGGATGCTCCTCTTCACAGGATAGAGGGATACCATTAAATAGCACCAATTGTTATCAACCGGCACACAGCGGGAATGGTTATGCTGGGATTACTCAGTATTTTACAATTCCTCGTACTACCGAATACATGGAGGCCAAGATAAATGAAAAATTGACCAAAGGAAGGCAATACTACATACAGTTCTTCGTGTCCTCCCGTAATTGTGACGGTCATCAACCCTGCCATTCCGATGCAATGGGGTTAGCGTTTTCGGACACCCTGTACCGGGAAGCGGTAATAGGAGGAGCGGAGCAAATACCGCCCTTTACTCCAGCCGTTCAAAATCCGGCAGGGCGAATATTAAACGATACCCTCAACTGGATGGAAATCAGTGGCTGCTATACGGCTACCGGAACGGAGCAGTACGCGATTATCGGCAGTTTCAAAACCAGCGCTAATACGCAAAGCGAGGGCTGCTTTGGCGTAACCGGCTCCTATTACTATGTAGATGATGTAGGCGTGTATGATTTTGACCCGTTGCCAGATACACTGGTTTTATGCAAGGGCGAATCGCGAACCATCGGGAAATCATTTTTGGACGCAACGTACTCATGGAATACAGGTGCGGCCGATAGCATTTTGACCATCAATCAGGAAGGCCGGTACATCGTAAATGCGACCCTGGGCAATTGTGTATTTAGCGATACGGTTGTGGTCTTAGAAAATGACAAGCAGTTAAGCTTGCTGCCAGCTGATACCTTGCTTTGCGAAGGCGAAGAACTTGACTTGAGCATACCGCTGCCGGGCACTTATTTATGGTCAGATGGCTCAGGCAGCAATCAGATTTCAATCCGTGAGGATGGGGCATACACGGTTGAGATTCAAAACGATTGTGGTGTTTTTAATCATTCATTCGAAGTAACAACTGAAATCTGTGGCTGCAATGTATACATACCGACTGCTTTCTCACCAAATGGCGATGGCAATAATGATGTTTTGGAATGCTACATAGGTTGTGATTTTCCATATCAAGCTATTCGCTTTCAGGTTTTTGACCGTTGGGGAGGCCTCGTCTATTCCAATAAATCGTCAGATATCCAAAGTATCATTTGGGACGGCACTTTCAAAGGCAAAGCGCTTGATCCCGGCGTCTATGCTTGGTTTTTTGAATACGAATACATCCGGAATGGCATGGTTAACCATAAAACCATCAGTGGTGAAGTACACATTCTTAGATAGTATTTGCTTGCTCATAGGTTTGTTTTTTTGCGCTGGCTTAAATGGGCAAAAGCCTGTTTGCGGAAACGAGGTATTTTTTACCGATAGGGTTTCAATTGAAAAAATGAGTGAAGCAGATAAAATCATAGAAGATTATTTGTTGCAAAACGCCATAAATACTCGTTCTGAAATCATAATACCGGTAGTAGTCCACATCGTATGGCACAAGGGCGAAGAAAATCTATCAGATGCATTGGTCTTATCTCAAATAGACGCCCTGAACAGAGATTTCAATGCAGAAAATAGTGACATTCAAAATGTACCTGATGAGTTCAAGCCAGTGATTGGAAGCCCACGTATTCGTTTTTGCTTGGCAGCAATTGATCCCAGCGGCAATTATACGACAGGTATTATCAGAGTACAATGTGATAGGCCCGAGATGGGCGTTTCTGAGGATGTATTCTTCAGTGCCCGTGGAGGCTCAGATGCCTGGGATACCGAAAAATATCTTAATATATGGGTAGCCAATACGGGGAACTTGATTTCTGGTTTTGGAAGCTATCCCAATTCGGTAATACCTGAGAAGACTGGAGTAGTCATTCATCCAAAATATTTTGGAATGAACAGGCACCGGAAATACGGAATGGGCAGGACAGCAACGCATGAAATTGGGCACTATTTTGGTTTGAGACATTTATGGGCTGACGACAGGGATTGCACCACTGATGATGAAGTCGAAGACACACCACCACAGCGAAACGCGCATACGAATTGTCCTGGTTATCCACAAAGCGGCTGCTCAGAAAGTGAAATGTTTATGAATTTTATGGATTATGTAGATGATCCGTGCATGTTTCTGTTCACGAAGGGGCAATCCAATAGAATATTAGCAACTTTAAATACCTATAGAAGTGGACTTCTGAGTGGCAACAATAAATGTATTATGCCAAATAGCCTTCAGTTATCTCCGCTTTCAATTTACCCCAATCCAAGTAGAGGCTTATTCCATTGTAGGTTTAGCGTCGCTCCGATGCGAATCATAAAGTATGGACTTTATAACGCTGTCGGTCAGCTTATTCGAGCAGAAGAGCAGCTAATCAACCAAGATTTCTATCTTAACCTTGAAACACTTCCGGCAGGTGTTTATTTTCTGAGCATAGAAAGAGAAATATACAGGTTAGTTAAGATTTAGTAAGTTGTTGAACAGATTTCAGAAAAGTCTATTATAAAACCCGAAAAATAAAGCTAATACTGAATCTTGATCTGCGTTTAAATCAGACTCCTTCCTGCTATTCATAAACCAGCCAGGCCGTAGCCGTCGTGTTTTGATCCGCCCGGAACCGAATCCACCGCGCCTGGAAATCTGCCGGAAACTGATGGGTATAGGTTTCGCCAGGCGGTACTGTGACCTGCTGATATTCCATCCACGGACCATGACCAATGGGCTCCACTTCAATGGTAAAGGTAACCGGCTCAGCGGATTGATGTGAAAGCTCAAGGCTGCGGCGGTCGTAAAAACCGATGAGGTAAGGGTCGGAAGCCTCGCCGGCTTGAACTGCTGTGTTTTTCCAGGGGCCGCCCTGCCCGGTGGGCTTGCCCAGCTGCCAAAGGTCATCAATCGCTCCTGCCCAAACGGCTGCTTGCTCATCTGCTGAAACGATCACATGCTCATTGTCTTTTCCGGCTTCGGGGTCAATTCCTGTCATCACCAGCAATCCCCGGTAACTGGCGTAGTCGTGAATGCGTAATGAGTGAGATGCCACCGGCCGGACCTTGGCAAAGCCATCGGCGTTTTCAGCCGGCAGCTCGTAGAAGGTGCCGTGCAGGTTGAGCAGGTCGCGTTCGGTGGCGACCTCCCGGGCGATGCGCAATGCTCCGGCATCCGTTAGTGCGGAAAACTTGGGGTCTCCGAGTGGGAACCGCCATCGCCTTCCGGAGTCATCGACTACCAATACGGAGCTTTCTTCTACTGTCACGACCTCTTTTGGGATGGCAAATTGGGCAGTGATGAAGTCCAGCGTCTCTGGATCTTTTTTAGGCAGTAATTCCAGCTTTTCGTTGAGTTCGTAATAACGGTAATCACCATCTTCCGTGCCGGAAAAGGCCGTGGCGGCTAGGCCGAGCGCCCGTCGGTTGTCGCCCAGCCCGTATAGCAATCCGCCATGAACTTCGGATTGGTCGACAGAGGCAAGGCCGGTAAATACGGGGGCTGCCTTTGTATCACGCTCTTCTTCATCTGCGTAGTAAAAATGGGCGGTGGCGGTGGTTGCCCGATCTGCTTTCACCCGAATCCATTCTCCACTTTGGCCCCGGTTGAAAGCCACGCGTGCGTTTTTGCCCGCTTCAATGATTTGGGTGGTAAGCGGCTGCCAGTTGCCTGTGCCATCGGTATCGATTTCGAAGGTGAAAGTCACGGTTGCAGTGCCTGCATTCTGCAGCCAGCAGCTGCGTTTCGGCCAACCGGCAAAGAGGAAGGGCTCCGATGGCGTATGGGCTGTTACCGGTTCTTCTAACCAAACAGCTCCGGCGGCGGTATTGGGCCCCAGTTGGTCAGGCTTTCCCAAATCAGTAAACCAGAGATTGGAGTTGGACTGCCCGGGCCCTTCAATGCCACCCTTTACTTTGCGTTTGTTTAAGAATTCTTTTTTGGCGGAATCATCGCACCCAAAAACCAGTTGGTCATTCCAGCGGGTGAAGTCGCCGATGACCTTTAGATAGGCGGACCGTGGGCGCAGCCCGGCGCTGCTACTTGGGGTAAAGCTTCCCGGGAAGTGCCAGAACATTCCGTGCATGGTCATCAGGTAGTCGGGTTGGTTTTCAGTACCTACATCCCGGATTCGGGGCCATTCCGTATTCCAGCCGTGCGCTCCATCGTAGCTGTGGCTGGCCTTTGGCAATCGGTAAAAGCTCCATCCTGTTTCGGAATCGCGTACACCCAGCAGGACGGACTTGTAGTCCCAGCCGGTAGCCCAGATAGGGTCAGTAGCCAGATTTTTATTGCCATGAATCCCTCCCGGTCCAGTCACTTCCACGAATTGAGCCCTTCTGACGGTTTTCCAATCTGTACCATCCCATTCTGCGAGGACGCCGGAGGGGATATCAAACTGCTTCAGCGCTTCTTCGGAGGGCTCCCCGTTGTTGGAATACACCACAACGCCCTGACCGGTGTAGAGCCCTTTGCCGTGGGCGCCCGGTAAAAGCGTGCTGTACTGATCGCCCTTCAGGGTATTGGCATCCTGGTACAATTCCTGTACCTCCAGGGTGTGGACATCCACCTCGTAGAAGCCTTCCTCCATGGTGCCGTAGTAGATCTTGTTTTCTGGCTGTTCCAGGTGGCGGGCATTACCGGTATGCCGTCCCGGCATCTGTTCGTAGGGGATAGTTCTGACCTGCCCTTCCTGATCAATAGCATAGGGCCCGATAAACAGCTGCTGGCTTTCAGTATGAATCATGCGGTTAGCAGGCGTTCCTCCAATGCTTTCTTCGCGTACAATCTGCTTGAGGTCCGGCGTGATTTCGTATAGCTTGTCGCTGGAACCGTTAGGCAGGTGGGGCCCGTAAGTGATGGCCCAAAGCCGGTCAGCCCAGGGCACTATGGCTCCGGTGCCGCACTCGCCTTCGCTGTTGTAGTAGGCGAGGTGAGGGTAGATGCCGCTGAGTTGAGGCAGCGGATCAGATTTCTTAGCCTCCTCCGTGCAGGAATTAAGTAGGAATAAAAAAAGGAGCAGTGTTATTATCCGGTAGGTCATATTCATTCCATTATTTGGTCACAATAGTTTTTCCTGTCCCTCCAAGGTTGCTTACTGATCCAATCTGTAATGTACCGGTATGACTAAGAATAATGGCGGGCCTGGGGTCTTCTTTGATGCTAAACGTAAGGTTGTCGAAGGATAAGCCTTCTACATAACGGCATTCCAGCCCATAAGCAGGATAGTGCTTTTCTTTACCCCAATAGCCTGGCCAGGCGCAATGCTCAGTCAGATCAGTTAAATCCGTCAATAGGCTTGCTGGGTCAAAGGTTCCGGTAAACTCAAAGTACAGATCAGACAAATGGATGTTTTCGAGCGGGCGCTCAGGAAGGCCCATAATTGTTGGATTGGCCGTATTTTTGATCCCGGTGGCCACAAAGTCGTTGATGAAAATATTCCGTAAAGTGCCAGCTTCCATAGTGGTGTCGTACCGCCCCTCTGAGTATTTCCAGAGGCGCCTGGCGTTATGCAGGTAGAGCGGAGAGGGAAGGTCAACGCATCGTACCTGACTGATGGTAATGTTTTCCAGTGTTCCTCCATCATTGGAGTTAATAGAAATCCCTGTCCCAAGGCTTCGTTTTATTAACTTGCTGATAGGTTTGGCTCCGGGTTCCGGCCATTCCGGGCGAATGGCTGTTGGTTTGAGCAGCACATTCCGTATGACGATATTTCGCATGTCACCTTCCGTTTCTGACCCAAACTGAATGCACCGGGTTTCACTGGCAAATACACAGTTGGTTACCATGATATTTTCATTGGGTGCTTTGCCTTTGGTTTTAAACACCAGGCCATCATCTCCTACGTCAACCCTACAGTTTTGTATAGTAACATCCCGGCAGGAATTGATATCTATGCCATCGTCATTCGCATTAGCATGGCCAGTGATATCAATATTTTCGATCCTGATCTGCTCAGAGTTTTCCATGTGGACGTGCCAGTTCTGACAGTACTGTATATCAACATCCCTTAGCAGGATGTCTTCGCAGGAAATAAAGTGGATCATGGCGGGCCTCTTGGGTTTATGCCATTTGCCTTGATCATCAACAGTCACTTTAAAGTCCGCACCATTACCGCCATTTCCATCTATGGTGCCTTGTCCGGAAATACCGATATTTTTGGAACGAAAGGCAATGATAAAGGCGAAACGAGTCTTACCTGCCATTACTTCGTGTCCTCCATAAGATCGGTTTATGGAAGTATAATCCACTTCCAACATAGGGTAATCCTTTAGCTCAGTGCTGGCGAGTAATTTGGAGCCGGGAGCCAGGAAAAGATGGGTATTACTTTTTAGTACGATTGATCCGGAATAAAAGATGCCGGGCGGGATAATGATTTCCCCACCCCCTCTTGCATGCGCAGTGTCAATGGCAGCCTGAATAGCTGCTGTATTTAGAGTGATGGAGTCCCCAACGGCCCCAAAATCGGTGATCGAATATTGAACAAGCGGTGTTTTTGCACCACCTTTACCTGAGAAGAGTAGTAGTAAGGAGGAAAGCAATAAGACTTGACGGATGGTAGTTGGCATATTTTTCCGATGTATTTTTGGCCAGCTGAACGTTCCTTTTGTTGGGAGGAATAGGGCCAGGCTGAGCTGTTTGTGTTTAGTCGTTTTTTTAATAAGGAATTTTAGATAAATCTATACCCAATGCTTCCTGGGCTATCCGGTAAATAGCCTCTTGTTTGCCTTCAAAATGAAAAGTAGCATGGATATGCGTCATAGCTTCCCCCGGCTGAAGGGCCTTCGCGCTGGAGGACGATTCCAACTCAAAAAATGGACCCAGTTGACTGCCATCTTCCAGCGGGCCGTCATTATAGGCATTGACAACATCGCCACGGTAGGGGTATTCGTGGTGCTCCCAAAGTGAATTGACATATAAACTGTCTCCGTCAAAAGAATGCTTTACAATGGTCAACACCTGATTGATCGGGTCATAACTGCCTAACCGCCCTGTCGCATTAGCCGGAGGAAGGCCAATCTTAGACCGGTATTTTCCATCGCCCCTGAAGTACACCACACCGCTATCTGCCTGAAGCCTGGAATCATCAATAGAGCCAAAATATGCGGAGTTGAGCTGAAGGGAATCCTTGTATGGCAACAGAATGACCGTCTCTTCAGAAGGGGCGAACATACCTAGGATCCAGATAGACAGCAGTCCTTTGTCCCTGCTCCAGTCCTCCACATTTTGATTGGTCACTTTGTTTTGGCTTTGGTACCCTACATAAGCGCAATCATCCTTCAGTGTGATGCCGAGATTTTGTTCTATTTCTTTCTTGCCAAAAATGGAAACTTCCCGTTCTACCTTTAAATCAAAAACAAAGCCTTGATAATTTCTAAGCTGGAAACGCTTTTCAAATACAGCACGGTCCGCGGAAACTGAACTTATATCGAAGGGTTCGGTATCAATCACTTTCGGTGTTTCCCAATTGGCAAAGTCAAAAGAAGCACCAGGGGAAAAGAAAACGGAATATTGACCACCCTCCGGACCCAGCCAAAACCGATCTTCACCGCCCACCGCATTGATCTTTGGTTGGATTGCTCCGGAGGCAATCAGCTTGTGGTTGATCCAGCCGTAGCTCTTCCCTTTTTCACCCTGAGCAGTGCTTGTCATCACGCGCCCCTGATAGTCGGGTACAATGGCTATCTGAGATTGGCCATCGTTTTCTTTTAGGAGGACTGTTTTCTTATGGGCTTTCAGAAAATGGATATCGTATCCGAACGTACCTTCCCCAGGCTGTTCATCGCAAGCCACGATAGAAAGCAGAGACAGGAGCCAGATTAGGGTTTTTATTTGCTTCATGGATTTATTTTGTATAAAGTTCAAAAGTCAATCTATTGCCCTCACCAACGGTTTGAACCTCCTTAAAGCGTTTCTTTACCCCTTCTCCTAACTGAAAGGACTTCAATCTGATCTTCCCATGCAATACTTTCAGGTTTACCACCCAGTTCCCATTCTCATTTGAAATAAGGCAAGTGCCCCAGGCAGACCCGTTCGACCAAAACCACTTACCGGCCTTGGGATGGAATTGCATTGACTGCTCCACCGCTGAGAACTGAAAACCACTCTGTGCCAAAACACCTGCCCAGGAAGCCATCGCCCGCGCATAATGATGCCCGCATTCTGCTTCATCAAAGGGGGGGCGTTTGCTGCCGTCGTAGCGGCTTCGAATATTCCGGATTACCTCCAGCCCTTCAGCTTCCATGCCTTCGTAAAGCATGCCAATAGCGGCCGTGTACTCAAAGCCGGTCATCACTTCCGACCAGTAGGGAAAGGGAACCTCAGGACGCCCGCCTTTCGGATAACTCACCATCAATAGGGCTTTTTCGTCGCCCATAGCGTAGGACCGCATGTTGTTGAAATGCTCGAACAGGGTTTCCCGTTTGTTGTAGCGGTTGATACTTTGGAGGGTGGTTTTAAGGTTTTCGGGCTTGGCCAGATAGCCCAGCCCCACCACATGCGCCATATACTGCCCCACGAGTTGGTCAATCAGACAGCCTTCTTCCAGTTGGTACTTTGGGTGTTCCAGATCTTCACTGCCCATGCCGCCCATCAACCCTTTGGCGATGTCATCGAGTGATTCCGGGACTTGTAGCTGGTGGATATAATATTCTCCGTTGAACAGATTTTTGTCCGTCCATTGGCTGCCGTATTCGAAAAGCGTTTGGCACTTCTTCGCCAGGTCTTTTTCACCTAAATACTTCGCCATCTCCTGCATGGCTTTGAGCGCACCGAGGTACCAGAACTGCATCTGCGGATTGGGGCCGAAGTACTCCACATCCATGGTGTTATGCTGCACGCCTTCCATCACACCGTCCTGATCGCCGTCCCAACCTCCTTTTATCCAGGCAAAGGTAAAGGCAGACTTGACCTGCGGCCAGTGCCTTTTCAGGAAGGCATCATCTCCGGAGAGTTGCCATTCCCGGTAAAACTTCATAATCGTACCCATTTGCCCGTCGGCAGCGGCTTTGCGGTAGAGGTGGGCACTGTCAAGGGGTAAATTCACCCGAAAGCTCATGAAGCCGTCTTCACGCGTGGCATGCCCAAACTCCACCTCCCGCATGCTGCGTGCCAGGTCGGCAAAGGTGAAGGCGGTCGCCTGTTCGTAATTCCAAACGTGGGTACAGGAACCGAAGCAGGAACCAAAGCGGTCGAACACGCCCTCCCAGCCGAACATCTTGCCGTCTTCCGTACGGAAAACCGTTTGCGAGCGCAGGGTGCTGAGGTTGAACAGGGCGGCTTCCTTCACCACTTCGCTGTAATCGCTCGCCATCATCGCTTCCACAAAAGCAAGGGTTTTGTTGGTGAGCTGTGGCAGTCGGGGCAGGGTTTGTTTGATAACCTCCCAGGCGTCCGCGTACTGCGTGATGTAGTAATTCCCCACCCTGACCACGGGCTGCACCTCGCTCCAACTTCCCCAGGACTGCCGGTTGGGGAAGTGCCAGGTGAGGTAAAAACGGTAAACTTTGGTTTGCCCGGCTGGCACTACCTGTTTTACGGCTAAAGAAGCCATGGGGTCGGGGTCGGCGGATGCTGTTTTTTCCGTTAGCATTCCATCAGCACTAAAGTCGTCCCAAAAGTCGAGGATGCCGCGGCTCCAGGCGTTCTTTTCGGAACTGGTCCGATAACTAACCTGACCTATTGGTGCGGATGTGGTCAGGGCCATTGTGCCCCAGGCAGGGTGCAGGGAATCCAGCCCGTTGGAGTGCATGAAAACCCCCGAAAAACCCTTGCCCCTGCGGTAGGTATTTTCATTGTTTTTTGCCCCCAGGGGGATGTAGTCGCCCTTCCAGTCGGTTTGGTATTCCCGCCCGTCTTTGCCGATAAAGTTGCGGATGCTTCCTGCAATGGCCACTTCCATATCCTGTCCGGTGGGATTGTGTACTTCCATTTCAAAAACGGCCATTGGGATGCCCGAATCATCGGAATCGCCTGGGATGAAGGGGTTGTAGCCCACGATTTTGACCGTGGCAGGAAAAACGCTGTCTTTAAGGTTGACGATGCCGAAGGGGTAGGTGGCTTCAAAGGAGGCTTCGCGGAAACGGGGCAAGCCGTGGTGGTTGACCGAGCGCCCTTCCGCATGCTGGTATTCTGCATCGTACAGCGGGCCCATTAACCCTTTTGTTATAGGGTCTCCGTTTTCGGGCTTTGCATAGATAGCGAAGAACGGGGCGTCATTGCCATCGGTAACGGTACTGTAGCCCTTCGCAGGCACATTCATAATCTCCCAGTCACGCAGTTCCCCGCGTCCACCCAGGGAGACTGTGCCGGTGCCGATGCCGCCCAATGGCAACGCCACTTGCAGCAAATGGTCGGCATCGTAGGTTTTGAGCATCGGTATGCGCTCGCTAAGGAGGGTTTGTTGTGCCTGCGTTGAATGGGTTAGGAGGCAGGCGAAAAAGCAGGTCAAAAGTAAACAGCTTAAGTTGGAGTCTTTCATAGTTGAAGCGTAAAGTGCTTATAAGGAAAAGTGCTGTCCCCATTGGTAGAGGCATCATTCATACCCTATTGACTCGTACCGGTCTTTGGTGTAATCCTGATCAAATTGAGGATTAGTAAGGGTTGGGACTTTGGCTCTGGTAGCCTGATGCCAGTCCCTCAGTTCACTCAAAAGCTTTTGTTTCAGCCCGGGCTGCTGCAGACTGAGGTCCCGGGTTTCCCCGGAGTCTTCTTTCAGATTGTACAATCGGGTTTGGTTCGTCCCGTATTCCCAAATGAGCTTGTAATCTCCCTTGCGAATGATAGCGGAAGGCACCATCCGGAACGCATAATCTTCACCGCCGGGCAGGTAGACCGGAGCA
Source organism: Phaeodactylibacter sp. (assembly GCF_040219495.1). Classification (GTDB taxonomy): domain Bacteria; phylum Bacteroidota; class Bacteroidia; order Chitinophagales; family Saprospiraceae; genus Phaeodactylibacter. The sequence goes on along the minus strand of NZ_JAVJSK010000112.1, from coordinate 3,159 downwards.
TACCAGTAGAGCGACCGCTCATTCAAGGGGCGTCCCTTCAATAAGGGCGCAAGGCTCATTCCATCTAAAGGATAGTCATCAGGCAGGGAAGCGCCTGCCCATTCCGCAAGAGTGGGGTACAAATCTGTGCTGATGACGGGTTCGTCTATCGATTGGGCTTTGGGAAAAATGGTGGGGGAATACACGAAAGCCGGCACCCGGATACCGCCCTCCCAGGGCATCCCTTTGGCTCCTTTTAGCGGGTCATTTACAGTAGCCCGGAAAGAGCCGCCGTTGTCTGACCAAAACACCAGGATCGTATTGTCCATGAGCCCCTGTTCTTCCAGATACTGATGCAGCCGTCCGATATTGGCATCCAGCGTTTCGATCATAGCGGCATATATGGGATTGTCGCGGCCCTCTACCGCCGGGTTCTTGCTTCGGTATTTGGCGATCAGTGAGTCTTTGGCTTCAAAGGGGGCATGTACGGCGTAGTAGGACAGGTAGAGGAAGAAAGGGTCTTTACTGGCATTTCGGGACTGAATATATTTCATGGCCTCGCTGGTTAGGCGGTCGGTGAGGTACTCGCCCCCGGGGCCGTCTTCCAGGGCAGGGTTCTGATAGGGGCTGAAATAGGACTGCGGGCTGCCCCGCTCCCATCCGGCCAGCGTGTAATCAAAGCCATGAGCTAGTGGGCTGCTTTCCAGGTGGTTGCCTATATGCCATTTGCCGATGAAGGCGGTATGGTAGTCTGCTGTTTTAAGCATTTCTGCCATAGAGAAGGTACCCGTATCCAGTACCGATTGATTGGGGACAGGGATAAGCCGCTGCGCCTTTTGGTCGCCCCGATTGGAGGCTTTAACGGTCAGTATGCCATGCCGGGGCGTGTACTGCCCGCTCAGTATACTTGCACGAGTGGGGGCACAATTGGCCGCATTAGCGTAGGCGTTGGAAAAGGTAATACCTGAGGCGGCCAGACGGTCGAGGTTAGGTGTCTCGTAGTACTTTGCTCCGTTGAAGCCGACATCTGCCCAGCCTAAATCATCTGCTAAAATGAAGATGATATTGGGCTGATTGCCACCACTCAGCGTGGCATCCGCCGGGCTTTGAGCGCAAGAAAATGACAAGACGCTTAGCACAGCGGTCAGGAATATCAGATGGTTGGGTTGCGCTATTGAAATCATTATTCGGATTGTTTTAAAGGCGTCACCATATTCCAAGTGTGGTTCGCATTACGGAATCCGCCCGGTCCATCGGCAGTGGCGGCAAACAGGTGGGTGGGCCTTCCGTTTTGTATGAGGAGCTGAGGGCGCTCGAAGGATCCCTGCACCGTTTGGGTGCCATCGGTCCACTTGACGGTCCGGGAATAGGCTTTAGGGTTTTCACCCAGCGTCCATTGTGTCAGGTCTTTGGCGGTTAGGAAAACGCCCGCGTGCTTTTCTCCGGTGATGGAGCCTTCCATATCCTTGGCCAGAATGTAGTAGGTACTGTCTTGTTTCCAGATGAACGGGTCTTCCACAATAGCAGTGGAAATGGGCGCTTGTATGACTCTTCGGTAAGGGCCTAAGGGATGGTCTGCCCGGGCGTAAGCCAGGCGGTTGCCGGTACCGCGGATATGGGTGCGGTAGATGAGGTCCACACTGCCGTCTTCGTTGATGTAAGGCGCAGGATTGGTAACGACCACGCTGTCAAAACCATTGGGCTGAGGTGCGAGTATGGGGCTGTCCAATCTTTCCCAGGGCCCATCCAGGGAAGTGGATCGTGCCACGCCAATGCGAATGTTTTTGTAAGCCGGCTTCTTATAGATTTTGCGGATTTTACGAAGTGAATCCGCATCCGGGCTTTCCCCTTCGTAAGTGGAGCCAATGTAAAAGAGATAGTAGGTATCCTCCCATTGCTGTATGGTCGGATTGTGGGTCATTTTGCCGTCCCAGTATCCGGGGCGGCGGGGGAGTGCGACATCTTTAAAAGTATAGGGGCCTTCTGGCTTATCACTTGTAGCATGAACCACCTGGGAATGGTACACATAACCCTGATTGAAGGGATATTGCTTAGGCCAGCGGGAAGCAAAAAGATGGTACTGTCCATCGGGGCTCTTGATGGCTGATCCACCCCAGATCCAGTATTCTTCCATTTTGAATCCGCCACTTATTGGCGCAGGGAGGAGAAGGTTAGAAAAGTCTGTGATATGCCCACTTGGGTTTTCCGGAGCATTACAACTCAGGAAGCCGCATAGTGGGATTAGTAATGATAGTAAGAACCTGTTCATGTTAGTCAGTCTGTGATGAGAATGGATAATTCCAGATTATTGCTTCAGGCATGCTAATAAGGTTAAGTAGACCCTGGTTAGGTAACCTCGGCTCTTGTTATTAATTAGTTGTTATATCCATGCATATGCTCGCTATTATCACGGATCGAAAACGAAGTACGTCGAAAAAGGGGAAGTAAATAATGTGGCTTTTGATATCTTAGGCAGTTGAAGCACCCAATTAACAGATTATGAAGTTGACATTGAATGTGTTATGCTGCCTTCTTCTTTCTGCCCCGGTATTTAGCCAGCAGGATGATTTTACGCTTCAGAAATTATTCACAGAATTAATGCAGAAAGACAGCTTGGTTTTCAACCTCGGTTTCAACGAATGTGATACTGCCCAATTAAGGGCATTGATTAGCGATGATTTTGAGTTTTATCATGACCAAAGCGGACTTCTGGATTCAAAAGAAAATTTCATCCGGAACATCCCCAATCTTTGTAATATGAATTACAAGCCCACTCGGGTTTTGGTAGATGGAAGCATGGAGGTTTTTCCATTATATTCCAACGGGGTGCTATACGGTGCCATACAGAAAGGGGAGCATGAATTCTACGGAGAAGAGCCGGGCAAGCCTAAGTATTTGACAAGTACGGCTAAATTTACCCATGTTTGGATACTTGAAAATGACCAGTGGAAGCTTAAGCGTATACTGAGTTACGATCATCAATCCCCCGGTAAAAAATAGTCAGGACATTTAAGTAGATACCAAACCATTACAGTTCTGTTTTAGAGCGTGTTGGGACTTTAGTAATCGGTCTGTAAACTGCACTTTTTCGCTTATACTTCGCCCCGAAAATCCTCATTTAGCTTAGGCTAAACTCCGGTTTTCGGGTCTCGTCTAACCAAAAAATTGCTAGTTTTCGAC
>NZ_JAVJSK010000111.1:0-33106 GCF_040219495.1 Phaeodactylibacter sp. | reverse complement strand
AGTGGCTTCAGGCACTCGGATAACCTGCCATGCTTGGTATTTACAGAAAACCTGGGGCGCAAAGCACAAAATGCCGCTGCGTTTTTACGCATGGTATCTTATCGTCATACTAACCCAAAATGTGTTTTCGGTCAGCCTGCTTAGCTAAATAGCCTGTCCCGCAGTTTGCGGGAAGGATTTTCGGGACGAAGTATAAGCAAAAAAGTGTCCCGGTGCACCGGGACAGGTCGATTACTAAAGTCCCAACACGCTCTTAGCGACGAGCGATTAATAAGTGTTGTGTTTAGATAGCCTAGTGGCTTAAGTTCTAAGTCTCTGATAATTAAGCCGCCGGGATTTTGTTCGCTGAAGAAGCCTGGAAACGTAGGCGTAGCCGAAGCTACGGCGAGGCTTTCAGGTTACATCAGCGGGCAAAAGGGCAAGGCTTGGATCGTCAAGGATTTAGGACTTGAGCCACTAGCGATTTTTTCTTTAGCCAAAGCCTGCCCCGCAGCATTGCGGGGGTGAAGAGCCTGTCCCGCAAAATTGCGGGATTCCCGGTCTTAGTGGCGCTAAGGCTGTCGGTTCTTCAACGCCGGATAAAGGAAAAAGCGCTCCTGGAAAACTGACAGTTATTGATTGCTCGTCGCTTATGCTGCAAGACTTCGGAGAAGCCATACCTTTTTAACCTTCTCAGCACCACGGCAGGTCGACTTCGGAGAAGTCGCATGTTCTCCCGAGCCAGAGGAGATGCTCCTTCTGCTTATCCTCGACCACCCAGCTTTTCATACTTGATAGAGCACCGGAAGCGAAACGTAAACGGAGCCATAGCCTACCCCAAAATGGGGGCAAAAGACCTCTTTCTGAAGCCGGAGCCCCGGGGTACTGTACTTGCCCCTACTCAGCCCATTCAAAAGTTTCGATCATCCGCAGGATATCGGCTTCAAGGAATTCGTAGACGGGCGCCATAGAATCCGGCCGCACTTCCGTATTGAAGTAAAGGGAAGCCCGAAGAAAATGATTGGTGCTGTCGGTCAGGTAGAACTGTACCGGAGAGGCGGCATGGCCTTCAATCAGGAAGAGCACTCCGCTCACGTTATTCTCTTTCCTGATGAGCATCTCATCAATATAGCTTGCTTTTTTGTTGTGCCAGTCAGCGAGGTTAAAGGCATCACTGCGTAGGTTCTCCCAATCTGCTTTGCTGTCAATGGGCGCATAACTGAAGTACATACGGCTGTCAAAGTCTTCAAAGTAAAGGTCGAACCAGCAGGGGTGAGGTGGAGCTTCATCAAAGAAGTTCTTGTCCTGTTGCACTTCCGCGTACTCCGGGTACTCAAAAGTGAAGGCGCAGTAATCCTCATCAAATTGGCGATAGGCTTTTTCGGGGTACTCTACTTTGGGGAATGCCCGGGGTTTAGGAGTGGGAGCGGGGGCATCGCCACAGCTGCTCAGGAAAACCGTCAGTAGTATAAAAAAGCAGAACCGGTACATCGCATTAATTTTTGGGAAGGGTCAGTAATATTTGCTCAATTCTCCGTTTGCTAACGGTCACAACCTTGAAACGGTATAGCCCCTGGGTAATCTCTGCGTCAGTTTTAGGCATATGCCCCTGAATCTCAAGGATCAGGCCCGCCAGAGAATCCGCCTCACCTTTCACCTCGTCAAAAGAATTGGTGTCAATCCCGATGATACGGCAAACATCATTGAGCAGGGTCTTACCTTCGAATAGGTAATTGAAATCATCGATTTTCTTAAACACCACCTCTACTTCATCGTCGAATTCGTCCTTGATCTCCCCGATGATCTCTTCCATAATATCCTCCAGGGTGACAATGCCAGAGCTGCCGCCGTATTCATCCACTACAATAGCCATGTGCAGGCGCTCTACCTGAAACTCTTTTAAGAGGTCGTTTATTTTCTTAGCTTCCGGCACGTAGTAGACATCCGGGCGTATCAGTTCCTGCCATTCAAACTCAGCGGGTTCGTCCAGGTGGCCAAGGAGGTCTTTGACATAGAGGATACCCGTGACGTTGTCAAAGTCATTTTCGTAAACAGGGATTCTGGAATAGCCCGCTTCCCTGATAATCTGTAGCAGCTCCTGGTAATCAATTCTGAAATCTACCGCAACGACATCGACCCTGGAACGCATAATTTGTTTGACCGTAACGTCCCCGAACTTCACAATGCTTTTGAGGATGTCAATATCCCTGCCTGCGCCTTTTTCATGGCTAACGGTCAATTCAATGGCTTCATCGATTTCCGCCCGGCTGGGGCTGTTACCATTGCCTGACCCCACCAGGCGCCTTTCCATAATGGTAGTCGATTTTACGAGGAGGTTGCTGACCGGGTGGAAAAGCCGCATCATGATGTCGAGCGGGCGGGCCATAAGCCGGGCGAGTTTCAGGTTGTTGATGCGTGCGTAAACCTTGGGCGCTACTTCCCCAAACAAAACGAGCAGAAAAGTCACACCTGCTATAGTGACGAGAAAGCTGAGCAGACGCCCCCAGAGCTCAGTTTCCTCAGGCGAAGGGACCGAAAACAAACTAAGCAGAGATTGCGCCCAGTAGTCGAATACCGTATCCGGAAGAGCTGATCGCAGCACAAGGTCGGAGAGGATGACAATGGCAATATTGATGAAGTTATTGATAATCAGTATGGTGGCTAGCAGCTTGCGGGGTTTTTCCTTCAGGCTGATGATCGCATGATCCGCAACGGTGCCACTGTCCTTTAGCTTTTTCAAATCACTGTAGCCCAGTGAAAAGAATGCCACCTCGGAGCCTGATACCATGGCTGAAGAACCCAGGAGCAGCACAATTCCAAGCGTGCCCAGCAATAACTCGGGGCTAAATACGCTCAGTAATTGTGGGTTTTGAACCAGAAAGGAAAATAAACTTGCGGGTTCCGATTCCAAGGTAAAGGGGATTAGTGAACGGAAGGAAGGTGCTTAGAATGGAAGGTCATCTTCAGCGGTGTCGCTTCCTTCGGCCGGTTCGTCATTAGCGCTGCTGGGCGGCGGTTCAGACTGTTTGGAAGCCGTAGCTGTTGGCGCAGGGGTCTTCTGGGCGCCACCTGCTTTCAATTCATCATCAGGATTAGGGAAGTAGCCACCACTGCTGTTGTTATCTTTTTTGCCGCCAATCAGGCGGAAGTAGTTGGCAACGACCTCGGTCGTTTTTCGGTTATTGCCGTCCTGATCCTGCCAGGTGCGGTGTGTCAGTTTACCTTCTACATAAATTTGCGCACCCGTATTTAATTGGCTTTCAGCACGTTCTGCCAAGCTGCGCCACATGACGACATCGTGCCATTCCGTGAGGGTTTGCCACTCGCCATTGCGGTCTTTGTAGTTCTCGTTTGTTGCGAGGCGCACTTTAGCGACTACAGCGCCATTCTCCAGGCGGCGTATTTCCGGGTCTGCACCTAAATTGCCAATTAATATAACGCGGTTTACCATGTTTGACTATTGGATTTTGGTTTGGGGCGTTAGCAGTTACACCAACTTTAAATATAGCGAATTATCCCCTAAATACCAATCAATTATTTTGGGGAAGGCGAAATTACTTAAGTTTTTCCGATCGGCAAGAAAGTACGGTGCTAATTCTGTTGTTGTGGGTGGCAGCCCCTCCAAATGAATCTCCCAGAACACTGCCTGTATCTTTTGGTGCGTCAGGTTTTGTTGCTGAGGTGGGGAGATTTGCTCAATTCGGGCAGGCCGCTCCCCAATGCAGGCTTGCCAGGGGGCACTGCGCCGGATTTCACGCTCACTCGCCTTGGCTTCCGGCCATTCAAGCGCGGGGAACTCGTAAAGGTTGCGCCAGATGTCCTTTTCTGTCCGCTTGCGTAGCACGACCCGGTCTCCTGCATTGACGACGAGGTAATGGAAATACCGGTTTTTCTTTTTGATCTTTTTAGCTTTAACCGGGAGTTGATCCGTTTTTTGCTGTTGAAAAGCGGCGCATTGTACACTCAGGGGGCAGTGGGCACAGAGGGGCGACTTAGGTTTGCAATGAGTGGCGCCAAAGTCCATTATCGCCTGATTGTGCTTCGAAGGGGGGAGGGGAGAGGCCAGCAGGGCGCGGTCTGCCAAATCAGCAAATTGCTTTTTGCCCTCGGTGCTGTCAATCGGCGTTGCAATACCCCAAAACCGGGACAATACCCGGTAGACGTTGCCATCAACAACAGCATAAGGGAGCTCGTAGGCAAAAGAGCCAATCGCCGCAGCAGTGTAAGGCCCCACGCCCTTTAGCGCCCGGATGCCCTCGTAGGTGGTGGGGAATTTACCGTTGAGGGTTTGGGCAATGTATTTGGCTGTGGCGTGAAGATTCCGGGCCCGTGAATAGTAGCCTAGCCCTTCCCAGGCTTTCATGACCCTGTCTTCCGGGGCATTAGCCAGGTCTTGTACGGTCGGGAACCATTCGCGGAAGCGCTCAAAATAGGGCAGCCCCTGCTCCACGCGGGTCTGTTGTAGGATAATCTCCGACAACCAGATGAGGTAAGCATCCTTTTCGCCTTTCCATGGCAACGGGCGGTGGCTTTTTTCAAACCATTGTTGCAGCTCATTCGAGAAAAACAACAGTCGGGCTTTAGTGGTCGGTTTTCTTGGCATGGATAGGAAGGCTAATGGTAAAACATGAACGGCGATAGAACATTTTCAGTTCTATCGCCGGTACAAATGTAAAATATATAGTTTGATATAGGGGAATGCGTCTTGAACAGATTCAGTACAATACCACAGGGAATGAGTAGGCTGAAACAGAAAACGCCCGTTAGCTGACCTTCTGCCGCAGTTCGCTCAGGTTCTCATAACGCTTGCCAATCACTTCTTTGAGTTCTTTGCGAGCGAAAAAGATACGGCTCTTAACCGTGCCTAGTGGGAGCTCAAGATGATCTGCAATCTCTTGGTACTTATAGCCATGGTAGTGCATCAAAAATGGAATCTTAATACTGTCATCCAGTTCTTCGATCATCTGAGTTAGCTCCTTTAGCATAATATTGGATTCTGCTTTATTAGAAATAACGACGCTACCTGAATTGATGTAGTACATGTTATCCGTAGAGTCCATTATCGTATTTGCTTTGACCTTTTTCCGATAGTTATTGATGAAGATGTTCTTCATGATCGTAAAGAGCCAGGCTTTGAAGTTTGTACCCGGACGGAACTTGTCCCGGTTCGTGAAGGCCCTGAATGCGGTCTCCTGGAAAAGGTCTTTTGCGTCTTCCGTATTTTTGGTCAGGTTATAAGCAAAAGAGTTCAGGAGTGCTGTCATCTTATCGAAGTTAGTATAAAACTCTGTGGTGGACATGGCTAAATTGGACTTTAAGTTTTTGTTCTAGTTTCTCTTTCTGTTGAATCAAAGATACGGAATAGTTAAACAAAATACAATATTTCATACCAAACTGACGCCCTTTTTGCACAAAATTGAGGACCGAAATCAAGAATTGTTTTTTCAATAAACTGATTTACAGCATTTTGTGTAAAGAAATAAACTTTCACTTTTTTATATAACTTTCAGTAAAAAATGAAATGGGCGGTTTTTTGTGGACATATTTAGGCGGGATTTCACACTTTTGTTCAACATTTTAGACTATTCGACGGGAGAAATGAACGCTGTGGAACACAACGTACCTAAAAGTTAAACAGCATATCTGTTTTGTTCAGCCTTACTTTTGAGCGTTTTTGACGAGGTAAACGGCAACGATGCCGAACACAGCATTAGGCAGCCAAATGCCTGCAATAACCGGAATAAGTTGACCGGCGGCAAAGACTACAGCAAAGCGGGAGAAGAAAATGAAGAGGGCGCCAATACCGACCCCCATCGCAAGGTGGAGACCGATGCCGCCCCGGACCTTCCGGGCCGCGAGCGCCATACCAATGATGGTGAGTATGAAAATGGTGAATGGCTCGGCGGTCCTTCGGTGAAATTCGATTTCATACTTTTTGGTATTCCCAACACCACGGGACTCCTGCTTGGCTATGTAGTCCAGAATCTGCCTGGAAGTCATCATCATATGCTGCTCTTTGTAGTCTACAAAGTCAGCGGGTGTCAAATTGATAGCCGTGTCCAGGGTTTCGCCTCTACCGAGAATGAGCTCCTCTTCCATATCGTTGAAGGTCCTGATCTCATAATTGCGCAGGCGCCATTGGTTGGTTGGGCCAACCCACTCGGCGGTGTTCGCCTTCAGCAAAGAAACCAGCTCGCCATCCTCGAAGTGCTCCAACCGGAACTTACGTGCCGTACTGTCCCGTTTGCGGTAGTAATTGATGTACACCTTAGTGTTGGGAGCCACGAACATATGCACGTCTTGTGTCTTGCCCTTGTCGTTGTTGGTCCAGATGTAGGCATGTTCCACATCGAGCCGGTTTTTGTTGCCCAGCGGAATGAAAAAGTGGTTGCCCATCAAATGCAGGATGGCGATGAAGCTTGCCGCAATCAGGTACGGCCGCATAAGCCGCTGAAAGCTGATGCCTGCATTGAAAATAGAAATGATTTCAGAATTGTAAGCCAGGCGGGAAGTAAAAAAGATGACAGCAATAAGGGTGTACAACGGCCAGAGCAGCCCGGCGATAAACATGATAAACCCGGGGTAGTACAGCACTAAAATTTCATAACGGGTGATATCGCTCTCAATAAACTTCTCAATCTTTTCGCTAAAGTCAATAATGACCGAAATCATGGTAAAGATGAGCACTGTAAAAAAGAAAGTGCTCAAAAACTTCTTGATCAAATACTGGTCGATCTTCTTTAGCATATCGCAAACTTTACTGATGTGGGCTATGCCCGGGACTGCCCGTAAAACCTATTTGCAGAAACGTACCGGGCAGGCATTTAGATGTACCGCTAACAAAATTATAACCTCCTTTGTATTCGCTTAACCATTTGCTCCTTCCAGGAACTGAAGTCCCCGGATAGGATATGCTGTCTCGCTTCGCCTACAAGCCAAAGATAGAAACTCAGGTTGTGAAGACTGGCAATCTGCGGGCCCAGCAGCTCTTTGGTATGCATCAGGTGGCGCAGGTAAGCTTTGGAGTATTGCTGACTGGCAAAGCAGGGGTTGGCAGAGTCCACAGGGCTAAAGTCGTCTTTCCATTTGGCATTCTTGATGTTGATGATGCCCTCCGAGGTGTACAGCATGCCGTGGCGCGCATTCCGGGTAGGGAGCACACAGTCAAACATATCGACGCCGAGCGCGATGCATTCCAGGAGGTTTTCAGGAGTGCCTACCCCCATAAGATAACGCGGCTTGTCTTTGGGCAGAATATGGCAAACCTGCTCGGTCGTTTCGTACATCGCTTCTGCGGGCTCCCCTACGGATAGCCCGCCGATCGCATTACCGGGCTGCCCGGCCTCTGCAATGGTCTCTGCAGATTTACGGCGCAGATCAGGGTAAGTACTGCCCTGAACGATAGGGAAGAGGGTCTGCTCATACCCGTACTTGCCTTCCGTTTCCGCCATGCGCTTCACACAACGGGCGAGCCAGCGGTGCGTCAGCTCCATAGAGTTTTTTGCGTAAGTATAGTCACAGGGATAAGGTGGGCATTCATCAAAGGCCATGATGATATCGGCACCAATACTGCGCTGAATATCTATCGCCCGCTCCGGAGTGAATTGATGAGCGGAGCCATCGATGTGGGAACGGAAGGTGACGCCCGCTTCATCGATTTTGCGCTGATTGCTCAATGAGTACACCTGATAACCGCCGCTATCGGTAAGGATGGGGCGCTTCCAGCCGTTGAAACCATGCAAGCCGCCCGCCTGCTCCAGGATATCCAGCCCCGGCCGCAGGTATAAGTGGTAGGTATTGCCCAGGATGATCTGGGCTTTAATGTCCGATTCGAGTTCCCGTTGGTGGACCCCCTTGACGGTGCCGAGTGTCCCTACGGGCATAAAGATGGGCGTCTGAATAGCTCCGTGAGCAGTTTTGATATGGCCTGCCCGGGCCGCAGATTGAGGGTCGGTATGTTGCAGCTGGAAATTAAACAAGGGTTGAGCTTTTAATGGCGGAAACGGTGTTTGTCTTGCTTTAGCAAAATACTGATCATAATGGTGAAGCCGAGTAAAGACGAGCCGCCTTTACTGATCAGCGGCAGTGGAATGCCAATGATAGGGGTTACCCCCATGGTCATACCTATATTGATGAAAACGTGTACAAACAGAATACCAGCGACGCAGTAGGCATAGTGCCGGGCAAAATTTGATTTTTGCCGCTCAGCCACTACGGTGATGCGGACCAGGAGCAGCAGGAACAGCAATATGATACCGGCAGACCCGATAAACCCCTGCTCTTCACCTATGGTGCAAAAGATAAAGTCAGTGGATTGCTCCGGTACGTAGTTGAGTTTCGTCATGGTGCCGCTGAGAAAGCCTTTGCCTTCCAGTCCCCCCGAGCCTATGGCCGCCTTTGACTGCGTCAGGTTGTAGAGGGAGCCACGCTCATCGCATTTTTCGGGCTGCAGCCATACATTGATCCGGTCTTGCTGATGCGGTTTTAATACATAATTAAAGGCATAGTTGGAGGCATAGGTTAGCCCGCTGCCGAGCACCAGGAAGAACGCCATCAGCATCGCCATGCGGCCATTCCGTTGCTGATAGGCCAGGATGCCCGCTGCCACGAAAAACAGCACCGCCCCTCCCAACAGGTATAATTGATAACCCAGGCCGGAGAGGTTGTAAGCCGCTACTGCCAGCAGCGCAAGGGCAATCCAGGCGTAGGTCCGCAGGTTGCCGTGAAAATAGTAAGCCAGCACTGCGGTACCTGCCAGTACGCTGCCAAAGATGATCTGTGTGGGCGGATAGATAAACCCCAGAATGAGCAGGGTTGCCCCAACGATACCTATTATATAGTAGATCGGCGAGAGCCCCTCTCTGAAAAAGACAACCAGAAAGGACAAAAACACTAAGGCCGAACCTGCATCCGGCTGCAACAGAATCAACAAAATAGGCAGCCCGATCAAACCCAGGGCTGTCAACTGTGCCTTGGGCTGCCGCAGGTCTGTGCTGTAGGTGCTCAGGAAAGCTGACACACCAAGGCAGGTTCCTACTTTCGCTAGTTCAGAAGGTTGTAGCGAGAAGCCACCGAATGAAAACCAGGAAGTGGCACCTTTGATATTTGTGCCCAGAAAAAGGACCAGTAAAAGGAGTAACATAGACAAACCATAGATCGGATAGGCAAAGGTTTGCCAAAACTTGTGGTCAAAGAGCATGATAAAAGCGAAGACCAGCCCGCAGATACCGAGCCATATCGCCTGCTTGCCGGCAGAGGTGGTCAGGAAACCACTCATGCCCACCTGCTTGAATTCCTCGTAGCTTACCGAGAAAATCATCATCCAGCCGATAACGGCCAGCCCCAGGAAAAGACAGAATGTCAGCCAGTCAATGCGCCCAAACATGATTACTCCGTCGGGGCCACGTTGACGCTGCCTGCGATATGCGTTCATATTGAGTTAAAGGTTTCCGATCAGCTCTGAAGGGGTGATTCTATCGTCTTTTACGAGATAAATGCCGGAATATTCCTGCTGCAGGATATACTTCAGACGCATCGCTTCCAGCTTGGATTCGAATGCCCCCGCCCGTAGCTTGTAGTAAGGTTTTGCGTGCTCCCAGTCAATCGGGATATTCGGATAGCGGTATTGGAAAGACTGCTTGACCGTCTCCAGGCGTTGCCGGTCAGGGGTAGCCAGGATTTGTACCCGCCAGCCCTGCACAAAATTCCGGGACTTGTTGAGCTCCACGTAGCGGTCCATCATTTGTGTAATCGGCTCGTCTGCCTCAATGATCACATTCTGGGCATGCCCGAAGCCAAAGCCCCCCGCCAAAAACAGGGTGGAAAACAAGACTCTAAGTAACATCACTCTCGTTTTGGTTATGTATTGCCAAATCACTCCGCAACAGGCACCTTGTAGGTGAACCTATTCGGGATTACGCTGGGGAACAGCTTTAGAAATTTGCTAAAATTAAGGAATTATACCGAGGGCTCAGCTATTTCAGTGGATCATACTTAACAGACATTACGCGGAAATGGTTGCTAACTGGGAAAAGGAAGTATTTTGGTTGGCTTTAAGAGCTCCAAACATGCTCTTAACGAGACCGGTATATAATTGGAGGTGATCGCTGGGAAGACGGGTTATCCTCCGATGATGGTTACGCCCGAAGAAGTGCCGATGCGGTCTGCTCCGGCCTTAATGAACTGTTCGGCTTCCCACCGCGATCGTATACCACCGGAAGCTTTGATTTTGGCTTTGCCATCAGCCAGGCGTTTCAGCAGCTCCACGGTTTCCAGGGTGGCGCCTCCACCGTTAAAACCAGTGGAAGTTTTCAGGTAATCGGCTTCTTTATCCAGGCAGATACGGGCTACGCGCTCAATTTCTTCCTGCGTCAGCAGCGACGTCTCCAGGATGATCTTAATTTGCTTGCCTTTCAAATGGGTGGCGGTGACCAGGCTGTCAATATCATTGGTGACATGGTTCCAGTTACCCGATTTGACGGCACAGATGTTGATGACGGCGTCGATCTCGGAAGCGCCCTCGTCTATGGCTCTTTTGATCTCTTCAATCTTGGAAGGGGTGGAGGCATAGCCCATCGGGAAACCCACCACCGTGGCTACGGCTACCGGGCTGTCTTCACACAGGTCGGCTGCACGCTTTATATGGAATGGCGGGACGCAAACGGCCGCAAACTGATGTTGCTGCGCCTCCCGGCATAGTTGCTCAATCTCTTCTGTTGTGCAGTCTGCTCTTAGTAAAGTATGGTCAATGTAACCATTCAGATCCATCTTGGTAATCAGGGTTTATTCTTCAGGTAAAGTCGTTTTTTAAAGCGCTGCAATATATCACAAATATCCTGTATGGGCTACTTTCCTTTTCAATTCGTAGGCAGTATTCGTGTTAAAGGGTTCTTCCGGTTGGCAAACTACCTTAATTAGGGTATATACACGAAGCCCGGAACAGCAGGGCTGTTCCGGGCTTCAAAGTATCTGTCAATGGCTTTTATCTACCATGGCAGTGCTTGTATTTCTTGCCGCTGCCACAAGGGCAAGGGTCGTTCCGGCCGACCTTCTTTTCATTGCGTACGATGGTCTGCGGCTTGGCCGGGCGGCTTACTCCTTCTGCTGCTGCACGGGTAGCCCGCTCTTCAGCCGTTCGGTTGGTCCGGACCTTGCTCAGGTCCGTACGCTGCTCACGGGCCTGCTCCAGAGTACGGCCATCGGCAAAGATGAGTGTGCCCCTCGACAGGTAGGAGGTCACCCGTTCGTTGATCTCATAGATGAGTTGCTCAAACAGGTTGTAGGCTTCCATTTTGTAAATGACCAGCGGGTCCTTCTGCTCAAAGGAGGCCGCCTGAACGGATTCCTTCAGTTCGTCCATAGAGCGAAGATGCTCCTTCCAGCGCTCATCAATAATGGCGAGGGTGACGGCTTTTTCAATGTCCCGGCGGATAGACTTACCCTTAGAGTTCATAGCCGTTTCCAGTTCGGCCGTAACTGCCATAGGCTTTGTCCGCCCATCACTAAATGGAATGACAATACGCTTGATCTGGTTTTTCTCCTCGTGCTTCTCAATAAAGAAAGGCATCAGCGCATCCGTAATCTGTGTCATCTTACGGTCGTAGAACTCCTCAAACTGCTGCTGGAAACGCTCGAGGACTTCTGTCTCCGGTGCCTCTTTGAAGTCAATGGCATCCGTTTTAGGGTCCATGCCCAGTACACCCAGCGCATCGCGGCGGAAGCTCTCGAAGTCGCCGGAGTCCCGGTGAGCCGACACGAGGTTTTCGAGCATGCCTTCAAACATGTTGTTGACATCTACGGACAGGCGCTCGCCGGATAAGGCGTTATCTCGCTTTTTGTAGATAGCCTCCCGCTGAATGTTCATCACATCGTCATACTCCAGCAGCCGCTTACGGATGCCAAAGTTATTCTCTTCCAATTTCTTCTGTGCCCGCTCAATTGACTTGGTGACCATAGAATGCTGAATGACTTCACCCTCTTCGTGGCCCATGCGGTCCATCAGCTTGGCAATGCGCTCTGACTGGAAAAGGCGCATGAGGTTGTCTTCCAGCGATACATAAAACTGAGAGCTGCCCGGGTCACCCTGACGTCCGGCACGGCCCCGCAACTGCCGGTCTACCCGGCGGGAGTCGTGACGCTCCGTACCAATAATGGCCAGGCCACCACTGTCTTTTACAGCCTGACTGATCTTAATGTCAGTACCCCGGCCTGCCATGTTCGTCGCAATCGTCACATTACCCGGCTTACCGGCTTCTGCAACGACTTCGGCCTCGCGTTGGTGCTGCTTGGCGTTCAGTACGTTGTGGTTGATGTGGCGGAGTTTTAGCATCCGGCTAAGGACTTCCGAAACTTCCACCGAAGTGGTACCTACCAGTACCGGGCGCCCTTGCTCAGTAAGATTGACGATCTCGCCAATTACCGCGTTGAACTTTTCCCGGGCTGTCTTAAAGACTAAATCTTCCCGGTCATCCCGGACAATAGGCCGATTAGTTGGAATGACGGCTACGTCGAGCTTGTAGATTTCCCAAAGCTCGCTGGCTTCCGTTTCTGCAGTACCGGTCATGCCCGAAAGCTTGTGGTACATCCGGAAGTAGTTCTGTAGCGTTACCGTCGCGTAAGTCTGTGTGATATCACCAATCTTGACGTTCTCTTTCGCCTCCAAAGCCTGGTGTAGACCGTCGGAATAGCGCCGGCCTTCCATCATACGGCCGGTCTGCTCATCCACAATTTTCACTTGCCCGTCCATGACCACATATTCCTGGTCTTTCTCAAACAAAGTGTAAGCTTTAAGCAACTGACTCATAGAGTGCAGGCGCTTAGACTTGATCGAAAAGTCCTGGCTGAGTTTAGTCTTGGATTCCTGCTTTTCCTCCTCGGTCATCGACTCGTCGTTGTCGATTTCGACCATAGAAGTGGCAATATCCGGCATAATGAAAAAATCCGAGTCGGAAGTGCCTTGTGAAAGGTACTCTGCCCCGAACTCCGTCAGCTCGACGTTACGGTTTTTCTCATCAATAGTAAAGTACAGGGGCTCGTCTACGATATGCATGTTCTTGGACTGCTCCTGCATGTAGAAGTTTTCAGCCTTTTGCAGCGTCACCTTGACTCCGTCTTCACTCAGGAACTTGATAAGGGGGCGGTATTTTGGAAGTGCACGGTAAGCCCGCAGCAGTGCTATGCCTGCCTCGCCTTCCTGATAGCCGGTTTTCCCGTCCTTAAAGAGTTGCTTGGCTTCAGCCAGGTAGGTGGTTGCCAGTTTACGTTGTGCAGCGATCAGTTTCTCAACAAATGGGCGCAGCGCAACGTACTCCTGATCCTCGCTGCCTTGTGGTACAGGGCCGGAAATGATCAGCGGCGTACGGGCATCGTCAATCAAGACGGAGTCTACCTCATCAATCATCGAAAAGTGGTGCTTGCCCTGCACTTTCTCGTCAATAGAGCGCACCATATTATCACGTAGGTAGTCAAAGCCAAACTCATTGTTGGTACCGTAGGTGATGTCGCACTTGTAAGCATTGATCCGCTCATCGGAGTGGGGGCGGTACTTATCGATACAATCGACGGTAAGGAACAGGAACTCGAAAATCGGGCCGACCCATTCCTGGTCACGCCGGGCGAGGTAGTCGTTCACGGTGATGATGTGCACGCCTTGCCCGGACAAGCCGTTCAGGTAAGCCGGCAGGGTGGCGACCAGGGTTTTACCTTCACCTGTGGCCATCTCTGCGATCTTCCCGTCGTGGAGTACCATACCACCGATGAGCTGCACATCGTAGTGCACCATATCCCAGGTGATTTCTCCACCTGCGGCCATCCAGCTGTTTTTCCAGATGGCCTCTTCACCCTCAATAGATACATAGCCTTTTTTAGGGTGAGCAGCGATATCCCGATCGTGCTCGGTTGCCGTCACGCGGATTTCGGAAGAGGCGGAGAACCGGCGGGCGGTTTCCTTGACCACAGCAAAAGCTTCTGGTAGGATGACCTTCAGGATTTCCTCCAGGTGGTTGTCGCGGTCCTTCTTGAGTTCATCCAGCTCTGCGAACAGGGTCTCTTTGTGGTGCAGTTCCTCTTCCTGATTGGCTTCGGCCAGCGTCTCGGCAATATCTTTATCGATACCGGCAAGGTGCTCGGCGATGCGGGTACGGAACTCCTGTGTTTTGTTCCGCAGCTCATCGTTGGAGAGGTTAGCCAGGGCTTTGAAGGCCTCGTTAATCTCTTCAACGACAGGCATATACGTGTTGACATCACGCTCCTGCTTGGTGCCAAACACTTTCTTGATGGATTTTGCTATAGCATTAAACATATGAGAAAATTTCCAATGTTAGTCTTTTGTTGTGGCGCAAAGATAGATATATTTGCGGCGATTAGAGCATCTGTAAGGCGGGTACCCGGATGATCACACTCCTTTGCTTGCATATATCGTACCATTAAGTGGCAGTGTGCCATTTTGACACGCACAAAATAAACAGAATGAAATAATTATAGGTTGATTAAAGCGTTGATAAATAACAGACAGACTTTGCTTTTTACAGGCTTTTCCGGCCATAATCTTTTTTGTGCATGATGACCCAATCCAGGTTCTTGTTTCCGGTACTCTTTATTGCCACTTTAGTCATTGGGCTGTCATCTTGTCGGAAAAATGGGCCTAAAGATATCCGGGACTATTATTTCCCCCTGCGGGAACTGGAAGAAGGGCTGGTCTACGAGTATCAGCCGGTACATCTCGATTCCCTTACCCCGGCTTACTGGTATTACCGGTCGTTTATTCAGGACGAGGGGGTGTTCCTCACCGGTACGTACTACGAGTACGACCTTGTACCGCTTCAATTGGTGCGGGAGGAGCTCGTGCGCAACGGTATGCTGGTACAGGATGTTTATCTGTACGATGACAAACCGGACAGTACCGGGCAGCAAAACCGCACCGCCGTGGAGGTCCTGCAGGGGAGTGCCTTCCCTTTTGAGGTGACAGACAGTTCCGGTGTGTTTTTGTACAAAATCCGCTGGGAGCCCCCTCAGGACAGCGGCGCAGTCATCACTTTGGTGAAAAACCGCCGCTATCTGAAGGATACCGTGGTGCAGGTACTGGGCGAATCCCATGATGCTATCTTATTTGATGTGCGGGAACTGCTCACTTATGATAAGGAAGGGGTATTTGAACAAGCATACGGAGGCCAGGAAATCTACGCCAAAGGCTTAGGGCTGGTCTACTACAATAAAACAATTGGCGAAGGCATGACATTAAGCTATGCCCTGAATCGCCGGTATCCCATGAACGAACTAGAGCAACAGTATGAACAAAGAATGCAAGAGCAGCAGTAAATACAGATGGCTGACGTTGGCCTTTTTTCTGGGGCATCTGACCTGGGCCGGTGCTGAGGTAGCCCCTCCTGAGTTTTTGTGCGTCAGCAACGATACCCTGCGCTGGGAACTGCCTGATATCACCTGCGGCCCGTTCAATGCCTACGAAGTATTCGGCAGTCAGAACATAGACGGGCCATACGCCCTTTTGGCCTCTGTCACGGACCCGGCAGTTGATTTTTACTACCACGATGCACCCGGGGTGGGGACCTGGTATTACTACTTGCAAACCAATGCCGACTGCCCGGGCGAGCCAGTTATCACCTCTGATACCCTCGACTCCCTCATTCCGCTACCGGCCAGGATTCGCTCGGTTTCTGTAGAAAATGGGAGCGTCCTCATTAATTGGGGCAGCAGCCCTTCACCGGAAGTGGTGGGCTACATTATTTCCCGTGAAGTGCCGGGCGTTGGCTCCGTTGTGCTGGACACCGTTTTTGCCGGCAATACCTATCAGGATGATGATGCGAGCCCGGGGGCACAGCAGGAGACCTACTTTATTGAAGCGATTGACCCCTGCGGCAATAAAAGCATCGTAGCGCCACCGCATTCCACCATTCTGCTGGAAGCCCAGGACTTTGATGACCCGTGCATCCGCAATGTGACCCTCGCCTGGACACCATATATAGGATGGAACAACGGGGTGGCAGAGTATCAGATTTATGAAGCCGGAGATAGCACTTCCTGGCAATTGGTGGGGACAGTAGATGGTACAGAGTCGGAATTTCAGTACGAAACTACAGAGAACGAACGGACTTATTGCTTCTCAATTGTTGCAGTGGAGAATAACGGCGATCAGCAAGCCCGGTCGAATACCGTATGCGCCACCGCTATGATCAACGACCCGGTGGAGACCCTCGTTATGGCCAATGCTACCGTTGTAAACGGCGAAATAGAGGTGAGCTGGTATTGGAATACCAACGCACTGATCGACAGCTATACCCTGCAGCGGGCATCAAGTACCAGTAATTTTGCCGGCTTATTGACGCAGACGCCGGCCGGTCCCCTTCAAAACCTGAATACCTATACAGATGGCGGGATCAATCCTGCTACGGATGCTTATCTGTATCAGGTGCTGACCACTGACGCTTGTGGTGTGGAAGTGATTTCCAATACGGCGGCTACGATTTTGCTGGAAGCAGATGGGGCCAATGGGGTCAATACCCTGAGCTGGACCCCCTACACCAACGGGCAGGGCACTTTACAGGGCTACCGTCTATTCCGGTTAGAAGCAGGTGCTCCTATAGAAGTGGGCTTTTTTGACCCGAATACCTTCTCTGCTACCGATGAGGTAGACCTTAGCGACCCCGATCAGGCGCAGGCCTGCTATTTTTTGGAAGCTGAAGCCACTGTAGATGTAGGGGTGGATCCCAACCTGCCGGTTAAGAGCCGCTCCAATATAGCTTGTGCCGCCCAAACGGCTAAAGTGTATGTACCCAATGCCTTTTCGCCCAACAATGATGGCGTTAATGATACCTTCCGCCCCTATTTGCAGTTTGGAGCCCCTTTGAGTTACGAGCTGCGTATTTTTGACCGTTGGGGCGGGCTTGTCTTCGAGACACAAGACTACAATAACGGCTGGGAGGGGCTGCGTAATTCCGAGCCCCTGAATGTTGGGGCCTATGCCTATCTGCTTCGCATTGGGCAAGCCGATGGTACGATTATTGAACGTTCCGGAGAGATCTACCTGGTACGATAAAAAAAGAGCAGCGGTGACAAAACTTTAAACCGTTTCCCGCCGTTTCTGAAATATCTTCAAATAAAGGGTGAAATTAGTGCCCAAAAGCTGGGCGCTTTACGAAAAACCTCTATATTTGCAGTCCGCTAAAAGTACAGCGGTAATTGGTTGGGTGGCCGAGTGGCTAGGCAGAGGTCTGCAAAACCTCGTACGGCGGTTCGAATCCGCTCCCAACCTCAACTAATTTCTATAAAAGCCTAAAAGATAGCGTATTAGCTGCCTTTTGGGCTTTTTTAGTTTATAGATAGGTTGACAAAACGTTATAAAAAAAACGCTTGTGCTCGGTAGAGTAGGGCTATAAAAAAGCCTGCCCCTTTAGACTATGTTTGGAGCGGGTTTTTTACGAAAATCAAGGAGTTTTGGTTCTGGCTAAATGGAAAAATGCGCGTTTGGCCCCGCAGCATTGCGCAATTCACAACACTTTGGTTATCAGCAGAAGTGCTCATCCAAACATGCTTTTAGAGCGTGTTGGGACTTTTGTCTTCTAGTCGAAAACTAACAGTTTTTTGGTTAGACGAGGCACGAAAACCGGAGTTTAGCCTTAGCTAAATGAGGATTTTCGGGACGAAGTATAAGCAAAAAAGTGTAGTTTGCAGACCGATTACTAAAGTCCAAACACGCTCTTATTGTGCCCGAGGCGAGTATAAGTGGTGCAAGTCAACTGTTAGCTTCGCTGATCGTCCCTTCGGTCCTCGGAGTTGGGGTGACCCAGGGTCTGACCCGGAGCGCAGCGGAGAGCATGACCGCAGGGAATAACTAAGCGGGGCCGCAAATACTGGTACGGACGAACAGAACTTAGCGCATCGATCTCACGCTGGGCCTAGACCGGGTAAACCGTATAAGAGGCTATTCAGTGTGATCGGGGCAGCACATCATGTCAAAGGCCGTAACCAAGAAACCCTGAGTAGTAGATACGGCCGCGATCAGTAGAAAGAGGGGCTAATAGAAAGGGGCCCATCCCCTTTCTCCGCGGACCCAGGGAGGTCTTGAACTAAGTTTGGTATTCCTATACGACAAGCCCTTAAAGTTTGCTTTAGGAATTAACCTCCCGTTTACCCACAATCTGCTATTTTTGCGCAAAAAGTAAGATGAAAAATACGCTTCTGACCCTTTCCCTCCTCCTGAGTACTGCCCTGATGAGCCTCGCACAGGCCGATCTGCTGCAAGCCGGCCCCATGCTGGGGTACAACGAAATGAGAGAAGTGCTGCTTTGGGTACAAACCACCGAGGCCGCATCGGTACAGTTTGAATACTGGCCAGTGGAAGACATTAAAGACCGCCATACAACGGCTACCTACCAAACCAATGCTGCGGAAGCGTTCACGGCTCGTCTGATTGCCGACGAAGTGGAGCCGGGTGTAGACTATGAATACGAATTGAAAGTCAACGGGAAGATGGTGCGCCGGCCCTACCCGCTTATCTTTACTGCACAGCCTCTTTGGCAGTACCGCACCGACCCGCCTGCCTTCGATGTGGCCCTGGGCAGCTGCTTTTATGTCAATGAGCCCCGCTACGACCGCCCCGGCAATGGCTACGGGAGCAACTATCAGATCTTTGAGGCTATCCACGAAAAACGTCCGGACGCGATGGTCTGGCTGGGCGACAACACTTATCTGCGGGAACCTGATTGGTACACTATGACGGGCATACTGCACCGGCACACTCACACCCGCAGCCTGCCGGAGCTACAGCCTCTGCTGGCTTCCACCCACCACTATGCCATCTGGGACGACCACGACTTCGGCCCCAATGATTCTGACCGCAGCTTCATCCATAAAGACAAAACCCTGGAGGCGTTTCAGCTCTTTTGGGGCAACCCTTCCTACGGGCTGCCGGACACGGAGGGTGGCATCACCTCTTACTTTCAGTATCATGACATGGACTTCTTCCTGCTCGACGACCGCTACTTCCGCAGCCCCAATTACCGGAAGTCGGGCGAGCCAACTATGATGGGCAAGGAGCAGCTGGAATGGCTCATTGATGCGCTGGTGAAGAGCCGGGCACCCTTCAAGCTGATCTGCATCGGCGGGCAGGTGCTGAATACGGCGGCCGTGCATGAAACGTACAGTCATCACCATGCTGCTGAGCGGGCGTACCTGTTGCGGCGCATTGAAGAAGAGGGGGTCCGCAACGTGGTCTTCCTGACCGGCGACCGTCATCATACCGAGATGAGCGAGTACCGCAACAACGCTGGCTACCGCGTGTCAGATATCACCATTTCTCCACTCACTGCCGGTGCTGCCCGAAATGTGGAAGAGGACAACAAATTGCGAGTAGACAATACGCTGGTAACAGAGCACAATTTTGGTATTTTGCATTTTGAAGGGCCCCGCAAGGAGCGAAAACTGAGCATTACAGTGTATAATACGGAGGGAAAGGCACTTTGGTCGCAGGAGTTGGAATCAGAGTAGCGGGATTTCGGCTAACCCAAAAAAATATCGAAGGGGAATAACACTTCCACGATTTTATGGTGTTCTTTACCCTGAACCTAAGCCTTTTATTATGCGATTAAACCAGCTCTTGTTGTTTGGCCTTTTTGGAATGATAGGATGTGGCCCTGTGCCCGATCAGGCGGATACAGCCAACACCCCTTCGGCTACCTCTATTATAGATCAGGCCCGCATCGCCCACGGTAGTTCGGTGGTCGACAGCAGCACGATTGGTTTTGATTTCCGCGGGCGGCACTACGTGAGTCAGCGCTCGGGCGGGCGCTTTCAGTACGAGCGGCAGTGGACGGACACCACAGGGATGGCCTACCGGGACGTGCTCACCAACGAAGGGCTCTACCGGAAAATCAACGGAGAACGGGTGCCGCTTTCCGCCAAAGACAGTGCTGCCTATACCGGTTCGGTCAACTCTGTTTTGTACTTTGCCCTCCTGCCTTATTACCTTAATGACCCCGCCGTGCAAACCCAATATCTGGGCACGGCAACCCTCAAAGGGGAGCCTTACCAAAAACTCAAAGTCACCTTCCGGGCAAATGGCGGCGGTGCCGACTACGAAGATGAGTACATTTACTGGTTCCATAAAGACGCGCATACCATGGACTACCTCGCTTACAACTATCAGGTGAATGGTGGCGGTGCCCGTTTCCGGGAAGCCTATAATGTGCGTACTGTGGAAGGGCTGCGCATTGCTGACTACCGCAATTACAAACCGGTGCCCCACAGTATGGAGGTTGCGGTTTTTGATTCCCTCTTTGAAGCCGGGCAGATGGAGCAGCTCTCCCTTATCGAAACCGAAAATGTGACCATTGACCGATGAAAGTACTGATTGTCCGTTTTTCTTCCATTGGGGATATTGTGCTCACCACGCCGGTCATCCGGGCCGTGAAACAACAGCTTGGTGCCGAGGTACATTTCCTGACCAAACGTTCCTTTCGGGGCATCCTGGCCCATAATCCTTACGTGGATAAGGTCTATGCTATTGACAAAAAAATAAGTGAAGTCAGGGCAGCCCTTCAGTCAGAAGACTACGACTATATCCTTGACCTGCACCATAATCTCCGCAGCCGGCAGGTGAAGTGGGCGCTATCTGCCAAGGCCTACACTTTTGATAAAATCAACTTGGAAAAGTGGCTGATCGTCAACCTGAAGGTCAACCGCCTGCCGGATACGCACATCGTACACCGTTATATGGCTACAGCAGCGCCTCTGGGGGCGGCCTACGACGGTCAGGGCTTGGATTATTTCATACCGGAGGAAGACGAAGTGGCGATGGGCGCACTGCTTTCCACTAATGTTCTGGGGCCGATCGCCGATGCCCCGGCTTACACCGCCCTCGTCATTGGCGCTGCTCACAACACCAAGCGGCTACCCACCCCTCGCCTCATTGAGCTCTGCCAACTGCTGGAAGAACCGGTTATCCTGCTCGGCGGGTCAGCTGAAGCGGAAGAAGGACAAGCCATAGCAGATGCCGGGGGCGGGCATGTGCTCAACACCTGCGGCCGGTTCAACCTCAACCAATCGGCTTCGGTGGTGCGGCAGTCCAGGCGGGTGATTACGCACGATACCGGGCTGATGCACATTGCGGCCGCCTTCCGCAAGCCCATCGTATCCATCTGGGGCAATACCATCCCCGAATTTGGGATGTACCCGTTTTTCCCGGAAGGGGAGGGGCGCAACACCACCGTACAGGTCGAAGGCCTAAAGTGCCGCCCCTGCTCCAAAATCGGCTACCAAAGCTGCCCCAGGGGGCATTTTCGCTGTATGGAGGAAATACCCTTGGATGCCGTACAGAAAGCCGCAGAAAAAGGCGGTTAATGTCCGCGGTACGTGCAAATCCATGGCCATTCAGGGGGTCGGATTGTCTCTTAACACCTATCTTGCCGGGGATTTTATCAGGTTTGTTCCAGAAATCAATTATCTTTCGGTCTTTGAGCCTCAAAATTGACTGAAAAGGGGCTCTGTTTTTCCCAGATGCTGAAGGTACACCCAATGGTGCGACGTTCTAAAAACACTAATACTCTATGAAGCTAGTCAGAACTCTACACTTCTTACTATTCTTTGCCGTTCTCGGAAGTTTGCAAGCGCAGGACCTACACTATACCTTGTTCAATATGTCTCCGCTGTCGCTCAATCCGGCGAATACCGGTGCCTTTCTGGGTACGGTGCGCGTGGGTGGTATTTACCGCGGGCAGTGGTGGGCTGTGGGCGACCGGGGCTATAATACACCGGGCGGCTATGTAGATGCTCCGATCATCCGGGGTTTTAGAGATCAGGACTGGGTAGGCGTAGGCGCTTATATCCTGCAGGACCGTTCTGGTTCTATCCGATTTACCACCCGCTCCAATGGCTTATCCGGTGCGTACCACCTGGGCCTGGACAAGAAGGGCGAATCGGTATTGACGCTAGGCGTGCAAATCGGGAGTATTACGCGGAGCTTGCGGTCGAGAGATATCCTTTTGGGGTCTAACTTTGATGCGGGAAATGTTACTATTGAGCCTGGATTTGGAGACGACACCGCTTTTGGTGGTGGTGGTGGCACTGGCGGCGGCGGTGGCAATATGGACGCAAATGATAACGACATATCTAACTCCTACCTCGATATCCGCGCCGGCCTGCTGTTCAAGCAAAAGATTGATGATTTCGATAATTTCGAAGCTGGCGTGGCATTTGGCCACCTCAATGTTCCTGACTATACTTTTGGCGGTGGCGGTGGAGGTATGGGACCTATCCCAGGTCCTAATCCTGGTAATAATAATATTCAGGACAGCGACCGTCAGCCGATGCTGAT
This sequence comes from Phaeodactylibacter sp., assembly GCF_040219495.1. Classification (GTDB taxonomy): domain Bacteria; phylum Bacteroidota; class Bacteroidia; order Chitinophagales; family Saprospiraceae; genus Phaeodactylibacter. The sequence continues at coordinate 10,803 of NZ_JAVJSK010000111.1, read as the reverse complement.
TACCACTCATGCCCGGTACGAATGGGCTCTGAATGAAAAGTGGTCTGCGGCGCCTACCGTAATGTGGCAAACGATGCGCGGGCAGCACGAAGTGAATCTGCAAGCCTGGGCGGGCTACAACCTCAAGCCGGAAGATCAGATCAAGATCCACATGGGCCTGGGCTACCGGGTAGGCGATGCTGCGAAAATCCTGGCCGGCCTTGACTATAAGGATCTGCGGGTAGCAGCGGCATTTGACTTGAATGTGTCGGCCTACCGCACGGCAACCGATTTTCAGGGTGCCTTTGAAATCGCAGCCTTCTACATCTTCAAGATTTATAAAGAACCGGATATCAAGCCGGCTATCCTTTGCCCGAAATTCTAAACAAATTAACGTTTCATTAAAAAAGCTGAAGCCGGCTTTAGCGTTTACCAAACAAAAAGCAATTGGACAAACTATCCGGAAAGTCTATGAAAAACGTATATTTAATTCTCGGGCTGCTACTCTTTTCTGGCCTGCAATTACTGCAAGCCCAGCCCCTGACCAAATCATCTTTAGAACAAAACCTTATTGCTGCCCGCAAGTCCTGGGCTAACCTCGACTACGTCAATGCCCTTGAGTACTACGAGGACGCTTACGAGGATAGTAAGGACCGGGCCCTGATTGATACAATCGCGATCCTGCAGTTTAAAGTCCGCGATTACCGCACGGCCGAGCGCTGGTTCAGCCGCCTGCTGCGGCGCGATGACGAGGGGTTGTTTACCCAATACCGCTACACCTATGGGCAGCTGTTGAAGATGAACGAAAAGTACGACGAAGCCATTCAGGAGTTCCAGCAGTTCCTGGCTACCAATCCTAATGACAGCCTGGAAACACTTGCGAAGAATGAAATCTCCGGTGCGGAACTGGCCCTGGAGCTGCCGCAAAACCTTAAAGGCGTGACGGTGGAAAATGCCGGCCGCGACCTCAATGATAAAGTTTCGGAATATACACCGACTTTGGGCAGTAATGGAAAGGAAATCTACTTTGCGACCTTCGATGCGGATGACGTCATCTATGTAGACGAGGAAAACATGGAAGAGACCTACGCCATGATTTTCCGCTCTACCCTCGACGATACCGACTGGTCCAAGCCACAGGAGCTGGGTGGGGAAATCAATCGGCCCGGTTTCCACAATAGTAACGTACGCTTGTCACCGGATGGCAGCACGATGTACTTTACCCGTGCCAAACTGCAAGGCAATACCGTTTCGGAAAGTAAGCTTTACTTTAGTAAGGGCGGTGGCGATTCCTGGTCCGGTGCCCTGGAGCTCAAAGGTGTCAATGGCGACTACATCGCCAAGCACGCTACCCCCGGCGAACTGTACGGCAAACGTGTGCTTTTCTTCGCTTCTGATATGCAAGGCGGCTACGGCGGTTTCGATCTCTACTACGCCACCCTGATTGGCGAAGGCGAATACAGTGCGCCGGTCAATATGGGCGATGTTATCAATACCCCTGGCGATGAAGAAACACCCTACTATCGGGAAGGCACCCTCTACTTTGCCTCTACCGGCCACCCTGGCCTGGGCGGGTTTGATCATTTCTACGCGAGCTGGGACGGAGAGAAGTGGAGCGATGTGCTGAACATGGGCCGCGGCTATAATACCAGTGTGGATGACTACGGTTTTACTCTGGATCAGGAAGGCTACTTCGGCGTATTGACTTCCAACCGGACCGGTGGGCGTTCTGCCTACGGGCGGACCTGCTGCGATGACATCTACACCGTGAATATCGCCCGTGTGGTGGTAGACCTCGTTGTAGGGACTTTCACCAAAGAGAAAAAGCCACTTACCGGTAGCACCGTATACCTGGTGCCAACCACCAATGATAAAATGGGCAAGCCCAACGCTCAAAACTCCGGCGACAAGAGTAATGTCGTTGGCTTTGACCTGTCCCTGGAAACACCTTATATGCTGATCGGTACCCACCCCGATTATTACCCGGATACCGTGACCCTGAATACTGTGGGTATTACGGAATCTACTTCACTGGAGCATCGTTTTTATCTGGAGCCCAAGCCCGTTCCTCCACCTGAGCCGGAGTTCGACACGATCTCCATTGACGAGCCCATTGTGCTGGAAAATATCCTCTACGACTTTGATAGTGACCGCATCCGTGAAGAGGCAGAGAGCGACTTACAGAGAGTGCTTGAAATTCTGAATGACTATCCGGACATGGTTATTGAGCTCAGTTCGCATACGGACAGTCAGGGTGGTGACGATTACAACGAAGACCTTTCTCAACGCCGTGCTGAATCTGCCCGCCGCTGGCTTGTCCGCGAGGGCATAGACCGTGACCGGATTGTGGCAAAAGGATACGGTGAGAGCCAGCCACAAACCGTCAATGCACGAGCTGCTGCCTTAGCAGACTTCCTGAATGAAGGTGATGTCCTGACTCCCGATTTTATCGATGCTTTGGAAACCAAAGAGCAAAAGGAAAGAGCATTCGAGCTCAACCGCCGTACCGAGTTTAAAATCCTCGAAGGGCCGACTTCTATCACCATTAAGCGGATAGAGAAAAAAGAAACGACCAAAGAGGCACCCGACCGTGGCAACCTGCCTGGCGGCAAGCCGGAAATGAAGTTTGTTAAAGAGTTCGTCGACCTTGGGCAGGTGCGCAAAGGCGATAAAAAGGAGTACACCTTCGTTTTCTACAACGCCGGGGATGCGCCTTTTACCATTGATTTGATTTCAGCTTGCGACTGCACTAAAGTCGTGAATGACCTGACCGGAGAGACCTTTGAACCCGGGGAGAAAGGACGGCTGGAGATCATTTTCGACAGCTCCGAAAAAGACGAATCAGAGGTGATCGATATTGATATTTTCCTGGCGGAGTCTGATGAAAAGGGCAACCCAATGATGAAGACCGTTCAGTACAAGTTTGAGCTGTTGAAATAAGAGCAACAAGCTTTTACTTTGGAACGAAGTGGCAGGTACCCGATGTGGTGCCTGCCACTTTTATTTTATCTTTGCGGCATGATGGATCAAATTATTGCAGAGGCAGTTGCACTGAGCTGGGTCGATTGGGTGGCCACTGTTACGGCCTTACTGTACATCATTCTGGCAGCCCGGGGCAATGTCTGGTGCTGGTTTTGGGGCATCATCAGTTGTGCGCTTTGGGCGTACGCGTCCTATGCATTTTATCAGCTCTATCTGGATGCCGTCTTGCAGGTCTTCTACGTTGTGATGGCTTTTGTCGGGCTATACAATTGGCGTTGGGGAGGCGAAGGCAACACCGAAGCGCCTATTCAGCGCCTGCCCTGGAATGCACATTTGCCTTACCTGGCAGGAGGCACGTTGCTGGCTATTGCCTTCGGTTATTTTTTCGATCAGTACACCCCTGCCGCTGCCACATATTGGGATGCTTTCACCACCGTCTTTTCCGTACTCGCCACCCTGCTGCTGGTACAGCGCTACCTCGACAACTGGGCCTACTGGGTTGTTATTGATACCATATATATAGGTTTGTATTTTAGCCGGGAAGCCTACCTGTTCAGCTTGCTGATGGTCGTTTACACCGTAATTGCCAGTGTAGCCTGGGTGCAGTGGCAAAAATCCTGGAAGAACAGCCAAAGCCATGAACAAATCAAAAACTCGGTAAGTCTATAGGGGCAAAAGAATCATGTTTTTCATCCCACAGCAGCGTAAGAGGGCACGCCGGGCTATCAGTAGCAGCGGTACTTTTTATAACCTGTTGAAAATAAAGGGCGTAGCTTATTAATTTGGAATAAATCTAAATAAGAAGCTTCAGTCAACTAAAGCAAATGTGAGCTTCTTCTTTATGGTAAAAGGTTTCTATATTTGCGGTGTTTTTGAAAAGCCTGATAAGTAATTTAGGGTAGAAAAACTACCTCATTAATGAATAATAAAGAATGAAACAAACAGTAAGCAAAGGCATCCTGCTCATTCTGGCAATGGGCGCCTACACTACAAGCTGGGCGCAAGCAGAGTCCGGTGGGAACGGTTTTGGTTCCGTACTTACCTACTCTCTGATTGCTATCGCTGTGCTGATTTTCTTCTTCCTCATCGTTCAGGTTTCCAACAACCTGCTGTCTATTGAGGCTAAGCAGCTGGGTATTGACGAGGAAGGTGGTGAAGTCGGGCCTGGTAATGAGGGCTTCCTTGGCCGCTTGTTCCAGCCTAAGAGGCCTGCTTTCCTCGATGAAAGCACGCCGGTGACTTACCTGCGGCGCGGCCATGATATTGCACTGGAAGGCGAAGCGGCACTTAGCATAGACGAGTCTGTGCAGGCCACCACTTATGCGGTTCAGCCGCCTAACTTCCTGGGCATTTCTCCAATACCGAAGATGCTGGTGGAAGAAGGCAGTGAAGTCAAAGCGGGAGACCACCTGTTTTTTGATAAAACCCGGCCCGAAATGAAGTGGGTAGCGCCGGTAAGCGGTGAGGTGATCGGCATTGAGCGTGGTGCCAAGCGTGCCATTACTGCAGTGACCATTCTTGCAGATAAAGAACAGCAGTACCGTGAGCTGTCAGCTTTCGACCTTGATAACTCAAGCCGGGAGCAACTCGTAGAGTACCTGTTGGATGCCGGTGCATGGACGCTCCTGCGTCAGCGCCCTTTCAACGTTGTAGCAGACTACAATGAAGTGCCACGGGATATTTTTATTTCCAGTTTCGATACAGCGCCCCTTGCTCCGAATCTCGACTTTGTCGTTGAGGGGCAGGAAGCCGCTTTCCAGAAAGGCCTTGATGTACTTGCTAAACTGACAAGTGGTAGTGTATACCTTGGGCTGAATGCCAATGGGGAAACCGCTCCTGCAAAAGCGTTCACAGAGGCAACAGGTGTGAAACAGCGTTGGTTCCACGGGAAGCACCCGGCAGGCAACGTTGGCGTTCAGATTCACCACACTAAGCCGATTAGCCTGAATGCTAAAGTGTGGACACTTGGCGTGCAGGAAGTCCTTACGCTGGGCAAAATCTTTACCGAGCAGCGCTTCAATGCGGAGCGTATTGTGGCGGTGACTGGGGCTGAGCTTAAAAAGCCGGTTTACCTGAAAACAAAGGCGGGGGCAAAAATTGCCGACCTGCTGAAGGATAATCTTGCTAATGACCACGTTCGCTATATCTCCGGCGACGTCCTTTCCGGGAAGCGCAAAGAGCAGGATAGCTATCTGAATTACTACGATGATCAACTCACAGTGGTAGAAGAAGGGGACGACTACGCACTCTTCGGCTGGCTGCTGCCAAGTTTCAATACACCAAGTATTTCCACTACCTTCCCGTCGGCTCTCATACCCGACATGAAGTTCAAAGCGGAAACCAACACTCACGGTGAGCGCCGCGCATTTGTCGTGACCGGCAATTACGAGAGCGTTTTGCCTATGGACCTCTATCCACAAGAGCTTATGAAGTCCATTTTGGTCGGCGATTTTGAAAAGATGGAAGGGCTGGGACTGCCTGAGCTGGTAGAGGAAGATGTGGCGCTTTGTGAATTCGTTTGTGTATCCAAACAGCCGGTGCAGCAGATTCTGCGGCAGGGACTGGATACTATGCGCGAACAAGCCTAAGCATTAGTTAACTGAATTGAAAATCTCACGATAACAGAGATATGAAAAACGCATTATTAAAAGCACTCAAGCGCATCGAGCCGGACAAGGCGAAGTCTCCGTTCATGCACACGGCTTATGACGCTTTCTTTACTTTCGCATTCACGCCTAATCTGACCACAAAAGACGGAGTGCATATCCGCGATGGTATGGACCTGAAGCGGCAGATGGTACACGTAGTACTGGCACTACAAGTGCTGTACTTGTTCGGTACTTATAATATTGGGCATCAGCATTTCGTAGCCTTGGGTGAATACACGGGCTTCCTGCAAGGGGTGCACCTCAAGCTGATCTACGGCCTGATTAAGATCATCCCGATCTTTATTGTGACCCACGTCGTGGGCCTGGGCATTGAATTCTACTATGCCTACAAAAAAGGGCACGGTGTAGAAGAAGGTTTCCTGGTTTCCGGTGCCTTAATCCCACTCATCATGCCACCGGATATCCCACTGTGGATTCTGGGTGTTTCCGTTGCTTTTGCCGTATGGATTGGTAAGGAAGCATTCGGTGGCACCGGTATGAATATCCTGAATATTGCCCTGCTGTCACGGGTTTTCGTCTTTTTCGCTTATCCTACTTATATCTCTGGTGACGAAGTTTGGATTGCCGGTATTGAGAAGGCAGCGGAAGGCGGCTACTTTGGTCAGGCTTATGGTGCCGTTTATGGGTTCTTCGATAACATCTTCGCTGGCTTAGGGCTAGCGACTTTTGGTGCCGGCGGTTCTGCCGTGGTGGATGGTTATACGGGGGCGACCCCACTGGCCATCGCCTCCAAAGAGGGCTGGGGAGCGGTGACGGAGACGTACACGACCGGTCAGATGCTCTGGGGGACCATCCCGGGCTCTATTGGCGAAAGCTCCAAGCCATTGATTATCGTGGGCGCACTCTTCCTGATCATCACCAAGATTGCGGACTGGAAGATCATGGTATCTATGGTGTTTGGTGCGGCAGTGATGGCACTGTTGCTCAATGCCTGGGGCGCAACTGAATTTATGGAAGTCCCCTGGTACTATCAGTTCTACATGGGCAGCTTCCTGTTTGCTATGGCATTCATGGCGACTGACCCGGTGACTGCTTCTGCTACCTCCAGTGGTAAGTGGATCTACGGTTTCCTGATCGGTTTCGTCGGTATGATCGTGCGGGTACTCAACCCGGCTTATCCGGAAGGCTGGATGCTCGCGATCCTGTTTATGAATGTATTTGCGCCACTGATCGACCACTACGTACTGCAGGCGAACATCAATCGCCGGGCGAAGCGTATCAAGGCGATCATGAAGTCGGAAACACCGGACAAACCGGCACCCGCAACGGCACAGGTGCAAGCCTAATGGTTTCTTTCAATCTCTAAAAAGTACAAGTACTCATGGAGTCAACAAGATATGTCATCATTTTCATCCTCATTCTTACCGCAGCTGTAGCGGTTAGCCTTACCGGTCTGCGGGAAGCGACCAAAGCGCAGTCTGCAACCAATGAGGACATCTTCAACAAGCGGGCCATCCTGACGGCAGTGGAAGACTACCTGCCTGATGGGCAAAAGGTAGCCGAACTTTCTGATGAGCAGGTGCTGGAGCTCTTTGCTCAGATGGATCAGCCGGTCGTGGATATGGAGGGCAATGTCATTGAAGACGTTAAAGCCGAGTCCATCGATATGGCCAAGGAGCGTAAAAAGCCGGAAGCGGAGCGCCGCTTGCCGGTTTATGTCTACGAGCAGGGCGGGCAGGAGTTTTACATCCTTTCTGTACGGGGCAATGGCCTGTGGGACGAGATTTGGGGCAGTGTAGCCCTGAAGAGCGACCTCAACACGGTAGCCGGTGCCACTTTTGACCACAAAGGCGAAACGCCCGGCCTTGGCGCAGAAATCAAGGACAACCCTTCCTTTTCTGAGCAATTCGAAGGAAAGGAAATCTACGAATCGAATGGAGATTATGTCTCTATCAAGGTACGCAAAGGCGGTGCCCGCGACCCTAAGCACGAGGTAGATGGTATCTCTGGTGCCACAGTTACCGCCGATGGGGTCAGCGAGATGCTGTACCGGGGGCTGAAGTACTATCAGCCTTACCTCGACAAGGTGAAGCAGCAAAGCCTGCTGCTCAATTAATCAAAAATCTAAAACGGTGCGCTCCGGTGCACCGGCTCACATAAAAACAAGAAAACAATGGCTGAGACTGCTGTAAAAGAGAAAGAGTCGGTATTTCAGTTTGGCAAAAAAGAGCGCAAGCTGCTGACCGACCCCCTCAACGACAACAACCCAATCACCGTGCAGGTGCTGGGCATTTGTTCTGCCCTTGCGGTAACCTCGCTGGTTTACCCTTCGCTGGTGATGGCCATTGCGGTAATCTTTGTTACTGCTTTTTCCAGCTTGTTCACATCTCTGCTGCGGAACTACATTCCTAAGTCCGTGCGTATGATCGTTCAGCTGGTCATTATTGCTTCACTGGTAACAGTGGTGGAGCTTACTCTGAAGTACCTCAACTACCCGGTCTACAAGCAGCTGTCCGTTTATATCGGCCTGATCATCACCAACTGTATCGTGATGGGCCGCCTGGAAGCCTTCTCTATGGCCAACAAGCCCTGGCGTTCTTTCCTGGACGGCGTAGGCAACGGTCTGGGTTACGGTGTCATTCTGGTTGCAGTAGGTGTGGTACGGGAAATCTTCGGTAAAGGCAGCTTGTTTGCGGGCAGCCCAATTGAACTGAAAATCATTGGCCCAACGGCAGACTACCTGATCAATACTGCGGATAGTGTGATGTTCGGCTGGTATGCCAATAACAACCTTATGGTACTGCCGGCTTCGGCTATGTTTATCATCGGAATTATGATTTGGATTCAGCGTAGCTATAACACCAAGCTTGTTGACGTATCCTAATTACCAAACGCAAATCCACAACAAAGAGAACAATGGAATTTTTCAATACTTTCATTAGAGCAGCTTTCATAGAGAACCTGGTCCTGGCTTACTTCCTGGGCATGTGTTCTTACCTGGCTGTGTCCAAGAGTGTGCAAACGGCGTTTGGCCTTGGCCTGGCCGTTATTTTCGTACTCGGTATCACGATGCCGATCAACTGGCTGATCAGTGAGTATCTGCTGAGCGAAACCGGCTTGCTGGGGGTTGACCTTACTTTCCTGCGCTTCATCCTCTTTATCGCTGTAATTGCCTCAATGGTGCAGCTGGTGGAGATGGTGGTCGAGAAATATTCGCCCTCGCTTTATAGTGCCCTGGGTATCTTCCTCCCACTGATTACGGTGAACTGTGCGATCCTCGGTGGCTCGCTTTTCATGGTATCCCGGGAGTACAACCTGTCTAATGCAGTAGCATTTGGACTGGGCGGTGGTTTTGGCTGGTTCCTTGCGATCATTGCGATTGCTGCGATCCGCGAAAAAATCCGCTATTCCAATGTACCGCCTGCATTGCGTGGTTTGGGTATGGCTTTCATCCTTACCGGACTGATGGGCATCGCTTTTATGAGCCTGATGGGTATTGACCCTGCGGCATTTACTTCCAATGGATAACCCCCCCGTTGGTGTACTGACGGTTTGATGACAACAACTTTGCAAAGCTGTAGTTATCTTTATAACCGCTGGTGATTAAATTAACAGATACAAAATTTAAGATAGAATGACCACGATCGTATTTGCTGTTGTTGTGTTCAGCCTTGTGATTCTGGCGCTGTCTTTCATGTTGATCTTTGCGCGCAAGCGCCTCGTCCCACAGGGAGATGTCAAGATCATTGTGAATGGTGACGAGGAGAATCCAATGCTGGTAAAGCCAGGCTCGTCTTTGTTGGGCGCCCTGTCTGATAAAAGCATTTTCCTGCCTTCTGCCTGTGGTGGCGGTGGTACTTGTGCTATGTGCGAATGCCACATTGACGAAGGCGGTGGCGATGTGCTGCCCACTGAGCTGAACCACCTTACCCGCCGCGAAGTCGCAGAGAACAAACGCCTGGCTTGTCAGGTGAAAGTCCGTGAGGATATGCGTATTCGTATTCCGGAAGAAATTTTCGGTATTAAGAAGTGGGAGTGCGAAGTGGTTTCCAACTATAACGTAGCTTCTTTTATTAAGGAGTTCGTTGTGCGCTTGCCGGAAGGTGAAAGCCTTGATTTTGAATCCGGTGGCTATATTCAGATCGATGTGCCCAAAATCAAAGTGGATTTCAAAGACTTCGATATTACGGCGCACCCACGGATGACCGATAAGGCGCCTGATGAGTACAAAGAGGAGTGGGACAACTTCAAAATGTGGGACCTCTCCATGAAGAATGATGAGGAGCAGTTCCGCGCCTACTCCATGGCGAACCACCCGGCAGAGGGTAACATCGTGATGCTCAACATCCGTATCGCTACACCACCCTGGGACCGTAAGAATAATACCTGGATGCAAGTCAATCCTGGTGTATGTTCTTCTTATGTCTTCGGCTCTAAGCCAGGGGATAAGGTGACGGTATCCGGTCCATACGGCGAATTCTTCATCAAGCCGACGAAGAAAGAGATGGTTTACATCGGTGGTGGTGCAGGTATGGCACCGTTGCGCTCACACATCTTCCACCTTTTCCATACCCTGAAGACAAAAGACCGTAAGGTGTCTTACTGGTATGGTGGCCGCTCCAAGCGTGAGTTGTTCTATACACAGGACTTCCGCGAGATTGAGCAGGATTATAATAACTTCAGCTATCATATTGCACTGTCTGACACTAAAGTCGCTGAGGAAGTGGACAAGTGGAAAGTGAAAAAAGACATTGACGATAAAGCAGGTGATGGTTACCTGGGCTTCATCCACCAAGTCCTCTATGATAACTATTTGAAAAACCACCCTGAGCCAGAGGAAATTGAGTACTACCTCTGCGGCCCGCCACTTATGCTACAGGCTGCTATGAAAATGCTCGACGAACTCGGCGTACCTGAAGAAAATATCGCATTTGACGACTTCGGTAGCTAATCCGGGTCAGTTACAAAATACAAAAAGCCGCTTCCCTGATGGGGGAGCGGCTTTTGTTATAAAGCGTCTTTTAAAAGGTTTGGGGGAATGACGCATGAAGAGATTTAGCAACAAGCTCTAAGTGTTGTGTTTAGATGACCCAGTGCCTCAAGCCATAAATCCTTGACACCCCAAGTTTCGTTCTTTTCCGCCTACTCTTCGTTGAAGAACCGCTCCTTTAGCTCGGGCTAAAGTCGCGAACCTTCGCCTTGATTAGTCGAAAAATAACTTCAACTTAAGTAT
>NZ_JAVJSK010000110.1:0-5818 GCF_040219495.1 Phaeodactylibacter sp. | reverse complement strand
GCCTGCAAACTACACTTTTTTGCTTATACTTCGTCCCGAAAATCCTCATTTAGCTAAGGCTAAACTCCGGTTTTCGTGCCTCGTCTAACCAAAAAATTGTTAGTTTTCGACTAGAAGACAAAAGTCCCAACACGCTCTAAGCGATGTATACTCCACATCAGGCCGTACCCGGTGGCCAGTTTCTCAATGAGTGAAAGGAAGTCAGCAGTTTCTCCCATGAATAAAAGCGGGGAGCACTAATCCTCCTTGAAGTACAAAGATATGATTTTTCAGAGTTTGCTTGAAAGGATCAAATGATGAAAACCAGGCAGGGAGCATCAATGCCCTAAGGTGTGCTGAGCCGTTGAGCGGAATACGGGGTGGGGCTAGTGGGCCAAGTCCTAAAACCTTGACAATCAAAGTCTTGACCTTTTGCCCGCTGATGTAACCTGAAAGCCTCGCCGTAGCTTCGGCTACGCCTACGTTTCCAGGCTTCTTCAGCGAACAAAATTCCGGCGGCTTAATTATCAGAGACTTAGAACTTGAGCCACTAGTGGATAGAGATACTGCATCGGAAACACTCCGCCATTTACAACCCAAACCGCATCCCCTCCCGGCTGATCCCAAACCCTGCCTGTTCCACCTCCCGCTGTGCTGCACTGCCCGCTTGCAGCAAAGGGTTGGAGTGGTTGAAGTGAATAAAATGAATCCGTCTTCGGATGCTGTCAGGCAAAGGGGCAAAGCGTTTTAGGCTCTCCTGCACAAAAGGGTGGGGGATTTCCGACATATCCCGCCCGGGCAGCTCGGCTCCGGAGTAAAAAGTGGCATCAAGAAAAGCCAGGTCATGAGCCTTTACCATGGAGTCGATGGACACTGTCCAGCGGTCCCATTTGTCGATATCCGGCAGGAACATTAGTTGGTGGTTAGGGCCCTGCACGCTGAAGCCTACTGTTTCCGAAAACTCATCGCGGTGGGGTACGGGGAAGGGTGTAATGGTAATGTTTAGACTAAGCTTCACTGCTTTGCCAGCTCGCAAAGGGCGTAGTTCGATGTTGCCAAGGTCAGCAAGCTGACTCCACGGGCCGTTCTCCCGGAGAAAACTATCCATGCGGGGCATGACATACACGGGGACGCCTTGAGCGCCCATTACTTCCCGCCCGAGGTACATCAGACCGGTGTAATGGCCGATGTGGGCATGGGTGAGCAGAATGCCTCCCAGTTCCAATCCCAGGCTGTCCCGGATGAACTGCAGCTGCTCCGGGAAGTCGGGCGTGGCGTCCAGCAGCCAGGCTTTGCCCGCTTGCCGGTCGCTGATGGCCAGGCAGCTGACCATTCGCCTTTTTGCGGGATTGTTCCAGGCCGGGCGGCAGCAGGCTTTCTGGCAATTGGCTTGAGGGTAGCCGGCATCTTGTGCAATGCCTAAAACGGTTGCTTCCACTGCCGAAACGGGTTCATCAGAGGCGGGCTGAGGTGCTGAGCCTCCGCAACCACCAGGTATTAGAAAAAAAGTGGGGCATAAAATGCAGAAAAACAGCTGTATTTTGATTTTTGGCACGGTACTTGATGTAAGTAAGACAGGTTAAAAAAAATATAAGGTCACGATTTGAAATTTGCCCGCCTTCGAGCGGGCTTTTTTTATGCACTTATACGACTTCCAAAATTTCGTCCACCTGCTCGTTGAAAGCGATTGAGTCCCCCACTGTTTTCCCAATCATCTGATGTGCCAGCGGGGCCTGAATGGAAATACAGTGAAAAACGTCCCCGTCAATAATAGCTTTGCCCAGGCTGACCGACAAAAAGTAGCGCCCTTTCTGGGTACGCACCAGGCTGCCGGCCCCAATTTGAGCCCCACTGTATGAGGGCAGCTGCTTGAGTTGCTGTAGCTGATACTGTGCCTGATCGAGCTGAGCAAGTACCTTGTCCTCTTCCATTTGCATCATGGCCCGGCCAGTCTCGTATTTATCGCCTGCGCTGCTTTTGGTTTCGTTATTGCGGGCCGCCTGTATTGTCGCCACTGAGCGCTGCAGAGTTTCGATCCGGGCCTCTAGTTGAGCCCTGCACTGTTGGACGAGCTGCTGTTTTATCGTTGCTTCCAATGAAAGGTGAATTTTGGTGAGTTGATTTAAATCATTTCGTATTGCATTGCAAAGATTGCCAATGCTTTGTAAATTAGAGCGTGTTGGGGTTTTGGTTTTCTAGTGGAAAGCTAGCATTTTTTGGTTAGGCCAGGCACGAAAACCGGAGTTTAGCTTTAGCTAAATAGCCTGTCCCGCAGTTTTTGCGGGAAGGATTTCCGGGACGAAGTTTAAACAAAAAAATGCAGTTTACAGACCGATTACTGAAGTCCCAATACGGCTCTTAAAGGCAGATAAAACCAAATATAATACGAAATGAAAAAACCAACCTTTCTTAATGCCATCCTGACCACCACTTTCTTTACAGGGCTAGCCCTCATGATGACGCAGTGTGTGAACACAGCGGAGGAAAATGCGGCAGATACCTCCTCTGAAGAAACTGTTGCCGAAGCGCCGGTACATAAAGCGCAGGACCCTCTTGAGCGGGGGGAAGAACTTTATTTGTCTTACTGTCAAATCTGTCACGGTGAGCAAGGCGTTGCCGGCCCAATGGCCGATCTACTTAAGGTGACGCCACCCGACCTGACCAAGATCGCTGCCCGCCGCAACGGCGAGTACCCGGAAGGGTTGATCTTTGATATTGTCAAAGGCAATAAAGAGCTGAAGGGCCACGGCACCACTATGCCGGTTTGGGGCGAGACCTTCCGCGAGTCTGAGAACCTGAAGTCGGATGCAGAAGTTGATGCGGAAATCCGCAAGGTCGTGGCTTACCTAAAGACCTTACAGGAAGGGTAGTCAATCCTCCCGCTTGATTGCCTCCCAGGTTGCGTACAAGGCTTCCTGTTGGGGGCGGTCAGCCGGGATTTCCCGTAAGGGCTCGGTAGGTTGAAGTGAAGCGTGGCAGTCGCCCGGTAGGGTCTGATACAGCTGTGTGCCTTTGGTCTTCCAGGCGATCATTTCGTCGCTAACGGTCTTAATGACTTTGCCCGGATTGCCTACCACCAGGCTGCGGGGCGGAATTTTAGCCTTAGCTTTCACGAAAGTGAGGGCCCCGATGATGGACGCTGCCCCGATAATGGCATTGTCCATGATAACGCTGTTCATGCCTACCATGCAGTTGCGGCCAATATGCGCGCCGTGGATAATGGCGCCGTGCCCGATGTGTGCCGATTCTTCCAACCGTACCGTCACGCCCGGGAACATGTGGATGGTACAGTTTTCCTGCACATTGCACCCGTCTTCGATCACGATACCGCCCCAGTCGCCGCGGATCGCTGCCCCGGGCCCGATATACACATCCCTGCCGATGATGACATTACCGGTCACTGCGGCCTGCGGGTGGACGAAAGCCGATTCGTGGACAACGGGGATGAAGCCTTTGAAAGCGTAGATCATAAATTTTAGTTTAGAAGTCCATTCCAATTGTTGTTATGGAAAGGTAATAAAACGCCTGGAATTGCGCTGGTTTTCGCTTTAGGATGAGATGGCATAAGCGCTCAAATTAGAAAGTTAAAGTTTATAGCGTAGCGCGCCTTTGGGTGCGCTATCTTGATAGAAAATAGATGGCATTCGAGGGGTGCTGTGCCGTAGGTACGGAATGTGTTATTGACTATATATTTCGTACACATCGGCTATGAGCAGGCAGGCTTGGTGTATTGTGAAAACAAAAAAGGCTACCCTTCCCGAAAGAAGTGGTAGCCTTATTGTTGTGGAGACGGCGAGCAACTGTTTTTTAACACTGCAAAAAGCAGTCCCTGATTGCTCAGGGTGTCGGACTATATCATCATCTCGGTGAGATGTCGGGCGCTGTGGGCTTACCGTAGTATCCCTAGTCTCTGCACCTTCCAGAATCTTCCTTCTGGCTTGGCTCAGGATGGCCTGCTTATGGAACAGGTTCCCCTGAATTCACCCGATTTTGCACCACGCATCACTGCGTGGGCGACCCTCTGAGTCGAACTCGCGTCCAGCGAAAGCACTCATAAGCCTTCTACATGCTTAGTACCACATTGAGGTTTTCGAGCTTGAGGGAGGTCGCGGTACCCACCCATGTTCAAGCCTTAGCTCCTTAATTTCGCAGTCTGTTCGGAACAGGGCAGACTACTAGCCTAAAGGGTGGTTGATATGCGGCACGCTGTGTATTAGGCGTCAAGCGTACGGCACAAAGGCTTTCTAAGACCTAGTCTTAGGCAGCCATGGCATACTGAGTATTGCCATGTGAAATTGTAAATAGCCATTTGTTAACGGAGTGAACTATCGTGCTCCGGCATGCTTACTTACCAGTTAACTTCCCTGTCGATTCCAATACGTCCCCATTTTACCGCCTTAGCCTCAAGAGCGAAGGAGGTCTTTTTGCCAAGCCTGTTAAGCCTGACTGGTTTTAGCTTGAGTGCAGAAGCACCTTCAGCACATTTGACATCTTGTCAAGGGAAAACTGACTGATTCAGCTTTCAAAGAACTACCCCAATAACATCCAAAAGCGTGCCATTAGTTCAATAGAAGGCAAAAAAAAATAGTAGCTGACACTTTGTCGCCTTCCTTTTTGACTTGGTAAGTAGCGAATAAAATCTATTTTTGCAATCAAAATCAGCTTTAAAAATCAGAGCCTCAGACGGTAATACTCTAATATATGCAAGCGAAAATTACAGCCATTGGTACTTATGCCCCCGAACAAGTTATTGACAACCATTATTTTGAAAACCTGATAGAGACTTCTGATGAGTGGATTCAGTCCCGGACGGGCATCAAAACCCGCCACTTTGCCCGCCTCAATGAGTTCACGAGCGACCTTAGCGAAAAAGCCGCATTGAACCTTGCCAGGGATTACAACAAAGACCTGAGCGATGTAGATTTTATCCTGCTGGCTACGGTTTCTCATGATCATGTGATGCCTAGTGTCGCGGCGGTATTACAGCACCGTTTGGGTATTGCCCAAGCTGGGGCACTTGATATTTCTGCCGCCTGTGCCGGGTTTGGATATGGTGTTTCTCTTGCGAAAGGCATGATTGAATCAGGCATGCACCGCAAAGTGCTGGTGATCGGTGCAGAAGTGCTTTCTAAAGTGACCGATTTCTCCGACCGGACTTCCTGTATCCTCTTCGGCGATGGGGCAGGGGCGGTCTTGGTGGAAGCTGCTGAAAAAGGGAATGTTGGGGCTTGCATTGTAGGTGCCGAAGGCAACGGCGGGCAAGACCTCTACATGTCCAGTCAATCCACTATGATAAACGGTGAGCTTATCAAAGCCAGCGGCAAAATCTATCAAAACGGCCGCAAAGTCTTCAAGTGGGCCGTCAACCGTATGACCGAACAAGCCAAAGTATTGCTGGATAAAAACAATCTGACCATAGACGATATCGACTGGTTCGTTCCCCATAGCGCTAACATGCGCATTATTGAGGCCTTATGCAAGGGCATCGGCATACCCGTTGAAAAGGCCCTCGAGAGCATATCTGTCTATGGCAATACCTCCTCCGCTTCTATCCCCCTCGCGCTGTATGAAGGCATCAAAGCCGGCAAGGTCAAAAAAGGCGATAAGGTGATGCTGCTTGGCTTTGGTGGCGGGCTTTCCTATGCGGGGACTGTTGTGGAGTGGGGGGTGTAGAAGTCTTTACCTTGCCTATTTAATCTTTTAGAGCGTGTTGGGACTTTAGTAATCGGTCTGTAAACTGCACTTTTTCGCTTATACTTCGCCCCGAAAATCCTCATTTAGCTTAGGCTAAACTCCGGTTTTCGGGTCTCGTCTAACCAAAAAATTGCTAGTTTTCGAC
>NZ_JAVJSK010000109.1:0-53926 GCF_040219495.1 Phaeodactylibacter sp. | reverse complement strand
AACCCTTTGCAAAACCTGCAGCAATTAACCGAAGATATATGGGTCGCACATATTGAGCGGAACTGCGCCTATGAAGTCAGGCGAAGGAAGAATCATGGCGATTTAATCTCCAAATTAAAAAACGGTTGACGCCTATGCGGTGTTACCGGGATTAATCCGTAGGTCATAGGTTCAAGTCCTATCTGAGGCGCCAAGCCCCGGAGCGTAAAGCTTCGGGGCTTTCGTGTTCTACCCCGATGCCAATGCACTACGTCTACACTCTTTACTCCCTAAGGGGATTGCCTTGGAAGTGCTTGAGCATAAAGGTTCTGCAAACCTAAAGCTTCAAAGCGTGAAACACGCCGCAGTATTTCGGACTAGTCGCACTAGCGCAGACAAATACTACGTTGGGTAGACTCCCGATTTGGAGACGCGGCTCTTGTTCCACAACGAGCTGTCGGGCGATTCCTTTACCTCAAAATACAGGCCCCGGGCATTAGCATGCACCTTGGCTGTGCCCACCCGCAGCGACGCTATGAAAATAGAGCGCTACATTAAAGCGCTGGTTGAAGACCCGAAAGCGTGGACACGTCAATATTCCGTATAAAAACCCATTTTCCCCATCTGATAGTCGCGCATCGCTTCCATGATTTCCGTTTGGGTGTTCATCACATAAGGGCCCCACTGTGCAACCGGCTCGTTGATCGGTGCGCCCGACAAAAACAAGATTTCACTGTTGGTTTCTGCCCGCAGTGCTATGCCCTCTCCATCTTGCCGGAACTGAAGGAGGTGTTCTTTTTCGTAAGACCAGTTATCGTTGAGTTGTACGGTGCCGTTGACAATATATACCATGGCGTTATGGGTTTCCGGGACAGGCAATTGTACAAACCCGCCTTCAGACATAGAAATTTGCAACACCAGCAGCTCAGTATGCGTCCGTACAGGGCCTTTGAGGCCCTGATAGTTGCCCGCCACGACCCTGACTTTTGAGCGTTCGCTCCCAGCCACAGGAATATCCTCAGCCTTGATATTTTGGTAAGCAGGCTGTGCCATTTTATCCTTTTGGGGCAGATTGATCCAGAGTTGTATGCCCTCCAAGGTACCGCCCTGCTCCAGAAAGTCACGGCTTGCCCGTTCACTATGTATGATGCCCCGCCCCGCCGTCATCCATTGCACATCGCCACCTTTCAGGGTACCTTCATTGCCACGGCTGTCTTTGTGCCGGAGCCCGCCCTGATACAAAAACGTAACCGGCTCAAAGCCCCGGTGCGGATGAGGGCCAACATCGAGCGGGTCGAAGGGAGGCGTAACCTCGTAGGGGCCAAAATGGTGCAGGAGCAGAAAAGGGTCAATACGCTCCACCCGAACCGTTGGTAAAGGTTGTTTAACGATTGTACTGCCCATCTCAATAGGCTCACCGGGCAAAATGGCCGCAACAGAACGGTATTTCATATTTCAATGCAATCGATAGTGATCCTTTGCAAACACCTCGGCTCACCCATAAGTTGGGCTTCGGAACAACCACACCAAACACCTTGGTTGGCAGTTCGTTCTACAGGTGAATTCTTTAAACAGAAAGGTCTAACCTTTCCCCAAAACCAAATGATTATGTTACGTTACGCTTTAATCTTTTTCATTATTGCGCTGATTGCCGCCGTGTTCGGATTTGGTGGTATTGCTACCGGAGCCGTAGTTATTGCCAAAGTGATTTTCTACATTTTTCTGATCCTGCTAATCTTATCCCTGATGATAAACATAATCAGAAAAGCATAAGCGCTAACGCCCAGACGAAAAAAGGTTGACAGCAGCCCCATTTCTATTTATTAGCCCTCGAATCCTATCTTTTTATGCGAACCATCGCAGAACGGCTTATTGGAAGAAGCACCGCAGCGGCAGAACGCCGTCCGCTTTTCCTGTACGGTGTGGTTGCCATTCTGGTCTTTCAGTTTGAGGGTACCAGTGACCATTAGCGGCCCATTAGGGATAACCTCTGCCTCAGGAGCGCCTTCGGCAGTCTTTGGAAGCACATCGTCAGCCTGTTGCTCCTCGTTGTTATAGTAGAATGCCAGTGCGCCAGAAGGGCACTTCTTCACCTGCTCCACCATACGCTCAGACGGTGCGCCCGTGGCATTTACCCACGGTCGGGCCTTCGGGTCAAACACTTCAGGTAAACCGTTGAAGCAAAGACGGGAGTGCATGCAGCGGTTAGGCTTCCAAACGATCGTGACCTCCCCGTTGCTGTATTCTTTGACAATTGATTTTTCCTGGCTCATATTGGTCTGGATTTAATGTGATAAACCCGGTGTTACAAATATGGTTCGCTTAAGGCGTTTAATTTGTTTTAATCAAAATAGTGAAAAAAAGGGAAAATTTATTGAAATTTGGATGCCCGGGGCAGATCAATTTCCAGATGACAAAATTTGGAAGGCCTGCTTTCCGTTTTGAACCTGTACAGGGCTCCATTCCAGAATATGCACTGGTGTACGCAAATAAAGAATAGCTGAGCGTAGTACCACTTTTCAACAAATAAGAAAACCATGATGAAATTTTGGCAAACCTTTATGGCCATCCTTCTGCTTACCAGCCAACTGGTTCAAGCTCAAAATGAAAACTTCTACACCGTGCAGGTCGGCACTTTCATAGATGCCAAGCCCGAGGATTTCAGTGCGCTGCGGGAGTTAGGCTTTGTCCACGCTCAGGATCTGGGCAACAATCTGATGGAAGTATATGTAGGAGGGTTTGAAAACCGGCCACCCGCTGAGCAACTTGCCGCCACCGTACGCCAGAATGGATATGCTAATGCCTTCGTACAGGAACGAATCATTGACCCCAATCAACCCGCCGCAATCGTACAGATGGCCACCCGGCAAATCAACCGGCCTGTAGAATGGGAAAACTTCCAGAAGGCCGGCCCGCTTTACGGCATGCTTGAGGGCAGCCTTATCAAAATTGTTACGGGGCCTTTCACCAGCGAAGCGGCTGCCCAGGCCGTACTGCCCGGCATACGCGAGCTGGGGTACAAAGATGCCTTCGTCAAAAACGTACCTGCCGGCTCTCTCCTGCCACTGACGGAGTTTGAGACCGGTGTAAAAAAACCGCTCATTCCCCTGGCCATGAACGAAAGTGCGCCTCCTCCTTCCCAACCGGAAAGCTATGAGCAAGCCAAAGGCAATAACCGCATTCCCAAAACCGGGAACATGACCCAACCCTACGGTACGCCCACCGGTGCCAATGAAGTGCTCGAAGCCCAACAACCCGTAATACCGCCAACTCCGCCTACAGTACCGAAACTGCCCTCCAGCTACGATTACTATTCGGGCGAAGTGCGCCCAAACACCGGTACCGCCCCGGCTCCGGCGCTTCCGGCTATCGATGGCAGTGTTAAGCGTGGTTCTGCTTTGGACCTGCAGCGCATCCTCAAGGCCTCTAAAGCTTATACCGGCTCCCTCGACGGCTACTATGGGCCCGGCACAAAGGCGGGTTACGAAAAATTCTTTGCCCAAAACCGCACTTTGCAGCAATACCAGCTTATTGCAGAGCAATCACCACTGCCCGGACAAGAAGGCTCCAATAGCGAATTGCAGAAAGTTATCAACGAAATGGGCTACAGCGCCGCTGCTGCTGCCCGGCTGGATGATTACAAAGCAGATCCGCTGGCGCAGGCTTATCAGGCCTACCAGTTATTCCAGAACTTTGGTCCTGGCCAGGAGGTCAATCAGCTCATGAACCGTGCGATCAAAGGCGCTTTTCAGGGCAAAAGACTGGAAGGGGTAGCCTTTGACCCGAGCTTCACCTATGCCTACGAGAATAACGGGCAACTGATACAGCACCTGTTGTTTGTGCACGCAGCACCGGCTACAGAAGAATCCGCCCCTTGCTGGCTGGCCGCGCGCCACCCGGCCGAATCGGCTGATGCTTACACCTCCCTTTCCCCCCTCATAGGCGATGAGCTGAAGCTACAGGGCTGCGGGCAGTTCGAAAGTTGGCCGGAAGTCCGAATGCTGGTTGCCCTTGCCGCCGACCTGAGCGCTCAAACGTCATTCGACCAGAAAAGACTGGCGCAGGCTGCTACCGAACGTTCCCGTTTGTACACTGCGCCCAAACCTCTCAATGATAAAGAGCGGGCGTCAGTGGAAAACTGGCACGACAACTTGCTGAAGGGTGTCAGCAACTGGTCAAAAAAAGACCCGCTGACGGAGCAGCTAGGTACTGCGTTCCAAGCCATGTATTTCCAGAGCCAGGTACGCCTCGAAGATTACTTTATGGACAAAGGGTATAAGCCTAAAGAAGCTAAAGCACTGGCCGTTGCTACTTTGCATACGCTGGTGGCTTACCACATGCAGCGCTTCGTGTAAGCACAAAGCATTGTATCGGTTTTCAGCAGGCAGTGTGCGGGTGCATACTGCCTGCTGTTTTTTTGGCTACCGGCCAAAACTGCTCAACCAAATCTGCCCGGAGTGGTTATACCGTCGACAATACAAGCATCGCCACAGCGGCCTAAATTGAGCATCAACCTCGCATGAAAAGCAAACTGCGGATTATCTCTGTCGCCACCTTCTTGGTTCTGGCAGTAATTAGCGGGTACTACGTTACCCAACTGCAATTTTCCTTCGACTTCGAACAGTTCTTTCCGGAAGGGGACGAAGATCTGGAGTTCTTCAGGGACTTTATCGATAACTTCGAAGGGGACGACAACTTCCTCCTCGTTGCCGTACGCCGGGAGCAGGGCATCTTTGAACAAGATTTCCTGGAACGCTTCCACGACTTCACTTTGGCCACCCGGGAACTACCCCACATCGAGGAAAGCCAGTCCCTGACTAAGTTTTCTTACCCGGTCCGCACGCCATTTGCGATAACTACAGTCCCCGCTATTCACATCGATCAGCCGGAACGCTACCCGTCCGACAGTGCCCGTATTCTATCCGACGAACGCTTTGTGCACAACCTCATTTCGGAAGACGGTACGACGCTGGTAGTTTTCCTAAAGACGGTTCCCAGCATACAGCTCGATCAGGCCCGCGAGCTCATGGCTGCTCTGGACGAGCAAATCAATACGTATGCCTTCGAGGAATACCATTACCTGGGCCGGCCATATTTCCAAAAGGAGCTGGTGGACATGCAAAAACGCGAAATCACTGTCTCTGCTATCATCTCCGGCCTACTTGTGACCCTGGTGATGTTTGTGATTTTCAGAAAGCCCTGGGGCATCCTCGTTGCCCTGGTCTCTATCGGGCTCGGCATGTTGCTGTTCATGGGGCTGCTGGGGGCATCCGGGCGGGAGCTGAATGCTATGGCAGCTCTGTACCCCGTGCTCATGATCATCGTGGGCACCTCCGACGTCATCCACATCATGTCCAAATACATTGACGAGCTCCGCAAGGGCGAGCGGCAGGACAAAGCCATCGTGACGGCTATAAAGGAAATTGGGCTGGCTACGCTGCTGACCTCTATCACCACTGCTATTGGCTTTGCGTCCCTGCTTACGAGCAAGGTCGGGCCGATCCGCGACTTCGGCATCAACGCAGCGATTGGCGTGATGGTCGCTTATGTAACGGTCATTTTCTTCACCACGGCTGTGCTGTCCTGGTTCCGGGCTGATCAGATCATCAAGCTGGGCAAAGGGCAGGCTTTCTGGGAAAAATCCATGGACTGGGCCTACCATTTTACCCTGCGGTACCCCAGCCGGATCGCGCTTGCAGCGGTGGTGACCCTGGGTATTTCCTTCTGGGGCATCTCCCGTATTACCACCAACTACGGCATTATCAACAATATGCCTATAGGGGAAAAAATCACCGAAGACTTCAAGTTTTTTGAGCAATACCTGACAGGTTTCCGGCCCATGGAGTTTGCCGTATTTGCCAAAGAGGGCTACAAGGCCACCGACTGGGAAGTCATGCGGGAGATCGCTAAAGTAGAAAACCACCTCAAGGAGTACCCCTCTGTGCAGGCCGTGGCCTCTATCACCGCCGTGTATAAGAGCATCAATCAGATGATGAAAAACAACGCGGCCGACGCCTATGCGATGCCGGAAACGGAGGAGGCCTTTGACCGCTATCAGCGCCTGGCCAGCCGGGTACCCAAGCTCAATGTGAACGTACTGGTGAGCAAGGACGAAACAAAGGCGCGCATCACTTCCCGGGTACAAGATATCGGTGCCGACAGCATCAAATCTATGGGGGAGAACATTGATCAGTGGATCACCATGAATACCGACACTTCCGTGGTCGCTTTTCAGCGCACCGGCACCGGGCTGATTATCGATAAAAATGCCGAGTACGTGCGCCGTGATTTGCTCTACGGGCTGGGCATGGCTATTCTGATTGTGAGTGTGTTGATGGCACTGCTTTTCCGCAATATCAAAATGCTCCTCATCTCCTTATTACCCAATATTTTCCCCTTGATACTGGCAGGGGCGCTGCTGGGCTTCCTGGGTATAGAACTGGAAGCCGGGGTCTCCATTGTCTTTGCCGTGATTTTTGGCATCGCTGTGGATGATACGATACACTTCCTCAGTAAATACAAACTAGCCAAAAACAAGGGGCTGGAACTGGAGCCCGCTATGCGCATCACCTTCCTGGAAACCGGGAAGGCCATCGTGCTGACCTCCATCATCCTGTTTTTTGGCTTTCTGGTGATGCTGTTTTCCATCCACCCGCCGAGTGTAACAATCGGGCTGCTGATCAGCCTGACGCTGTTTAGTGCGTTGATCAGCGACCTGTTGCTGATCCCTCTGCTCATCCGGTGGGTTATGCCGAAGTCCTAAGGGTTTTCCGAAAAATTGTATCTTACAGGGAGCCCCAAGTCAAAGCAAACCCTAAGCCCCCTGAATATGGACTTCCGTCGATTATTCGATATTCTGCCCTATCAGCAGCACCGTTTTCCCAACAAGAAGGCGCTGGCGACTCGCGATAGTGTTGGCTGGCATTACTACAGCACTCATGACTGTGAGCAAACTGCCGCACGCATCAGCGCCGGTTGGCTGGCCCTGGGCCTGAAGCGTGGCGACCGGGTGGCTCTGCTTGCCGAGCGTTGCAGCCCAAGGTGGTTGCTCCTGGATATTGCGCTGATGCAAGCCGGCTTGATCCCGGTGCCTATTCATAGCCAATGCAGCGAACAGGAACTGCACTTTATTCTCAAAGATGCTGCAGTGCGGTACGTAGTGGCAGCCAACCGGGAAGCTACGGAAAAAGCCCTGCAACTGAAAGAGCGGTTGCCCGGCCTGCAGGGGGTGTACTGTATGCAGCCTCTGCCCGATCATGCGAGCTGGGACGACCTCCTGATTGAGCCCACTGCTTCCGACCAGGAAAAACTGCAGGTACTCCGGGCAGCCATTCACGAAGAAGACCTGGCAACCATTGTATACACCTCTGGTACCGCCGGGGAGCCAAAGGGGGTCATGCTTTCTCACCGCAATATCGTGAGCAACATCAAAGCTACCATCAGCCTGGTGCCGGTCAACGCCCGTAACAGTGCCCTTAGCTTTTTACCGCCCAGCCATATTTTTGAGCGCATGGTCAACTACGCCTACCTGGCCTGCGGCGCATCCATTTATTATTCCAACAACCCGGAAGAAACCCGCTACCTCCTGCGCAAGGTACGCCCCCACTATTTTACAGCTGTACCGAGGCTGCTGGAACGGGCCTACGATGAAATTCAGGAAAGGGTAGGGCAATTGCCACTGCTCCCCCGCTGGGTCGCCCGCTGGGCTACCCGTGTAGGGGTACAGTACCAAATGAGCCACCCGGGCAACCTCTGGTACCGCCTGCAGCTCTTTGTAGCCCGGAGGTTAGTTTTCGGTACCTGGAAGCGCCTGCTTGGAGGAAGGGTGAAGGGAGTACTGGTGGGCGCAGCCGCCTTACAGCCCAAACTGGCACGCCTGTTTACCGCCGCCGGGGTGCCCATTCATGAAGGCTATGGCATGACAGAAACTTCACCCGTCATTGCTTTCAACCGGTTTGAGCCGGGCGGCACCCGCTTTGGTACCGTGGGGCGCCCTATACCGGGCATTGAGGTCAAGATAGAAGAAAGCGATGACGGGGATGGGGAAATCCTCGTACGGGGGCCAAATGTCATGTTGGGGTATTACAACCGGCCGGAAGACACGCAACGGGCTTTATCGGAAGAGGGCTGGCTACGCACCGGCGACCGGGGGCTGTGGGTGCACAAGCGATTCCTTAAAATCACAGGGCGGCAAAAGGACATCTTCAAAACCACCAATGGGCGCTATGTTGCTCCGGAAGAAATCGAGAGCCTGGCCAAAAGCACACCTTATGTAGAAGAATGCATGGTACTCGGTGCACAGCGGCCCTTCCCGGTTGCCCTTATCCTGCCGCAATTTGGGCTGCTGAAGCAATGGTGCGAGGCGCACAACGTCCACTGGACCGCCCCGCAGTTTATGGTCCACAACCATAAGGTCATGGGCTTTATACAGGAACAGATAGCCACAGTGAATGCCCAACTGCCGCATTACAAGCAAATCGGGCAAATCCACCTCCTCCACGAGCCCTGGACCGCAGCAAGTGGCGACCTTACGCCAACGCTAAAGCCCCGCCGGGAGCGCATAGCAGAAAAATTCCAAAAAGAAATTGACGCCCTCTACGAACAGGGTGCTGCCCTTCGGGGTTGATTGTTTGGCTTAAATGAATTGTTGGCTGTTATTCATATCTTTGCTGCTTTATTTCGCACATTTGCTATCTGCCAACTATCTTTCGGGTACCTAACCAAAACTTGCAGGACATTATGGACCATCCAACTCGGCTATTTGATTTTATTCAGTATCAGCTTAAGCATAATCCTCAGGAGAAGGCTTACGGATACCGCCAAAACGGACAATGGGTATATTACAGCACCCAGGAAACAATTGACAAAGCCAATAAAATAAGTCGGGGCTTACTCAAGCTCGGAGTAAAACCAGGTGATAAAATTGCGATGGCCGTCTACCAAAACCGGCCGGAATGGGTGGTCCTGGACTTGGGTATTCAACAGATCGGTGCCATCAATGTCCCGGTTTACCCGACGATCAGCCCGAGCGAGTACGAGTACATCTTCAACGATGCAGAAGTGAAGTACGCCTTTATGGGCAAGGATGACTTGTACGATAAAGTTAATCAGGCGAAGGCAAATGTACCTTCGCTTCAGGAAATCTACACCTTCGACCGTCAGGACGGGCGCCTGTATTGGGAAGACCTGTACGAAGAGGAAGGGCAAAAGGAAGTGGAAACCATCAAAGCCAAAATCAAGCCAAGTGAGCTGGCCACCATTATTTATACCTCAGGCACCACGGGCGAGCCTAAAGGTGTCATGCTGTCGCACCGCAATATCGTGAGCAACGTGACGGATGTGATGGACATCTTTCCGATCGACAACGAACACAAAGTGCTGAGCTTTCTCCCTCTCTGCCATATTTTCGAGCGGGCGGCGCTCTATTCTTACACCTTCCTGAGCGCGAGCATCACCTTTACCGGTACGGACAACCTCGGCGGAGACGAAGGAGACCTGAAAGCCGTACAGCCGCACTTTTTCACCACCGTCCCCCGCCTGTTGGAAAAAGTCTACGAAAAGATTTACAACAAAGGCCTTGAACTGACTGGCGTGAAAAAATCGCTGTTTTTCTGGGCGCTCAGCCTTACGGAAGACTACGAATACGACAAACAGTACAGCGGCCTTGCTGGCCTGAAGCTGAAGATTGCCGACAAGCTCATCTTCAGTAAGTGGCGGGAAGCCTTGGGTGGAAACGTCAAGGGGATTATTACCGGTGCGGCTCCCTGCCCGGTAAAAATGGCCAAGGTTTTCTCTGCGGCAGGCGTGCCGATCCGGGAAGGCTACGGGCTTACCGAAACTTCTCCTGGTCTTGCGATCGGGCACTTCAGGCCAGGCGGCGCTATGCTGAGCACCATCGGCCCTGCCCTGAAGAGTGTGGAGTTACGCATCGATGACTCAGACGGTGTTTACAACCCCGGAGAAGGGGAAATCCTGGCCAAAGGCCCTAACGTAATGATGGGCTACTACAACAAACCCGAAGCTACTGCTGAGGTTTTCAAAGATATTGACGGGGAGCGGTGGTTCCGTACCGGTGATGTGGGCACCCTTGTCCCTGGCCCTGCCGGGCAGCAATTCCTGAAAATTACCGACCGGAAGAAAGAGCTGCTCAAGACCTCCGGCGGCAAATATGTAGCTCCGGCTCCAATCGAGAACAAGCTCAAGGAAGACTTCCTCGTGGAGCAGGTGATGGTGGTTGGTGAGCAGCGCAAATTTGTTTCCGCTATCATTCTGCCCGCTGAAGATGCACTCAAAGACTGGTGCGCCCGTCATGGGGTGGAGTGGAAAGGTATGCAGGATGCGGTACAGCAACCTGAAGTTATTGCCAAGTACCAATCGATCATCGATCAGTACAATCCCAATTTTAGCAAAATAGAGCAGATCAAGAAATTCTGCCTCATCGCTACTTCCTGGGAGCCCAGCCGGACCGATGGTACGGCAGCCGAGCTTACGCCAACGATGAAGCTGAAGCGGCGGGTCATTCGCGATAAGTACCAGCAGGATATTGAGTCCATTTACGCGGAAGGTTAGTGGTCTGTCAAGTGTTAATTTATGGGTTGGGTGGGAGCGAATTTTGAGGCTAATCGACCTGTCCGCCGTACTTAGGTACTAAGGCAGGCGGGGGCGGATGTTCCCGCGCATAGCAGCGCTACGTAAGGGGTTGTCCAACGAAGAGTAGCCTCAAAAGTCGCCGCAGGCAACCCCTGGTTTTAGCCTTGACAGACCACTAGCTGAACAAAGCAGCAACCCAGCCATTTGGATAGTAAAACCCTTCGAATGGCTGACCTCACTAAACAACTCAATCATTTACTAAAGCAGGGCGCGGAGCTTTTTCATCCCGGTGGAAAAGCTCCGTTGCTTTTTGCGGAAGCGGATGAAGACTGGAAAGAACTCTCAACACTGACGCCCGAAAAAGAAGTCCTGCAGCAAAACCACTATCAGGTCACAGCTGCCGATTTTGATGAATCCACCGGCAAGCTATACGTGGCGTATAGCAAGACCGATTACCTACAGGTGCGGCCGGTGCCATTCGAAGCGCTTAAAAGCCACCGTCAGCTTTTGGAGCAGTGGTACCTTTTGCTTACCCGGGAGAAGTTGCCGCAGCAGGCACAAGTAGAGCAATGGCCCATTCAGCAGGACCACTGTCTGCAACGCGTGGTCTTGGACGACTTGTTTCAGGATTGCTGGTACAACCATCTCAGCCGGTCAAAGCCAGCCTATCGTCAGTTGGACAACCTGCAGCTAGGGCAGGGCTTGCAGCTCTTAAACCGGATGGAGCAAGAAGGAAAATCGTTAGTTGCAGCGTTAAATGTCAGCAGCCTGACGTTTCGCGGAAAAACATAAAAGCCTCTTCGCAGCGAACCAGAATCCGTAAACGATTATTCTAAGTGTACGGGTGCGTTCATGTTCTCCTTTGCCAGATCATGAATTTCAAGCTGGAAAAGAATTCTTTTCGGACAGTATGACAAAATGATTAATTTAGCAACCTGAAATGGAGAGCCGACCCTGTTTTGTCGGCTACCTGATACGGTACACTGAACTTTCTAGATAGCCCTATCACCAAGTTAAAATTGTAAAAGCCCGCTCCGGCGGTCTTTATATCGTATGTTTAAAACTCTTTAGTAATCAAAATTGCTTCTATGAAAATTTTTACGACTACAATCCTTTCCCTGTTCCTGGCCATCACTATGGTCAATGCGCAGGTGGTTTATGTGAACTCCCCTGAAGACCTTGTTGGCGGGTACAACTTTGGTGTAGCAACCGATTGGGGAACACAACTTACCGATACGATCATCACAGCTGATGCCGCATTTATAGACGACGGTACCGGTGAAACAGCAACGCAAGGTTGTATGGCCGCGGTAAACGGCGCAGAGCTGGAAGGCAAAATTGCGTTGGTTGACCGTGGTGGCTGTGAGTTTGGTCTGAAGGCACTCAATGCAGAAAATGCTGGTGCTATTGGTGTCATCATTTTCAATAATCAGCCTGGTGTAGGTGTCATCAACCTGGGTGGTGGTGCTAACGGAGGTAGTGTTACTGTGCCTGTGGCTATGTTGAGCTATGAAGACGGTCAGGCCATCCGTACTGCTCTGGAGAGTGGTGCGGTAAACATCACAATGGGCAACCTGATCCTTCCCAATGATGTGGGGGCCACAGCGCCAAACGTAATGGTTGCACCCTACGGTGTGGTGCCTATCGATCAGGTTACTGCTGAGAACTTCACGTTTGTACCCGGTGCAAATATGGTAAACAATGGTTCAAACGCCGCTTCTAACCTTAATGTATCTGCTACAATCGAGTATGCAGAACTCGACGGCTCGAACCCTACTGAGGTCTACAGTGAAGCAGGTATGTTGGATGAAACCATCAACCCGGACTCTACTTCCAGCCTCCTGACGCTTGCTGAATTTACTCCGGGCAATGGCATTGGTCGGTATACCACTACTTACCAGGTGGCTAGTGATAGCACAGATCAGCTTAATTTTGACAACTCCGTTACCACTACATTCGCAGTGACCGACTCGATCTACTGCAAAGGTGGATGGGACTTCGCTGCGGGCCGTCCGAATGTGACGATTTACTACTCTCCCGGCGGAGGCGGTGTTTTCGAAATGATGGCACCGTTTGTTTTCCCTAATGGTAGTGGTCTTCGTATTGACACCATAATTGTCGATGTACTAGCACCATCTGGTTCTACACTGGCTAGTGAGCCATTTGAAGCTTATGTGTATGAATGGACAGATGCCAATGAAGATGGAGTTGCTCTCAACGACGAAATACTGACAGTTGGAGTATCTACTGTTGCCTTCCCTGACACTTTCCCTGATCAGGTTGGCGAGCTGACATTGCCTATCATTGACTTTAATACATTCTCTGAGCCAGGTCCGGTTGTTAATCCAGATGCAACTGCATACTTCGTAGGTATTCGCTATACTGGTGAGGGGCAGGCTTTCATCGGTGTAGATGAGACCTTTAGCCATGAGCAGTACATAGAATTTTTGTCTGCTAATGCAGCATTGACAGATGCTGACTATCCTTACTTTGTAATAAGCTCTTTTGATCCTAGCGATAACTCGCCGGATTTCTCCACCAAAGGGCTGTTTACTGACGTTTCTGCAGGTCTGGGGCTTGCCATCAAAACCGCTCCAATCGCCAGCAGCACAGAGGACGTGGTAGGTGCAGAAACCTTCGAGATGGACATCTTCCCGAACCCAACTGCGGAGAAGCTGACCACCAATATCACTTTCAAGGAGAGCACAAGCTTCGTAGAGTACAATATCACTTCCGCTAACGGACAGGTGCTGCTGCGTCAGCGCGACAGCAGTCTAGGTGAGCGCGAGCAGGCGGAGTTCAACGTGGAAGCACTGCCAGCTGGCCAGTACTTCCTGATGATCCGCACGGAGCAGGGCATTCAGACGATGCCATTTGTGAAGAAGTAATTGGTTTTGAAAATTAGTGTAAACCTGTAACAGGTTTACCATTCAAGCGCCTCGCGGGAGTTTTCCGGCGGGGCGCTTGTCGTTTATTTAGGCATGTCTCTCGAAAGGATTATGGCTATCTGATGCAGAAATCTTAATTTAAAGCATTATTAGATCAAAAAACGATACACCTTATCCATGAATGCACACGAGATAGATTTTCAGATCTTCGGTGAAGAAATGCAGTACGTTGAGATTGAGCTTGACCCCTATGAGACGGTCATTGCGGAAGCCGGCAGCTTCATGATGATGGACGACAGCATTGAGATGGCCACCATCTTTGGTGACGGGAGCCACCGGGAAGAAAACTCCGGGCTTTGGGGCAAAGTCCTTTCCGCAGGCAAGCGCCTGATCACCGGCGAAAGCCTGTTTATGACCGCTTTCACCCATGCTGGTACCGGGAAGAAGCGCGTCTCTTTTGCTTCACCCTACCCCGGGCGGATTATCCCCCTCGACCTATCAGAGCATGGCGGCAAAGTCATCTGTCAGAAGGATGCTTTCCTGTGCGCTGCCAAAGGCGTATCTGTCGGTATTGAGTTTTCTAAGCGCCTCGGCCGGGGTTTCTTCGGTGGTGAAGGCTTCATTATGCAAAAGCTGGAAGGCGATGGCTTGTCCTTCCTGCATGCCGGAGGCACCGTAACGCGCAAAGAACTGGCCATTGGCGAAACGCTGCGGGTAGATACCGGTTGCCTCGTGGGCTTTACGCAGGATGTAGACTACGATATTGAGATGGTGCGCGGTGTGCGCAATGCTATTTTTGGTGGCGAAGGCCTGTTTTATGCCCGCCTTCAGGGGCCGGGCAGCGTTTGGGTACAATCCCTGCCTTTCAGCCGCCTGGCAGACCGCGTCCTACGGGCGTCCAAACACTACGGTGGTGGCAAAAAGGGCGAAGGCAGTGTACTCGGCGGCCTTGGCGACCTGCTCGACGGAGACGGCTTTTAAGCACAAAAAAAATAAGTCACCACTGCAAACAAAAATTCGAACACGCTGTTTATTGGTAGTTTTACTATCGATTTGAATCGAATTACTCAATAGATAGTGACAAGAATTTCTGTTGTAGTTCGTCCTGATTTTTTTCAGGATCGAATTTACATGGTGACTGAGGCTTTTGGAGGAGAGGCATTGCCTCTCCTTTTTTAGTAGCGCTTATTCAATCGCTCCTCTTCTACCGGGTCTTGCACCAATAGCTTTTCTATCAACTTCGCTACACTTGCTTCCGGTTTATGCTATTTGAGGAGTAGGCACCTAGCCTTATTAGAGGACTGATCTCACTCCACGACTAACCTTTCCGTGGGAAGTGTGGCTGGTGTTTCAGATACACTACGGACAAAAAAAATCGGATGGCAAAGTCAGTTGACCGCCATCCGATTGAATAGGTAGTAAATACTATCTTTCCTTATTCAGGCTTGATCAGCTCCGCTTGCTTAGCGTAAGCACCGGACTTCAGTTTATCATAAATCGCGGTGAACGCCTCAATAGTCTGATCTATATCATCTTGCGTGTGTGCAGCCGTTGGGATAAGGCGCAGGAGGATCATCCCTTTCGGAATCACCGGATAAACCACCACAGAGCAGAAGATATCGTAATTATCGCGCAGGTCCTTTACCAGCACCATCGCTTCCTCTACCGAGCCGTGCATGTAGACCGGTGTGACGCAGCTCGACGTGTTGCCCAGGTCGAAGCCACGGTCGCGCAGCCCTTTCTGCAGGTTGTTCGCATTTTCCCAAAGCTTATTCTTGAACTCCGGGCGTGTGCGCAGCATCTCAAGGCGCTTGATATTGCCGATCGTGAGCGGCATCGGAAGCGATTTGGCAAAAATCTGAGAGCGTAGGTTGTAGCGCAGGAACTCGATCACCTCGCTATCACCTCCTACAAAAGCACCAATGCTCGCCATAGACTTTGCGAAGGTACTGAAGTAGAGGTCAATATCGTCCTGTACGCCCTGCTCCTCGCCAGCACCCGCACCGGTCGCACCGAGTGTACCAAAACCGTGGGCATCGTCCACCAGTATCCGGAAGCCATATTCTTCCTTATGGGCGATGATTTCCTTCAGGATACCCTGATCCCCGCGCATACCGAATACCCCCTCTGTGATGACAAGGATACCGCCGCCGGTTTGTTCCTGGAAGACCTTCGCCTTCTTAATTTGCTTCTCGAAGCTTTCAATATCGTTGTGCTCAAAGGGCAGGCGCTTGCCGATGTGCATACGTATACCATCATAAATACAAGCGTGGCAGTCTTTGTCATAGACCACAATATCCTTACGTGTAAGGAGCGAATCTACAATAGACATAATGCCTTGGTAGCCAAAGTTGAGCAGGAGCACCTCTTCTTTACTGACAAATTCCGCCAGATCCTGCTCCAGCTTTTCGTGGTAAGCCGTCTCGCCCGACATCATCCGGGAGCCCATAGGATAAGCCAGGCCCCAGTCGCGGCTGGCTTCTTCATCTACTTTCCGAATTTCCGGGTGGTTGCCCAGGCCCAGGTAATTATTAACGCTCCAAACGATTTTTTCTTTGCCCTGGAATTGCATCCGGCTGCCCAGCTCGCCTTCCAGCTTGGGAAAGGTATAATAGCCGTGTGCCGTACGGGACCACTTGCCGAGTGGGCCTCTGTCTTCCAAAAACTTTGCAAATAAATCCATAAAGAATTTGATTTGATGATGATTACCAGACTTTTTCAGCCTGCTTTTTATCCACCCACTTGCCCCAGTTGGCATTATAGGTATGGACTTTATTGGTTTGTTCGCCGGTGGTATCCACAACGGGCAACCCCTGGTTGACCCATTCAAAAATACTGCCGTAGAGATTGTGTACATTTGTAAAGCCCCTTTTCCGGAGCTGCTCCGCCACTTTTTCGCTGCGGTAGCCAATCGAACAGTACAGGACCACCTGGCTATCTTTGGGCACTCCTTCGAGTGCCTGTTCTTCTAAGTTTTTATAACCAAGAAAACGGGCGCCTTCGATATGGCTCACGTTGTACTCCTCCCGGTTTCGAGCATCAAAGATATAAACTTCCTCCTGAATATCCCTAACCTCCTGAACGCCAATTGTTGGGATGGTGAAGCTCAACATGCTGCTGATTTTCTGATCAAACCGGGGGTTGCCTACCGGCGGGCGGTCTTCAGGCGGCTGGGCGCAGGCCGGCCGGCCCAGCATAAGTACGCCAATCACAATGGAAAAGAAACGCATAGTTTTTACTTTTAACTGACTTAGGCTAGAGTTGAAGCGGCCCTTTGCCGACCTGATCAGCGATCCAACGCCCGTCTTCACAGTATGGTACCAATTCGGCATGGATAAAGTTTTCAATTTCTTCCTTTATTCGGTCCGGGAAGAATAAATGGAGGTTGGGCCCGGCATCGAGGCTGAAGTATAGCGGGTGGCCGGTGTCTTGCCGGTAGGCCTGCACCTTATTAATGAGTGTGATGGTGTGGGGCTGCATTAAAATATAGGGCGGGTTGGAAGCCATCATGAGCGCGTGCAGGGTGAGCGCTTCAGTCTCGAGCAAGCGCCCGAAGTGATCCTCGTCGCCGGTGCGCAGCGCGCCTAACAGGTCGTGCATATGCTGCCGGGCCTGCTGATAGCGGTTGGAGGCATATATATTCCCATCCATAAGCCCGTGCCCGGCCCGGCTCGATACGGATTTCTCGCCTTTGCTGACAATCAGGATGGCATCGTGGTAGGTATTAAATACGTCGTGCACCTGCCCGGCCATAGGTATAGCGTGCAGGTCAGAAGACCCCGGCACTTCGCCCATCTCCCCCCACATGGCGAGCCCTTCATAGACCGACCGGCTCGCGCTGCCAGAGCCCAGGCGCGCTACATAGGAGGCTTTTTGCCGAAAGGCGTCATCATCACCAAGGGTACCGAAGAGTTCGTCCTCTATCGTGCACAGGCATAGGGCCAGCGCGCTCATACTCGAAGCCGAAGAGGCAATGCCCGAAGAGTGCGGAAAGGAATTCGTGGAACGTATGGTCCAGTCGAGCTGTGCCAGGAAAGGGAAGATTTCAGTAAGGCTTTCCAGAAAAGCTTTGACCTTTTTAGCAAAAGCTTCATTGGGTGCGCCATCGAAGTAAAAATCGAGTGCGATGCCCCGGTCTGCGCCTTTTTTGGGCGCGTACGACACTTCAGTCTCCGTATAGGCACGGTCGAGCGTGAAACTGATAGAAGGGTTTCGCGGCAGCTGCCGCCCGTGCTTGCCCCAGTATTTCACGATGGCCAGATTAGAAGGGCTGCGCCATATACTATGGCCGGGCTGTACCTTGGCGGTTTCGAGCACCAGTTTTGGGTTTTTATAATCCATTGACATGTGTTGCATTTTGGGTCTTGCAAAAGTAAACTTTATACGCTTACTGCGGAAAAGTGTGGGTTAGAGAACTTAGATTTTGGGACAAAGTCATGAAATCCGTGACTGGCAGCCGACTAAATCACTTCTTTTTCGGTTTTAGTCAACCAATACTATCCAATAGTGTCTCATATTCACACTATTGATTAACAGAACACCATATACTATTAATAGACCTATTAACAAATTGAGCAGTATGAGAATTTTTTCCTTTTTAATGCTTTTGCTAACCCCGCTATTCCTGACCGCTCAGCAAGAGTGGGACACAATAGCCCCTTTGCCCAACAACCTGGTAACCGACCACTCCTACGGTTTTGCCCTTGACGGTAAAGGTTACTTTGTAGCCGGCGCAGATGAGTTTAGCTACCTCGATATCTTTTATGAATACGACCCGCAGGCAGACACCTGGACAGAGCTGGACGATTTCCCCGGCGGCAACCGTGGGTTTGGTATCGGCGATATTTGGGACGGTAAGGCCTACTTTGGCTTTGGCTTCAGTGGGTCTGCTTACATGCGGGACCTGTGGGTTTTTGACCCACAGACTGGCGAGTGGACAGAGCTGGCTCCCTGCCCCTGCCAAGCCCGAATCCACCCGGCCTTCATTGCGCATAACGATAAGATATTCGTAGGCATGGGCGGATCATCAAATGGCAACCTCAGAGACTGGTGGGAGTATGATATGGCTACCGATACCTGGAGCCAAAAACCAAATTTCCCCGGTGCACGCCGCCACCATCCTTTTCAGTTTGGCCTCGGCGATTACGTCTACACGGGCTTTGGCCATGGTGACAACTTTATCTCTAATGAATGGTACCGCTACGATCCGGCAACGGAAGAATGGACGCAGATGGCAACCCTGCCGGCAGAAGGCCGCGTAGCGGGCACACAGTTTTCGCATGGCGGTATAGGGTATGTACTGAGCGGCGATGGTGGCGACCACACTTCTATGGAGGATGGCGAGTTTTGGTCCTATGACCCGGAGCTTGATCAATGGGAAGAAATGCCCGCTCACCCGGGTGTTTCCCGCTGGGCGCCAACTTCTTTCATTTTGGATGGCTGGGTATATTTGCTTGGCGGCCCTACTAATGTTAATGGTACCCTAAGCTACCTGCCGAATAACAATTACCGTTATCAGCTGGAAGAAATCAGCAGTACGCGGCAGGAACTGGCCAATGATCCTACCCTTTTCGATGTGTACCCCAATCCTTTTACGGAGCAGGTCCGCTTCAACTGGAATACAACCGGTAGCGAAGCGGAAGGACTGATCCGTATCCTGGATAATAAAGGACAGGCCGTCTTTCAGACGACACAGTTGCTCCCGGAGCTGGAGCTGGACTTCCTCCCTGCGGGTATTTACCATGTAGAGGCGGTAGCCGGACAGCGGCGCGCCGTGAAAAGTGTCGCAAAGCAGTAGTAAAAATGCTGCAAAGCAATAATAAAAAATGCCGGCCTTGCTTATCTGGGCCGGCATTTTTTTTTGCTTTTATCAGATAAAAAGGGGCTGTTTGCCCCTTTTTTTAGGCAAAAACAGGGTCATTTATTTTATTTCCCGCTCTCTTTTATTGACAAATAAAATTTACATATTAAAATAATTACAAATAAAAAAGCCTTTAACCCTTATCTAAAGGTACTATTTCTTAAAAATATAAAGCACTGATCTATTTATTGCATTGACAAATCTATCTTTTTGTAGTTGTGAGAGGATTTTTTCGCCTGCATCTTTGTAGCGTAATCAAAAGGGAAACATAATCCCAAAAACATTCGAACTTATTAAAATCAATTTAGTGCTATGAAAAATTTGATCTTTGGAGCCCTCGCGCTCATCACCGCTTTGACACTTGGCAGCTGCAATTTACTTGACGACAACAGCTCCCCTGGTGGAAGCCCTTTTAGTACAGTCTTTAACCCCGATGCAGTCTTTAGCCCCTGTGAGGACGGCGTGGATGCAAGCTACAGTGACCTGCCTACCGCTGCGCAAGACTACATTCAGGAAAACTACCCCAACTGGGAAGTGGATGATGTTGACCGCTACCTGGAAAATGGCGACGTGCGCTTCGGGGTAGAGCTCGACAGCCTCAATGCAGAGTACGAACTCCTGTTTGATGCAAGCGGCACCCTCATCAGCGCCGGCCCGGATAACGATGATACTTACATCAGCATCAGTGACCTGCCTCAGGAAGTACTCGATTACCTCGAGGCAGAATTCCCCGGCATGGCTATCGATGAAGTCAGCATCGATGTAGAGTACGGCCTGGAGTTTTTCGAAGTTGAACTGTACGATGACCTGGAAGTCTACTTCTCTATCGACGGCGTATTTGCCTGCAGCGAAAACAGCAACGGCAACGATGATGACGATGATGACGACGATGATGACGACGACAACGGTAATGACGATGATGACGATGACGATGACAACGGTAATGATGATGATGATGATGATGATGATGACAACGACGATGACGATCAAGTCAACAACTTACCAAGTGGCGTAAGCGAATTCATCAACAGCAACTATCCTGGCTATCAGGTTGACGAGGCTTACCTGGAAGAGTACTGCAACAACACCAACATCCTGGAGGTGGAAATCGAAATGGGCAGTCAGGACCGCGACCTCTACTTTGATCTCGACGGCAACTTCCTCTTCGAAAGAGACGATATCAGTACCACATCACTACCGGCAGCTGTAGTGGCTACCCTGAACGCTGAATACCCCGGCTTCCAAATCGATGATGCTGAAATCCTGACTTTGGCAGATGGTACTGTACAATACTGGGTGGAAGTGGAAAACGACAACGACGAAGACGAGTACGACGTCATTCTGACCGAAGACGGAAACATCGTCTGCAGCTTTGAAGACTAAATATTAGTTTTCCCCCGTATTTATTTTGGAAGGAGTCATCAGTGATGACTCCTTTTTTTGTTCTAAAAAGACGCTTTTCCTTGCAGCAGACAGGCCCGTCGTACAGGAAAGACAAAAATAAACGAATTATACGGCCTTTGTTTTCTATAAACCTATCGGTTGAACGGAAAATAAAACCCTGCACTAACAACACAACCTCTTAATAATCAGCAATAAACAAAGACATTTTAACAAAAATCACTATACATAAATAAAATTCTAAAAACCAGTGCCTGTGCATTCATTCTCAGGGTAAAATTTAACATTTCAACCCCAAAAAGAAAGAGGAGCCCTGCGTAAGCCGGGCTCCTCTTTCAATCTGTCCAATCTAACAGGAAAACCAGTTAGTTGGTCCCCTCTTCTTTTTCTTTGGCGCGACGGGCACGCTGCATTGGGTTTTCACCACCACCCCAGCGGCTAGTCCCCCGGCGCTTGAACATCTCAAAGCGGTTGAGTTGAGTCCGTGGTGGATAATAGTTATTGCCTGTATCCACATCAGCTGTTTCCAGGTAAGGGTCGAGGACAACTTGAGCCACCTCTTTTTCCGTGATAAAGACTTTGCTCACTACCTCATCGTTCATTTTCCAAATTTCGGCAGGTATATAATGGTCTTCCTTGGTACCATCTTCAAACTGCAGCTGTACGATGATAGGCATCACCAAGCCCCCTGCATTCCGGAACGTCAGTTCATAGAAGTTTTGGCCTGCTTCCAGCATCGTCCGCTCTTCGGCAGACAGGCTGTTAAGATAGCGGTCGTATTCTTCCTTATCCAGGATATTAAAGTCCAGCGGATCGTACTCCGTGTAAAAGTCGCGCAGTGCAGGGTCAATTTCATCCTGTGTTTTTTCAATTTCCTGCGCATTGCGGATACTGCTGATATACGGAGCGGATTCTTCCCGTTGCTGTTTGGAAATTTCACTTTCAGCCAGTGGGTCCTGAGTATTCATACGGAAATGCTGCACATTTTCCAGTGCAATATCCACATGATCAGTCGTAAAGAACCAGCCGCGCCAAAACCAGTCGAGGTCTACAGCAGAAGCGTCTTCCATAGTACGGAAAAAATCAGCAGGAGAGGGGTGCTTAAACATCCATCGGTTGGAATACACCTTAAAGGCATAGTCGAATAACTCCCTGCCCATGATGGTTTCCCTCAGGATATTGAGAGCCGTTGCCGGTTTACCATAGGCATTATTCCCAAACTGGTAGATGGATTCTGAGTTGGTCATGATGGGCGAAATCTTTGATTTGTCCCCTTTCATGTAATCCACGATTTTGTAGGCTGGTCCACGGCGGCTGGGATAATCACGCTCCCACTGTTGCTCAGCCAGGTACTGCAGGAATGAATTCAACCCCTCATCCATCCAGGTCCACTGCCGCTCATCGGAGTTGACGATCATCGGGAAGTAGTTGTGCCCTACTTCATGGATAATCACACCAATCATACCATACTTCACGCGCTCGCTGTAGGTGCCATCACTCTCCGGCCGGCCAAAGTTGAAGCAAATCATCGGGTATTCCATTCCGATGGACTTGGCATGAATAGACCAGGCTACCGGGTAAGGGTAGTCGAAGGTGTAATGCGAGTACCACTTCAGGGTATGCGCAACGGCTTTGGTAGAGTAGCGCTCCCACAGGGGGTTACCCTCCTTGGGGTACATCGACATCGCCATAACCACACTGCCGTCACTCTGCTCAACCCCCATCGCATCCCAGATAAACTTACGGGAAGCCGAAAAAGCGAAGTCCCGCACATTTTCGGCAGCAAACGTCCAGGTTTTCTTTTTCTCAGCCTTTGTCTTTTCGTTCTCACGGGCTTCCGCTTCGGAATAAATGATTACCGGCGTTTCTCTTTCTGCCCGTGCTTCCTCCAGTTTTTTGCGCTTATCGCGGGGAAGGACTTCATTGGCATTTTGCAAGGTGCCCGTAGCCGCCACAAGATGGTCGGCAGGCACGGTGATATTCACTTCATAATCGCCAAAGGGCAGTGTAAACTCGCCCCGCCCCAAAAACTGCTTATTCTGCCAGCCCTCTACATCGTTGTAGACGGCCATACGCGGAAAGAACTGCGCAATTGTATACAGGTAGTTGTCATCTTCTTCGAAGTACTCATAACCCGAACGCCCGCCAATTTCCATACGGTCGTTGATATTGTACCACCACTTCACCTTGAAAGCAAACTGCTCACCGGGCTGAATAGGCGCAGGCGGATCGATGCGCATCATCGTTTTATTAACGATGTGGGGCAGGGGCTTGCCATTTGCGTCCTGCACATAATCCAGTTTAAACCCACCATCGAAAGTAGGCGTAAGGCGCTTCAACTGCCCGGAGGACATCCGGTCGTCCATATCGCTTTGCTGAATTTTGTAAGTATCCGAATCTTTTGCCCGCATATTTTGATCGAGCTGTACCCAGATATACTCCAAGGGGTCAGGAGAGTTATTGGTGTAAGTGACCACCTCCTCACCATAGATACGCTGCTTTTCGTCGTCCAACTCCAGGTCAATTACATAATCTGCTTTTTGCTGCCAGTATTCATGCCCCGGAGCGCCGGCTGCATTGCGGTACACATTAGGCGTAGGCAGCTCTGTATACAGCTGCCTGAACTTATTGGTATTGGTGTTTTCTTCTTGCGCCCATGCCCATAGTGCCAGGCAAGACAGGAGCGGCAATAACAGTAGTTGCTTCATACTAATTTTTCAATTTGAATTTAGATTAATCGTGCGGCTACAAAAATAGTGGATTTCACGGTTTTCTAACAGCAGAAACCGAGGCATAGTTGTATAGCCGTCATATGTTCCACGTGGAACAAAACATACACAGGCAATAGGAAAAGATGAACTGCACCTGGCATCTATTCCTATACATTCACCCTATCAGGGTGCTTCAAGGACTACACTAATTGCATTGCCACCAAAGCCCAAGGCATTAACCATCACGTACCGGATTGGGCCTTTTGCAGCAGGATAGGCCAAATAGGGGATCGGTATGAACTCCTGTTGCAGGATCATCAATAAGGCTAATTCTAAACTAAGCGCACCGGAGGCACCCAACGTATGCCCAATTTTCCACTTATTCGAAGTCAGCGACGGCATCTTTTTCCCAAACACTGCACGAACAGCAACATTCTCGCTTTGATCCCCCAGGCGGGTACCCGGGCAATGGCACACGATGGCATCGACAGAAACAATACCGGCTTCATCCAAGGCCTGACGCATCGCAGCCTGCAGCCCCAGCCCATTTCCTGACACACCAGTCATAGATGCAATATCTTCACGAGCATACCCCAAACCGCTGACCCAGGCGAAAGCGGAGCTGGGTGAACGCTCCAGTGCAAATAGAGCACTCCCTTCTCCCAAGACCATGGTATTCTGTGTTTTGTCCAGGTCCAGAGAACGGTTGGGATAAAGGCGGGAAGGCTGGGAAGCGGCGTAGATTTTCAAGGCTTTCATTTGTGCAATCGTAAAAGGCGTTAACGGTGCTTCCGCTCCACCGGCAAGAAACCGCTGGTAACGCCCAGACTCCAACCATACCATCGCATTAGCGAAGGCATGCATGGCACTGCTGCAAGTGATGGAGTTGTCGGAACTAAAACCCGTTGCCCCAATATATTGGGCTGTATGCGTAGCCAGGTTGCCCGCAGTACTTAGCGGGGAGGCGTGGGGAGGTAGTATACCGTTTTGAGATTGGAAATTTTTGAAATGCGTTTCCCAAACACCTGTTGCCCCCCGGGATGAACCGATATAGAGCCCCATCGATTTCCCTTTTTCCCAGAAGGAAGCATCCACCGCCCGTTTTGCAGCCAGCATGCCAAGCAAAACCGAACGGTCGAGGCGCTGATAGCCCTTTTCGGTAGCTCTTATTTGCTGAAGCTGTACTTCTTCAGATGCCATCAATGGAGCGGTCCAGGTACCATCTGCAGACGAACGCTTTATACAGGTTTTATTACTTAAGTATTGCTTCCAAATTTCTCCTGGCGTCCCGCCCAAGGCAGAACTGCTTCCCCAGCCGACAATCCCTATTTTTCCGACTCTGCTCAAAACCTGTTCATTTTAATGAGTGATTCCTACTGTCAATACCCCAATATTCTTTACAAATGAACCGCTGTAGAAAAATTCAAATGACCGCAGTGAATAGACTTGATGCGCGGAGGGGGGTATTACAGGATTAAAATCGCGCGGCCCCTTCCCACAATACTGGCCCAACGTATCAAGCCTACTGTTTATCCGGTAAGAGGGCACTAGCGAAAACAACTGCTCAATGTAAAGAGAAGCCGATCGATTTCTTCATTGGTATTAAACGTGTGCAGGCATACCCTAAGGCGTTCTTCTCCCCGGGGCACCGTAGGGTAGCGTATAGGCAGTACGCCCATCCCTGCCTCTTGTAAGCTTTTTGCTAAAGCCTGTACCTCGGCATTGCCGGGGCAAAGCACCGCCTGAATAGGCGTATTGCTTGAGATGAGTCGCTGCCGAACCTGATCAGGGCATTGTCCTAAAAAGTATTGTACTCTTTCATGCAATGCCTGCACAAGCCCTGTTTCTGCCATCTTCCCGTAGGCCAGTTTGATATGGGCCAAAGTGACCGGGGGCAAAGCCGTCGTGTAGATAAAGGAGCGTGCAAAATTAATCAGATAGGTTTTCAGTAATTGGGTACCAAGAACAGCGGCACCATGACTTCCCA
The DNA here is from genome assembly GCF_040219495.1 of Phaeodactylibacter sp. GTDB lineage: Bacteria > Bacteroidota > Bacteroidia > Chitinophagales > Saprospiraceae > Phaeodactylibacter. The sequence continues at coordinate 28,510 of NZ_JAVJSK010000109.1, read as the reverse complement.
CGGCTTTACCAAAAGTGTGCACCCGCGCCCAAACCAAATCTTCCAACTCCAACGCGCGCACCGCACCTTCGCCATGCTCTCCTATAACCCCTGTACCGTGCGCTTCATCGACGATGAGGTTCGCCCCATAATCCTGGCAAAGCATAGCGATTTCAACTAATGGAGCCTGATCTCCATCCATAGAATAAACACTTTCGACAACCACCCATTTCTCTCCATCGGCAGCAGCAAGCTTTTTGGCAAAGTCCCTGAGATCGTTATGGGCAAAACTAAAGGCACGGGCTTGTGTCAACTTTATGCCATCCCTGAGAGAAGCATGCAGTAGCTTATCGTAAATGATGGTGTCTTGCCGGCTTACCACGGCAGGCAACAGGCCTATATTGGCAGCGTAGCCAGAAGAGAACAACAAGGCAGCTTCAGCGTGATGAAAATCTGCAACTAATTGCTCTACGTCCTCAGCGAGCCGCGAATTGCCACTTAGCAGTCGTGAGCCGGTGGCTCCCGGCAACGGACCTATAGTGTCCGGCAAAGTCCGGGCAAGCCCCAGATAGTCATTAGAACAAAAGTCTGCATGACCGTCGACAGGGGAGGGGAGCTCCCGCTGTAGCCCTGCTTGCCGGCGCTTTTTCAACGCCTGTTCCATCCTTTTTTCGATTGAATCCATAATGCAAAATAAGCCGGTACGTAGAAGAATCGGTTTTCAAACGAGGTCCATAGTCCGGTTTATACCTACAGGTCAGCCCAGATGCTTTAGCAGCCAGTCTTTAAAAGGGGCGAATTCAGGCGGCATCAGGTCAGCCACCTTTTCCCGTTTGGCTAGTTTGGCCAGCCGCTCCGGCACCTTGATCTTTTGCTCAAGTATAGCCTCTACGTCTGGTAAAAACTTGGCAGGGTGAGCCGTCTCCAGGATGACGCCATTCGCCCCGGCGTGGCTTTTCTGGTACTCCTGTAGTGCCAAATACCCGACGGCACCGTGCGGGTCGATGATATAACCGTAGCGGTCGTGCACTTCTTTCACGGCTGCCCGGGTGGCTTCATCCGTATAAGCATAGCCGCTAATGGAGGCTTTCATATTGTTCCACGTGGAACGTTCCTCCAGGTCGTGGTACAAATCCTGCATGCGGGCAAAGTTAGACGGGTTACCTACGTCCATCGCATTACTGAGGGTGCGCTCAGAGGGGCGGGGGCTGTAGTTACCGGTTTGCAAGTATTCCGGTACCACCTTATTGATATTTGTTGCGGCGATAAAATGCTGTACGGGCAGGCCCATGCGCTGCGCCAGCAAACCGGCAGTGAGGTTGCCAAAATTACCACTGGGCACACAAAACACGACTTCATCCGTATCGGAGAGTTGCTTAAAGGCCTCGAAGTAGTAGAACGACTGTGGCACCAGACGGGAAATATTGATAGAATTTGCTGAGGTTAGGCGGATACGCCCGGTAAGCACGGGGTCCAAAAAGGCTTGCTTGACCATCGCCTGGCAATCGTCAAAAGTACCTTCGATTTCCAGAGCGCTGATGTTGTGCCCGAGGGTAGTCAACTGCTTTTCCTGCAGATCCGATACCTTACCTTTGGGGTAGAGGATGACCACGCGCGTGCCTGGTGTCTGGTAAAAACCCGCAGCTACCGCCCCGCCTGTATCTCCGGAAGTAGCCACCAAAATGACCAATTCCTGAGACGCGCCCTGATTAAAATAGCTCATGAGCTGCGCCATGAACCGGGCCCCGAAGTCCTTGAACGCAAGAGACGGGCCATGGAATAATTCCAGTATGTGCTGCCGCTCATTTAAAGCGACCAACGGGGCTTCGAAGTTGATGGCGGTATCGGTGATGTTGCGCAGATCGGCATCCGGGATCGCCCCCTGGAAGAGGGTCTTCGTAACGGTAAAAGCAATCTCCTGAAAGGAGTAGTCTTTTAGGTTGCGGATAAAGGAAGTGGGAAGGGCGGGAATGGACTCCGGCATGTACAACCCGTTATCCGGTGGCAGCCCGCGCAAAACGGCTTCTTTCAGACCGGTAAATTCGTTTCTGTTTTTGGTACTGTAAAGTCTCATGATCGCTCTATGGTTTTTGCGCCTTCCTGATTAATGGGAGAGACGTATAGGTCGCAGGGGATATCCTGATTTAAAAAGGCTTTTTGCATGGCTTCGCCGGCACGGTGCGCGGTGGCAGCGCCTTTGCACAAGGCAAAAACTGACGGCCCAGCGCCGGAAATACTACAGCCCAGCGCCCCCGCACGCAAAGCAGACTGCTTGACCGTTGCAAAACCAGGTATCAATTGGGCCCGCTGTGGCTCAATGATGACATCCTCCAAAGACCGCCCGATGAGTGCGTAGTCTGACTCGTACAAGCCCACAATCAGCCCGCCCAGGTTACCGGTCTGCTGTATGCACTGGGGCAGGGTAGTGGTGGGGCTGAGCACATCGCGGGCATCTTTGGTAAGGACACGCACGTGCGGATAAACCACCGCAGCGTATAGCTCGGAGGGGATAGGCAGGCGGTGCACATCCAGCCCCTGATTTGCCCGGATCAAAATGATACCGCCCAGCAAAGCCGGTGCGACATTATCAGCGTGGTAAGCCCCATCGGCAATTTGCTCCCCCAATACCGCACAGTGCAGCGACTCCAGCTTGGGCACCGGCATGCCCAGAAGGGCATTGATGGCCATAACGCCCGCCGCTGCACTCGCTGCACTCGACCCCAGCCCACTGCCAAAAGGCATTTTTTTATGGATTTCCATTTCCACGCCCAGTGCTGCTTCTCCAAGCTGCTCCAGTAAACGCCGGGCAGCAAAGCCGGCTGTATTTTTCTCCGCCTCGAGCGGGAGCTTCCCTCCATCGCCAGTAATACAAGTGATTTGAAGGCCAGGCCGATCCGTACGGCGGGCAATTACCTCGTCTCCAGGACCGTCAATCGCAAAGCCTAAAATATCAAAACCTACCGCTACATTAGCGACGGTAGCTGGCGCAAAAACACGTACTTCCTGATTCATTAGCTGAGGTAATTTCCAATGGTAATAATCTCTGCGAATACACCGGCAGCCGTCACGGCAGCCCCGGCGCCGGGCCCGCGCACCACGAGCGGGCGGTCCTTGTAACGCTCCGTGGTGAAGACAATCATATTGTCACTGCCACTGAGGCTGTAAAAAGGATGGCTGGGGCCTACTGCTTCTAACCCGATTGTAGCCTTTGTGCCTTGCAGCTTCGCAATCATCCGCAGGGCTTTGCCTTCGGCTTCAGCATTCGCACGCAATTGCTCGAAGTGGTTGTCGGCAGCAGAAAGCGCGTCAAAGAATACTTCAACGGATGTAGCTTCCTGACAGGCAGCAGGCAGGATGTTTTCAATCTCCACATCGTTGGCTTCCAAAGGAAGCCCGGTCTCCCGTGCAAGAATGATCAGCTTGCGCTGCACATCCAGCCCATTGAGGTCAATCCGGGGATCGGGCTCGGTATAGCCCAGCTCCTGAGCTTTCCTGACAATTTCGCTGAAGCTCGTGCCTGCCTTAAAGTTGTTGAAGATGTAGGATAACGAGCCCGAGACAACACCTTCGATTTTCAGGATCTGATCGCCACTGATGATGAGGTCGTTCAGGGTAGAGATCACAGGCAGGCCTGCACCTACATTAGTCTCGTACATAAACTGTACCCCGCGCCGGGCGGCAATGGCCTTGAGGCGCTGATACTGGGCAAAGCCCGAAGAGACAGCAATCTTATTGGGAGTGGAAATACTGATACTAGTGTTGAGGATGTCTTCGTAAAAGGAAGCAATTTTAGCATTAGCGGTATTGTCAATAAATATGGTATTGGAAAGGTTGAGCTCCTTCATCTTTCCAATAAAGATAGCGGGGTCCATATCCATTCCGTTTTCCTCCAATTCCGCTTTCCAGTTATCCAGATCAATGCCTTCTTCCCGGAAGAGCATCTGCCGGCTGTTGGCCATACCGACGATACGCACTTCCAGCCCCCGCTTTTCTTTGAGGTACGCGCCCTGATCTTTGATTTGCTCAATCAGGGTACTGCCGATCAGCCCCACCCCAATCATAAACAGGTGCAGCTCTTTGGTATCCGACAGGAAAAAAGATTCGTGCAGCGCGTTCAGGGCTTTGGCTTCATCAGAACGGTTGATGACCACCGAAACGTTCAGTTCCGAAGACCCCTGCGCAATCGCAACGGCGTTGATCCCGTTGTGCCCGAGCGCCTGGAAAAGACGGCCGGAAATACCCGGCTGATACCGCATATTCTCCCCAATGATCGCAACTACCGAAAGGTCTTCCTCGATCTTCACCGGCGAGATGACCTTCATGCTCATTTCGTATTCAAACTCTTCTTCCACCCGTTTGCGCGCCCTATTCGCCACAGCAGGCTGAACGGCAAAGCTGATGGAGTGCTCCGAAGAGCCCTGCGTGATCAGGATGATGTTGATCCCGGCTGCTGCCAAAGAAGAAAACAAACGCCCGGCAATGCCCGGCACCCCAAATAGCCCGCTACCTGATAGCGTCAGTAACGCCACATGACTAATGGAAGAGATGCCTTTCACCGCATGCCCGTCCGGGTTGACATGATCGGAGATGAGCGTGCCTTCAAAAGACGGATTAAAAGTATTTTTAATATATAATGGAATCTTTTTTAGCAGTGCCGGCTGAAGCGTAGGCGGGTAGATCACCTTCGCCCCAAAGTGCGACATCTCCATAGCTTCCGCGTAGGTCATACTCGGAATTGTAAATGCGCGTTTCACTTTGCGTGGATCAGCAGTAAGCACTCCATTGACATCGGTCCAGATTTCAATTACGCTTGCGTTAAGGCCAGCAGCAATAAGCGCAGCGGTATAATCAGACCCACCCCGGCCCAGGGTGGTGGTCAACCCTCCCTTAGCGGAAGCGACAAACCCTGTGACGACCTGCACGTCCGGGTGCTGAGCATAGTGCTCCCGGATTTTTTGATAGGTCAGCTTAAAGTCTACCCGTGCAGCACCAAAGGCTTTGTCCGTTTTGACAACGCGCCTCGCATCAAGGTAGCTGGCACTGATGCCACTTTGCCGGAGTACATTAGCGATAATAAAAGCAGCGTTGCGCTCTCCAAAGCTGAGCACGTAGTCCATCGTCCGCGATGAAGCTTCCCGGACCAGAAAAATGCCATAGAGCAAATTCTTGAGGACTTCGTGGCTACGCTCCAACTCTGGCAGGACGGTAGCTTTGAAAGAATCATTCAAAAGTTGATCCACGGTATCGCTATGCCGCTGCCGGAAAGCATCAAAGGCGGCCTGATAGGCTTCATCGCCTTTCGCAGCCAGTGTGCTCATCTCAATGAGTGAATCGGTGACGCCGCCGAAGGCCGAAAACACTACGGTAAATTTCTCGCCCTTGGTGTAGTAGCCTTTCAGGATATCAACAATGCCAAGGATGCGTTCGGGTTTAGCGACGGAGGAACCGCCGAATTTTAATACTTTCATGGGTTAACTCAGTTCATAAGTCTGTAGATGATGAAGCTGACCTAATGCTATCGGCATTTACTGCAATACAACAGCAGGCCAGCATTGGCAAATGTATACAGGTTTGTTGGATTGTTGGGCAGGTATGAACAGGAAAAGCGCTGTTTAGCCTAATCTAAAGGAAGGTTGGAGGCCGTAAATACCATTGATATGATTAAGAGCTTGTGGGGATTTTAGTAACCGGTCTGTCCCGGTGAACCAGGACATTTTTTGTTTATACTTTGTCCCGAAAATCCTTCCCACAAACTGCGGGACAGGCTGTCTAGCTAAGGCTAAGCTCCGGTCTTCGAGTCTCGTCTAACCAAAAAATGCTGGTTTTCGACTAGAAGACCAAAGTCCCAACACGCTCTAATGATGCCCTCTTTCGAGAACGGCCATTGCTAACTCAGGCAAAGCTGCCCGTACAGCAGGGACATCTACATTGAAGCTCCGGATGTGTTCTTTGTGATGTAATTTTCGGAAATTGCGCAGATTGAACTCCAACTCAAAAGTAAGCCTTTTTGTCTGCTCCTTCAGTGTTTTTTCCGGAATCGCAATTCGACCGGACTTCATCCTCGGGTCTCCTGTGAATAAATGGAAGTGCCCATCCCCTGCTTCAAAAAGATCAAACTTGAGTACCTTTGCTTCCTGAATGAAAACCTCTACCGAAACACCTTGGCCTACACCCTCGACCTGATTACTACAGACGACCCATTTTAACTGATCTTGTGGCTGAAAAGTAACTTCTTCAGACCGTTTTGTTTCTACCGGCTTAGAAAAAATCTTGTTTTTACGGAAAAACATCTTGTTTTGAAAAGTAAGATAAGTATTTTTGAGGGAATACACAGATACTAAAGTCAATCTCATGAACGTAACCAGAAAGAAACCAGGGCTCATCTCCGGCGTACGGATTAAGGGTGTTTCCCTGCAATTACTAAAGCCCCACCGGGATTCCCGGGGGACATTCACCGAGGTCTTTCAGAAACATTGGGGCACCTGTCTTCAGGATCCGGTACAATGGAGTATCGTGCATTCAGAGGCGGGCGTATTCCGGGGGATGCATCTGCATAATCGGCACGACGAATATTTCTCGCTCATCTCTGGCCGGTGCCTGGTCGGTTTAAAAGATGTACGCGAAGATTCCCAAACTTACGAGCAAAGTGCTCTATATCAACTCGATACAACTGAGCCTTGTGCAATTATTTTCCCAAAAGGTTTACTTCACGGCTGGTATTTTACGGAGCCATCCATCCACCTGCAGGCGGTCTCTGAAGCTTATAACGATTATGGAGCTGATGATAACTGGGGCTGCCGATGGGATGACCCCGAACTAGGTATTGACTGGGGCGTTTCTGAAGTGAATCTTTCAGACCGGGCTGCCCATTTTCCTGGCTATGAGGAACTGAAGCGTCAACTCAAAACCATTTAAACCTGCGCGCTGACTGTTTTTTTTTCATCTCCTCCAATTCAGATTGAAGTGACTTGATCTGCCCGATCAGATGCTCTTTCTCTTTTCGGCGGCTGCCAGCCCAATTAAGTAGGGCTTTCTCCCTTATGGCGTCGAAGGGCTGCCGCGTCAATTCCAATCCCCAAAGTAGTTCTTCCTTTCGGGCCTCTATGGAAAACGCTTTCGGGCGTTTGAAATACAGGATGGTCGGAAAGCTGCTGTTAAAAGGTTGACAGTGGTCATGGGCATAGAATTGCTGCCACATGTAACTATCGGTCGCATATTCTTCAGGCGTGGTGCGCCAGCCAAAAGGCAACTGATGGTAAAAATCAAGACGGTGCCCCACGCAGGACAGCTTATTATTCCCACCCGGCCGCCGTTCGGAAGGTTGTTGGGGGAAACTATGCGCTAACGTCCGGTCTTCTTTCACCCAAAGACAGGAATGAGACACAATATTGTAAACTTGTAACTGCTCGTAAGTCCGCTCCAGATGGAAGGGCAGCATCAGGTCCCGGTCACAGAGGTAACTTACCACTTCACCTTTAGCCTCCTGAAGAGCGGCGTGGCGGTTGGGTTCTCCGCGGCGCTCGTGTTTGGGGTGGTCAAAAAACCGGATCCGCTTATCTTTTGCCAACAGGCCATGAATAACCTTTCTGGTAGGCTCGTCCACACCATCTCCCATAATGAAGAGCTCAAAATCCTGAAGCGTCTGCTGGAGAATACTTTGCACCGATAATGGCAAAATAAGGCCACGCCCGGCAGTGGTTGGTAATACTACGGTGGCTTTGACTGTTCTTTGTTCTATGGACATGCGATCGTATTCAATTGATGAATGCACTGAATCACGGCCAGCCCCTCTTCGTAATTGCTCAAAGGGGGCTCCCCTTCACCAGAAATGTAACTGCAAAATACCTCAAGTTCCGCGTAAAGCGGTGGCAGCGGGTTAAACTTCCGGATTTCCTTTTTCATTTCCCTGGCCTCAGCGTGTTCATCTCCGCGGTAGATTTCCAAGTGGTCTGCTTTTTCGTCCTTCAGGATTGCCACACCGTATTGGCAGTGTAGCCGGACTTCGCGGCTTTTTCGTTCGTACCGGTTGGAAACTTCAATGATCGCCCAGGGGGCTTTGCCCAAAACGGCGTACATCCCCCTGACCATATCCGGATGCTGTTCTACCACTGCAAACTCAGGCTCCGGAAGGTAGCCAAAAATGGCGATCAAAATGGATAAATCATGGGGCATCAGATTCCAAACACTGTCAACATCACGGCGCGGGCTCGTCCAGTTGGCACGAGTGGACCGCAGTCCAAGCACCGGGCCAAGTTCCTGGCTTTGAGCAATCTGCCCTAATACCTGAATGCCCCGGTGGTATTTCCATATATGCATGACAAAGACCTCGTCATGGACTAAGGGGCTAAGTGCTTTTGCTTCTTCCAAAGAGGCCACCACTGGTTTTTCCACAAAAACCGGAATGTGCCAGGGCAAGACTTGCTTCAGTATGCTGTAATGAGTTGTGGTGGGAGAAACAATGACCAACCCATCTAAGCTGCGGAGTGAGAATATATCGGTACTAAAAGCCACTGCTCCCATTTCAAACGCGAGCTGACGACGGTTCGGGCTCGTGTCGCAGACATGCAGCTCTGCCCCTATTTTTACCAGGTCCCGGGCGATCTTTTCACCCCATATTCCAAGCCCGATCAGGCCGATTTTTAGCTTTGCTCTCATGCTCTGTTGTATTAAGCCACACAAGTTACCCATTCCTACCCGCTTAACCGCCGCCAACCATTCACAATAGCAAGTGTGACAACGGCTGCCAGGTGCTTCGCCAATAGGGTGCCCCAGGGTTGCTGTCCCAATGGCTTTACCCCGGTTGGCTTCAAAATAACGCGCCATAGCAGAAATGGCCGTATGGCTCATCAACCCCTGCCCGAACAGCCGTAGCCCATAAAAAGCAATGCCTACCACAATGATGTGACGGGCAGAAGACAACAGCAACAGGCCGGCTATCAGTCCGAGCAAGACCATGAGGGTATACCTACGTATGGGCATACGGTCAAACCGACCTCCCAGCCAGGGCAAAGTGAAAGCGCTGGATAGCGTCGCCACAGCGTACAGGCTTCCAAAAACCGTATTGCTAATCCCGAGCAGTGATTCAATGGCGGGAACAGAAAGGGAGAGCAGAAAAGTCTGCCCAAAACTGGAGAAAAAAGTAAGTATTAGCCCGAAAGCTAAAAGTGGCAGGCTTCCGCGGAGCATTTGGGTATGGCTCATGTATGGCTAGCTTCTCGATGATGGTAATCCCCGCAAAGGTACAATCATTCAGTACCCTGACCAGCACTATAGCAACTTTATAGGAATTTCAGCATGCTGCGATTATAAATCAAGCAGAGTAAGGGCTTCATCTTCCTTAGCCCGCATTTGCCGGGCTTCAGCCTCTGTCTTATCCGGATAACCACAAAGATGAAGCAGGCCGTGGATGATCACGCGATGTAGCTCTTGCTCAAAGGGGACTTTTAAGGTGTCTGCATTTTCGCGCACTCGCTCCACACTTATAAAAATATCGGAGTGAATTAGTGGTGGTTCAGCGTAAGGAAAGGTAATGATGTCCGTGTAGGTATCATGGTCCAAATACTCCAGATTGATCTGATGCAGATATTGGTCGGAGCAAAAAATATAGGTGAGCTGTTGAAGTTGACAATCTTCCCGTTTGATAATGTTTTCGATCCAGCTATGTAGCTTTTGGGGATAGGCAGGCAAAAAACGGGCATCTTCATCGTGAAAGGAAATGCCAGCTTCCAGTTCCGCTTCCGTATCAAAAGGCCAGTCTATAGTCATTAGAGGTTGAAACGCATTTCGACAGTGGACCCGTTATTGTGGAAGTTGATGCCGTCGGAGAGCTGTTGCATGAGGAACACGCCACGCCCCCCCACTTGAAGCAGGTGTTCCGGAGAGGTGGGATCAGGTACGGACTGATGATCGAAGCCTTCCCCTTCATCGGTCACACGGACTGCCAGGCAATTTTCATTGCGTTTGAGCTGTATTTTCACGGTCTTGGACTCGTCATTACTATTGCCATGAATGATAGCATTATTGACGGCTTCGGTGAGCGTGATTAGAATATTGCCGTAAATATCCGGGGCTATTTGGTATTGCTCGACCGCACGCTCTACGAAAGACTCGACCAAGGCAATATTCCTGGTATCAGAAGAAAGTTTCAGCATAATAGGCTCCAAACTCATTGTTACTTCCTGTAATGTAGGTCAAATTTCAGTAAAAAGCAAGTGTACGCTCAAAAGCGGGTGAACAAAAAATGACCTCAGACTTGGATATTCTTAGTCTGAGGCCAAGGCATTAATCTGCTTTCAATGTGTTGAAGTACTCTTCAACGATAAACTTATAATAAGGCTTCAGCGAAGGGTTGACCGTTTTGTACAAATCAATCTCCGCTTCCCGTTTTTTGATGTATTCTTCGAGTGAAGGTGGGATTTCACGTTCCTGCTGACTAGCTCGTTCTGCTTTGCGCTGCTCTTCGTACTCGCGCTCGCGCTCTGCTTTTTCGTGCTCCAACAGCCGTGAGAGGATATCCTGCTGCCGCTTCATCGCCTCATTAGACAGACGCTTATTGACCAGTTCTTCCTCTATTTTATCCATTTGGTCCATGATCTCCCCCAGCTCTTTGCTGCCTTTACCCTGTTCCTTCAGCTTTTGCTGTTTTTCTTTCAGGGCTTTGCGCAATGCAGCCTGCCGGGCTGCCATTTGGGCAAACTCCTTAGCACCAGGGCCACCCTTGCCTTTGCCTTTTTCCATCTGCTCTTTCATCTGTTTCATCATCTGATTGAGCGATTGCTGCCCCTGACTGATTTTGTCTTTGGGTTTGCCCCCCGGTCCGCTTCCGCCCGGTTTATCGCACATCTGATTGCCAGCCATCTGCCCGGCCATCTGCTGCTGCATCTGATTCATCACTTCGCTCAGCATGAGTGCCAGGTCATTCAGGTTTTTCATGCTGCGCTGCTGATGATTGCCCGCCTGCGGTTTGTGGCGTTCTTCGAGCTCTTCCAGGCTTTCCTTCAGGTTGCTCTTGATAGCGGTGACCTTTTCCGTCACAAAGGACTCGATTTGGAAAACGCGCTTGCTCAGCGCCTGCAGGCTGTCTTCCACCAGCCGGAAATCATCCTTGAGCTTGAACTGTTCCTGCACGAGCTCCACATAACGCGGCGTGTTAATTTCAGCCACCTCAAATTGGTCGATGAGGTCTTCCTGTTCAAAGGATAACCCTACGATGTTCTCCAGCAACTGACGGAGGGCATCCATATCTTCCTCCATTTGTTCCATTTGCTGCGACTGCATTTCCATCTGCATGCCGTTAGCCATGTCTTTCATTTTTTCAGAAGCCTTCTTCTGAGACTCGGAAGCTTTTTTATTTTGCTTCTGCTCCAGCTGCTCCTGACCTTCCTGCATATCCTGCTTGATATCCTCCATCTCCTGCTCCCGGTCTTCCAGGCTTTGAGGAGACTCCATTTCTTCGTTTTTCTTTTGGATATCTTCCATTTTTTCCTCGAGCTTCTCGAACTCTTTGTTCAGTTCTTCCTGTTTCTGCTCCAGTTCTTCCTGCTTGGCTTCCTGTTCTTCAGCAGACTGCTCAGCGGATTCTTCTTCAGCTTGCTCCGTTTCTTCGCTGAGCTTTTCCTGCTCTTCAGCAAGCTTGTTGAGTTCGTCGATGGTTTCATTCATCTCTTGTTCCAGCTCCATCTGCTTGAACAATTCGAGCATACGGTCGAGCTCCATCTCCATCTCTTCGTCTGACATTTCCATGTCTTCCATCATCTCCAGGGCTTCATCCTTGTTGAGCTCCTGCATCAGCTCCTCGATCTGCTTCATGAGCTCCTTCATTTCGTCGCTCATGACATCCTCCATCATCTCCTGGATTTTTTCCTGCTTTTCCAGGATTTTTTCATCCTGCTCACTGTATTCTTCCTGGTTTTTCCGGTTTTCCTCGAAGGCTTTTTTGGCTTCCTCGATTTGCTTTTCCAGGTCTTTCTGACGCTCCAGCAGTTTCTCCAGTTCTTTACGCTGCTGCCAGTCCATATCTTGTTCCTGCAGGAGTTTTTCCCGCATTTTGCGCATTTCGTCCTGGATTTTTTTCGATTCTTCCAGCGCCTTTTTGAGCTCGTCTTTGATCTTATTGTCGTTCTGCTCCGCCATTTCCTTGTACTCATCAACCGTTGGCGTAGCGTATACCATGAGGTTGGTACGGGCGGTTTTGCTGCCGTTCACTCCATCGTTGTCGGCCACCTCGAAGTAGTAGGTTACCTCATCACCGGGCTTGAGGCCCAGTGTGTTCAGGTCAAAAACATGGTCGTATTGAATTTGCTTGCCGGCAGGCTTCTCCAGCACCACCTGCTGCAGTTCACCAGGCTCGCCTTTGGCACGCTTGATGCGGTAGTTGAAGGTCAAGCTGCGTAGCCCGTAGTCATCAGAGGCATCGCCCACAAAAAACAGGACTTTCTGCTGCGTGCTGTCGACAAACTTCTTAGCAAAAATACTAGGGTGGAGATCGGGGACAACAGAGATGGTGTAAGAAATGGAATCTGCATCGGGCAGATTTTTATTTGAAACGTACAGCTTGTAGCCCTGATCTTTCATTACCTGCTTCTGATAAGTGAAGAGGTCGTCAGAAAAGCGCTTGGCCTCCACCCGGTCTACGGTGCCTGTAAACTTCAGGTCGATATTGTCCGTATGCTCTGCATTGAACACCCAGTCGATGTTGGTGCCCGCAGGGACAACCAGGTCGCCAATGCTCGATAATTTTTCACGCTTGCGCTGTATGTAGGCCGGAAAGTCCAGTTCAACATCAAAGCCGATTACATTCGGTTTGCGGAGCACCCCCAGTTCGTAGGGCTTGGATTCCACCCCGCTGGAGAACAATTGAAATTTGGTATTCTTCTGTACGTTGCTAAACCGGTAAGTAAACTCGTTGGGGGAGGATTTTGCAAGCCGGTACTGTACATTGTCTACATTGATAAAAACCTCGTTGGGCAACTGATCGCCCTCTATTTTCACCGTCAGCGGGTAGTCTTCAAACTGAACCACAGAAGGCGCCTCCTCTTCCAGCACGAACCGGAAAGGTGCTGGTTTTTCAAACTCCTGGTTGTTTTTGATCAGGCGCGTGGTACTGTCCGTAATGAGGTTGGCATTGACAAAAAGGATGATAAGCAACAGGGCCAGTGGTGGCAAAGCATAACGGAGGTACTTACGGTTTTTGCGCAAATCGATGGCTTTTTTGAACGCCACCGGCTTGATCTCCTCCGATTTCTGGTTGACGCTGGCCATGATGAGCTCGCGGTTCGCGCCCGACGCTGCCTGTGAACGAAGCTGCAGAATATTGAGCAGCTTATCCTGTACATTTCCAAAATGCTGCCCGATGATCTGAGCAGCCTGCTCGTGGGAAATGACCTGCCCCAACCTGAAGTAGTGGGCCAATGGCAATGCCACCCAGTAGCCGACAGCCAGCGCACTTGTCCCGATGAAGGAGAAGAACATCAGCTTGCGTACCCCGGAACTGAAGTAGTAGTAATATTCCAGAACACTGATGGCCAGGAATAGGAAAAGAATCAGCCCCACACTGTAAAGTGCTCCCCTGATTAATTGATTGATATAGTACTTGCGAATGAACTGGTCCAGCTTCTCGATGAGCAGCTTGTAATTGTCTTGCGTTGCCATGTTGCTTTTTTCCTCAAAAATCTAAATCGTGAACAGACCCTGTAACAGAGTTTATGAATGTAGGTTTTGTGTAGGTCATGGATCAAGCTTTTTTGTCAGATCAAAAAGCGCCCGGAACCTTGACTTCAGAAAGGGGACCCTTTAATTCCCTTTCTTCGTGAAGCTACTAAGGTGAGGGCCTGCCTGCCTGTGTCTCGTCGCCTGTGGGCTCTGGCCACCGGAGACCGAAGTATCGACACGCAGGTGTGATGCAGAGCTGGCAGAAAAGATGACTCAGGGGCATACAAAATTTACATTCATGAACTCTAATAACGAGCTTAGTGCCTCAAAAGATTGACAGATGTCTTGGTTTAACAGACTTTTACCCGTCAAAAAGGTTGCTTTCAAGCTAAAATGCCGTTTCCGGTCTTAAGGGGTGATGATGTGTGTACATTCCGCAACCTGAAATTTGTGAATTCCGGATTGGTAGACTAAGAAGTGAATGATAAGGGCTATGGTTGACCATAGCCCTTATTAGACGTGGGTAAAATAAGCCACTTTTGTGGAAAAGTCAAGGGGGGAAACGTATTAAGGCTTCACATCCGACAACATCTGATTGTAGAATGAAAGCAATTGGGGGTTGGTCTCGCTGGCTTTGATTTTTTTGAGCATCTCCGTTAGTGTTTTGGCGAAGGTAAGCTCCTCATCGTCTTCAGCCTGCTCAAAAGTTTTGCGCATTTCATTCAGGCCCCGCGTTGCGCCAAATTTAATCCAGGCTGAAGCCCCCGTTCCTGTAGCAATAGCGCTCAGGTCCTCAGCGACCCCCTTCGCAGTCTCCAGATCGCTGTTGATCGCCAATTCCTTGTAAGCATCCACAAAGTACACAGCCGAGAAGCCGTCCACTTTAGTTAGGTTCTTCTTGAAGAAAGGCAGGTATTGAGTTTCGCCAGTGGTGGCGTAGAGCTCTCCAACTGCCAACAGGATGTCATCGGAGGAATTATCTTCCAGCGCGGCAGCAACCTCCAGCGCGGCATCGGGGTCTATCACAGTCAGGTATTGCAATGCAGCACCAATTACGCTGAATGCGGAATCCTGTTGAATGGCTTTTTGAGCGAGCGCCAGAGCGCCTTCCTCTCCCAGCTCCCCGAGCATCGTAAAGGCCATAGCACGGACTTCAGAGTGTGGGTCCTCACTTGCCATTCCTGATAGCAGCTCGCTGGCATCCGCTGCTGACTCTGGTGTAAGGTTTTGCAGGGCTGCAGTACGGATGGCCCAGAATGGGTCCTTCAGGGCTGCGGTCATCACTTGCTGTCCGGCAGGGCTGCCTTCACCACGTAGTTCAAGCACGGCCTCGTACCGATCCAGAAAATGCGGCGCATGCTCGTACTGGAACAAATACTGCTCGGAGGTCTTATTGTCCTCTACTTCTGCCAGCAATACGCGATCTGCATCAAACTGCATCAAAGCCGGCGCTTCTTCGAGCTCAAAGGTAAAGGTCTGTACCCGCTCGCTGACCATAACCTCATGCCTTACTTTTTCACCATTCGCTTTATAAATATCAATAGCGGCCGGCAACTGGAAGATGGCAGGCATGATTTCAGGGTTTTGAACCTGCTCCACCATAACGTTAGCTTGCCCTGTGGCTTCATTGAAGTCATAGGTGACATTCAGCTCCGGGTGCCCCTGCTCGAAGTACCATTGATTGAAAAACCAGTTGAGGTCTTCGCCGGTCACTTCTTCGAAGGCCAGGCGGAGATTGTGGGCCTCGACAGCGGTGTAGGCATTGTCTGTCAGATAAAGGTTGAGTGCAGCAAAGAAGGCTTCATCCCCTACGTAATTGCGTAACATGTGCAGCACAGCCCCGCCTTTGTTGTAGCTGTGCGCGTCAAACATATCCTCCTTGTCTTCAAATCCAAAATGAATGAGTGGATGCAGGTTGCCCTGTGCCGAGCTCAGGTAGCCCGACCATTCTCCCAGCAAGTGATGATCGGCATAGTCGCGGCCGTACTTGTGCTCAAACCAAAGGTATTCGCTGTAATTGGCAAACCCTTCGTTCATCGTCAGGTTGGCCCAGCTTTCGGTGGTGACCAAATCACCAAACCAGTGGTGGAAAAGCTCGTGCGCGACGATACGGTCATTGCCATCATCGATCAGCTCCCGCTTGCTGCGCTGTACAAAGTCGCCAAAGATGACAGCAGTGGTGTTTTCCATAGCGCCCGAGACATAATCACGGACTACCACCTGAGCGTACTTTTGCCACGGGTACTTGACGCCAAGTTTTTCTGAGAAAAACGAGAGCATCTCTTTGGTGTGGGCAAAGATGGCTTTAGCATCTTCCTTATACTCCGGTTCCACATAATACGTCACCGGTTTCCCTTCCCAGGTTTCCTCCACGACTGCAAATTCACCGATGGCCAACATGAAGAGATAGGGAGCGTGCGGCTGATCCATCACCCAGTGCCATGTTTTTTGCCCGCCTTTGAGCTGCACACTTTCCAGTATACCGTTGGAAAGGACTTCGTAGCGTTCGTCTACGGTCACGAACATCTCTTGCGTAGTCCGCTCATTAGGCTTATCAATGGTGGGGAACCATCGGGAGTTATGCTCGGTCTCCCCTTGCGTCCAGATTTGAGTCGGTTTGTCCGGATCTTCGTCTCTTGGGTCAATAAAGAACAACCCTTTATCGGAGGTAATGGCAGCGCTGCCCCCCGAAGCCGCGGGCGTAGCGACATAGTCAATAAGCAGGGTGTACTCCTCTCCTTTTTTATACGTTCGGCCCAGGTCGATTACGACTTGCTGCCCGTCGTATTCGTAATCCAGGTCTGTGGTAGCCCCTTTCAGGCGTATGCTTTCCAATTCGAAGCCTTTGGCATCCAATGTGACTTCACCGGAGGGGTAGAAATAGGGAGACAAAGTAAGTGCAGCCTGACCGAGCACTTGTTCTTTTTCCCAATTGAAGCGCAAATCAAGCACGGTGTGGATGAGATCGTGGGTGCGGGTATGACTCGCCCGGTAGACGGGGAGTGTATAGTTTTCAGGCTCCGGATCACGGGGCGCAGATACGAACATGGTGTCCAGTTGACGGAATTCGGTTTCAATCACAGGTTCTTCGCCGGACTGCACCGCTTTTTGCTGGCTCCCACAGCTGCCCAGCAGCAATAATGCGACACCAAGTATAAAGGATCGGGTAATGGACATGAAGATTATAAGTTTTTTGCAGTAAAAATTTTGATCTGCAAATGCAGAAACGTTAAAGTCTGCCAAGTCAGGATTGGTGAATCCTGACTTGGCAGACTTTAGCACAGTACAAAGATAAGGTAATCAGGTGTTGTACAGGAGTGATGCTATACCCTAACGCAAAATATTGGCAATATAGTCTCCCTCTTAATAGGCTCAATTACTTCAGGGACAATCCTCTAAGACTATGTTTGGAGCAAACGATAGTTGATAATCAAAAGGTTGTAGTTATGGAAAAATGCGCGTTTGGCGGAGCCTGCCCCGCAGCATTCGGGGTCAAATAAGTATTTTCCATGACGTCCCGCACCCTTGCGGGGTTCACAACACTTTGGTTATCAGCAGAAGTGCTCCTCCAAACATGCTCTAAGCTAAGCATTCTCTTTAGCAGCAACTTCCTCCAGGAAGTCTTGTAAGTGCTTATTAAAAATTTCAGGGTATTCCATCATTGGCGCGTGGCCGCATTCATCTACAAAAACCAGCCGGGAGTTTTCAATAAGCTCCTCAAACTTCTCCCCCACAAACGCTGGCGTGATGTTGTCTTGTTTGCCCCAAACCAATAAAGTGGGCGCTTCAATTTGGTGCAATTTGTCGCCCAGGTTATGCCGTACAGCTGATTTGGCCGTCGCAATCACCCGAATCGCCTTATTGCGGTCATTCACGATATCAAAAACCTCATCTACCAGCTCTTTGGTCGCCACTTCCGGCCGGTAAAAAGTCGCTTCTGTTTTGGTCTTGATAAAGTCATAATCGCCCCGCTTTGGGAAACTCGTGCCCATAGCGCTTTCAAATAAACCGGAACTACCGGTGAGGATAATGGAGCTGATCTTTTCCGGCTGCGCTAACGCATAAAGCAGCGAAATATGCCCGCCCAGAGAATTCCCCAGCACGTTCACCTTTTCATACTCTTTGTAGTTAACGAAATCCACTACATAATCCACCAGGCCCGTTACTGATACTTTCCGGATTGGAAGTTCAAAAATTGGCAGCATGGGCACAATAACATTGTGCGTTTTTTGAAAATGTTCAATGATACCCTCAAAGTTACTGAGTGCGCCAAAAAGCCCGTGTAGCAATAAGAGGTTGGGCCCGTTTCCTGAGGTCTCAATGTACTTGAATTTCCCTTCTTCCTTAATCCGGTGTTCCATTTAATTATTTCTGATTGAATAGTAATATAGGCACAAAAATAGGTAATTACTGAAAAATACTCCTTTTTTGAATTCCCGGATATCTCATTACTGACCATATATCTACATCCTCCCTAACAATGGAATAAGCCTGATGTGCCGGAGGAGTGCAGTGGAATAAGCGGCTGTTTTCAACTATCCCTCCTCTAAAAACTTTTGGGGCTGAAAAGTTTAGCCAATGAAAAAGGGTATCGCTGCAAA
This sequence comes from Phaeodactylibacter sp., assembly GCF_040219495.1. GTDB lineage: Bacteria > Bacteroidota > Bacteroidia > Chitinophagales > Saprospiraceae > Phaeodactylibacter. The sequence goes on along the minus strand of NZ_JAVJSK010000109.1, from coordinate 10,280 downwards.
CAACTACCCCCATCCCAAAGGGCAAAAGTAACGCTGCAGCGACGTGGGAACCAACACTTTTGTACAGGCAACCTCTAATCATCCTCAAAAGAAAAACAAACAATTGGATCGGACTTACGTTCTTAAGAAGTGCGTCTTACGGGCTTGCAAAGGACAATAACACGACCCCATTCCATAATAAATCATCTCTTGGGGGCAATCAAATCATAGTATTTGTAAAATATTACAAGCTTTTTTTACCTTTGAGCCACGTGATACGTCCATTGAGCGGGCAAAACGTAATAACCAATATAATTCACTAATCAAACCAAACGAACATGCGTCTGATAGTAAAATTACTGATTTTCACGCTAGCAATCGGTTCGCTGCAGTCTTGCGTTTCTAAGAAGAAATACGATGAACTGGCAGCGGCTAAAGAAGCTACTGATCAAGCACTGGCGGAAACTCAGGCTAAAGTGAAAACCCTCGAAGAGGAAAAAGCAGCACTTCAGGAAGAGTTTGAAGCTACAAAAGCAGAAATGGAAGGCAAAATGTCTGACATGGAAGGCAAAATGACCAAAATGGAAGGTCAGATGGCTCAGGTTCAGGAAAAACTGAACATGACTGAGAAAGAACTCAGTGCCATCAAGGCAGAAATCGATGGCATCTTCGGTGCTTACACGGAGTCTGGCCTGAAAATGGAAGAGCGCGACGGCAACTTGTACGTCGTGACCTCAGAGCCAATCAGCTACCGTAGCGGTTCTACCGCTTTGAGCAGCGCTGAGCGTGAAGCTCTTGAAAAGCTGGCGATGACTATGAAGGAAAATCCAAAGCTGAAAATGATGGTTGTTGGCCACACTGATGACCAGCAGATGATTGAAGGTGCTTCTTATCGCGACAACTGGGACCTGAGCGTTGCTCGTGCCAGCCGTGTAGTACGCTACCTCATCAGCAAAGGTGCCAGCCCTGATCAGCTGACTATTGCTGGTAAAGGCGAGACTATGCCTGTAGGCGACAACAAATCCGATGAAGGTCGTTCTAAAAACCGCCGTACAGTTGTACAGCCTAACCCAAACATGGGTGGTCTGATGAAAGCTGCTGGTAACTAATCACCACTTTCTTTTTATCAGATTTGACTAAGCAATGAAGCCGGTAGTGTCCTGAAGACGCTACCGGCTTTGTTGTTTTTGCCCTACCCGTTTCCTCTGAAAAACCTGATGATTAAGCTCTTGCCCGTTCAGCAAGCCGAAATTTACAGTCCCTGATCTGTGGAACTACAGCAACGTTAGTTAGAGAACTTGTTGGGGCTTTACACTTCGGGCTGCTCTTGCCAGAATTCGTCCTGCTCTTAATTTCTAGTCACAATATCATTACGCCGGAAACTCACCAGGCCGGTAAAGATGCCTAGCGCATTCGCCGTGCCGCGCAGGTTGGAAATGACCGGGCTGGGCTGCCCAAAAGGATTGCCATTCGCAGCCGAAGCGCCCCCTACACTTTCCAGGTAAGTGGCATAGTCCTCTGAAATATGGAATAGTGTGGTGAGCAACGTATCTCCAACAGCGAAGTCGAAGCCTGTCCCAAAGACAACCACACTATCTTCCACGAGCCGGTCATCGGTCACAAAATCCTGTTCGGGCAGGCTATCCAGAGAGTTGAGATGAAGCATGCGCCGGTAGTAATTGTCAGTCGTCGGGTCATCGGTGATGTAGGTCAGGGCTCTGGCCAGGGTGTCATCAGGCTGGCCTGTCTCCGGAAACTCAATGACCACACTGTCAATCTCCACCTGTGGCAGCAACCGGGTTTCAGCTTCTATCGTTTCCCCATTGGGCAGCGTAATATTCAGCACAAAGGGCAGATCGCTCTCCGTGGGCACCAAATCATTCATCCCCGCAGCGTAATTGTAAATCTTCTGCGTAGTAGGGTCAAACAACAACGTGCTCTCCAAGACATAGTCCACTCCGTTGTGAGTGATAGTCACCTCTGCGCTGTCCAGCAAGAGGTCTTCCAGCAAGTTGTCAAGGGAAGGGAGCGTCGCGAAGTAGCCTGCGCTGCGCGTCAGTAGCAACCGGTACCTTTCACCGGGCTCAATATAGGCCTCCAAAACAGGCCGTATTTCATAATCAGGCAAATCAATCTCGACTTCCTGCTCCAAATCGCAGGCGCTAAGTGCCAGTAAACCGAGTAACAACTTCAAATACAGATTTTTCATGGCTATAAATTAATGCTTTGACAAACGCCGTGATCCACACAACTAAGCTTTGGAGAAAGAGGATTGCGCTTTGTATGGCTTGTCACTCCCTTCATCAAATGTGTGATAGAAAGTATAGCTCTTCCGCCGCTCTTTTTTTCATCAAACGGGCCAAAAGAGGTTATTAAGAGCGTATTGGGACTTTAGTAATCGCCCTGCTTATACCTGGTTCCGAAAATCCTTCCCGCAAACTGCGGGACAGGCTATTTAACTAAGGCTAAACTCTGGTTTTCGTGCCTCGTCTAACCAAGAAAATGCTAGTTCCCGACTAGAAGACTAAAACCCCAACACGCTCTAAAATTTAAAGTTCCAGGTCAGCGAAGGTAAAATAGGGAACAGCGATACCTGCTTTGCCGCGATGCGGGTCGGTATTTCTATGCCTGATGTATTGTTGTCCTCCACTTCAAACTCCGGCTCAAAGAAGATAAAGAAGGCATTCCGGCGATCGTAGGCATTGATAACACTCAGAGTCAGGTCACTTTCGCCCCATTTGGGGAAGAATTTGCAGACCAGCCCCAGGTCAAGCCGGTGGTAAGCGGGCAGGCGGTAGTTGTTGCGCTCCCGGTAATCGGGCACCACCGCTTCAAACCCTGCACCTTGTACATCCTGAAAAGTAAACCGCCCCGGCGGCAGCCAGGCCAGGTCGCCTGAGCCATAAACAAAAGTAGCCGAGGCGGTGAAGCGCCGGCTGATTTCGTACAGCGCCACCACAGAAATATCGTGCCGGCGGTCGTAAATAGGGTTGAAAGGCCCGAAACCCTCCGACTCCTGCGCAAAACGGCCGTTAGGGTCCAGAGTCTCAAAGTTTTGCAGGCGGGTCAGTGCCAGGGTGTAGCCAATCCAGCCTGTCAGTTTACCCTCTTTTTTCTCAATGCTGAACTCCATTCCGTAGGCTCGCCCCTCTCCTACCGCAAATTCGTCCTCCAGCTCGTCATTGACAAAGATTTGCGCCCCGTCTACAAACTGCAGCTGATTGTCGAGCCATTTGTGGTACACCTCAAAATTCAAAAAGTACTTGCTGCCCAACAGGTAAGATACACCAGCGGCCACCTGATCAGAACGCTGCGGCCGCACACGCTGTGTAGAAGGGTACCAGATATCGGTAGGCAGGGCCACACCAGCATTCGCAATCAGGTGCAGGTATTGGTACATGCGCGCGTAGCTCGTCTTAGCCACCAGGCGGTCTGATAATTTGTACCGGGCAGCGACCCGGGGCTCCAGCCCAACGTAGGTCTTACCATCGTTGTTAAACCCGGATAACCGCAGCCCTGCGTTCACGCTTAGGGCATCCGAAAGCTCCATTTCATCCGAAAAATAAGCCCCGAGCTCTATGCCCTCAAATTCCTGCCCCGCAGAGAAATTGACCACCCCATCATCACTGCCTGCCTGCAGCCGGCCCACGGTAAAGGTATGATGGGTAGCCATAGCCCCAAACCGGATGGTATGCCGGTTGTTGGCGGCGTAGAAGAAATCGGTCTTAAGGCTGGCATCAGTAATATTGGAGCCGAGCCCAAAGGAGAAGCCCGTAATACGGTTATTGATATTGTACTGATAGTCAGAATAAGTAAAAGAGGTATTGGCAAACAACTTAGGGTTGAAAACGTGGTTCCAGCGGGCTGTCCCCGTAGCGTTGCCCCAGTCAAAGTTAAAGTTGAAAAAGTCGCTGTCAAACCCGAACACATCCCGACCAAAATACCCACTCAGGAAAAGGCGGTCCTTATCGCTTAGCTGAAAATTCACCTTCGCGTTCAGGTCATAAAAGTAATAATCCGGGATAGGAGAAAAGTCTTCATTATTTTCATTGGCCTGGTTGACCTGCCGGGTCAGCAAATCCACATAGGTACGCCGGCCGGAGACAATGAAGCTCGATTTATCTTTTTGGATGGGCCCTTCGAGCGTAAGCCGGGAAGCAATAAGCCCCAGTCCGCCCGAGCCGGCAAACTTCTGATTATTGCCGTCCTTCAGCTTCACATCAATTACAGAAGACAGGCGGCCTCCGTACTCTGCCGGGAACCCGCCTTTGTATATTTTCAGGTCTTTGACTGCATCGGTATTGAAAGTGCTGAAAAAGCCAAAGAGGTGGCTGGCGTTGTACACCACGGCTTCATCCAGTACAATGAGATTTTGGTCTTGCGCTCCGCCCCGCACAAACAACCCGGTGCGCCCCTCGCTACCAGAGGGTATACCGGGCTTCAGCTGTACCGTTTTGAGAATATCGCTCTCACCCAGCAGTACCGGCACCAGTTTCGCCTCCCGTGTGGAAATCGCCTCGACGCTCATTTCCGTAGAGTTGATCTGCTCCTGAAACGAATTGGCTTTGACCACCACTTCGCCCAGTTGTACCCCGGTAGTAAGGTTGATATTAAGAGTAGTATCCCGTTGAGGCAGGAACGTAAAGATGTGAGACTGAAACCCTACATAACTGAACACCACTTTCAGGCTATCACCTGTGGGTACAGTAAGAGAATAAAAGCCATATGCGTTGGAAGAAGTACCAAGCCCCAGCTCGGGTACCGCTACGGTTGCGCCGATGAGGTCCTCCCCGTTCTCACCATCCTTGATGGATCCGCTTATTGTGATATCCTGAGCCTGGGCTCCAATAGTCAGTAACAGCCCGCAAAGGAAGAGTAGCAATCGTGTCATGAAAAACAATTGTGAAGTTGAGGATGCAAATTTAAAAGAGCGCCAGCCTTTTGCTTGATTTTTTCAACCAAAGCCCACTAAAAAACGACCATTGGCTCGTTTTGCTCAAATAGTGCTGTTTACCGTTTTAAAATGATGAGCTCTTTTTTGGTCAAATCCAAGGTTAAAGCGTAGTACTGCCGGATCACTGGAATCGCTATCAGCCCTGGCAAAGCAACGCTTACCGGAGCTTACCCGGTGAAACCAGGACGCACTAATACGACTAGTCCGAGATAATACCGCGTGTTTCACCCTTTGAAATAATGGGGTTGCTGAATGATTAGAGCGTGTTGGGACTTTAGTAATCGGCCTGCAAACTACACTTTTTTGGTTATACTTCGTCCCGAAAATCCTCATTTAGCTCAGGCTAAACTCCGGTTTTCGCGCCTCGTCTAACCAAAAAATTGTTAGTTTTCGACTAAAAGACGAAAGTCCCAACACGCTCTAAGACTTTATTTGGAGCTTGCTCCTATTGGAAGCCAAGGACTTATGAACCCCGAAGAAATGCGGGGCAGGCTTTGGCGTCACCTTCTTTGGCCCGCCAAACGCGCAAAAAAATGTTTAACCAGAACCACAACTCCTTGATTTTCAAAACGAATCCGCTTCAAACATGCACTAAGGCACGGGGCATAACTTGGAAAAGCTCAGATTTTTTTTTAATTTTAGTAAAATTCTACCTACTAGGTGCATTAAATGCGCCCATACGAAGCCCCCCTTCCGAGTTTTTTTGATAAACAAAGTACAGACCTGCAGCATTAGTGCGACTAGTCCGAATTATTTGGGCGTATTTCACGCTTGGAACCCTTCGTTTTCCCGAGCTTCGACGCCTAATTCTTTCCGGAGGACTCCACTAGCCCAATCTGTAAGGAGCGGGTGGCGCTGTAGAATTATCCCATGAACATTGAGCTTGATTACCGGAGGACCGGCGTTTTCAGGCTCCCAAAAAACATGCTATGATGAAAGTCAAAGCACTCATAGCCGATGACCATCCCATATTTGTTGAAGGGTTGAAGTGTATCCTGAGGCAACCGGGGTATAGCTTTCTGGAGCTAATAGATACGGCAACCAATGGTTTGGAGGCTTACCACAAAGTGAAAAGATTAAACCCAGAGCTGTTGCTAATTGATATGAATATGCCGGAAATGGATGGACCTGAGGTTATTAAGCGGCTAAGAAAAGAAGGGCTGCCAGTACAGGTTCTGGTTTTAAGCATGTATGATCAGCCGCGTTTAATCCGCAAGGCATTCAAAGCGGGTGCTGACGCCTACGTGCTAAAAGATAAAGCGCCCGAAGAGCTTAAGGAAGCGGTGGAAGCATTACAGAATCAGGAAACTTATTTTGGAAAAGGAGTACACCTTAATGAGTCCGGGCGCCATAAACGGTTCCAAACAGGGAAGACCTACGATCGGTCCGATCAATTTGTCAGTCAGCACCTACTAACGAAGCGGGAGCTGGAAATTTTAAATCTGATTGTGGAGGCGCATAGCAACAAAGAAATCGGCAAGCGGCTTTTCATCAGTGACCAAACGGTGGGTGTACACCGTAAGAACATTATGCGGAAATTAGGGGTGACAAATACCGCCGGCCTCATCAAAGCCGCTCACTATCATGCTTTGATCTAAGATTTACCGTGTTTAGGGTATAAAAAGTCACAAGTAAAATTCTATATTTGTAGTTGAAGAATTTGCATTTGATCGAGCAAGTGACCATTTTTCTTAGTAAATTGAAACTTCTTTGTAAAAAGAGAGTTCATTTTTGGTTGATTGTCTAATGTGATTTTTACATTTGCAGAGGAATCAAAGTTGTCCCATGAATAAAAAGTCTTTTATAAGGATTATTAAATCCTTCTTTCCTGTTTTATGCCCAGACGTAAACAAAGTTACATTTTTGCGATATCCCCGGTGTTTAGCAGTGTGCTAAACAAAGCTTATTCCTCGTAAGAGGCTTAAGCTATACTTGTTTTCAGAGAAACTTACGTGGGCTTTGTGCCCGCGACTCTTATATAAGAAAGACGACCCCGTTAAAAAAAAACACGACCTAAGCATTTTATGATACCTGAAACGTGTAGCAATATGCGCGAGGGTTTCGAGATAATTTTTAACGACCTTTTTTTAAACCTAATTTTTTTTCAAACAAATCGTGATCTTATGGAAAAAACGAAATTTACATTCGTTTCTCCATCTCAGCTACTGAGCACACTGGCGTTCGCGCTGTTGACTTTCCTGGGCCTTCCACAGGCTTTTGCACAGGACTGTCCAGCACCCGAGGACGTAACGGTGAGCTATAACTGTGATGGAGTAGTTGTACTGGACTGGGACATTACTGATCCCAACGGACTGGTACAAACTTACACTGTTGACATCGAGAACGGCAATCAGCCGGTTGTCGATTTTGTCAATATGACTTCCACTCAACTGACCATCGTGGCCGGTACACTGACAGCAGGGACGACTTACAATTACGCGATTACAGCGAATTGTGCGGCGTCCAATGTGTCTTCTGCTATTGGTCAAATCGAAGGCGCGGACATTCAAGACCGTCAGCCAACGATCGTGATCAGCAACGTTAACAACCCTTACTGCCCGGGCGATGAGTTCAGCGGCAGTTTTGACGTTACGGTCAACGATGATTGTGGAGCGACCTACGATATCAATGTAGGCGGAACGACTTTCTTCGACGTCTCTGCAGGTAATACCGTCACTTTTGATGACCTGAGTGCAGATGAGAACGGTACCACTTACACGGTGAACCTTTCATTGGCTTCAGCAGGCGGCTGCCAGTTTAACACAGACCAGACGGGCTGTGTTTCTTCTGTTACGGCATCGCAGACGCTATTCCCTACTGATGATGTAGCTCCAACTCTTGACGTTACCGCATCCGGTGGCGTAGTGGTGGGCACAGGCGCAAGCTTCACTTACAGCCCGCCAGAAGGCGAGTGCGGTGTACAGCTGGTTTGGTCTGTATTCCCATTTGATGATTGCAGCAGCCCGTCAGAGATCGACTTCAATGCAACTATTGAAAACGATAACCCTGCGGTTGACCCAACTGCAAGCTTCACTCAGGGTGTAATTGATGCAGCTTATGTCCTCGATATTTTCGCGGCTACAGGCACAAATACCCTGACGATCAGCGCAACGGATGAGAATGGCAACAACACCACAATCTCTTATACGATTGAGGTAATAGACAGCCGCGCTCCTGAAATCTATGGCCCTGGCGACATTAGCGTTGAGATTCCTGCTTGTCAGGACGGCGGCGTTCCGGTTAACTGGACCGTTTCTGCAGTGGATGACTGTGACCTTGATGTAGATCTGGTCCTTGATGCTGCAAACACAGATCCTGCTATTACCGGTAGCGGTGGCGTACTTGGTGTTGGCTCTTATGATGTGGCTTACACTGCTACTGACGACTACGGCAATTCTTCTAATTACGGCTTCACCATAGACATCACTCAGGCAGCTAGCCCTGCTCCTATCGTTGACATTTCTGGCAACGGTCAGTTCTCAGTACCTTCTTGTGCTGATGACATACTTGTTACCTTCTCAGGTAATATCTACGATTGTGACCTTAATCCTGGCGATCTCGCTACTGGCGATATTGAAATTAGCGTAACAGGTCTGACTGCGGGTGCTGATGCAACCCTTGTCCCTGTTTATGTAGATAGTGAGGAAGACTTCGCTTATTTCGAGTTTGCAGGACCAATGACAGCTGGTGATTACGTCGTTGTGGTTTCTTACCGTGGCGTTTCTGTTGACCATTCGGTTTCTGTTGTAGAAGATCCAAATCAGCCAGCTGAAATCACCATGCCTGGTAACCTGTCTTTCCTCGCGCCTGTTTGCTCTGCTGGTGCAGACCTCAGCTTCCAGGTACAGATTACTGACGATTGTGACTTTGACCTTTCCGGTGCTACGTTCACCCTGAACGGCGCAGGCGCTCCACCTTTTGATGCAGGCGCTTCTGATCCGCAAATGGGTCTTTACGTATGGAACCTGGCGGGCATCCCAGCTGGTTCTTATACACTGGTTGCAACTTATATCGATAATGACGGTGCATCTTCCGAAGGCACGGCTACCTTTACGGTAACGGACCAGCCTGACAACTCTGCCCCGATTATTGTATACCCATCACAAAATATCAACGTTGCACTTGACCCATGCGGTGACCCAGTGCACATGCTGACGTTTAACGTATCGGCTATTGATAACTGCGATGGTGATATTACTCCAGACGTTTCTGTTAGTGGCGCTGCTACATTGGTTGCTGGTGCTGGCAATACATATGTACTTGCTGCGCCTGCCAACATGGGGCCATACACCGTAACGATCGAAGCGGAAGATGCAGCTGGTAACAGCCGCACGGAGACCTTCACTGTTAGCGTTACTCAGGAGGCTGCTCCTGTAGCAAATCTGGCATGTAATGACAATATTAATGTTACGCTTGATGACAACTGCTCTCGCGTAATTACTGCAGATATGGTGCTCGAAGGCAACTTCGGATGTGCCACTGAGGATGATTTCGTAATTAACATCGTCAACGATGATGACCCATCTAACGGTAATATCCTTGACGGTCATGGTCAGTTCATCTATGAGATCACCACTGGACAGGCTTCGTTCAACGGGTTCGTTGGAGCATACGCCCCAGCTAACTGGAATATCGTATACTTCGATCCAGCAGAACCTGATGATGTTGAATTCACAGCAGACGCACTGACAATTACGGCTTCCGCCAATGCAGGTTTCGATGACGACGGTGCAGTAGTTTCTATAGCTGCCCCTACCTCAGGGACTATATCTTTTGACTATGCATTCCAGCAGGAAGCTTTGATCATTGATGACATTATTATTATCGATATAAACGGTAATATTCTGTTGAACATTGATTTTGATAACGATCAGGTGAATACAGGTTCTGGCTCTATCAGCGAGGATATCCCTGCTGGCGCTCAGATCATTTTCTCTGTAGAAGGTGACGGTTTCGCGACTTCTGGTAATGACTCGTTCCTGGAAATTACCAATTTCTCCTTTACTTCTGGTGCTGACCTCGGCGCAGGCTTCGAGCCATGCTGGGGCTTTATCACCGGTGAAGACAAGACGGCACCAGTTATCGAGTGCCCAGACGACACGGATGTGGCGACGGTCACTGCCTCAGTGCAGCAGTTCAGCGGTGAGCTGACAACGGCAGACCCACAGATCAACTGCTGCACTGAGGCAGTGACCGTCGCCACATCTTCGGCCCTGTGACTACGCCACTGGCGAGCCCACAGTACTACGACCTGATCGAGGTCCAGGTGAGCGAAGAGGATGTATATACGATTTACCTGACAGCCCCAGCGGGCTGGAACGGCGGAGCAGCGACAGCAGTATTCCAG
>NZ_JAVJSK010000108.1:0-7743 GCF_040219495.1 Phaeodactylibacter sp. | reverse complement strand
TCGGCCTGCAAACTACACTTTTTCGCTTATACTTCGTCCCGAAAATCCTCATTTAGCTAAGGCTAAACTCCGGTTTTCGTGCCTCGTCTAACCAAAAAATTGTTAGTTTTCGACTAGAAGACAAAAGTCCCAACACGCTCTTAGAGCTTGCCTGGCTGCAATGGCACTTGACAACGAGGATGTACGGCAGCTCTTCGAGCCCCTCCCCGGAGCGTACCACCGAATAGCCCGGCTCCAACTGTTAAACTTTTATTATTGGCCCATTGAGCTTCAAGAACTTAGCCAGGTAGCTTGTAAATTTACCGGCATACCGGTAAAAAAGCTCAATTATGAAATACCTGCTTTTGTGTTTGCTCTCCGTATGGGGAACCTTGCAGCTCGCTGCTCAACAAAATATGCCCACCCCCGTGACCTGGTCTTTTCAGGCTGAAATGATCAACGATACTACCTACAACCTGACGTTCACCGCCGATATCCAAAAGGGGTGGTACCTTTATGCGCAAGACCTGGAAGACGGCGGGCCCATCCCCACCACCATCGCTTTCGACACCTCGGAAGGCCTGCAACTGATTGGGAACACAGAGGAAGAAGGTACAGCCCTGGAGGGCATGGACGAGCTCTTCCAAATGAGGGTCAAAAAGTTTAAGCACCAGGTCGTCTTCACGCAGCGTGCAGTTATTGCCGAAGGCACGCAGCTGGTGAGTGGTTATATTGAGTTTATGACCTGCGATGACGAACAATGCCTGCCACCTACCGAAATTCCTTTTGCTTTTTCATTCCGCGGATAACCAACCCGCCACATTGTACTTCAGATCACATTTTAAGCCAGCAAAGGTTCTTACCTTTGGGCCTCAACTGACTCCCCACACACCTTGTTAATCTTGCAAAGTAAATGTAAGTCATGAAAAAAACGCTTCTGCTCCTTCCGATCCTCTTTCTGGTGAGCCTGCTCACCGCCCAGGTGGAAACCCCTGTCATTTGGTCCTTTGAGGCCAAGCCGGTTGGCAACGACACCTACGACCTGGTCTTCAAAGCTAAGATCGCCGAGGGCTGGAAGACCTACTCCCCTTTCCAGTCTTACGGTGACGATGTTTTCGGACCAGTCCCTACGGGCATCTACTTTGATGAGGGCGACCACTTCGCAACCACCGGAAAGCTACAGGAATCGGACAACCGGAAGGAGGCGCTGGAGCCTTTGTTTGATAACATCACCGTGGCTTACTTCAAAAAATACGCAACCTTCACCCAACGGGTAACCGTCAGCGACTACGGCAAGCCCATCACAGGCTATGTGGAATGCATGGCCTGCGATGCCGAGAAGTGCCTCCCGCCTTCCGCAGAAGATTTTAGCTTCACTCTGGAGCCTGCGGGCAATCAAGCGAAAGCACCTCAGCCTAAAGAAACAACAGCCGGGGCACAAGCTCAAACAGATAAAGGTGCCGACGGGGAAGCTCCGGCTTTCTCCATCTCCGGTACCGAAGAGGCCCTCATCACTGATGCGGGTGCACCTTCCGGTATGAAGGAGCCGGTAAAGTGGTCTTTCGACAGTAAGCTGATTCAAGACAGCCTGTACGAGGTGACCTTTACCGCTGATATTGAGCAGGGCTGGACCATCTACTCGGTGCACACCAATCCCGATGACGGCCCCCTGCCGACGACCTTCAACTTTGAAGACAGCGACAGCTACCAACTGGTAGGCGAAGCTACGGAATCCGGCAAGACCAAATCGGGTATAGACCCCGTCTTCAAAGTTGAAGTGACCAAGTTTGTGGAAAGCCCGGCGGTCTTCAGCCAACAGCTTGTTACCTTCGACCCTGCACAGCCCGTCACCGGCTACCTGACCTATATGACTTGCAATGATGCGGAGTGTATCCCGGCAGATTTAGATTTCACCATCAACCTTGCTGCCGGTGCTGGTGGTGTGGTCAAAGTTGACCCGGCAAGCGGTCTTAAAGCGATAGATCAGACCGTGGCCACCATCCGGGAAACTTATAAATCTCCGGTAGCGACCTGCGGTAAGGAAGCCCAAAACGATGAAGAGAGCAGTTTGCTCTGGACCTTTGTGCTCGGTTTTGCAGGTGGGCTGCTCGCGCTGCTTACCCCCTGCGTTTTCCCTATGATCCCACTCACGGTGAGCTTCTTCACCAAGAGCTCCATGGACCGCAAGGCAGGCGTCCGAAATGCACTGATCTACGGACTATCGATTATCGTGATTTACGTTTCCATTGGCTTGCTGATCACCGGTGTGTTCGGTGCAACCGCGCTGAATGCTCTGTCGACCAACTGGATTGCCAATACGCTGTTTTTTGTCATCTTCCTTTTCTTTGCCTTCTCTTTCTTCGGCTTCTACGAAATTACGCTGCCCAGTTCGTGGGCCAACAAGAGTGATGCTATGGCCGACCGCGGCGGGCTGATTGGCATTTTCTTCATGGCCTTTACGCTGGCTTTGGTTTCTTTTTCCTGTACCGGCCCAATCATTGGCTCTGCCCTGGTACAGTCGGCGACAAGCAGCCTCGGTCCGTTTGTGGTCATGCTTGGTTTTTCCAGTGCACTGGCGTTACCCTTTGCTCTGTTTGCCGCCTTCCCGGGCTGGCTGAACTCCCTGCCCCGTTCGGGCGGATGGATGAACTCTGTGAAGGTAGTCCTGGGCTTCCTCGAACTGGCGCTGGCCTTCAAGTTCCTGTCCGTTGCTGATATGACGATGCACTGGGGCATCTTGCCTTACGAAATATTTCTGGGCGCATGGATCGTCATTTTTGCAGCCATGACGGCTTACCTGTTTGGCTGGATCAAATTCCCGCACGACAGCCCGGTCAAAAAGCTATCCCCCACTCGTGGCACCTTCGCGGTCTTATCCCTGGCCTTCACGGTGTACCTGGTCACAGGCTTTATGTACAATGAGGAAACCAAGAGCTACAATGCCCTCAAGCTTATGAGCGGACTGGCACCGCCTGCCAATTACAACGTCCTGCTGGCCAAGCAGGAGGCGGATGGAAACACTAAAGCCCGCTTCCCTTCCTTCACGAAGTGCGCTAATGACCTGGACTGCTTCAAGAACTACGAGGAAGGAGTGGCTTACGCCAAAGAGCAAGACATGCCAATTCTGCTCGACTTCACGGGCTACGGCTGTGTGAACTGCCGTAAAACGGAAGAGCATATCTGGGTGGAAGATGTTGTAAAAAACAGGCTTGAACAGGACTTTGTGCTCATTTCGCTCTACGTGGATGACCGCAAAGCGCTGGAAGAAATCTTGCTTTCCATCCCTCGTCAGGAGAAACTGCGCAACGTGGGCAACCTGTGGGCCGACTTCCAGATCGTCAATTTTGAGCAGAACTCTCAGCCCCTTTATGTGATGATGAGCCCCAACGAGCAGGTGCTGGCACCGCCCCGGGGGTACAAAGAAGGCGTACAGGATTACGCTGACTTCCTGGAGTGCGGAATAAGTACCTTTGAAGGGCTTGATTCAGGAGCGCCTGCGGAGGGGGGCAGCAAGCCTCTGGGCAGTAAGTAACGGATCCGTTCCGGCTTGCAACACCCGAAGCAGCTGCATGAGTGGCTGCCCTTATTGTTTGATCACTGTTTTCTGCCATTGCTGTGCCCCTTTTTGCACAACGGCTACATACCATCCGGAAGGTAAAGCTTCCAGGGTCAATTCCATTGCAGCCTGCCCTTGTGGCCAGGAATGCTGCTGCACGCACTGCCCAAGGCTGTTGTAGATCAGCACTGCCCCGGCCTTATCATGAACCGGTTGTTCAAAAACAAGGTACAGGCTTTCTTCAGCCGGGTTGGGGAATGCCTTTAGCTGATCAGGCTTTTGAAGTGCCCTTTCGGAAGTGACCGGTGAGCAATCATTGATATTATCGAGTACCGCCCGGTACTTGGGTGCATCCTCATAGGGCGCATGCTGGTAAAACTGACTGGTGAGCAACCCCCAGCTACCGTACTGCCCGCTCGTGGGCCCGATGAAAGAAAAATTCATCAGCAAAGCAGGATCTGTACCGGTGGACAGGGTCCGTAAAGAGTCGTACCATTCCTGGTACAGATCATACATGCCGGGGTGCGACTGGGCCGAAACTAATGCCGCATTATAAGGCTGTTCAGAACCAAAAGGCTGCGGGGTGAGGTGCTGCCCGCCCTCGTAATACAGCATAGGTATGCCAAGCTCCTGCGCGATTGATTCATACTGGTCTTTTGCCCAGGGTACAGACCGGCTTAGCATACCTTCGCGTGCCCATTGGAGGACTGCTTCGGCTGTAGCGTCTGTACCAAGAGACTCAAGAGCCGCTACCCCTTCATCGGAGAAGCCAAAGTAGGCGGCTGGGGAAAACGCATCAAAACTGCCCGGTTCCATATTAAAAACGATGCGGTTGCTGACGTCCTGCCAGGCCAGTTGCACCCCAACCACACGGACCAGCCGCTCTTCCTGCCCTTCAAACTCCTCCGTCCAGATATCCAGTGCATTTTGCACGAAGGGTACGATGCGCTCTGGCCAGGGCACTTCCTGATCGCCATTGTCATGGCAATAATGGGTCTGCTCGAATATCCAGTTCCAAATTTCATTGGAATATTCCACATAAATAGTGAGGCTCGGGTCGAGCTCATCGCGGAACAGCCTGGCCATCTCCCGGATGTAATCGTCATCAGCAGCATGCGGGATGCATACCCAGGCATCCGCTTGTTTCAGGTTGCAAATTTCAGCCCACCACTCATAAGGTATCCCGGTGGGCGTGTAGGTATAGTCGTTGAGCCGAGGCCGTTCTTCCCAGTGTTGTAGCGGAGAGCTGTTGGTATGCCCCCAGTCCATAAAGCGCAGGGCTTTGAAAGGTTCCAGTTTACTCAACCAGGCTTCTGACCAAGGCTGATCGAGGTAAGATACCTCTGTACCGGGCAGCAGGAAACGGATGTTCCGGATGGGGTCTTCCGCTTCAGAAGCCAGCAGTTCCATGGCCATGATATCTGCCTGCCCCGGAGTGACCCGGACCACGATACGGCCCGGTGCGGAACTGATCATTTCGGCATCGCCCCAAAAGTCAAAAGTGCCGGTACCCTCGTACAGCACTACGTAGTCTCCGGCTGGCAAGGTTGCGGTGTTGGCCCAAACCGAGCGAACAATCTGAGGCGATTCAGTACCGGGTATGTTTTCTACCGGGAGTACTGAAGGGTAGCCGTGCTCATCCATTGGAATATGGGCCAGGACGTTGGTGTCCCAGTCATTCGCGCCTCCATCTACCCAGTAAGCATTATGGGTAATCCAGGTCCGGCCGTACTTCATGATATTGACGAAAGACCATTCGCTGCCCCAGTCGGCAGGGCCAGCCAGGTTGGTGCCAATACTCAACCGGCAGCTATCGGGCAATTGCGCCAGCAGCATTCCCGGTACATTGACGCACACCATCATTACCAGGCCGTAAATCCATTGATGTCTCATTTCACCCCATTTTGGAAAGGTCTGCGGGAAAAGTGCTGAGGCCCAGCTCAGACTTTATCCGGTCATTCAGGCGGCGGGCCTCGTCAAAGTTGCCAAAAGCCCCGACAATGATTTTGTAAACCGTTTTACCATTGAGCTCTGTGATATTGACAATAACCGGCTGACTAAATTGGCGCTCCAGCTTTTCGGCCTGCACCAGTACATTTCCGTAATCGCCAAACACGCCCACCTGTACGCCCCATCCCTGCGCAGGCTGAGCAGAGACTTTAAAGCGGAACAATCCCTGCCCCGAGCTTACCTTTGGTGCCACACTGCCGCGGCTGGGAGGTGTAGGAGAAGGCGGGGAAGATGGGCTTGGAGAAGGCTGTGGTGCAGGCGACACCACATTGGAGGATGTCTGCCGGTCGCGGCGGCGCAAGGCTTCAGCAACAGCCTTGTCGGCATTCACCCGCCCGTAGCCGTACTTTAGTGAGCGCCCGTTGGTGTACTCCGAAGGCGACCCGATTTTATCCGCAGTAGACCGGAGGATATCTTTCACCTCCCGTGCGGTAAGATCGGGGTTTGCGGAAAGCATCAGCGCACAAATACCGGCTACCAGAGGCGTAGAGCTGGAGGTGCCCCCAAAATGTTTGTAGTGGGGCCCACGGTCACGGCCGTCGCGGTAGTATTTGTACACGCCGGTCTCCCAGCTCAACCCCGTGTCCCAGGAAGCCCGGGCTGCCAGTATAGGCCAGTCGCCGTTAGAAGGCGCGCAGATGTCAATTTCCCGCCCGCGGTTTGAGTACGGGGCGTGTGTGTCTTTACTCGTTGAGGCAGCCACCGCGATAACATCAGGGTGGGCAGCATAGAAATTGATGTAATCCTTATCGTCATTGCCTACCGCATAGAGGATGATACAACCTTTGCCATTGCGGCCCTGACGAGCCGCCTTCGCGATGGCTTGCTCCTTCATGCTACCCAAGCTGAATTTAGGGTCGGTTGTACCCCAGCTGCAACTGATAATATCAGCTCCATTGCGTGTGCAGTAGTCAAACATCTGTTCCGTTGCCCGGTTGCTGAAGGAAGTACCGTTGACTGGCATAAAGCGGGACTGAGGGGCTGCGCCTACGATGCCGCGCCCGTTGCTCACTGCTAATGCCACACTGGCGCAGGGCGTACCGTGGGTAAAACGGGGGTCGCCCATCGTCATATTAGAGGAGCCGGTCCAAAGATCAAAAGGGCGGAAGAGCCTCGTCCGTAAGTCAGGGTGATTGACATCAAAACCATTATCAATAATCGCCACGGTAACACGGTCGGAGCCCATACCATTGAGGCGGCGCCAGGCGTCAAAAACTTTGGCATCAGCCCCCTGCCGCAGGCGGTAGTTCGCGCCGGGGATGTAACCCCGGTTGCGCAGATGCCACTGCTGAGTTACCAAATCATCATTAGGCTCACTGTATTCGTATTCATCGAGCAGGGTATCTAAGTCAGGCTCAGCGAGCTTGACCATGGAAATTCCCTGCAGCAAATGGGCGACTTTCAGAGGGTTAGGGGAGTTTTCGGTTACCCGGGCAATCACCTGCAGCGGATCGCGCCGCTCCACCATCTCCAGATGGTACTCTTCCAGCACAATGCGTTGTTCCTCCTTATCTACGCCTTCCTCAAAGGTGATGGAAATTTCTCCGGTAGCTACAAGCGGTTTATCGCTGCCTTCTGCATAGTAAACGTGGGTGCCTACGGCTACCTCATCGCGGGTGCGCACCTCGTCCAGCTGTTGGTCAATAGTTTCGCCTTCGGCATCCAGGCTTACAATTTTGAAGCCCCCCAGGTTCTGGTGTACTTCTTTCTTAACGAAGGACTGCTCTTCGGCTGGTTTTTCTCCGGCAGTACGAAGCCCCACCAGGGCTTTACTTTTTTGAAGGGTCAGTTCTCCCTTCCCACTCCGGACCTTGAGTTTGCTCATGTGTTATGCTTTTGGGGATTCGGTAACAAATATCCAATATAGAAATATTTCGTGGATTTTGGTGGTCCCCGGTGATTTGCATCGATCTATTGCAAGGGTGGAGAAAGGGCAGCTATCTGCAAGGCCAGGGCTTTTCGGGGCAGCCGCTGCACCCCGGGCGGCTGCTTACAGGTGCAGTAAAATGAAAGCGGGGTTGAGCTATTGGCATTGCTCAACCCCACTTTATATACAACAACAATTAATAACTTTCGGCAATTAGAGCGTGTTGGGACTTTAGTAATCGGCCTGCAAACTACACTTTTTTGCTTATGCTTCGTCCCGAAAATCCTTCCCGCAAACTGCGGGACAGGCTATTTAGCTAAGGCTAAACTCC
>NZ_JAVJSK010000107.1:0-16275 GCF_040219495.1 Phaeodactylibacter sp. | reverse complement strand
AGAAGGCATCAACGCTAAAATTCAATTGGCAAAAAGAAGAGCAAGAGGGTACCGGAATATCAATAACTTCATCACTATGATTTATTTATTAGCAGGTAAACTCAATCTTAAATACCCACACAAATCCGCATAGAGCCATATCTTTTTACTTTGATGAGCTTGGAGATAAAGAAATGAAATTAGTGCTAAAAAATTCTGCAGTGGTTGAAAAACAAGAAAATGGCCAGCACCCAAGTTTGAATTTTGGCTTTATTCAAGTGTATGAAGAAGTAAAAATAAAATCTGGACAGAATAACTAAGAGCGAAAGTCGGCTGCAAGCCAAGACTTTACGCTCTTAGAGACAGCTTACCTCTTTTTGGCTGCCCGCATCCGGCAAAATTGGGTATTGGAGCATATTTGGAGCAAACTCCAAACATAGTCTGATGAAGGCTGTTTTATTTTGCCGCATTACTTGGCTTTAGCTTCATCAGGATATCCCCGCTCTTCAGACTAAGCCCCTCGGGGCTCAATGCCACTATGGTATAGGGTGGCAGGCTGGCGTACAGGTTCCGGGTAACGAGCTGGCCATCATCATCCACACTCGTGATCGGAAAAGTCGCTGCCGGATCAAAGTTGATCGTTGCACCCTCAATGGTAAACGGCACCTCAAAACTGACATCCGGTGTCACCGTCGTCCTGATACCCTGCTTCCAGCCGGGCCCTTCTTTTCTGAATTGATACTCGTTGTTATCCATTTCTATATTTGGTGTTGAAGCAGCACCTTCTTCCAGGATCAGAATAGTGTCAACCACCCATCCCCGGTAGAGGTCTGCATAGTTGAAGTCCGTACTTTGCTGTGGTTGATTCGCTATCTTGCAGGCAAACACAGCGGTGGCTAACAGCACGGATGCCGTAATGAACGCAATAGTTCTCATGTGTCGTTGGTGTTATGGGATGAAGCACTTATGGCGGTGTCGTTTTCGCCCACAATTTAAGCAGAAAAATACCAACCTGTCTTTTCCGGGCCCGGAGCAGCTCGGAGGCCCCAACCACTTTGTCCCTGGTACAATCCTTATGCTTTCACAAAGTGGGACGGCGATTGGGTTGCTCTACACCACCGCTACGGACAACCAAATACAATCAATTATCATTTCTATTTCGGATTACTGATGAATCGTATCTTTTACTATCTTAATTCCTATGAGCAAAATCGAAATACGCACCGTAGAGGTCACGCAGTACTTACAACCCCTGAGGGAAGGGGGGTCTCTCCCGGCAATTGTCCGGGCCGATGACGACTTCCTTTACGTGTTGAAGTTTCGGGGAGCCGGGCAAGGGAAGAAAGCATTAATAGCGGAGCTGCTCGGCGGTCTTTTGGCTCAGGAGATTGGTTTAAAAGTACCCGAGTTGGTCTTTATGAACCTTGATGACTCGTTTAGCAAGACCGAACCGGACCAGGAAATACAGGACTTACTGAAGTTTAGCGTGGGGCTCAATTTGGGGCTTCACTTTCTGTCGGGGGCTATTACCTACGACCCCCTGGTCCCCGTTGCGGATGCGCTTACCGTGTCTAAGGTCGTCCTGCTGGACAGCTTGATCACCAATATCGACCGGACGGCCAAGAATACCAATCTACTGAATTGGAAAAACGAACTTTGGCTGATTGATCACGGGGCCAGCCTGTATTTTCACCACAATTGGAAAAACTGGCGGGCACATCTCTCGCGCACCTTTCCAAATATCAAAGACCATGTGCTGTTGAAAAGGGCCAATCGCCTGGATGAGGCTTCAGTCGAAATTCAGCAGGCATTAAGCGCAGAAAAAATCCGTGAAATCGTCTCGCAAATACCCGAAGAGTGGCTTACAGAGGAGTCATTGCCACTGGCACCCGGCGAAATCAGGGAGGCCTATTTTGAATTCCTGAGTAGCAAACTCAATAGGATTGACTTACTCGTTAAAGAAGCCTCGGATGCAAGATAAAGTAACATACGAATTTGCCGTAATCAGACTGGTGCCCAAAGTGGAGCGGGAGGAGTTCCTGAATATTGGGGTCCTCTTGTTCTCGAAAAGAAAGAAGTACCTCGGCATCAGGTATCAGATAGACGAAAAGAGAATACGCGCTTTTTCAAATGATGTGGATATAAACACCATAGGCAAATACTTAGAAGCATGGGCGTTAATATGTAAAGGAGGACCAGAGGGGGGGCGTATCGGAGAACTGGAGCTACCCCTGAGGTTTCGGTGGCTGGCCTCCGCCAAAAGCACGATTATTCAAACTTCCTGGACCCACCCGGGCCTTTGTCATGATCCTGAAAAGGTGCTGGAAGAGTTATTCCAGCTGTACGTCCTCTAATGATAATGCAGACATTGACCAACGGCTGCGAATAGTAAAAGGTGATATCTCTTAGAGCGTATTGGGATTTTGGTCTCACAAGCACTACAGTATCTTATACACCGCCGAAAAGTCCGCCCGCTCCAGCCCCTTCGCTTTCGCCAATGCATAGAGTTCCTTAGCCGCATTAGCCAGGGGCATCGGCTGCCCGGCCTCATAGGCGCAGAGGGTTGCCAGGTGCAGGTCTTTCTGCATCCACTCCAGTGGGAACTGCGCCTCAAAATCCCCCTTGCGGATCAGCTCCGCTTTGGCTTTCAGAAATGGCGCCACCACCGGCGACTTCGGCAGGTTATCCAGCAGGAAATCCCGGGGAAGGCCCATCGCTTCGCCCAGTTTAACAGTTTCCGCAAAAGCAGCCATTGACTGTGCAAGCAGGGTATTGATCAACATCTTAAAGGCACTGCCCCGGCTGCGGCCTCCGAGCTTGAGCACCGTCTGCCCCATGTAGTTCAGGTAGGGCGCAAAGGGCGCAATCTCCTCCTCCGTAGCCCCGGTAATGATGGTAAGCTCTGCCTTTTCGGCATGCGGCTTGGTGCCGACTACCGGCGCATCAATAAACTGAACGCCTGTCTCCCGGGCCAGGGCATCGCAGCGTAGGCTAAAGGTGGGGTTGACCGTACTGCAGTCTATCCACGTCGCACCTTCAGGCATGTGGCTCAGAGCGCCGCCCGCTCCCAAAAACACGGCTTCCACCACCTCCGGCGTGGAGAGCATACTTAGGACAAGGTCTGCAACGGCTACCGCTTCCGCCGGTGTGGCAGCAGTTTGAGCACCTGCTTTCCCCAGCTCCGCTATGGGTTCGGGGGAGCGGTTCCAAACGGTGACCGTGGCGTCACTTTGGAGTAAGTTGAGGGCCATACGCTTGCCCATAATGCCGAGTCCGATAAAGGTGATATTCATAATGCTCAGGGTTTTGATTGCAGACTGCTTTTGCAGACCGAAAGGATAGTAAAAGCTCAACACACGCTCTAAGGCTATGTTTGGAAAGTCCACTTTTTTGTCCCTGTTTATAGCCTGCCAAAGCAGGATTCATAAATCCTGGCTTGGAGAGCTATCCCCCCTTTCTTCGTGTGGCTATGCCTGTGGTTCGGTTCGCGTCTACTTTGCTCTGCACAGCGAGTGCCATCGTGGTTTTGCCTTGCAGGGCACAAAAATAAAGTCATCAAAACTTCACCTCTCGTGACCGAGGGGAGTATATCTGACAACTCTCACCCCCGGCCAGTGACATTCGTCACCCCTCTTTTTCAGGAGGGCCCCTAGCTTTAAGACCCGGAAGAAAAGAGAACAGAAAACCATTTTCGCTCTTTTCCTAGATCGCAAAAAAAACAAGAAATGAGCCGAAACCTATTCCTAAGGGACAGTATCGTGCGCAAAAACCTGATGGCCCTCACGGGGCTGTTCCTCTGCCTGTTTTTGGTGATTCACCTGGCCGGCAATCTACAGCTCCTCCTGCCCGCAGAACAAGCACAAATACAGTACAACCTCTATTCCGAGTTGCTGTCGCACAATATCCTGATCAAAGTGGTGTCCTATGGCCTCTACGCAAGTATCCTGGCGCATGCCGCTTACGCGCTGCTCCTAACCGTCAAGGCACGCCAAGCACGGGGCGCACAGGGGTATGCCTACGATAAGCGGGGGGCAGTCACGCCCTGGTACGTACGCAATATGGGCGTGCTCGGTGCGCTGCTCCTGGCCTTCATCATCATCCACATGCGCGACTTCTGGTATCAGTACAAGTTTACCGAAATGCCCATGGATGCGGAGGGCCGCAAAGACCTCTACCTGATCGTAGCCGCCGCTTACCAACAGTGGTGGTATGTGGTGCTCTACGTCGTATCCATGCTCGTACTGGGTTTCCACCTCCTGCATGGTTTTCATAGCGCTTTCCAGACGCTGGGGCTTTACCACAGCAAGTACAACCGCTGGGTCAAATGGGCGGGCTGGGGCTACAGCTTTCTTATCACCGCCGGATTCACCATCATACCAATCTACATGTACTTCACCCAAAACCCGCTCCTGCCATGAAGTTAGACGCTAAAGTGCCAGAGGGCCCGCTACAGGAAAAATGGAACCGCTACAAAGCGACCTGCCGCCTCGTGAGCCCCAACAACAAAAAGAAACTGAATATCATCGTCGTGGGCACGGGCCTGGCGGGCAGTTCTGCCGCTGCTTCCTTTGCAGAAATGGGCTACAAAGTCAAGTCTTTCTGCTTTCAGGACAGCCCCCGGCGGGCGCACTCCGTAGCGGCGCAGGGCGGGGTCAATGCTTCTAAGAATTACCAAAATGATGGCGACAGCGCCTTCCGGATGTTTTATGATACCCTCAAGGGGGGCGACTTCCGGGCGCGCGAAGCCAATGTCTACCGCCTGGCAGAGTGCTCCGCCAACCTGATTGATCAGGCGGTGGCACAGGGCGTGCCTTTTGCCCGCGAATACGGCGGCTACCTGGCCAACCGCTCCTTTGGCGGGGTGCAGGTACGGCGCACCTTCTACGCCCGTGGCCAAACGGGTCAGCAACTGCTGCTCGGGGCTTATTCTGCCCTTACCCGGCAGGTGGCCGAAGGCAATATCGAACTCTTCTCCCGTCACGAAATGCTGGAGCTGGTACTCATCGATGGCAAAGCGCGGGGCATCATCGCCCGCAATCTGGATACCGGTGAGATCGAGCGCCATGCCGCACATGCCGTGGTGCTGGCTACCGGCGGCTACGGTAAAATCTACTACCTCTCCACCCTGGCGATGGGCTGCAATGGCTCGGCTATCTGGCGGGCACATAAGAAAGGGGCGGGCTTCGCTTCCGCAAGCTGGACGCAAATCCACCCCACCTGCCTGCCTCAGTCGGGCGACTATCAGTCCAAGCTCACGCTCATGTCAGAGTCTTTGCGCAACGACGGCCGTATCTGGGTACCTCAAAAAACCAATGACCCACGCCAACCGGCCGATATCCCGGAAGAGGAGCGGGACTACTACCTGGAACGCCGCTACCCGGCTTTCGGCAACCTGGCCCCCCGCGATATCGCATCCCGGGCGGCTAAGGAGCGCATCGATGCCGGCTATGGCGTCGGGCCGCAGCGCAATGCCGTTTACCTCGACTTCGCCCACGCTATTCAGGAATACGGAGAAGATACGATCCGGGAACGCTACGGCAACCTCTTCCGGATGTATGAGAAAATTACCGGGCACAATGCGTATCAGCAGCCGATGATGATCTCCCCGGCGGCGCACTTCTCTATGGGCGGGCTGTGGGTCGACTACGAGCTCATGACGAGCATCCCCGGCTTGTACGCTATCGGAGAGTGCAACTTCTCTGACCACGGGGCCAACCGCCTGGGGGCCAACTCCCTCCTGCAGGCTTGTGTGGATGGCTACTTCATCCTGCCCTACACCATTGGTAATTACCTGGCAGACGAACTGAAAGCAGGCAAAATCAGCACCGACCACCCCGCTTTCGCGGAAGCAGAACAGCAGGTGGAAACGCAACTGCAGCAACTGCTCAACATCAAAGGCAACCGCACCGCCACTGACTACCACAAAGAGCTGGGGGCTTTGCTCTACGATAAGTGCGGCGTACTGCGGACCAAAGAAGGCCTGGAAAGTGCCATTGAGCAAATACAGGCGCTGCGGGCAGATTTCCGGGAAAACCTGCGCGTGCCGGGCAGTGCAGAGCACGTCAATACCGAGCTGGAAAAAGCCGGCCGCGTAGCGGATTACCTCGAACTGGCAGAGCTGATGTGCTACGATGCCCTCACCCGGGAGGAGTCCTGCGGGGCACACTACCGCGAAGAGTACCAAACAGCAGAAGGCGAAGCACAGCGGCGCGATGAGGAATACCAATTCGTGTCGGTTTGGGCATACGCCGGTGCAACAGAAAAGCCGGTACTCCACCGCGAAGACCTTGAATTTGAAACCGTTCAACCTAGCGTAAGAAGTTACAAATGAGAATACACCTTAAAATATGGCGGCAGGAAAACGCGCAGGCCAAAGGGCGCATACAGGACTACGACCTCCCGGAGGTTAACCCCGAGATGTCTTTCCTGGAAATGCTCGATGTGCTGAACGAACAACTGATCCGCTCAGGCGATACCCCGATAGAGTTTGACCACGACTGCCGGGAGGGCATCTGCGGGCAGTGCGGCTTGTTTATCAATGGGCGGGCGCACGGGCCAATGTCGGCTACCACAACCTGTCAGCTGCACATGCGGCACTTTGAAGACGGAGATACGATCTACGTGGAGCCTTTCCGCAGCAGCGCATTCCCGGTAGTGAAAGACCTGCGCATCGACCGCTCTGCCTTTGACCGCATCATTCAGGCGGGCGGCTTTATTTCCACCCGCACGGGCGATGCGCCTGAGGCGAATGCCATCCCCATCGGGCATCAGGCAGCAGAAGACGCTTTTGATGCGGCGGCCTGCATCGGTTGTGGCGCTTGTGTAGCCACTTGTAAGAATGCTTCCGCTGCGCTGTTTACCGGGGCGAAGGTCAGCCACCTTGCTATGCTGCCGCAGGGGCAGCCCGAGTCGGCTGAGCGAGCCGAAAAGATGGTCACGCAAATGGAAGCCGAAGGGTTTGGGCATTGTACCAATACCGGCGCCTGTGAGGTCGAATGCCCGCAGGAAATCTCCATTGAGCATATCGCTCGCATGAATTTTGAATACAACAAAGCCGCAGTGCTAGATAAGTAAAATACCATGGAACAAAAGCTTCAATCCTTACTCGAAAAGATTCAGCAGGAAGGCGTAGACAAAGGGCAGGAGGTGGCCAACACCCTCATCAATGATGCCGAGCAAAAAGCCGAAGACATCGTGATGGCTGCCGAAGGCCGGGCCGAAGAAATCCGCAAACAGGCGGAGCAGGAAGCTGAAGAGCTGAAACGCAACGTGACTTCTGAGCTCAAGCTGTCCGCACAGCAAACCGTGGAGGCTTTGCAGCAGCGGATTACCGATCTGGTAACGGCTAAAGCTACCGAGGCTCCGACTCAGGAAGCTTTCAAGGACAAAGCCTTCCTCAAAGGGGTCATCGAATCGCTGATCGGGCATTGGAAAAAAGAGGAGCAGGGCGTGGCGCTGCACCTCTCGCCGGAACGGGAAAAGGAGCTGTATGACTACTTCTCTGCACGGACACAGGACAGCCTCAACGAGGGCCTTACGGTCAAGCCTGCCCTGCAGCTTTCAGAGGGGTTCCGTATCGGCCCGGCCGATGGCAGCTATGTGGTGTCCTTTACAGAGGAAGACTTTCAGGCCTTCTTCGCCGACTTCCTCCGCCCCCGTACCAAAGCCCTGCTGTACGGCGAAAAATAAGGCCGTATGAAACGGGTTAACCTTTAGAATCAATGACATGAACCAACTGCAAAAACGCGATTACTTCTACCTCATCTCCAGTCTGCCGGAGATGGTGCTCGACCAAAGCCGGGCGCCCTTTAAAATGGTAGACTTTGTGGCGCAGTTGGAAGAAGTGCTCGAACCGCAAGACTTTGCGCAGGTGAGCCTGCTGTTATACCCTCATGACAACCGCAACCTGCTGCGGCTGCTACAGGAGAATACCGAAGACTGGGACCCCCTTGGCCGGTTCGCTGCGCCCGACATGCAGAACCACCTCAAAGCGGAAAGTGGCCTGCCGGCTTATATGCACCGATTTTATCGGGCGTATCAAAATGAGCAGCCGCCCGGTGCGGCACCAGGGCCGGACAATCAATTGTCTGCGCTTTACTACAGTTACGCACTGCACCATTCCACCGGCTTTTTGCACGAGTGGCTGGCCTTCGAGCGCAGCCTGCGCAACCTCCTGACCGCCTGGAATATCCGGCAATATTCACTCCGCACAGAGGGGCAGCTGATTGGAAAAGGGGAAGAGATCGAAGCCCTGCAAAAATCCCGGGCGCGCGACTTCGGGCTGAGTACCGAGTATGCCTACCTCCATAAACTATTCAACGAACTGGAACGGGAAGACCTGATGGCCCGCGAAAAGGCCATCGACCGCATACAGTGGAACTATATAAACGAACAGCTGACCTTCCACTACTTCACCATCGAAGTAGTGCTTGGCTACCTGCTGCAACTGCAAATGCTGCAGCGGTGGCTATCGCTCGACCCGCAAGCCGGGCAGGAACGCGTCCGCAACTTCATTTCTGAAATGGAACAAAAGATAACTCTCGCATGACGGCAACGCAGCAACATACCACCGGCCGGGTTAACGGTATCATCTCCAACCTTGTCCTCGTTGAAGTAGACGGCCCGGTGAGCCAAAACGAAATCTGCTTCATCCAACACGGTGACACCTCACTGATGGCTGAGGTCATTAAAGTTATGGGCAACAAAGCTTCTGTGCAGGTCTTTGAAAGCACCCGCGGGCTGCGCCCGGGCATGGCCGTGCGCTTCGAAGGGCATATGCTGGAGGCAACTTTCGGCCCCGGCATCCTTTCCTGCAATTACGATGGGCTCATGCACGACCTCAATACGATGACGGGCATCTTCCTGCAAAGGGGCGACTATACCTCCGCCCTCGACCTGGAGAAGGAATGGTCGTTTGAGCCGCTGGCCAAGGCTGGCGATGAGGTCACCGCCGCCCACTGGCTCGGGCAGGTGGATGAGAATGGCATTGACCACAAAATTATGGTGCCCTTCAAAATGCAGGGGCGCTATACGGTGGATAAAGTGATGGAGGCCGGACAATACAAAGTTCAGGATACGATTGCGGTGCTCAAAGATGAACGCGGCACCGAGTATAAAGTGAGCATGCTCCAAAAATTCCCTGTAAAAAAAGCGGTGAAGGCGTACCGCGAAAAGCCACGCCCTTCCAAATTGCTGGAAACCGGCGTGCGCACCATCGATACCCTCAACCCCATGGTGGAGGGCGGTACGGGCTTCATCCCTGGCCCTTTTGGTAGTGGCAAAACGGTACTGCAGCAGGCGATTTCCAAGCAAGCAGAAGCCGATGTTGTGATCGTTGCGGCCTGCGGCGAACGGGCGAATGAGGTCGTCGATCTCTTCGTGGAGTTCCCAGAGCTGGAAGACCCCTGGACCGGGCGCAAGCTGATGGAGCGGACCACGATTATCGCGAACACCTCCAATATGCCTGTGGCCGCACGGGAAGCGTCGGTCTACACCGCTATGTCAATTGCCGAGTACTACCGCTCTATGGGGTTGAAAGTGCTCCTGCTGGCAGACTCCACTTCCCGCTGGGCGCAGGCCTTGCGCGAAATGTCCAACCGGATGGAAGAACTGCCGGGCCCGGATGCATTCCCGATGGACCTCCCGGCCATCATTTCCAACTTCTACGCCCGAGCGGGCATGGTCCACCTCAACAACGGGGCGACGGGCTCTATCACCTTCATCGGTACCGTTTCTCCGGCGGGAGGCAACCTCAAAGAGCCGGTCACAGAGTCTACCAAAAAGGTAGCCCGTTGCTTCTACGCCCTGTCGCAGTCACGGGCCGACAGTAAGCGCTACCCGGCTATTGACCCCATCGAGAGCTATTCCAAATACCTGGAGTACCCCGAGCTGCAACGGACGCTGAATGAGCAAATAGAGGAAGACTGGACCCGTAAAGTGGATGAGTTGAAGAATATCCTGCTAAGGGGCAAAGAAGCCGCCGAGCAAATCAATATCCTCGGCGACGATGGGGTGTCTATTGATACCCACCTGGTGTTTTGGCGCTCGGAAGTGGTCGATGAGATCATCCTGCAGCAAAACGCCTTCGATGAGGTCGATGCCCGTACGCCTATGGACCGGCAGCAGTACCTGGTCAATAAGGTGCTGGAAGTCGTAGCAACGCCTCTGGGCTTTGAAAGCTACGAGGAGATCAACCCCTACTTCAAGCGGGTCATCAACGCCATGAAGCAGATGAACTACTCCGAGTTGGAATCGGAGAGCTTCAACAAGAATAGGAAGGAACTGGAAGAAACGCTGGCCGAGCGCAAAGTGTGAGCCCCTGTTTCTGCCAAAAAAAATAAATAAAGAACCCTCAAACGAATCATCATGCCCACTGCATTTCAACGCATCTACACCAAGGTAGAAGAGATCACCAAAGCGACCTGCACGGTGCGCGCTACGGACGTTGGCTACGAAGAGCTGGCCACCGTGAACGGGCAGCTGGCGCAGGTGGTCAAAATTATGGGCGACAAAGTGACCCTGCAGGTCTTTGCGGGTACCGAAGGCGTGCCTACGGATGCCGAGATCGTATTCCTGGGAAAGGCACCAAGCCTGAAAGTGGGCGATGCGCTCGCCGGCCGCTTCTTTAATGCCTACGGTAGCCCTATCGATGGCGGCCCGCCCGTAGAAGGCCGGGAACAGGAAATCGGCGGCCCGTCGGTCAACCCTGTCCGCCGCAAGCAGCCTTCAGAGCTTATCACCACCGGTATTGCCGGGATCGACCTGAACAACACCCTGGTTACCGGGCAGAAAATCCCCTTCTTTGCCGACCCCGATCAGCCGTTCAATCAGGTGATGGCTACCGTGGCCCTGCGTACTGCTGCCGACCGGATCGTGCTGGGCGGTATTGGGCTGACCAACGACGATTACCTCTACTTCAAAAGTGTGTTTGAGAATGCCGGTGCCCTCCACCGCATCGTCAGCTTCGTGAATACGACCGAAGACCCGACGGTGGAGCGCCTGCTTGTGCCCGATATGGCACTGACCGCTGCCGAATACTTTGCCGTCGAGAAAAAAGAAAAAGTCCTGGTTTTGCTTACGGATATGACGCTCTACGCGGATGCCCTGAGCATCGTCTCCAACCGCATGGACCAAATCCCGTCCAAAGACAGTATGCCGGGCTCCCTCTACAGTGACCTGGCCAAGCTGTACGAAAAAGCCGTACAGTTTGACGACGGCGGCTCTATCACGATTGTAGCCGTGACAACGCTGTCCGGCGGGGATATCACGCATGCCATTCCGGACAATACCGGCTACATTACAGAGGGGCAGCTCTTCCTCCGTCAGGATACGGATATCGGCAAGGTGATTGTGGACCCTTTCCGGAGCCTTTCCCGCCTCAAGCAGCTGGTGATTGGCGAAAAGACACGGGAGGACCACCCACAGGTGATGAACGCCGCCGTGCGCCTCTACGCCGATGCCGCTAACGCCCGTACCAAACTGGAAAACGGCTTTGAGCTGACCGACTACGACGAGCGCACCCTGGAGTTTGCCCGGGAATATGCCGACAAGCTTCTGGCCATTGATGTAAACATAGATACGGACAAAATGCTGGATACCGCCTGGACACTGTTTGGCCGCCACTTCTCCAAAGCCGAGGTGGGCATCAAGCAGTCACTGGTTGATCAATACTGGACCAAAAATCAATAATCCACATGGCCATTTCCTTCCAATACAACAAAACGTCCCTGCAGCACCTCAAGAAGCAGCTTAAGGTGCGTGTAAACGCCCTGCCTATTCTTAAGAATAAGGAGGCTGCCCTGCGTGTGGAGGTGAAAAAAGCCCGCCGGGAAGCCGAAGCGGTGGCCCGGGAGCTGGAAGCAACAATTGACCGGCACGAGGATATGGCTGGGTTGTGGGAGGAATTTGATTTCAACCTGCTGGAGGTGGAGGCGGTGGAAGTGGGCAGCCAAAAGGTAGCCGGCGTAGCCACACCGGTACTGAAGGGCATACAGTTTATCCGGCACCCCTTTAGTTTGTTCAACCGGCCGGCCTGGTTCCCAGCGGGCATGGAACTGCTCAAGGCATGGATAGAACTAGCGCTTAGGCGCAAAGTGCTGCTGCAAAAAACAGAACGCCTGGAGTTTGCCCGCAAAAAGACCACTCAGAAGGTCAACCTGTACGAAAAAGTACAAATCCCCGGCTATGAAGATGCCATCCGAAAGATCGAGCGCTATCTGGAGGACGAAGAGAATTTGGCGAAAGCCGCCCAAAAGATTGTAAAAAAGCGCAGCAACAGCGATGCCTTATGATTGTACCGATGCAAAAATACCTGTTCCTGGTCCACCACTCCGAATACACGACATTCCTGGAGGGGCTGCGGCAGCTGGGCGTACTGCACGTGCAGCAACAGGAAGGCGAACGCTCGTCCGGGCTAATGGACCGTTTGGCGCTGCAGCAGCAATTCCAAAAGGTGCTGAAAGCCCTGGAAAAGCGGGAAGTGGAAGTGGAACAACGCACCGCCACCGCAGAGGAGGGGCACAGTGTAGCCGCAGAATACGATACCCTGACCGACCGCCTCGAGCCACTCCTGCAGGAACGCGCCACCGTGCGCAAGGAATTTGACATTCTGAAGCCCTGGGGCGACTTTTCCATTAAGACCGTTAAAAAGCTGGAGGCCGCCGGGCTGGAGGTGCAGTTCCTGGTTTGCCCCACCAAAAAATATAATCCGGACTGGGCGAAAGAATACCCCATTGCCCATCTGCGCAACCTGGGCGCCAATTCCTACTTTGTAGGCATTACCAAGGCGGAAGCGCCCGTTGAAATTCCCGGCGTGGAGATGATACCCGACCCCAAAAACGGGACGGTGGAGCTTCAGGCCCGGCAGGAAGAGCTGGACGAATCCATCGCCGATATCAATGCCCGCCTGGACCGGCTGGCACAAGTCGGTACACCCGCTCTGGAAGCGGCCCTGCGCGACCTGCAGGACACCACGCAATTGATGAGTGTCATTGAATATACCCGGCGGGAAGCCGATGAGCAACTGATGCTTTTAGAAGGCTATGCGCCGAAACCCAAAACAAAGGAAGTAGAAGCCCTGTGCGAACAACAAGGCATCCCCTTTCTGACCGAGCAGCCCAAGCCTGCCGATCAACCTCCGGTGCTGTTGAAAAACTCGAGCTTTAGCCGGCTGTTTGAGCCGATCGCAAAGCTCTTTGCCCTGCCTTCCTACGGGGAGATGGACCTGACCCCTTACTTTGCGCCCTTCTTCCTGCTCTTCTTCGGCTTCTGCCTGGGCGATGCGGGCTACGGCATTGTGCTGTTGCTGGGCGCTACCGTCTATAAATTCCGGGCGGCAAAAGACATGAAGCCTACACTGACGCTCGTGCAGTTTTTGGGCGTTGCCACGGTACTCTTCGGGGTGCTCACCGGCACGGTCTTCGGCGTGAACCTCCTGCAGGATCAGTTTGCCTGGCTGGGCAACATCCGGGAAATTATGCTGAACAGTGATCAGGCTTTTCAGCTGGCGCTGTTGCTGGGGGTGGTGCAGATTCTCTTTGGACTGGGTGTGAAAGCCGTTAATAAGAGCAGACAGTACGGCTGGATGCACGGCATAGCGCCGGTGGGCTGGATACTGCTGGTGCTGTCCCTGGCGGACATTGGGCTGACCAAACAGTTGCTGCCGTATTCACAGTACGCCGCCTGGACAGCAGTAGGACTGATCCTGCTCTTTAGCGACCCGGAAGGAGGCCTCTTCAGCCGGCTCGGCAGTGGCGCCTGGGCTTTGTACGGCATTACCGGCATTTTCGGGGACCTGCTGAGCTATATCCGGCTCTTCGCGCTGGGTATTGCGAGCGCCATCCTCGGGCTGGTCGTCAATGATATTGGCCTGCAGATCAAGGGCTCTATGGAGATTGTAGGCCCGATCCTGTTTGTGGTGTTCCTGCTCGTTGGGCACACCGCCAATTTGCTGATTGCTTCTTTGGGCGCTTTCGTACACCCGATGCGCCTCACCTTTGTAGAGTTTTATAAAAATGCCGGCTTCGAGG
Organism: Phaeodactylibacter sp.; assembly: GCF_040219495.1. Classification (GTDB taxonomy): domain Bacteria; phylum Bacteroidota; class Bacteroidia; order Chitinophagales; family Saprospiraceae; genus Phaeodactylibacter. The sequence goes on along the minus strand of NZ_JAVJSK010000107.1, from coordinate 2,269 downwards.
GCGGAGGCAAGCCTTACGACCCGCTGCGGCAACAGGAATCTAAGTGACAAAGGGATAAACAAACCCCTCTGTCAGGAAAACAGAGCAGTGTATTGCTGTCAAACTACTAAACGAAAAAAACGAAAAAACATGAGTGCGATTGTAATTGCTTATCTGGGCATCGCTTTAATGATCGGCCTTTCCGGTGTGGGTAGCGCTATTGGCGTTTCCATGGGCGGCAATGCCACCGTAGGTGCCCTGAAGAAAAACGAAGAGGCCTTCGGTAGCTACATGCTGCTGAGTGCCCTGCCCAGTACACAGGGGTTGTACGGCTTCGCCGGCTTCTTTATCATTAATGCTTCCGGCGTACTGACAGACGACATCACGATGCGGCAGGGCATTGCGGTCTTTGCTGCGGGCTTCGCACTAGGGCTGGTTGCCCTGATTTCTGCCATGCAGCAGGGCCGGATTTGTGCCAACGGTATTGCCGGGGTAGGCGCGGGCTACGATGTATTTGGTAAAACGATGGTCCTGGCGGTATTCCCCGAGCTTTACGCGATTGTGGCTTTTGCAGCGACCTTCCTGATTAATGCAGGGTTGTAAAATAAACCTGCCCGGCAGCAGTTCATGCAACCGGGCAGGAAGTCAAACGAAGTAGAAAGCGCGTCGTAAAGGGAATGATGATTCAATCGCTAATTTGCGATGGGGGCTAACCGAAGTTAGTCCACCAAAATCAACCTATGGGATTCTAATCCGCCTTTAGCCTGTACCTGAATCAGGTAGCTTCCGGCGCTCAATTGAGTGTAGTTCAAAGTTGTTTGCCCTGCAGGCACCTGCTGTGTACGCAACAGCTGCCCGGTTGCCAGTGACCGGACGCTAACCGAAACTTCATTTCCGAAGTGGGTGGGAATATTTAGCTGCACACGGCCTGTCTTAGATGGATTCGGGGTGATGGAGCTGCCGCTGAGATTGCCATCAGCGCTGTTAGTGGAAGTGATTTCGCACTCCTCCTGAAATTCAAAAGCACCAATGTCTCTCTGCATGCCAAACACCATCGCGCCAGTTTGGTCGGACATGTTATTGTCTGGTGCACCGGCATCAATAGCCGGACTTGGGCAGATCAACGCATGGGTTGGTGTCATACCACCGTTGTCAGCAAGTGGGGCCAGATTAGCCCTAAAAGGCATACCTGCTCCTCCTACAATATCAGTCATCAATCCGGCAAAAACATCAGTATCGTCTTCTCCAATAAGATTATAGCCTGAAGAAGTCATCATGCCCATTCCAGCTACATCCTGCCCCATGCCATCTGCACTGTTGGCTGCAACGATGCTGCTGCTGAAATCTGTGCTGTTGCCTGCGTCCAGTTGAACGAAACCACCGCCCATCATCATAGCGGAGTTATTGGCTATGGTAGAGGCTTCAATCATCAGCGTACCGTTGTTGGCAATACCACCACCATTATTGGAAGTGCTGTTGCCGGAAATGGTGCTCAGCGTCAGGGTGACCATACCTGATGCATCGTTGTGAAGACCGCCTCCGTTACTCATGCTAGTCGACATATTATTAGAAATAGTCGAAGTCATCACCTCAATAGTGCCGCCTGCGTTAAAAATGCCGCCGCCGCCCTGATCGGCGTCGCTGCCGCTCGCGGTATTGCCGTCGATCATCACGTTGGTGACCGTCATAAGACCCGCGCCATTCCATAGACCACCGCCCTCGGCTGCTGCGGTGTTGCCGGTGACCATGCCGCCCGTGATGTCCATATCGCCAGGGCCCGTGATGTGCACACCCCCGCCATTGCCCGGTGCGCTGCCAGTGGTGTTGCTACTTAGGGTGACGTCGACCAGCGTGACGACCGTGCTTTCGCCCGAGTTGTCTTCAATACCGCCGCCGGCGCGCATCGCTGTATTCGCTGTGATTTCAGTGCCATCGACCATGAGCTTAGCACCTGCATCGTTGAGGATGCCGCCGCCGCTGCCAGACATACCATCAGCTGTATTGTTGGAGATGACACCGCCGCTGACCATCAGCGTGCCGCTTAGGTTGTAGATGCCGCCACCGCCCTGATCGGCGTCGTTGCCGCTCGCGGTATTGCCATCGATCATTACGTTGGTGATCGTCATAAGGCCCGCGCCGTTCCATAAGCCGCCGCCCTCCGCTGCTGCGGTGTTGCCCGTGACCATGCCGCCCGTGATGTCCATATCGCCAGGGCCCGTGATGTGCACACCCCCGCCATTGCCCGGTGCGCTGCCAGTGGTGTTGCTACTTAGGGTGACGTCGACCAGCG
>NZ_JAVJSK010000106.1:0-99586 GCF_040219495.1 Phaeodactylibacter sp. | reverse complement strand
ACTGGGGTGACCAACCTGAACGGCAGCCTTCCGGGCTTTAGCGTAGCGGGTAACATCGCGAACCCAAGCCCCGGCTTTGTCACCATCAACTGGTTTGAGAACAGCCTCACCCCGATTACTTTGCCGGACGGCAGTGTGATCCTGGAGGTCTGCTTCGATGCGATTGGCTCTGGCACGACAGGAGTGGAGATCACCTCTGATGTGGCGGCCATCGAATTCTCGGACATCGACGAAAACATCATCCCCCTGACGTCCAACGACGGCACGGTGAACATCAATGGCGGCCCACCGCCCACCGACGACCTGACGGTAACCGCAGGCAGTTCGTCCGCCAATCAGGGAGAGACGGTTTGTGTGCCGATCACAGTAGATAACTTTACGGATCTTGTTGGCATGTCATTTACGGTGAGCTACGATGCGTCCCTGCTGACTTTCACCAACGTTCAGAACCTGACAGGCAGCCTTCCGGGCTTTAGCGAAGCCGGTAATATTGGCAACCCTGGTCCCGGCCAGGTAACCGTCAACTGGTTTGAGAATAGCCTTAACCCAACGACCCTGCCCAACGGCACGGTGCTCTTTGAGGTTTGCTTCGAAGCCCTGGGCGGTGGATCAGCAGCCGTTGACATCACCTCTGAGGTTGCCGCCATCGAATTCTCGGATGCAGACGAAAACGTAGTACCTCCGGTTATTAATAATGGTACGATCACCATCTCCGGAGATCCAACACCGGATGGGCTGTTTCTGACGATTGATGATCAGACCGTAGACCCGGGTGATCAATTCTGTACTTCTGTAAAGGCCTTCAACTTCGAAGGAGTCGTTGGCATGTCCTTTACCATCAGTTACAATCCTGCCGTACTGACACTAGACGATATAACCGGCCTGACTTCCAACCTTCCCGGCTTTAGCGAAGCGGCCAATATCGGTACGCCAAGCGCTGGCTTTATCACAGTCAACTGGTTTGAAAACAGCCTCACTCCAACTACCCTGCCGGACGGCGAAGTACTGTTTGATATTTGCTTTACGGCGATGGGCAGCGGAGTGACTTCTGATATTGAATTCACTTCTGATGTTGCTGCCATTGAGTTTTCTGATGCGAACGAAGACATCATTCCGTTTGACAGTGACCCGGGGACGATCACCTTCACGGGGGTAACCACCGACCTTACGCTTACCGTAGGTAGCCTGGACGTGGGGCCTGCTGAGTCTTTCTGCGTACCTGTTACGGTTCAGAACTTCGAAGATATCGTGGGCATGTCGTTCACCCTCAATTACGACGCCACCCACCTGTCCTTCGATCAAGTAACCAACTTGACGACGAACCTGACGGGCTTTACTGTAGCCGCCAACATTGGTAATCCCAGTGCTGGCTTCATCACAGTGAACTGGTTTGAAAACAGCCTCACCCCAACATCACTGCCAAACAATGAAGTGCTGTTTGAAGTTTGCTTCACCGCACTTGGTGTAGATGGCTCCTGCTCGGACCTGGAGTTTACCTCCGATATTGCCGCCATCGAGTTTTCTGATGCCGACGAAAATATCATCCCTGCTTTCTTTGAAGACGGCACCGTTTGTATTGAGGACAACGTGCCCGGGCAGGTGCAGGTGGAAGTGGGTGACGCTTCGGTCGACCTGGACGCCTCGGTCTGTGTCCCGGTCTCGGTGGATGCCTTTACAGACATCACAGACTTTGGGTTTACGCTGGAGTACAACGCAAATCAACTTCAGTTTGACAACCTGGATGCAATCACTTCCATGCTCCCTAACTTTTCAGGGGCCAATATCAATACCTCGACTCCGGGTATTATTTCTGTATCTTGGAGTGGTGGCGCGGCTACCCTGGCTAATGGCACGGTACTCTTTGACCTCTGCTTTACGGCCATTGGTACAGAAGACACTTGCTCGGATGTGGTGGTCACGGGTTCCGATGAGCCGATCAACTTTATCAGCAGCACTCTAGGCAGTTTGAGCTTTGGTAGCGAAGAGGGGACGATTTGCATCAACTCCGCTTTTGACGGGTTCCGCCTATCCATCCCCGATCAGACGGTACAGCCCGGTGAGCAGGTTTGTGTACCGGTCAACGTACTGAATTTCCTGGATGTGGTTGGTTTTGCCTTTACCATCAATTATGACGAAACGCAGCTGAGCTTCCAGAATATCAATAACCTTAACCCTTCGATCCCTGACTTCTCCCTGGCAGGCAACTTTGGTGTACCTAGTCAGATCGGGACCGGTAACATCTCAGTGAACTGGTTTAGCCAGTCCATTGCGCCGGTAGATTTGCCAAACGGCGCCATACTTTTTGAAATCTGCTTCACGGTACTTGGAGACGATGGCGATGTATCTGACATCACCTTCTCGAGTGATGTGACGCCTATTGAGATTTCGGATAGCAACGGCGATATCATTCCATTCAACAGTGAGCCGGGCACCATTACGGTATCTGCTGTTCAACCACCTAATATTGCTCAGGCTAACATCACAGATGTGGACTGCTTCGGCGAGGCGACCGGTACCATCGCGCTGACGGTAAACGGCGGCACTGGCGGTCCTTACAGCTATGCGTGGAACAACAACGCTACAACGGCAACTATTAACAGCCTTACCGCCGGCAACTACACGGTAACGGTAACGGATATGGGCAACGGTGGGCTGATGACCACGGCTACCTATACCGTCGATGCGCCACCCAGTGCGGTTGCTATTACCGGTGGGGTGACGGCACCAACCTGCCTGAATGGCACCAATGGGTCTATTAACCTTAATGTTACCGGTGGCAACCCGGGCTACACCATTGCCTGGGATAACGGGATCCAATCCGGGCAGACCAACCCCAGCAATCTGCCCGGGGGCACTTACTGTGTAACGGTAACGGATGAAAATGGGTGTACAGCAGAAAACTGCTACAACGTGCCTAACGGTACCGGCCAGGGAGCTGCTATCAATGAAACCGTACAGGACGAAAGCTGCGCTGGAGAAAACGACGGCTCTATCACGCTGTCTGTTTCTGGTGCTGTGGGTACTGCCAACTACTTCTGGAGCACGGCTCCCGGAGTGCCTGGTTCGTCTACACTAAATAACCTTTCTCCCGGTACTTATTCCGTCACTGTTATTGATGATGCGAGCTGTCAGAGCACAGAAACCTTTAATGTGGAAGAAGCGAGCGCTATCAATCTGTTTGAAGGCATTACTGATGTGAGCTGTGCCGGTGAAGCAACCGGTATCATCAACCTGGCAGTGTCAGGTGGTAATGGTGGCTTCAGCTATAACTGGTCCGGGCCCAATAACTTCTCTGGCAACACGAGCCTGATCAGTAACCTCGTAGCCGGGCAATATTCAGTAGTCGTAACGGATGCTAATGACTGTACTGCTTCTGACCTCTTTATGGTGGATGAGCCGGATGCAGCGCTTGCTGTCCAAAATATAGACGCTACCCCTATTGATCAGGGAGTAGATGGCGGAGTTAACCTGCAGGTGGGCGGCGGAACGACGCCCTACACCTACAACTGGTCGGGCCCTGGTAACTTTAGTTCTTCTGTTTCCAGCCTGGTCAACCTGAATGAGCAGGGGGAGTATTGCGTTACGGTTACAGACGCTAATAACTGTACGACGACCGCCTGCGTTACCGTAGAGCAAGTGCTGCGTATCAACAGCAATATCACGGATGCCTGCTTTGGGGAAGCCAACGGCGCTATCGAATTGAACGTAGACGGCGGTGTACCGACATATACTTACGCCTGGACCGGTACCACGGCCACGGGGGCAGTCGCTACCGGCCTTGCTGCCGGCAACTACTCTGTCACCGTTACGGACAGCAATAATGAAATGGCGAGCATGTCCTTCATCGTTGGGGCTTCACCCGAAATCAATTTCAACCCGACTCTGATACCTGTTACCGGCGCTTCTACGAATACCAATGGGTCGATCACCCTGAATGCAACCGGCGGTACCAGCCCGTTGACCTACGAGTGGAGCGGGCCCAATGCGTTTTCAGCCAACGACCCCAGTATTTCAAACCTGGGAACGGGTGAATACTGCGTAACGATAACGGACAATAACTTCAACAACAACTGTAGTAAGGATACGTGCTTCAATGTTTTCTTTGCCGATCCAATGAGTGCTCCGGCCGTAACAGCGGTAGGAACAAGTTGCTCCTACACCGAAGACGGTTCGCTGGAGATTCAGATCAACGGCGGGGTCCCCAATTACACAATTGAAGTGACAGACGCAGAAGGCCAGGTCATTGCTCACATGGCTACGGACAACAGCTATACGGTAGAAGATCTGCCTCCCGGCTCCACGATGATCGTCATTACGGATGCACTGGGCGCAGAAGTTTCTACTACGATTTCGATTCCGAGCCCGGCACCGCTGCAAGCAGCCGCTCCGGACTACAGCCACGCCACAGAGGGCAACTGTAACGGACAGGTCTCGGTAAGTATCTCGGGTGGCACCCCACAGTACACCGTTACCTGGAATAATGGCAGTATCGGGCCTAGTATCGGTGGGCTTTGCCCGGATCAGTGGTACGTTCCTACTGTAACGGATGCGAATGGCTGCACGATAGAAGTCGACTCTGTATTCATCAATAACTTTGATGTGCAGGTGGGCGCTGTGGAATTTACAAGCTGCCCGGACGACACCAATGGTGCCATTGATATTACCGTAACAGGTGGTGACCCTTCTTATACCTTTGTCTGGAATAACGCCAATGGCAATCAGGTGTCAAATGTGGAAGACCCCACAGGGCTGATGGCAGGTACTTACACCCTGATCATCACGGAAGCCTCTGGTAATATGTTGACCCGTCAGGTCGTGATTGAGACGGAGTCTAGTCTGGCGGTTGCGGTGACTTCGGAAGAAAATTACAATGGATTTGATGTGAGCTGTGCTGATGCTACGGATGGCGCCCTGAGCGCGATAGCAACGGGAAGTAGTGGCTACCTGTACGAATGGACCAACGTTGCAACGAGCATGTTGGTGGGCACTGGCGAGGAGATTGTTGATCTGCCTGCAGGTACATACCAACTGATGGTACAGGACGAAGTAGGCTGTACGGCTACCAATCAGATTGAGCTTGTGGCTCCGGACAGCATTACAGTGGAAGCCTTCATTCAGGATGTGCTTTGCAACGATGGCCGCAATGGAGCCATTACGGCCAACGTTGATGGCGCTATCGAGCCCCTCGACTACTTCTGGAGCAACGGCGGCTTCGGTAACCGCATCACACAGTTGGAGCCTGCTGCCTATTCGGTGACAGTGCTCGATGGCAACAACTGCCAGCAGACTGCTATTTTTGAGGTGGAAAATCCGGAACCCGTGACGTTGACCTTCGAAACAGAGCCTGCAACGGAAGGCTGTAACGGTGCGGTCACTGCGATTGTGGATGGAGGCTCAGCGCCTTATACTTACAACTGGGAACAATCTGACAGTGAGGGCCCGGAACTGTTTGACCTTTGCTACGGGGAGTACTTCCTGCAGGTACGGGACCGCAACGGCTGCCTTTCTGAACTCACTTCCGTAGGCGTAGAGGACCGTCGCTTCCCTTGTTTCTCCGACCGCATCATTCTTACACCCGATAACGATGGGGCGAATGAAGAGTTTATTATTCTGTGTGTGAACGAGTTCCCGGATAACCACCTGCAAATCTTTAACCGCTGGGGACAATTGGTATTTGAAGCCGACAATTACAATAATACCTGGAATGGTGTGACCCAAGATGGATCGCCATTGCCGGAAGGCCCATACTACTATGTACTCGATTACACCGACCCGGAAGGGAACCCTCGTCAGCAGCGGGGCTCATTGACCATTCTTCGTGAAGATTAATTAAGATATGAGGAGCAGGTGGTTTTCCGCCCCTGCTCCATTCTTCAACCCTCAACCGATTTGACGATGAAAAATAAATTTCTACTCCTCCTTTTTTGCTGCCTGGGCACCTGGCAGTTGGCAACGGCTCAGGACGAAGCCATCTTTGGCCATTATAATCTCACGCCGGTACTCATTAACCCAAGCGCAGTGGGGTTTGATAATTCCTATCAGCTGCAGCTCAATGCACGGGCGCAGTGGTCGGGGTTTTCGGATGCTCCCACGACTTACGCTGCACAGTACAATGGCCCATTGGGTGATAACTTTGGCGTGGGTGTAGGCGTGTTGACAGAGTCTGCAGCACAGTTGCAGCGGCTGCGTGCCCACCTGAACTATGCTTTCCGTTTTGATATTGGTGATAATGTGAAACTCGCTGCGGGCTTTCAGGCTGAATACCAGCAACTGACCCTCGATAATAGCGTTATGACCAATAACTTCGTCGACTTTAGCGATGAGTTGGTGCAGGACTTTATGAACGGCAAGGGAGAGTTTGATGCTGCATTAGGCTTCTATAGTTCTTTTGGCGAAAATACCCGCGTAGGCCTTACCTTTAACAACCTGGTCCGCTCAAGGATCTCTCAAAACGATCAGGAGTCTATCCTGGAATACTATACTTTCTTTGCCAGCCATAGATTGGATGTGGAAGACCTGGACTTTTCCTTCGAGCCTTCTATCATGTTGCGTAATGTCAGGGATGTACCTTCCCAGATTGATATCAATCTGATGGCGCGCTTCATGGACAATCAGCTCACCACAGGGCTGTCTTACCGTTCACTCGGCGCGCTGGGCATCCTGTTGGGGACGCAGCTGGCGATGAGTGAAACGAGCAACGTTCAGATTTACTACAGCTATGATGTCTTTTTCCAGGAGTTCCAGAGCTACAACAATGGCTCACACGAGATCAGCCTGATTCTGGGCTTCGACCGGAAAGATAAAAAACGCCGCCGGTACTAAAACGATTTCCGTTAAGGGTTGAAGAATTTGGCAAGGTCTTTGCTTCTTTCTTACTGAATGAGCAAGCGCTGCGGAAAGGTCCGTTTGTGTGCTCAATTGCCTTCTGGGACCTGTTTAGATTTTGCCTGAGGAGCGATAGCCCGGGGTGATTTTTAAATAGCGCTCATTTGGTGAATGGATGAAACACTTCAAAAAACAGGCAGTGTTTAAAGGAATACTGTCAGGCAAAATGATGGCCTAAAACGAATTTTGATGTAGTTATTTATTCGCCTGCGTGCGGCTGAAGCCTTTAGCTTTTTCCGCATCCTCCCCCGCCTGGAGGCTTCCGTGGAATCCGGGCCGGGGGAGGAAGTAGGTTTTTGGAATACCGGGAAACTTTTCCTGAAACAAATTGAAACTTTTCAAATTTGATTCCGTAAACATACACACGCAGCGCATATATTGGCTGCAAAGATTTAGGCGATTGGATTGTATGTGATTCGCAAGAACCGTTTTTCAAGTTTATACTTAAATCGGTTTTTGGGATGGCCTCTCTTCTTTCATTAGAAGGGGGGCTTTTTTACTTTTGGGCTCTGCACCAGCAAGGGCTCTAAGCCTGAAAACCCCATCAGGTCAAGCGTATCAGCCGCATGAATTTGCTGATTCCCCACCTTTTTCTACCGATTTCAATTTTTGGCACGCTTTTAGCAGGTATAGAGTTGAGTCAGTAGCCTTCAAACAGGCAAAACAAAAAAAAGCGCCGGTGCACCGCTGTGTGTGCCCGTGTACAGCAAATTTACTGTTCGCTACCCTATGCGGGTTAGCAGAGTGAATAAGCAGGCATATGCCGTATCAGGCTGTTATGAAACAGTCGGCGGCCCTGTGCAGGCTTAGAGCGTGTTGGAACTTTTGTCTTCTAGTCGAAAACTAACAATTTTTTGGTTAGGCGAGGCATGAAAACCGGAGTTTAGCCTTAGCTAAATGAGGATTTTCGGAACGAAGTATAAGCAAAAAAGTGTAGTTTGCAGGCCGATTACTAAAGTCCCAACACGCTCTTAGACATTGATTGCAGTATCTTCAGCTGTACCCCTTCCCGCAACTATGCGATAAGGCAATAGCCAAATCGCATAAGTTCGGAAGCAAGCAGATGCAAGGCATTGGAATATCCAGTACCCTGCGTCAGCGGGTGCGCTCCTGTCTGGGTAAAGGCTGACTGTATTTTCATTCAGTTGTTTTGCCCGGATACTGTGTAGGCGCAGTGCTCGGGCTTCGCTCGTTTGGGCCTACTTGTTTTGCCAACGCCTGTGCATGATCGCGTAGTTGCTTCGCTGCAGCTCCGTAGGTGGCACCGGGTTATACGAAGGCTCTACTGTACATCAACAAAGGTAAATATGCAAAACCTTAGAACATTGTTTGATAGGGTAGGGTGGGGTATACCTCCGCCTGCCGCCCTCAACGTTGGAGCCGGCAGTAGGACGAAAACAGTAGGTCGGCAAAGCAGGAAAGGAAGTGCAGTATTACAGCTGTCTTCAGCCTGGCTGGGGCGTAGCCCTGTCCTGGTGAATCAGGCCCTGGTCTGAAGCGCTCGTGAGGATTGGCGACCTCCAATCTGTTCAAAGGGCAAACCCGGCACTGCGGTTAGGCACGGTCAGCCGATTTATAGGGTTGGTCACGCATAACCGGGGCCGGAAATCAGAAAAGCATTCAGCGCACCACTCCCCCCAGGTGCCTGAAAGAGATGCCTGATCATCGTGTATCGGGTAGACAGATAGCGGACCGGTGCGTCTGTTCGATGTGCTGTGGTCCGTCACGAATAGCAAAACGATCAATCAATACGGTTATTGGTGATGCCGGCTCTGCATGGGGCCGGCCACTTTAACCGCAAAACAAAAACAGTATGATGTATGATGCAGCTCAATGTTAAGCAATGGCTACTGGTCTGCTTAGGCGCATGGAGCCTGGCTTTAGAAAGGGGCTTTAGTGTTGCTTCTCTTCGTTTGGCGAGCAGGGCAAACCTGCCTTTGCCGGAAGGGTCATGCTAGTGCTTTGTCAGGTATGGAATGACAGGTAGGAAAGACCGCATATGCTGGAAGACTTCGGAGAAGCCGAACGTTATATCCAGCCGAGGGGAAATACTCCTTCTGCTCATCTTTGAAAAGCGGAGTAAGATGCCACAGATTACCCGTTGCTTCATATTTGAAAAAGCACTTGGGCAGTGCTGAATCTGCGGCATACTTATACCGGCGATGGATTGGTAGGCCACCCCAACGGGCCGACGCAATAACTTACTGGCGTTTAGAGGCACTTCGGCAGGCAAACACAGGGAGGCAGAATGCGCTTGGTCTGATGAGCTTTGGTTCATCAGCAGGCTATGCCCGACCGTATGGTTTGCAACCCGCTCTAAACATAAACTTTACCAGGTCCATTGAGACCGGGAAAAAATATACTATGGATGCCCCGTTGGTGCATGCCGGACAAAACACAGAGGCGTATTAGAAAAATCGACAGTCAATGTGTGAAAAACGATTGGATCATGTGCAGAAGTATCGTTGGCCTTCGTGGCCACTTTACAGAGCGGTTGAATAGGCGGCTGCTAGGGCGAAATAATGCGGCGTATTTCACGCTTGGAACCTTTGGTTTCCCAAGCTTCTGCGCCTGTTGTTTCCGGAATAATCCATGGGCTATTCCGAGTCTAAGGGAGCAGGAAGATGCCGGGCGCATGACATTTTATAACGAACGACAAAAGAAATGAGGACTTGCAAATATACGAGGCGTAGATACTGGCTTTGGCTAAAGCCGGAGTCATAGGCACTGCTCGGCCAGCTTTTTTGAAACAACGCATAGGAGCCGGTCGCGCTGTGCAACGTATTGCACGATCCCCCCAGGGCTTTTTCTGACGCACTACGCTTGGTCAGCAGGCCCGGATAAAGACGCACTGACCGGGACACGGCAGGGCACTCTTACATGGCCCAGATAATTATCTGGGCAATTAGCCGGAAGGACGCTCAACCGATACTGGACTCAGCTAATGGCTTTCCAATCGGGGCGGAGCGCTTCATCCGGCACGAATAACGAGAACGGCATAATCTGCAGAAGCTGCCACAAGGTAGCCTGGCAGTACTATGCCCATCATCAAGGTATTTCAGAATCACTCATAAACTACATCAAAAATGAAACACTTATCAAAAAAGAAAAAAACATCGGGCTGGCCGCGAGCGCTGCACGCCCGGTTGGTGCAAACCCTCAGCGTTGTGTTATTTGCCATACTGGCCAGTCAGCCCCTGTCCGCTCAGTGCGACCTGGCCTGTAATGGCGGTAGCCCCAACTCCCCGCTGAACATTCCCGTCAATGGAGACTGCAACGTGGAACTGACCCCCCTGGATGTGCTGGAAGTGCCGATCATCTGCCCCGGCGATAAAATACTTACCATACGGGATACCATGAATAACATCATCGTTTCCGATACCAGCCTGGTTCTGTTTGACCCCGCTCCCTACGCGGGGCAAGTCTTGTCGGTAACCGTAACGGATGTCCTCACCGGCATCTTTTGCAACAGCTTCATCCGGGCAGTAGACATCAGCCCCCCGGTGATCAGCTGCGTAAATGACACCATCAGTTGTATCTCGGATACCTCCGCCGTTGTATTAGGCGTTCCGGATGTGACGGATAACTGTTCTAGTGATATTACCGTAAACTACTTTGATAATTTCACCAACTTCACCTGCGCCAATGACAACAAAGCGATACTGGAGCGCGTGTGGAATGCTGCGGATGAGCAGGGCAATACCTCTTCCTGCTCCCAGTTTATCTTACTGCAGCGGCCTGATCTGAATACCGATCTTGACTTTCCGTTAGATACGCTGCTCAGTTGTGAAGTAGGGCCACCAAGCCTCAATATGACCGGGCAGCCGGAACTGTTTGGCATCATCATCGAGAATACGAATACGTGCGACCTCAACGTGACTTTCAATGATGACACCCTCAACCTTTGCGGCAATATTGAGTACCAGATCCAACGTACCTGGACGGTGACTGAGTCTTGCTCCGGCACAATGGCTACCGACCTGCAGCTCATCACAGTAGTAGATACGGTGGCACCAGAGATTACCTGCCCGGGGCCGATTACGGTTTCTACGAATACCGGGGCCTGCTGGGCTACAGTGACCTTGCCTGCACCTACCGTTTTAGACGATTGTGACCCGAATGCAACCTTCTTTGTCAGTACCTCATTTGGTGCCGTCGGTGTAGGGCCTCACTCCTTCGTACCGGTAGGGACGCACACCATTCAGTATTCCTCCGTAGACTTCTGTGGCAATACCCGGAGCTGCACCACCACGCTCAATGTAGTAGACCAGGAAGTGCCCACTGCGGTTTGTGAAGAGACCACAATCGTTAGTTTATCCAATAACGGGCAAGGTACCGTCTTCGCAGGCTCCTTCAATGGTGGCAGTAACGACAACTGTGCACAACAGCTCTTCTTCAAAGCCCGCCGAATGACCACTGGCAGCTGTGCGGGCCTTAACGGGGATGACTCCAACATTCCCGGCTACCAGGAATGGTTTGATGACAACGTCAGCTTCTGCTGTGAGGAAATCGATTCCACGAATATCCGGGTGATCATGCGGGTATACGAAATCAATCCGGGGAGTGGCCCCATTGACCCTACCCGGCAGCTCCCGGGCGGCGACCTCTTCGGCCACTTTGCCGAATGTATGGTCAATGTGGAAGTCCAGGATAAGCTCGCCCCCATAGTGGTTTGTCCGCAAAATCAAACCATAGACTGCACCGATGATTACAGTGACCTGAGCATCTTTGGAAACGCAAGCGTGATGGACAACTGCTCAGCAGTGGTGTCCCTGGAAGAAACCGTAGATGTGGATGGCTGCGGTGAAGGAACAATCACCCGGACTTTTTCAGCCGTAGACCCCTCCGGGAATATGGGCGGTTGTATTCAGACTATACAAGTGGTGAATCAGAACCCGCTCAGCCCAAGCCATATCGACTTCCCTGATGATTATACCCTTACTATTTGTGGTGCGCCAACTGATCCGGATGATCTCCCCGACGGCTTCGACGAGCCGGTGATTACGGACCCGGGCTGCTCCATGATTGGTGTAAACCATACCGATGAGTTTTACGATGTCGCCTTCCCGGCTTGCTATAAAATATTGAGGGAGTGGGTGGTGCTCGACTGGTGTCAGTACGATCCGGAAAACCCCTCAGCGGGCGGGCGGTTCTCAGATGTGCAGGTCATCAAGGTTGAAGACCTTGACCCTCCGGTCATATCCTGCCCGGATGATGTAACGGTGAATATGGGCTCTATGTGCGGGCAGGGGCCGGTGGCGCTGCCAGATGTCACTGCGGACGATTGCAGCACCAATATCCTGATCACCAACAACTCGCCTTATGCAGGTGTAGGTGGGGCAAACGGCAGTGGCGTATACCCTGAGGGTGCCACGGTTGTTACCTTTTTTGCAAACGACCGCTGCGGGAATGTCTCTACCTGCCAGGTGGAAGTGACGGTCGAAGATCAGACTTCCCCGCAGCCGGTTTGTATCGTTGGCTTGTCTGTCAACCTTGCTCCGATGAACGGAGAACCTATGGCGATGATCAGCGCCGGTGCCTTCAATGGCAGCACAACGGATAATTGCACCCCTGCTGATGAGATCAAGCTGTCGATCCGCCGGGCCGGCACCGGGCAGCCCACAACACCACAACTGACTTTCACCTGCGAGGATGTCGGCAACCAGATGATTGAGTTTTGGGCAGAAGACGCCTCTGGAAACAGTGGGCATTGTTTAACGGTCATTGCCGTGCAAGACAACAACGGGGTTTGCCCGCAGGCAGCTGGCGGTATGATTGCCGGTGAAGTGACCACCGAGTCCGGACAGTATGTGGAGGGGGTCATGGTGGAAGTAATGACCAACGACCCTATGATGGCTTACACGAGCAACAACGGCTTCTTCGAACTGCTGGGCGTGCCCTTTGGCGGGAGTTACACCTTGCATCCTGAGCGCAATACCGATCCTCTGAACGGGGTGTCTACGCTGGACCTGTTGTTGATCAGTCGCCACATCCTTGGCGTACAGCCCCTCAATACACCCTACAAAATGATCGCAGCGGATGTCAATCGCTCTGGTTCGATCTCGACCCTGGATATCATCGCCCTGCGGAAAATGATCCTTGGGCTGGAAGTTGAGCTGCCTAACGGCAATACCTCCTGGCGCTTTGTAGATGCCAACCACATCTTCCTGAACCCCAACAACCCTTTTGCCACATCTTTCCCCGAAGTGGTCAATATCAATGGGTTTGACCAGGACCATACGGACGCCAATTTCGTTGCCATCAAAGTGGGGGATGTAGACGTCTCTGCTTCGCCCAATGATTTCTCAGATATTGATGAGCGGGACCCAGAAGGCAGTATGATGATTAATGTACCCGATGTAAGCGTCAATGAAGGGCAGGAGTTCACCATCCCATTTTCCACCACAGGGCTGAATGCGGTGCTGGGCTACCAGTTTACCCTCCGGTACAACACGGAAATACTGGAGTACATGGAACTTGCCGCCGGCCCCGTGCCGGGCATGTCTGGCACCAACTTCAACCTGCAGCAAACCCACGACGGCTGGATCACAACGAGCTGGAATCAGTCGGGTACAACGCCGGGTGAAGGGCAGTCTGAGCTCTTTGCCATCACCTTCCGCGCCCGTCAGCCAATAGCGTCCCTGGAAGAACTGCTGAGCTTCACCAGCGTGCCAACTACTAAAGAGGCCTACGACATGGAGGGCAATATCATGGATGTCGGGCTCAACTTCGGCGAAGCCATTTCCTCCTCAGGGAGTGTACGGGTAGAAGGGTACGAATTGTACCAGAACCGGCCCAACCCCTTTAGTACCAAAACTGTGATTGGCTTCAAGCTGCCGATTGCAGGGGAAGCGAAGGTGACGGTGTACGATATGGCTGGTAAAGTCCTCTTCCATCAGGAAGGCTACTACGATGCGGGCTCCCACGAGCTCATCATCAAAGGGGACGACTTGTCTGCTTCCGGCCTGCTGTACTACCAATTGCAAACTGCGGACTATGCCGCCACCAAGAAAATGATCCTGATGAATTGATAAATCCCGGTAAGGCACCCTTTGTGCAACCGCTGAGCGCTAGCCTTCCCAACTGGACAGACGGGTGCACAAACGGGTAGCCAGGCCAGCTTCGTTTGACTATTGACGACAAAATGTTTACCATTCGCCTCCGTTTTCCCAGCGGGGGCGAATTTTTTTTGCAAGACTTAGCTTTAATTCGTATCTTGTGATCGAAAATTCATCCCCCCGTATTTTCTGTTTATTAGGAGAAACGATGAATACAGTTCCCCCCACGGTATTCAATTTCTCCACGAGCTTTGAAAGGCTAGGTTACAACTTAACCCAGCCAAAAACAAGGAAGATGGCAGCTCGCTGTCGTCTTCCTATTTTTACCACATCATACCAGAGAAAATCGCCTCAATTTTTGCAAGCGCTGTACCCGGCGTACCCATGAGGCATATCTACCCAGGCATTATTGCCTTCCCTTTGCGTTAATAAACGCTATCTAATAGACTAAGAATATTCGTGAGCCGTATCAGCGGTCGGTGAAGTGCGGAAATCGGAGTAAGCAGATTAGAGCTTGCCTCCGGGCTGCAACTTCACTCATGTCGGTCGCCGTCATGCCTGCACATCCCCCCCCCCCGGGTTGACGCCTTTTGGTTATACTCCCCTCGGTCGCGCGAGGTAAGTATATATACTACTTGATTTTGCCTGTTCACAATCATAAACCCATATGAAACTTCAAAACCAAACCCTGATTCTAGTTTGTGCCCTGCTCTTCGGCGGGCCACGCACCCTGACCTACGCTGAAAGCGGCCCGCTTTCTGACCCTATTGCACCCACCGCTATCTGTGACGATGAAGTCACCGTCTCCTTAACCACGAATGGCGAAGCGCTCGTTTTTGCCGGGACTTTTGACGAAGGAAGTAACGACAACGCCTGCTTCTCCGGCGTAAAAGTCCGCCGCATGGGGCAGAGTTATGCCGCCTATGGCCCTTTCGTTATTTTTGATTGCAACGACATCGGGCAAACCGTCATGGTGGAATTATTGGCCATTGACTGTTCCGGGAATACCAATAGTTGCTGGTCTTCAGTAACGGTAGAGGATAAACTGGCGCCAAGCTTGCACTGCCCGCCTACCCAATCCGTGGCTTGCGATCAGTCCACCGATTGGGACTACGCAGGCGCTCCTTCCGCTTTTGATAACTGCGGGGTTGCCAACCTGGTATTTAATGACCAGGAGAATACGAATAACTGCGGGTCCGGGCAAATTGTCCGCACCTGGACCGCAACCGACAATTATGGCAATACCAGCTCCTGTACGCAGACCATCTACCTGTATGACAATACCCCGGTAGAGGTGCACTTTCCTCCGGATTATACCACCTATGCTTGCACAACGATAGATGATCTGTCACCGGAAAACCTGCCCGCACCTTTCGACCGCCCGGAAGTGTGGTACGAAGACTGCGAGCTGATTGCTACCAATTATGAAGACTGGGTCTTCACGGCCGCTTCGGAATCCTGCGTGAAAATCCTCCGGGAGTGGCGTGTGATCGACTGGTGTACTTATGAATACGGTGGAAATACCGGGATTTGGAGCGCAACCCAAATTCTGAAAATTCAGGATACCCTGCCACCGGTTTTTACCTGCCCGGATGACCTGATCGTACCCACCTCCTTCACCAGTTGTGAAGCCAGCTTTACCTTGCCTCAACCTACGGATATACAAGACTGCCTGCCTGGTGTAGCCGTTAGCGCATTTGGCGATTTGGGCACAGGGATGCAGTTTTCCGGCGTACCTGTAGGGACTTACGAAATGAAATATGTACTGGAAGATGGCTGCAACAATACCAGCAGCTGTGAAATTACCGTCACCGTAGAGGATGCCACCGCGCCCACTCCCGTTTGCCTGGAGGGCGTGGCCATAGCGCTCATGCAGGGCGGCATGAACGAGCTTTGGGCATCAGATATAGAAATTGGGAGCAGCTACGATAACTGTACGGACTACGAACACCTGGAACTCCGCCTAGGCTTCGAGCCTGCTCCGGGGCAGACTACCCCCCCATCAAGCGATGTGCTCCCTTTCACCTGCGACAACCTGGGCATGAATGTCATTGCGCTATGGGTAGGTGACAAGGCTGGTAACTGGGGCTACTGCCTGACAAGTGCGGTCGTGCAAGACAATGCAGGGGTTTGCAGCCCGGACACCACCGCTGCTGACCCCATGGCTGCCATCGCTGGTCATATCTATGACTTCCAGGGCGATAAAATCCCGGGTACGGAGGTGCGCCTGAATGGGCTGGATATGGCAATGACCGACACCCTCGGCGACTACCTGTTTAGTGAAATGCCAATGGGGGGCAGTTATGAAATTACCGCTCAAAAAGCAGATGATCCGCGCGATGGGATCACGACAGGCGACCTGCTGGCTATCGCTCGCCACCTGATGGGAGTGGATACCATAGAGAACCCCTACCAATTGGCGGCTGCCGATGTAAATCAGTCGGGTACGCTGGATTCAGACGATATTATGATGCTGCATTTTATATTGCTCGGCGTGCAGCCCGGTTTGGCAGACGACCTGGGCTGGCGGTTTGTCCCTGAGTCTTTTGCTTTTCCGGATGACAGCCTCATGACGATGGGGTACCCGGAGTCTATTCTGATTGATACTCTGGGAGCGGATTTCATGAACGGGCACTTCGTAGGCATCAAACTGGGCGATGTGAATGGCAGCGCAATAGAGGACACCTCCGCCACATTCAGTACGCTGGAAAACCGTAGTCATTTGGTGGCCCGCATGCCGGTACAAGATCAGTATCTGCAGTCCGGGAAAACTTACCGTATTCCGGTATATGGCCCTTCCGCAGCGGAGGCGTTCAGCGGGGGGCTGCTGCACTTGACGCATCCGGGAATGGAAGTGGTAGCAGTGGAAAAAGGTGCCGTTGGGGCAGTTTTCTCCAACGCCACTACGGGCAGCTCAACCACGTTGAGCTGGATCGGCTCTCCAACGCCGCATGAGCCTGTATTTGTGCTGCGGGTTAAGTCTGGAGTATCCGGTTTGCTAAGCGCCTCCCTTGCACTATCAGGCGATAGCCGTACTGTACAGGGGCATCAGGAACATGCCGTAGCGCTGGACTTTGGCACATCTTCCTTTGCCCCGAGGGTAGAGGTCCTGCCCAATCCCTTCCGGGAACAATTGCTGTTGCGTTATAACCTGCCTGCAACAGAGGTGGTAGAGCTACAGATTTGGAATACGAATGGGCAGATGGTGCTGCAGCGGTCCCGTCCGGCCTTCAAAGGCACGAACGAATGGGCGCTGCCAGTGCATCAGTTACAAACACCCGGTACCTATTTCTTCCGGTTGTCGTCAACAACCCTTCAGCATCAGGGCCGGTTGGTCCGTATGCCATAGCAGAAATATGTTTTAGAACTTATTAGACTTGATGCGTCGGGGATCATTGCAGGGTTAAAATGGCTCTTTCCTTCCCACGCGATGCCTTTTTTTAGTCACTTAGCTAGGGCTAAGCTTCTAAAGAAAGCCTTTGCGTGGTTGAAAACAGCTCGTTTTTCCCACTACGCTGACCCGGCGCATCAAGTCTATTGTTTAAGTGTAATGGAAGGGCAGGGCCTAGCGGTTGCTGCCCTCTTTTCGTAGCTGATTCCCGTACTTTTGAGCTACCAAAAACGTATATTTGGAAGATGACAACGGAAGCACAACTGTCGGACTGGAAGCGCACCTGGCGCACGCTCATCACCGAGAGCATGGGTAGGGCATTCGATAGTATTGAGGACCGCTTGCCGGCAGAGTGCCCTAAAGCGAATGAACTCCTTTTGCTAAAAGCACAGCTTAACGAAGCCAACCGGGCTAAAGTCATGGGTGTCAAATCCAGCGAAGACCTGCAATTGGATTATAATCGTATCCGCCTGAATTTACTGGAATGGATTGATGGGCTGGAAGTTGCTGATTTTAGCCCCCCTTCTGCTGGCATGAAACCTAAGGGGCAAGGTGTACTGTTGCACAAAATCCCCCGTCAGATGGAAGTGGGCAGGGAAGAAATCTGTGTCATCCGCCTGGCTTACGACCGCGCCGTCATTGCGGATAACCTTGAACTCACGGATGCAGTGGAGGTCAAAGAAGTGAAGGTGTCAGAAGTCATGGAGGCCGAGCTGATCGATGCCAACAGCGAACCCGCTTTCCACATCCGTACCTACCACGATGAGCGGCAGTTCCTGGAGGATGATACCTACACAGAGTGGAAGTTTTATGTGGAGCCCATACGGGAGGGCACTTTTCGCCTGCTGCTCAAGCTGACAGTGATTGAAGAAGTGATGGGTGCCCGGGAGCACCGTAATATTACCTGGGAAGAGCAGGTGCAAATCGTAACCGAGGCTGGGGCAACGGCCCCCGCAACGTTTACGGTATCCGGGATCGCCCTAACCACAGCGGATACCGCTCCGCTAAGCCCCCGGACGCTGACCGGAGGGGGCAAGGCAGGTGCACCTTCACCATCCCGTAGTGCCAAAAAAGAACCCTCCAAGGATTGGCACGATGTGGTGCCTCAAGAACCCGGTCAGCCTCCTAGTCCGGCACCCGTGACGGCCCTGCCCAAAAGGCGAAGTCTGTCCCGTCGCTTATCCATAGCCGCAAGCCTCATTTTGATTGTTGGTTTTGGTGGGCTATACTGGATGTCTTCGGGCAGTATGAATACTACGGAGCAAGCCACTCCAAATGAAGAACAGCCGGGTAGAGTGGTGGAGCCGGCAGTAGACGAACCGGCGGATTTGCAGTGGTCAGGCAACTTGTCTGACCGAAGGCCAAGGCGCACGGCCCCGCTGCCGCCCCGTCCGCAGGCCACAGCTATCTTTGAAGTTTGTGTGGCAGCCTCCGGGGAAGTGGTGGACGTAAAGCCCATGAAAAACCGGGGCAATGATGGCGCATGGACGGCCCAAATGGCCAAGAGCCTCAGACAGTGGACTTTCGAGCCTGCCACCGGGGAAACCTGCGGTTCGGTTACTTATCGGCCCGAATAATCTGAATTCTTCGGAAGCTAGTCGATCAAAATTGTCCATCTTTGGACTTCTGACTTCTTTTACCTTTAAACCAAACAGGCCTCAATGACCTACGACAATTTCACCACCAAATCCCAGGAAGCGATTCAGAAAGCCCAGCAGATTGCCGGCAATTCAGACCAACAGCAAGTAGGGACGGCCCATCTCATCCGGGGGATTCTGGAAGTTGAAGAAGACGTTGCCACTTTCCTGTTTAGTAAGTGCGGCGTGACGATGACGGCATTGCAAGCAGGTATAGATAAAGCCATCAAGGCGACGCCCAAAGTAAAAGGTACCGAAAAGCAATATTTAACCAAGCCTGCTAATAAATCGCTCAGCCGGGCTAAGAAACTGCTGTCTGATTTCGGGGACGAGTACATCTCGATTGAGCTAATGCTAATGGGCATTGCGCTGGGCGATGATGAAACGGGGAAACTGTTGCAGGAGGAGGGCGCTACGGAAGAAAAAATGCGCGAGGCTATTCTGGAGTTGCGCAAAGGGCGGAAAGTCACCGATCAAAGTGCCGAGAGCGGTTACAATTCTTTGACAAAATTCGCCATCAACCTCAATGAGCGGGCGGAGTCCGGTAAGCTCGACCCCATCATCGGGCGCGATGAGGAAATCCGGCGTGTGCTCCACATTCTCAGCCGCCGCAAGAAAAACAACCCCATCCTTATCGGTGAGGCAGGCGTGGGCAAAACGGCGATCGTTGAAGGCATTGCCTGGCGGATCGTGCAGGGCGATGTGCCCGAAAATCTCCGCGAAAAGAAAATCCTCACCCTCGATATCGCTGCCCTGATTGCCGGCGCCAAATACAAAGGTGAATTTGAGGAACGCCTGAAAGCCGTCATCAAAGAAGTGGCCGATTCTAATGGAGAGGTGATCCTGTTTGTGGATGAGATCCACACCCTCATCGGTGCCGGCGGCGGCAACGGAGCCATGGATGCCGCCAATATCCTGAAGCCGGCATTGGCCCGGGGCGAGCTGCGGACCATTGGCGCCACGACCCTGGACGAGTACCAAAAGTACTTCGAAAAAGACAAAGCCCTGGTGCGCCGATTCCAAACGGTCCTGATTGAAGAGCCGAGTGTCGAGGACACGATCTCCATTCTCCGTGGTTTGCAGGAACGGTACGAAGTGTACCATAAAATAGAAATTCTGGACAGCGCCCTGATCGCTGCTGCCGAACTGTCCCACCGCTACATCGCTGACCGCCACCTGCCGGATAAGGCTATTGACCTGATCGATGAGGCGGCTGCCAAGCTTCGCCTGGAGCTCGACTCCGTACCTGAAGAAGTGGACGAATGGGACCGGCGCGTACGTCAGTTGGAGATCGAGCGGGAGGCCCTCAAGCGGGAAGGCAACGACCGTAAAGTGGAAGCCATTAACGAGCGGATTGCTAACGCCCGTCAAAAACGAGATGGTATCCGGGCCACCTGGCAGAACGAAAAAGAAATTGTTGATACCATTCAGGGTATCAAAAAACGCATGGAAGGGCTGGAGACCGAAGCAGCTAAGGCAGAGCGCAACAGTGACTTCGAGCTCGTAGCCAAAATCCGCTACGGGCAGATGCAGGAGGAGGAAGCCATGCTCAAAGCCGCCGAAGAAAAGCTGGATGAGCTGTCTGAGGAAAAGCGGTTTACCAACGATGAGGTCTCCGGGGATGACATCGCCGAGATCGTATCCCGCTGGACCGGCATTCCGGTCACCAAGATGATGCAGAGCGAGAAGGATAAACTTCTGCGCCTGGAAGACGAGCTCCACAAACGCCTCATTGGGCAGGATGAAGCCGTACGTGCCGTGGCGGATGCCGTGCGGCGGAGCAGGGCCGGGTTACAGGATGTAGACCGCCCCATCGGCTCTTTTATTTTCCTGGGCCCAACGGGAGTGGGTAAAACAGAACTGGCAAAAGCCCTGGCGGAAGTCTTGTTCAATGACGAAAAGGCCATCACCCGTATTGATATGAGCGAGTATCAGGAGCGGCATGCGGTTTCCCGCCTGGTGGGCGCGCCTCCGGGCTACGTAGGCTATGACGAAGGCGGGCAGCTGACCGAAGCGGTACGCCGCCGCCCTTACTCCATCGTCCTGCTGGATGAAATCGAGAAAGCCCACCCTGATACCTTCAATGTCCTCCTGCAAGTGCTCGATGATGGCCGCCTGACCGATAATAAAGGGCGGGTGGCGAATTTCCGGAATACCCTCATCATCATGACGTCCAATATGGGCGCAGAGGTCATCCTGGAAAACTTCGAAGACCTTATTGAGCTTCCGGAAGACAAACAACCGGAAGTCCTGCAGGCGACCAAAGAGGAAGTATTCGACCTGCTGGAAGATGAACTGCGCCCGGAGTTCCTCAACCGCATTGACGAGCGCATTATGTTCCTGCCCCTTACCCGGGACGAAATCAAGCAGATTTTGCACCTGCTGTTGCGCAAAGTGAAAAAAATGCTGAGCGATCAGGGCATGTCCATTGAGCTTACACCTGCTGCTGAAGACTTACTGGCGGAAATGGGGTACGACCCTCAGTTTGGGGCACGCCCTATGAAGCGCGTCCTGCAAAAGGAAGTGGTCAATGAGCTGTCCAAACACGTCCTCTCCGGCACTTTTGCCGCCGGGGATATGATCTTTGTGGATGTGGAGGGCGAGGAGTTGACTTTTGGGAAGAAGTAAGGGCTGTTCAGGCTCTTCGAACCGCTTTTACAAATTCAGCCAGCTTTGCCTCGTCCAGCTTTCCATCGGTGCGCACCCCGCTGCATAGGTCAATACCGTAGGGCTGCACCTCCTCAATGGCCTGCCGGACGTTTTGAGCGTTCAGTCCTCCTGCGAGAAAGACGGGTGCCTGTGCCTGCCTGGCAATACGCCGACTTAGCGACCAGTCGTGGGTACGCCCGGTACCGCCCAGTTCCTTGATTTTAAGATGGGGGTTGCCGCTGTCGAGCAGCAGTGCATCCACGTTGACAGACAAGCGGATGGCTTCCTCTACGGAGCCTTCATCGATCACATGAACCACTTGTACAATCCTGACGGCCGGTAGTGCTGCCCGGATATCCGCATAAGTACCTGCCGACAGGGCATCCACCAACTGTAGGGTATTGGTGTGGACTTTTTGCTGATGTGCGATGATGTCTGCCGCTTTTGTCTCGCAGGTCAGTAAGAACGTAGCAATGGGTGGTGGCACTGAGGGTGCAATTTTGGCAATGGCATCATTGGTCAGTGTCCCTGGCCCGCTGGGCATAGGCCCGACAAGGCCAATTGCATCTGCTCCGTACCGTATGGCGAGCTGTGCTTCTGCAATACTGCTGATGCAGCAAATTTTGATCTTAGGCATCATTTTCTAGCGTTTTTGTTTCCACTTCCGGTCGGCCAATACTGGCCCGCATGAGAAAGTGGACCATTTCCCACTTTTATAATACCCTTCGGGCAATCGGCTTCACGCGCACAATAGCTACACTGCAATGCGCCCGCTCAGTTAGCTGGGTGGTAAAATTGCCAACCACCATCCGTTCCAGAAAGGCCACCTTGGTCGTTCCGACAATCAGCAAGTCAAACGCCTTGGATTGCTCAACGAGGGTGTCGATAGGGTTATCGGATGCCAGCACCTGCGTATTATAGAGAGCCCGGGCGGAGTGCCGCTGAATGGCTTCAATGAAAATTTTGCCGGACTCCGCCTGCTGGGCGGCCGTGAAGTCTCCGGGCAGAATATTGAGAAAGGTGATGTTCCCGCCAAACTGTGTAGCCAATGCACCCGCCAGGCGCACCATCAGGTTGAGGTTGAGGCGGCTGCCCAGGGATACCGCAATACGGCGGGGCTGAAAGGTTTCTCCCGAGCGCTGAAGGCGGAAGAAAATAAAATCAGTAGGTGCTTTGTTGAGTATTTGCTCCAGCAGGTTTAAAGTAGCGGGTTTGGCAGATTTGCCCGCATACCCCATCACCGTGATGTCGCAGCTCTCCTCTTCCGCAGCGTGGACAATGCCCATGCCGAGTTTGTGTGAAGCCCGGATGACGGGCTTGACGGTCACACTATTTACCGTAGGCCATAGCGCAGTGCGCTCCAGCAACTCCAGAGACTGATCGGATTCCGAGAGGGCGGTTCTGAAGTCGACCTGTTCGGGGGTATTCACGACGTGGAGCGCGATGATTTCTCCACCTTTTGCCGCCAGCAGGGCGTGGCACAATTCGAAAATGCTCTGCTGCGTGTTGGGATTGGCTACGGGCATGAGGATGCGTTCCGTGCTCCTCAAATGAAGCCGTGGCCGTTCGTCTGCCAGCGTTAGTTGCAGTCCGGTTTCTTGCCGGAAGACGCGCTTGCGGGCGTAAAAAAAGTAGACCGCCCCACCGATGAGCGTCAGCTGCAGGCCAAATAATAGCGACAGCCAATCGAGGGTAAAGAGCAGGCCAAGGTTGCAAATCAGCGTGAGTTCGGGCAGGATCTTCTTCCACAGCGCTTTGGGGCGGTGCTCCGGGCGGTTGCGGTAAATGTGCCGTAAGGCTAAGGAGACGGGCAGTAGGGAAACCAAGAGGCAGAAGTTGGCGGCTTTGGCAATAAAGGCCAGGTCAAAAAGCAACAGGAAAACCAGGATCAACCCTCCTCCGGTCAGGATGGCTGCCCGCGGGGTTTTGTCCCCCTCGTGTACCCTGCCCAGCAGGTCTGGCATAAACCGGTCCCGGCCCATCGCGTAGATTTGCCGCCCCTGCGATAGAAGGGTGCTGTTGAGTGCGCCGGCCGCCGCCAGAATGCCGCCCAGGGAGATCAGGAACCAGCCCGCACCGCCAAAAACAGCAGTAGCAACATCGGCGAGGGGGGCACTGCTTTTTGCCAGCTCCTGCCAGGGCACCACCATAATGCTTACCACTGCTACCAACAAATAAAAGGTGAATGCAATGCCCATAGACAACTTCATCGCTTTGGGGATGGTCACTTTAGGGTCACGGATTTCATCGGCATTATTGGCAATCAACTGGTAACCGAAGAAGGAAATGTAGATGATACCAATGGCATTGAATGTGCCAGCGTAGCCTGTCTGAAAAGTGGGGGTGGCGAGTTCGGGGCGCAGGAAGAAGGCTGCACCGATCAGTAGGATTGTGAGAATGGCAAGGTTGCCCCACGTCAGCAGATTCTGGATGCGGTCGGCCCCTTCCGTACCTTTGGCATTCAGGTAGGACGAAAGCAACACTAGTGCCCCGGCGGTTGCTTTTACCCCGAAAGCGGGCACCGTGTAGCCAAAAATCGCAGTAAAATACTCTGCGAAGCCAATGGCATAAAGCCCACAGGCGAAAACACTGCCCAGTGCCAGAAACCAGCCTGTCACAAAACCGCCCAGGCTGCCCAATGATTGATAGGCATAGGCGTAGCCTCCACCGGAAATGGGGACCAGCCGGGCCATCTCTGCAAACAGGAGGGTGGTCAAAAAAGCAAGCCCTCCGCACAGGATATAAGCAATCCAGACCGAAGGGCCCGCTACGCCCGCTGCCAGCCCGATGAGGACGTACACGCCTGCGCCCATAAGCGCGCCTACGCCAATGGTGGTCGCTCCAAACAAGCCCTGGGTGCGCTCAAAGGTGACCGGGATGAGTTTTTTGTGAAAGATGTCGCGTAAACTATTCGCCATAGTGCTGTTGGTTTTGGGTATCGCTCAAACCAATAACAACACGGGTGAGGATTTTGCCTACAACTCCTTCAGGTTTATCACTTCAAAATTCCGGACGGCAAAGTAATCATCCAGCCCATAGTCAGTATTGATGACAATACCCCCCAGTAGTGTTACATGATTCCCTTGGAACTCCGACTTTGTATCGTTGATATACTGATGGATCTTTTGGTCAATCACCTTGTAGGTCGCCTCTGTAATAGCCACTTCCTGATTATCAGCAGCCATGATTTCGTCCCGGTAGGGTAGAAGGCTTTTTTCCAGCGTCATCTGCTGATAGTCATCATCGTTTACCTGAGGAGTGTAGCTGCTATCTTTGCGGAAGCGGTCGAGTGCCAGCATCAGCGCGCCACAGGAGTTGCCAGGGTGGTCTTGCCGGGGCCGGTACATCTTCCCGGCTTCTCCTTCCAGGGTCACGCCAATATGCGGGCCGTAGAAGATAAAAGCAGAGCCGTCATCGGGGATATGGTGTGCAAAGGCCGTCATACCGGTTTGTC
Source organism: Phaeodactylibacter sp. (assembly GCF_040219495.1). Taxonomy (GTDB): domain Bacteria; phylum Bacteroidota; class Bacteroidia; order Chitinophagales; family Saprospiraceae; genus Phaeodactylibacter. Next base: position 74,512 of record NZ_JAVJSK010000106.1, on the reverse strand, counting down.
CGGCAAAGGGTATACCACCCAACCCTCCCATAATGAATGGGCCGAAAAGCACACTGAAAAAAGTAGTAGACGGCACGTTGATGTCATCGGAGCACAAAGAGGTTGCCATGAGTACTTTAGACACATCGAGCCCGTACTCAGATTGCATTTTGCCCATATACCTGATGGAAGTGTCTTTGGCATCAATCGCATTGGGAAAGTGCCCCTTGACGATCTTGTCGAATTTTCGTTGTAACATGTCAATAGTATTGGTGAATGAAATAGGCTTTCAGTAGGGGTATTACCGGGCGGGCAAGTTAGTGGTAACCTGGTGTGGCTTCAGTAATGTTGTTCACAAAAAAATAGTGACCTCTCCCTAAAGATAAAGCTCAAACGGGAAAAGTCACTATTTCTGCCTTTAAATACCCATTAACTCAGAGCTCCAAACATGCTCTCAGTTGGGTATCAGGAGCACATGCGAAAAAGCAGGAGGCTATTCCTCGCTTTTCGCCTCCTCCTCCAGATCGAGGGGCTTTCGGGGCAGCAGCTCATCGCGCATCGCCGTGTGCATGACAAAAGAGGCGATGATGGTTGCGGCTTGCTTCAGGTCGTCCTCCACCAGGTGGTCCAGGTTATCCATATTGGAATGGTGGGTACGGGTGAAGTACGCCATCGGGTCCTGTATGAACTGAAAGCCCGGGATGCCTACCGCGTCAAAAGCCAGGTGGTCGGTGCCCCCGGTATTGGACAAGGTAAGTGTACCGGCTTCCAGGTCCTTGAAAGGCTCCAGCCAGGCCCGGAAGATAGGGCTCACCGCATGATTGCCTTGTAGGTGAACTCCACGGATTTTACCGGTACCGTTGTCCAAGTTATAGTACGCCGATACTTTAGCCTGTGCCGGCTTGATGGACTGCGGATTGTAAGTGCCTTCCGGAAACTCCGCGTAGTGATTGCCCACGTAGCCCCGGCTGCCATACAGCCCTTGCTCTTCGCCGGTCCAAAGCGCCAGGCGCAGGGTACGGCGGGGCTGAATGCCCGTTTCTTTGATAACCTCCTGCAGGATGCGGGCGGCTTCCATCATGACCGTGGAGCCGGCACCGTTATCCGTGGCTCCGGTAGCGGCGTGCCAGCTGTCAAAGTGCGCACCGAAGATAACCACTTCATCTTTGAGGTCGGTGCCCGGGATTTCAGCAATGATATTGCGCTCCATCCCTTCATCCGGATTGTAGTACCGGGCCTTCAGGTCCAGGCTTAGCTTCACGGGGATGCCCTGCTGCAACAAGCGGAAGATGCGGTTGTAATGCTCAACGGCAAGGGTGATTTGAGGGACCACTTTGGCATCGTCATCGCGGTAGCTGCCCCACTCGCCCGTGCGTGCGCCGGATACGAAGACCGTGCCGAGGTCGCCCTTATAACTGCGGTCGAGCACCGCAATGGGCGCTTCTTCAGCCAGGGTCTCCCACAGGTATTTGTTGAAGGAGAACCCTCCGGTGGTATTGTAGTTGCGGCGGGGCCGTGGTGTCGGCAGATCGGCATTGGCCATATCGAGCAGCTCGTCACTGTCGTACCGGCGGGCCGGGGCATCAAACCACTCGTCTACCGAGCGCAGGGTATCCACCAGCACAATCTTGCCTTTGAGTTTGCCCTTATAGGCATCGAGTTCTTCTTTGGTATTGGCTTCCAGGTAAATGACCTCAGCCTCTTTGGCACTGACGGAAGGCGACCATGCTTTAGGCACCCCGATGATAGACCAGTAGGCAGGCGTATGCGCGTGCATCTCAAAGTGCTGCAACTCCCAACTCCGCCCAAATGGGCCCCATTCTTCCGTGTGAACATTATCCATGCCCCATTCCTTGAGTTGGGATACCGCCCATCCGGTTGCCTTTTCCAGCATAGGGGAACCGGTGAGGCGCGGTCCGTAGACATCCATCATGAGCTGAGCGGTTGTCATGGCCTGGCTTTGGTCTAGTCCGTGCTTACGGATTGCTTCCACCAGTTCTTCATTGACCGGCTCCTGGGCTGATAGCCCCAGAGTGCCTATCAGGAAAGCTAAAGCAAATAGTAGTTTTTTCATACAAGTCTTTCTTTTTAGTGTTCAAAATCAGTCCGCTAATTTAATAAATGCCGGGGGGCTATTCCTGCGAATTTTGGTCAGCTACCCGCCGGCGCATTGCCTGAAAAGCCTTACCTTACGGCAAAATGGCACTATGCAGGCGCGATTGCTACAAATTGATACGGCCCTTTTGAGCCAACATGTCCTCATCCGACGCTTCCGCGAAGGGGAAGGTGCTGCGCTATACGAATTGGTGGAGGACAATTACAGCTTCCTTTACGATGCTTTCCCAAGAACATTGCGGGAAATCAGTGATGTGGAGCATGCCGAGTTCTTTGTACGCCGCAGCTTGGCCGACTGGTATTTACAGAACGGCTATTGCTTTGGGATTTGGCACAACGAAACCACCCAACTCATCGGTATGGCACGCCTCTTTCACATCGACTGGGAAACGCCCAAAGGAGAGGTCGGCTACTTTATCGACCGGGAATACATGGGGCGGGGGCTGATGACCGAAGCTCTGCGTGTTGTGCAGCAGTTTGCGTTCAAACAACTGGCACTGGAAAAGCTGATCCTCCGTACGGCCATGGAAAACGTGGCCAGTCAGCGCCTGGCGCGCAAGTGTGGGTTCCGGCGGGAGGGCGACCTGCGGGGCGACTTCCGGAAGCTTAGCGGCGAGCTGATTGATACGATGCTTTTTGGGCTCACCCGGTCTGAATATTTAGGGATATAAACTCAACCTCAAATGCCTCTGTCCACTCCAACTCTGGCTGCGGAAGCCGTCCTGTTTGCAATCCATTCCGCTATCAAGCTCAGCCGGAATATTCAGCGTGCGTATGCGCAGAGCCTGCAAGGCCGTATTCTGGTACTCCCCTTACCGGATTTTGATACCAACATCGATCTGTCGACTATGATCGCCTTCTTCGAATGGTCACCGGAGCTTTTGGAAGGTTTTGATGACCTGCGGAAGCTGCACGGGCGGGCGATGCAAGACCTGCAGTTGCCGGCTGAAGAACTACAGCGCTACCGGCAGTACTACCTGGGCTTTAAGCAGGTAGCCGAAGGGAAAGTCCTGGAGCTGCAAGCTCCCGATTTGTGGAACCTCTTCAGAGTCCGGCAGTGGCAGGAGGGTTATCTGGAGCGCGATAGTGCCTTGAAACTGGTGATGGGCAGCCTGGTCGAAGTCGGTATCGACTACTTCCTGGATGTGCCCGGCGCATTGAACCAACATTCTTCCCGGGGGCGTATACTCCGCCACTTCCTTAGCGCCTTTGATGAGGTGCAGTTTGCGGAAGGGGCACCGCTTTATGAGCAATTCAATGCCATCATGCTGCCCCGCTTGTTTGCCGCTGCTGCGGAAACCGTGGGCGAGCTGACACCGGAAGTGAGTGAAGACGAGAAGGTACAGTTGTTTATTCGCACGACCACCCGGCATATTGCAGAAGATCTTTACGAACGCTCGGTACAGCTGAGCTTTCAGGAGCAGGAGACGATCATCAACTGGGGGCAGTTGCTGCTGCGCAGCAGCATCCGGCATGCTGGCGAATTCGTTGCTGCCAATCCCGAACTGCTGTTTGATACTAACTACCCAACGAGCCGAATCATAGAGCGGAGCACCGGCGTACTACTCCGGGCCATCCTCGACAGCCCGGGCGATCAGGTCAGCCTCAGAGAAACCCTGAGTGTGCAGACGTTAGACGAACTCGTGCAGGTAACGTTGGAGGTGGTTGCCCGTCATCCCCGTCTGATTACCGGAGCACAACGCCTGGAAGACCTCATCACACAGACTGCCAAAGCTCTGCAATCCGCTGATTTACAACAGCCTGAGGTGTTGCCGGACATTCTGCGGATTATTCTGCAACAGTCCGCCGGGCAATTGATGGTCCTTTGGCCCACCACCGCAGGGACGGCAGAACACCTGCTGGTCAATGCGCTGCGGCAAATACTGACGGTCGTCGCCAATAATGCTGAAGCGCAGGGCTGGAATACCGTACTGACCAAAGAGGATTGGCGCGACCTCCTGGAGTTCCTGCTTGCGGAAGTGGTGGCCAACCCGGGCTGGATTGAAGAAGAGGTACGGGGCCGTCCGGTACTGGCTGAAGTGGTGGATGTGGTTTTCCGTGCCCTGCGGCATTTGCCGGAAGGCGAGCGCCTCTCGCCGGAAGTGCTGCATTTTATGATCCGGATCAGCCTGCGGACCGCCCTGACAAGTGAGGCGGTGCTAGACACCCTGCCCTGGAGCACCGATGAACGGGAGACGATTATCTTGGAGCAGGCCTTGCAGTTGGTCTTCATCGTCATTTACGATAAAAAAACACCCAAGCTCAGCCGCCTGGAGCTGTTGGAGGAGCTGCTGGAATACGTACTGGAAACCATTATTGCCGAGCACCCCAATCGCGCCGGTCTGGTACTCACCGAGCTGGTCTTGTTTGAAAGTGGCATGGTCTACGAGCAGGGCTTTGATGCTGAACTCGCAGATGACCTGATCGATGCAGCCCTGCTGGCTTTCGCCAACTATCCGGAGCTGGTCACGCAGAACGAAGGCATGCAGTACCTGGTGCGCAGCCTGGCTCGTGCCGTAGATTCGGCAAGCCTGCGGCAAGCTGGATTGCTGCCATTTTTATTACGGCTCGTATTGGAAAAGACGGGCGAGCATGCACATGTGCTCATTGATGCCGAGACGGGTACGCCCCGCCACCTGCTGGTTATTGCTACCCGGGAAATACTGGCGGCACTGACCCAACGGGAGGACCGGGAAGGGCGCTGGCGGCCGGGGCTCAGCCCGGAGCAGGGGATTTATTTGCTCGAATTGCTGCTGGAAGAAGTGGTGCGTTATCCTGATTGGGTAACGGGCAGGGTAGGGCAGCAAACGGTACTCCGGACGGTCCTGGATACGGTCTTTGATGTGCTGGAGACTATACCTACAGGCAGCCGCCTGTCTGCCGGGACTTTGGAGCTGATCGTTCAGAGCAGCTTGTACGCCGCAGTCCGGAGCCCTAAAGTACTGGCAAAAGTGACCTTCGCCACAAACACACTGGAACGCAGTATTCTGGAGCATGCCCTGCGGATGGTCTTCAGCTTCGTGTTTCCCACCGGGGTCAATAGTACGCCTACCTACCGTTTGCACCTGTTGGAAGAACTCCTGGCCTATATCCTGGATGGTCTTCTCCTGCGCTACCCCAACGAGCGCGGCCTCATTCTGATCGACCTGGTGCTGTTTGGCCAAAACGGTTTGGATTTCAGTGAAGGTTTTGATGAGGCACAGGCGGACCAACTGATAGAATCTGCCCTGATGGCGCTGGATCAGTACCCGGAACTGGTGGCCCGTGACCGGGTACTGCAGTTGTTGGTTTCAGATGTTGCAGGAGCACTCCGCGATAGTGGTTTGGGAAAGCCCGAGCTGTTACCCGAGCTGCTGCGCTTAACGATTGAGCGTACCGCTCACAACCTGCACCTGGTACTGGATATCGACGAAGAAGAGCCGGTTAGCATACTGGTGGTTGCTTTGGAGCAAACCCTCAAAACGATTGCCGCCCCGCCCCGCTCCGGTAAGTGGAAGCCCCGCCTGAGCCAGGAACAAATTCTGGATATTCTGGAGGTGGTCTACGAAGCCGTACTGGAGCACCCGCAGTGGGTGGGTCCGGAGCCATTGATTTACGAGGTGCTGGAAGCCTTCTTCCGGGCGTTGGAATCTGTACCCGTGCGGCAGCCTTTGCCCTACCTTTTACTGCGCATGCTTCTGCAATCTTTGCTGGAAGCCGCCCGCAGCGACTGGCGTTTCCTCATTAGAGTACAGGCTACGGAATTCGGGCATTACCACATATTGATGCGCTTTGCTTTGGAAGACTTGTTCATACTGCTCTACGATCCGGAAAACAATAAGGCGACCCGCTGGCACTTGTCCCAACGCCCGGTCATTGAAGCCCTGACGGGCTACTTCCTGCTTCTGGTTTCAGAAGAAGGCGGCAACCTGGAGGCTGTCGCCCGTGCCAAAGCTCGGGTTCAGGAAGTGGTAGCCTTATGGAAACAAGACTTCCGACGTACTTTCGAAGAAGTATTGGAGGTACTGGGGGCTTAGTTTGAAAAGCCTGCCGGAGAGTTTTTATGCAGGCAAGTGTACTTTTTTGGGGTTTCACGCAAAGTCTGCAGACTGCTGCGCAAAGTCCGGTGAGGTTGGCTGTCCAGGGGTCGAGGGCGAGTGCCCGAAATCTTCTTTTTCTTTTGCGTTTTTCATGCTGCTAATCTCGTGGTTTTTTGACACACACATTTTTAACAGTCCCGCCACTTCGTTTACGGAGCAGTCTCCCAATTTCACGTAAAGCTCGCAAAGCGTGGCGAAAGCCCCTCCGCGTGCCCCTCCCTCTCAAGTTCTTCCTATATTCCAGCACCTCATAAAAAGTCATTTCTTATCTTGTGGCAGGAGTCGTTAAGTTGATTCGGAGATCATGGACTAACTGAGTACTCCTGATAGCCTCACACTATTTTACGACAGAGCCCTTGGTATAGCTATTATGCCCTCGTTGGTATCATAATTGTAATCCCTATGAGAAATTTAAACCCACTCCTCGTTCTGCCCTTATTCATCCTGCTTGGGCAGGCTTGCCAACCCCAGTCGTCACCCGTAGCGCACGAAGAAGCCTACGAGGAAGAAGAGCCCAGTGACTGGCTGTTCCGGCAACGAGCTTACCCCGATGGCATCAACCACGCCGTGTACAAGCGCGGCGCACAGCAGCACCAAAAAGCCGTCGCTCAGCAGCTGTCCCGCAGCCCACAAAACGCAAGCTGGAACTTTGAAGGCCCCATGAATATCGGCGGCCGGATTACAGCCCTTGATGTACACCCGGATTTCCCTGATACCATCTGGGTGGGCGCTGCCTCCGGAGGCGTCTTCCGCTCCTACGACCGGGGCGACACCTTCGAGCCCGTATTTGATGACCAGATTAGCCTCTCGGTTGGCGATTTGGACATTGCCCCTTCTGACCCCTCCACGATTTATGTAGGCACGGGCGAGGCCAATGCCGGTGGCGGCTCCATAGCCTACGATGGCGTGGGGATGTACAAAAGTACTGATGGCGGCGCTACCTTTGAGCCCATTGGGTTGGAGGAAAGCGGTAGTATCGGCCGCCTGGAGGTCCATCCGAACGATCCGGACCGGGTCTATGTAGCAGCAATGGGCCGGTTGTATGGTGATAACCCCGAGCGGGGCGTATACCGTACCGGAGATGGCGGTGCGACTTGGGAGCAGGTATTGTACGTGAATGACTCCACCGGAGCCATCGACCTGGTTTTGCACCCTCAGCATCCGGATACGATCTATGCGGCTACCTGGGAACGGGTGCGCACGCCTGGCTATTACCGCTACGGTGGCCTGAGTTCGGGCATCTACCGCTCTTACGATGGTGGCGATACCTGGGAGCACCTCACCAACGGGTTGCCGGGTGGGGCGACCGGGCGCATTGGGCTGGCCCTGTCCCCGGCGAACCCGCAAATCATCTACGCTCAGCTGATTGATACCATCGGGTTCCTGCAAGCGGTGTACCGGAGTGACGATGGGGGGGATAGCTGGTACGATGCCGGCACAAGCGGCGTGAACGGGCCCGACTTCATGTGGTGGTTTGGACGTTTATTTCCCCACCCGAATCTGCCGGAGACCGTTTTCCTGCCCAGCCTCAGGCTCTACCGGACCGATAACGGTGGGCACAGCTGGTCCAATATTACGGGCAATCTGGTACATGTAGACCAGCACGATCTTTACATTGACCCCAATAACCCGGATTACATGGTCTTGGGCAACGATGGCGGGCTGTACATTTCAGAAGACGATGGAGCAACCTGGTCGCATAAGCCCAGCCTGCCGATCACCCAGTTTTACACCTGCGATATCGACAACCTGAACCCCAACCGGCGATTTGGGGGCACCCAAGACAATGGTACCATCCGAACCACTACCGCCGGGTTGGACGACTGGGGCTTGATCTGGAGTGGCGACGGCTTCCGCTGCCTGGTCGACCCCACCAACAGCAACTTTGTCTACCTGGAGTCCCAGCGTGGGCGATTGCGGCGCTCCATTGCCGGGGGCATGCCTTCCTTTGCTGCGCTGAATGGCATCATGAGTGGTGACCGGCGCAACTGGAGCACGCCAGTGGCCCTGAACCCGGTCAATCCCAACAGCCTTTATTATGGCACCTACCGCCTCTACAAATCCACCAACCGGGCCATATTCTGGAATATCCTGAGCGAAAACCTGACAGGGCCGGAAGAGCCCGGCAACCTGGTCTACGGCACACTAACGGACATCTCCATTTCTCCTGTGGACACCAATATTATTTACGTGGGTACCGACAATGGCTTTGTGCAAAAGAGCACCGATGGCGGCATTACCTTCGAGGAGGTCTCCACCAACCTGCCTAACCGATGGGTGACGCGCGTAGCCACGAGCCCTGTAGACAGCCAGGTTGCATACGTGACCTTTTCCGGTTACCGGTTTGATGAATACCTGCCGCATGTATTCAGAACAGAGGACGGCGGGCAGACCTGGCAGGATATCTCATCGGGCCTGCCCGAAGTACCGGTCAATGAGATTATTATTGACCCCGACCACCCTGAGCGCCTGTACCTGGGCAATGATGTGGGCGTTTATATCAGTTACAACGAAGGGCTCACCTGGCAGCCGCTGGGCTTCGGTTTGCCTCCGGTTGTGATTGGTGACCTGAGCCTGCACCTGCCTACACAAACCCTCTACGCCGGTACTTATGGCCGGTCCATGTACAGCATCAACCTGGAAGACTTGCCACAAGTGGGCGGTGCTATTACCGGCGCTGTCCGGACGGCTTTTGACGAGCCTGCGAATGCCACCGTCACCATTGAGGAGACCGGTACGGTTATCGAAGCCCAAAACGGCGCATACAGCATCATCGGCCTGCCGTTTGGGCAAAGCGTGACCCTCAACTTTGCTAAAGACGGAGATGATACCAATGGCGTATCTAACTTTGACCTCATTCTGATTAGCCAGCATATTTTGGGCATCAACCCCTTAGACAGCCCCTACCTGCGCATCGCTGCGGATGCCAACAACTCACAATCCATCACCACCCTGGACCTGATTCAGCTGCAAAAGCTCATCCTCAGCCTTGATGATGAGCTGCCCAATCAGGACAGTTGGCGGTTGGTGCCCGCAGATCATGATTTTTCCAATCCGGAAGATCCCTGGGCAACGCCTATTCCTGACAATCTGTCTATCGACAACCTGCCTGCACAGCCCGTACCGTTACCGGATATGATTGCTATAAAAATCGGGGATATTAACGGAGACGCACAACCCTAGAAACTCAAAAAACCAATACCTATGCGACCTATGGCCCGTTTGATTTTATTATGGATTACCGCCGCCTTGCTGTTGCCTGCCTGCGCCATGCGGCACCTTGACTTAGCACAGAAAGCTTTTAATGAGGGCGCTGCTACGGAAAACCAGCAGCGTTTTTCGCCTCAGACTGACGTGTTTGTTTCGCCAACTTTGTCTTATGCCACCGCCTACCGACACATCAGCAAAGCTGCGAAAAAGCGGAGTAAGCTTCAAAAAAACAACCTACTGGGCAGTGCTTTGGCCCTCAAGGCGCTCTGTGAGTGGAAACTGAACGATTACGAAGCCTCAAAGGGTTCTGCCCGAAGCGCGTTGCAGGCCCTCAAAATTATGGAAAACGAAGCGGGCGTCCGCATGTCCCGGGACGAAACCCTGATGAAAGCCCTGCCTGATATCCTGGTGCTGGATCAGGTACGCAGCGACCTGTTTGCTTTTCATCAGGGTGCCGTCAACTTCGAAGCAGCTAAGCAACAGTATCAGGAGCAGGTATTTAATAATGCTGACGGGGCAGCTGCAAATTTGGAGGGCGCCCTCAACCGCCTGCAGCAATTAGAGCCTGCTGCCGGGATAAGTACCGAAATGGAAACCTATCTCGTACTGGTGCAACTGACCGGTTTGAAAACTTGGGCTAAAGGCATCGATTTCCTGCGGGAAAGCATTACTGAAGACCGGAGTTTGACGGCAGAAGGCCGGCGGGCCGCGACGGACTTCTTTTTGGAGGAACGGCAGCAGCAGCTTGCTCCACGGAAAGCCGTCTTGCTGGCTGAACTTTCAGCTTTGCTGCCCAGTGGCATGGGGCACGAGCTGTACCAATTCTGGGACAGCGTGCTGTAAAAATTATTCCAGTCCGGGGAAGAAGGCGTCTTCGATGTGTTTAACGCTGTAAGATTTTTCATCAAGATACAGGATGGCAATGATATCAAACCGCACTTCCCAGTCGTGGTCAATATGTTCCATGTAAGCATGGGCAGCAGCGATCAGCATGGCCTCTTTTTTGCGGGTCACGAAGTCTTCGATTTCCCCGAAGGCGGTGGTATTGCGGGTTTTGACTTCCACAAAAACCAGAGTACGGCCGTCCATCACAATGAGGTCAACTTCTGCGCGGCGGTAGCGCCAGTTGGTTTCGAGGGTGCGGTAGCCGCGCTCCTCCAGGTAGCGCCTGGCAATGGCTTCCCCGGCATGGCCGATATCGTTGTGGCGGGCCATTTTAGGCTTCCTCCAGTTCCTGTAAAGCCAGCCAGGCCATGAGCCCGGTACTCAGCGCCAGGCAGTCCTCATCCACATCAAAGCGGTTGGTATGAATAGGGGAGATGATGCCTTTAGCCGGGTTGCCGGTCCCCAGACGGTAAAAGCAGGCCGGCATCTCCTGTGAATAGTACGCAAAGTCCTCGGCAGTCATACGGATAGGCAGTTCAACGACATTCTCTTTGCCCAGATAAGCTTCGGCGCGGGACCGGACCTTCTGCGTCAGCTCCTCATGATTGTACAGCACCGGATAGCCGACTTGGATATCAAAATCACAACTGCCGCCCATGCCCTCGGCTATACTCTCAGCCATCTTTTTCATGCGCTGATGGGCATCGAAGCGCCAGGTTTCGTCCATGGTCCGGAACGTACCCTTGAGTTTTACTTCATTAGGGATGACATTCGTGGCGCCGCCGGTGGAAGCAATGTGGCCGAAGGTCAGCACGCAGGGAGTGCCGGGGTTAGCATTGCGGCTCACAATTTGCTGCAGGGCAGTGATGATGTGCGCGGTGATGACCACCGGATCGATGCAGTCCATTGGCAGGGCACCGTGACCGCCTTTGCCTTTGACGGTGACGTAGAGCTCATCAGCAGAAGCCATGTACTGACCGGCTTTCATACCAATTTTACCTACCTCCAACGGTGGGTGGACATGCTGCCCGATGATATTCTCCGGCTTGGGATTTTCCAGCACGCCCTCTTTGATCATGATAGACGCTCCGCCGGGCAGCTGTTCCTCAGCAGGCTGGAAAATGAGCTTGATGGTGCCCCCGAACTCGTCCTTCAGGGTATTGAGGATGCGTGCAGCGCCCAACAGGGAAGCGGTGTGCACATCGTGCCCGCAGGCATGCATGATCCCTTCGTTTTTTGATTTGTAAGGCACTTCGTTGGCCTCGGTGATAGGCAGGGCGTCGATATCAGCCCGTAAAGCTATTACTTTGCCACCACCATCGCGCCCGCGGATGAGCCCTACCACGCCATTATCGGCAATGCCATGTTCATAGGGGATGCCCATTGCTTCTAGTTGATCGGCAATGTAGCGACCGGTTTCTTCTTCCTTGTAGGAGAGTTCCGGGTTTTCGTGCAGGTGCCGGCGCACTGCAATGACATCGGCGTGGATATCTTTAGCGAGTTGCTGTACTTTTTCCTTTAGGGTGGTTGCTGTGTTGATGGCATTCATGTCAATCGTATTTACCACTAAAATAGGGATTTCGGGCGCGGTAGCCCAGTTTGCCAGGCTATTTGTGGCGGAAAAAGCGGTAAGCCGACATGCTCAGCCCCAGCACGCTCTTACTTCGAGCTCAGCTGCTGCTTGAGCTGTAGTTCTTCCACGATATATTTGCCCACTTTTTCGCCCTGTGCCACGCCGTACTCAATAGCCGGCCGGTAGTGTATCCCACCGTACAGGCGGCTCACGGCTGCTTCATCGGAGGCATGGTAAAAAGACCTGAACTGCCGGGCGGGCAGGCCATATTCTTCTTCGGTGGTGTCATTAAAGGCAAAATTATCGCCAAAAATAGACGTCAGCGCGACAGCGGCGGCGCGGGAAATGACGCTATGCCCGCTCGTGTGCTCCGGGAAAGGTGGGGTTTGCAATGCCGGTACCCAGTCTTCGTCAATATACTTATTGATGACCGTTTCGGGGCGGATGAGGTTGCTCCGGTACTTTTCGTCCCAGCAGCTGATGAAGGCATCGAATAGGGCAATAGACGTGAGCGTATAAGCTTCCACACTCTTGACCAGGCTGGCATCGTCCTGCTTACAGACAATCTCGGTGATGCCAATCCAGTGGCCACCGGGGGTGATCTTTTTAGTAGCAAACATCACATGGCCCGTATGGTGGGACACGTAAGGATTGCAGTCCCAGAATTTGGCGACGTTTTTGCGCTCTTTTTGCTCCGCAGTATCCGCTACGGCCAGGGCATTGTAGACCTCCATAGTCTCCTGCATGAACTTGCTGTCTTTCTCCGTGCTGAACTCGGTGGGCGGTGGTGGGGTGAATTGCTGTGGAGATTCCAGCACCAGCGTCCGGATTTCCCGCCAGTGGGGCTCAATGCCGTCCATGTAGTCAGGAGGCGTGGGCTGCCAGCGGGCGGGGTCATCGTTGATGGAAAACTTGGGATATGTCCGCGTTTGCTTGTACATATCCTTGTCTGCCCAGGCCAGGATGTGGTCGGCCACGGCTTCTCCGTATAGCAGGGAGCGGTCCCAAACATCCTCTGGCACGTGTATGCTGTCGAGGCGCTGATACAGTTCTTCCTGGTAGGCATCCATTTTATCTTCGGAAAAGGTGAGGGCTTTTCCCACTTTCAGAAAGGCGTGCAGAGAAGCCAGTGGGTGGCAGTAGACCTGCCCTTCCTCCGGCTGCGGCAGGGGCTCCAGCCCACTGATCTGCCCGGACAGTGTGTTCTGTTCCGGATAGTCCGGCTGCAGGGCCTCGTAGCCCGCAATGCTCGCGTAAGCATAGATGCGGCTCGCGACCGGGGGCGAAAAAATATCGTACACAATCACGTCGCTCAGCTTCTTCATAGACTCATGGAAGTAAGCCGCGTCATTGATGTCCTCCTGATAATTGGGGTTTGTCGGTTGGCAGGACCAGGTGATGGCCGCCAGTACAATGAGGTACAATCCAACTTTCCAATGCATAATCAACCGGGTTGTGGTTAAAAGTTCATCAAAAGTAACAACTTAATCTCCAATCTTGATGGGGAAAAGGGGATTCATTTGCAAAGCTTGACTTTGGTAAGGCCTAAACCGCCTGACTAAAGAGCTGCCCCTCGGGTTTTTTACGCCAGTAGCGGGCATCAAGCGCCATGCAAATATTGCGGATGAATGGCTTGCCGATATCGGTCACTTCGAGTTCAAAGGGGCGCCGGATGATAAGCCCGTCGGCTTCCAGCTCGTCCATGCGGTCCAGCCCGGCGTAGAGCGCCTCGCATTGCAGCCCGGCATCCGCCCATTTCGTCCGGTAGCGGCACATGATATTGAGGATGTGTTGCCGCAGGGTGCGGTCTTCTTCCGTCAGCAGGTGCCCCTTTACTATAGGCAGCTCCCCGGCATTGACCAGCTCCTGATAGCGCTCGATCTTTTTCTCATTCTGCACAAAAGCGCCCCAGCTGTCGCTAATGGAGGAAGCGCCCAGTGCCAGGTTGAGGTGGGTGGTGAATGGGGTGTAGCCCATAAAGCTCCGGTGCAGGGAGCCCTCCTGCATAGCCTGATAGAGGCTGTCTTTGGGCAGTGCGAAGTGGTCCATGCCGATTTCCACATAGCCCGCTTCTTCCAGCAGTTCCCGCCCCAGCTCGTAGAGTGCCCGTTTGTCTTTGCCTTTCGGCAAATCATCCTCGGAGTAGGCTCTTTGGGCAGGGCTGATCCAGGGCACATGGGCGTAGCTGTAGAAGGCAATGCGCTCCGGTGCCAGGGCTTTGGTCTTACGGATGGTCTCCGTGATGTGGGCTGGGGTTTGCAGGGGCAGCCCGAAGATGAGGTCGTAGTTGATGGATTCATAGCCCAGTTCCCGTGCCTTTTCGGTCACGAAACGGACATCCTCAAAGGTCTGCTTGCGGTTGATGATTTCCAGAATCTCCGGTGCAAAGTCCTGAATGCCGATGCTCAGGCGGGTGAAGCCGAGGTCGCGCAGGGTGGACAAGTGTTCGGCAGAGGTCGTGCCCGGATGGGCTTCGAAGCCAAACTCATAGTCCTCCGCCAGGTCCACATCCTTCAGGATATTGGAAAGCAGGTAGTGCAGGTTATCCGGCGCAAAGAACGTCGGTGTGCCCCCGCCCAGGTGCAGTTCCCGGAGGATAGGGCGGCCCGGCAGCAAGTCGCGGTACAGGGCCCACTCTTTAAGCACTGCCTCGATGTAAGGCGACTCCACAGCGTGGTTTTTGGTGATGCGTTTATTGCAGCCACAGTAGGTGCAAAGTGCTTCGCAAAATGGCAGGTGAAGGTAAAGGCTGATTTCGCGGCTTTCGCCAAAAGCCTGCAGTACACTGCCTTTCCAGTCCCCGGTGGAGGGGCAGGAAGCATCCCAGTAAGGTACAGTAGGGTAAGACGTGTAGCGGGGAACGGCGACGTTGTACTTGTCGAGCAATTGCTGCGCGGTCATGTGTGTCTTGTTTGTGAGGTCAATTCAATGGGGCAAACTTAGGGCAGGCTCACCTACTTTTGGGTGATGGGGGTCATTGGGCGCGGGTGATTAAAGTCAGGTTTTGCGCGCGCCTCACCGGGTGTACTAAGCCGAGCCACTGCCGGGGCATTCACCCGGTGTTTTTTGCTTTACCAGGGATCAGCACGCCGGGCGAAAGGAGAGCGCCCGGCGAGGCAGCCTCACCGGGTGCACTAAGCCAAGCCATTGCCGGGGGATTCACCCGGTGCGCTTTGTTAGGCAAGGCCAGTACGCCCAGCGAAGGGAGTGCGCCGGGCGAGAGGACCGACCTCGTTTCCAAACTACGTCGGACGGAGAGAGCGCTCGGCGCGGCAGCCTCACCGGGTGTACTAAGCCAAGCCACTGCCAGGGCATTCACCCGGTGCGCTTTGTTAGGCAAGGCCAGTACGCCCAGCGAAGGGACCGACTTCCCATAATTTGTCCGTATGGATGAGCCAGTCCATACGGATAGATATTGGAGTCTCAAACAGCGTAAGACGGAGAGAGCGCCGGGCGAGACTGCCTCACCGGGTGTACTACGCCCAGCCGTTGCCGGGGGATTCACCCGGTGCGCTCTGTATGTTTGGTACGCCCGGCGAAAGGGCCGACTCCGTTTTTAACTACGTCGGACGGAGAGTGCGCCGGGCAAAACCTCCCAAAACAAACTGCCCGCCCCGCTGTTGAACATTCCAAAAAGCACGATGGATAAGCTGTGGTCATATTTCAAGAACCTGTTCCAGCAAGCGGAGGAAAGCTCGCCTTCCCAGCCGCTTATCCATGAGATGATTGAGCGCAGTGCGGAAGAACGGGAAGACTACCAGTTCTGGAAGGAAACGCTGGTGCTGCGCCGCCTGCTCAACTGGCTCAACGAACAGTATGCCATCTACCGCATCCGGCCCGATGATATTGACGAGGCGCTGGACTTTCTCAATACGCCTTCCTCTAAGGGGTTTGTGGTCCACTTCAGTCAGACGGGCTACAGTCAGCGGGATGTGCAGCACTTTTTTGATTTCCTCAAAGAGCAGGTACTGGCGCTGAAGTACCGTACGCAGATTTCTGACCGCCGCAGCTATCAGCGCGCCAACTGGGTGGAAACCATCGAGCGCCACTACCTGAAGCCGGGGCTGAGCATCCGCAGCAATCAGGAAGAGGATGGGCGCTTCGTACAGCACTTTGGCAATATCATGATTGAGCTGGAGCACCGCAACGACCGGGTGCACAACCTGCGCTTCCGGGCGACCACTTACAACGATAGCCTCTTCAAAGCCCCTGCTGAGTTTGGAGAGCTGATGCAGGGGGTGCTGAGCTAGGGGAGAGTCAGGCTGAGGTTGAGGTTGAGGTTGGGTGGCTTTGCGATGGCTGCCTTGCGGGAATAGCTTGCTATTCCTACCCCCTGCAGCCCAAACCTGGCCTCAACCTTAGCCTCAACCTCACTTCAAGACCCTGCTTGGAAACCGCCTACTTATTAATCCAGTTTTTCTTCTCCTGCTCAATGTGCTCCAATTCCAGCGCCACACCGTACTTTTCTTTCAGATGCTTAGCCAGGGCGTCGGCTGCGTAGACAGAGCGGTGCTGCCCGCCGGTGCACCCAAAGCTGACCATTAGGTTGGTGAAACTGCGCTCTATGTAGTTCTCCACAGCTTCGTCCACAATTCGGAAGACATCGTTCAGAAATTCCCCCATCTTACTATGGTGCTGCAGGAAGTTGATCACCGGCTCGTCCCGGCCCGTGAGCTGTTTGTAAGGCTCGTAGCGCCCGGGATTGTGCAGGAAGCGGCAGTCGAAAGTGAATCCACCGCCGTTGCCGGAAGGGTCAGGAGGGATGCCACCTTTCTTGTAGGAAAAGCTGTGGATACGCACCGTGAGCAGGCTCTGCGCGCCCCGCTCGGTATCAAAAGGCTCAAACTGACCGGAAGCCACCACCTGTTCGATGGCTTTTTTCAGTTCCGGCAGTTCCACCGCTATGCGGCCCTGACTGAAGAGTTCCTGTACGTTGTCGAGGGCGAAGGGAATGCTTTTGAGAAAATGCTCTTTGCGCTCGTACAGCCCGCGCAGCCCGTAGGCGCCCAGCACCTGCACACTGCGCATCAGCACAAAGCCGTAGTAGTAGCGCCGGAATGCCGCCCGGTCAATCTTCGTAAGCTGTGTGGCGGTGTCGAGGTAGTGGTCGAGGAGGGCTTCCCGGTGCTCATCCGGGATATTGGCTTTGGCCTGATAAAGTAAAGAAGCCAGGTCGTACTGCAAAGCCCCCCGGCGCCCGCCCTGATAGTCGATAAAGAATGGCTTGCCACCCCGCACCATAATGTTGCGGGACTGAAAATCGCGGTACATGAAGTGATCGGTGCCGGCTTCCAGCAGGAAATCTGCCAGGCGATGGGCGTCTTCTTCCAGCCGCTGCTCATTAAAATCGGTGCCCGCCAGCCGCAGAAACTGATATTTGAAGGCATTGAAATCCCATAGCATCGACTGTTGGTCAAACACAGCGCGGGGGAAGCACTTGCTGTAGTCCAGCCCCTGCCCGCCTTCGATCTGCACCCGCGCCAGTTCTTCCACTACCCGCTTGTAGATGGTTGTCAAATGGTTAGGGAAGGGACCATCGTCGCGCTGCAGCAGGTAGCTGTAGAGGGTAGTCGCCCCGAGGTCCTCCTGTAGATAGACGTGGCTGTCCAGCCGTTCCACATAAATCTCGGGTACGGGCAGCCCTTTGGCATGAAAGTGGCGGGAGAAGCCCACGAAAGCCTCATTCTCCTGCCGGTTGGGGCTGTAGGTGCCTATCGCGCTTTTGCCATCGTACTGCAGGCGGTAGTAAATGCGCGCTGAACCGGAAGGCGCAAGGGGCAGCATCAGCTCCGGGCTGACGCCTGCCCATTCTTCAAAAAGATCGGATAAGTGCTTCTCGAGCAGGGATGTCTTCATGCTGCGAAGTTGCGAAAAATGCGGGAGATTCTTATCGTTTCAACCGCCCCCAAAAAGGCACTTTCAGGCTGATATTGACGTTACGGCCCTGCTCCGGCACATTGATCAGGCGATAGCGGCTCAGGTGGTTGAGGTAGAAGACATCGAGGGCATTCTGCAACTGCACATTGAACTGCAGCGGCTGTGGCCCAAACCAGTGCAGCTTCAGCCCCAGCGCTGCCCCCAAAAGCTGATAGGCAGGTGTAGCGCGCTCCGACCGGTCGACACGGTAGGGGCCTTCCGCAGCAAAGGCGTACTGATGGCTGACTTCGGCGTAGAAGGATTGTACCCGGCCACGCTTGGGCTCGGTAGTGTAGCGCAGGCTGCTCTGCACAGAGGGCTGTGGCGTAAAGGGCAGTGCCAGTTGGGTGCGGATATTGTAGCTCTGCACGAAGTCGGCGGTTTGCGAAAAGCGCAAGCGGGGGAGCAGAACGAGTTCGTACTGCACCTCAAAGCCGGTGTAGATGGCGTCGTCCTGCCGGTACTGGAAAATCTGCCCGGACTCCGGCAGGGGCGAAAAGCGGGCCGGGAAAGTCGGGCCGAGGTAGATGTAATTGTCGAAATAATTGAAGTACGTCGCGACCATACCGGAAAAGCGGGGGCGTTCCCACTCCAAACTGAGGTCAAGCTGATAGCCATGCTCGGAGTCCAGCCCGGGCGTGCCCATCTCGTGGCGGAAGGTGCCGTGGTGGATGCCGTTGGAAACCGTCTCTGCCGGGTAAGGCACCCGGAAGCTCTTGCCAATATTGGCTTTGAACTGAGCGCGGTCTTCCCAAAGCACAGCCGAAAGCCCCGCCGAGGCCGACCAGTTGAAAAACTCCGGCGTCGTGACCGGAGCAACCAGAGAATCCGTGATATTCTCATTGCTGTCCCACACCCATTGCCGGTAGAACTCCGTATCGTTGGTGGCATAGTCGAGGCGCAGCCCCCCGTTGACAAGCAGGTCCTCCGAAAGCTGCTTTTCCACCAGCCCGAATACCCCCGCCCGGAAGGTGCGGAAGTCAGGCAACAGGAACTCGAAGCCCGCCCGCTCATTGAACTGCCACTGCGCGTTGCCGCCGTAGACTTCCCGCCAGCCGTTAGTGCCTTCGCGCTCGTAGTGGAGGTCAGCACTGAACGTTTCCAGCAAAAACTGCAGCCCGAGCGTATTGCCGGGATCAATTTGCGAACTGGGGATACTGTGGAATTCCGGAAAGGAAAACTCCTGCCGCAGATTCCGCTGATAGCCGATATTGAAGTTGATGTGCCCCTGCGGCAGCACCAGGTCCTGATGCAGGCTAAGGCGCGTATGCTCCACCTCCTGTTTGGGAATGTCGATATCCCGGCGGTTGCCATCATCGGTGAGGGCGTAGGAACGGGGGATACCCACGGCGCCCGAGAACAGCCCGGCTTCCAGCTGATAGCGGCTGAAGGTCAGCCGGGTGATGCCCCAGTCGCGGTTGAGCCCGGTGGTGACGCTGATGGTGTTTTCCTTTCCGGCCGTATTTTTGAGCCGCTCATTGATAATGGGCAGCGTAAAGGTGTTGTAGTCGAAGGTCTCCGCCGGCACCCGATAGTCGGCGAAGTCCTGATGGCTGTACTGGGCTTGCGTAAAAAAGCCGTTGAGGTTGAAGCCCAGCTTGGCAGAGCCGCCCCAGTGGGCGTTGTTGGTGCGGTGAATGCCCATTATGCTGCCCAGTATCACGCCTTCCGGGGACACTCTTCCGGGCATAATGTTGATCACGCCGCCCAGCCCGTCTGAACCGTACTGTAGGGAAGCGGGCCCCTTGATGATTTCCACCCGTTCCACCCCAAACTGATCGATCTCCAGGCCGTGGTCTGCTCCCCACTGATGCCCCTCCTGCTTGATGCCCTGATGATTGACGATGATGCGGTTGGAGGACAGTCCCCGGATCACTGGTTTGGCGATGCCCGTTCCTATGTTGATGGCGCTGAGCCCCGGGAGCTTGTCGATGGATTGGGCAAAGGTACCCTGCAGGTTTTCTTCGATCACAGTTCCGGTAAAGTGCTCGGTGGAAAGAGTTTCTTCCTGCTTGGCGTGCTCTTCGGTGACAACCACGGTTTCCAGCAGTTCCTGCGCGTCCTGCAGCGTGACGGGTGGGAGCTGAATGGGTACGCCTTCGTAGCGGATGGGCTGCTCTATCGTTTCATAGCCTACAAAAGATACCCGGAGCTGATGCATCCCGTTGGGCAATGTGCTGAACCGGAACCGTCCTTCTTCATCTGCAATCCGGGCCAGGCTGTCCGGCAACAGCAATACCGTGGCTCCGGTCAGTGGTGCCGCCTGTGGGTCAACCACCCGGCCGGAAACCTGCGCGGCTGCGGACTGTAGCAGCAGCAAAAACAGGAGGGTGAGGGTGTGAATAGATAAGGCTCTTTTGGTCATATGCAGTGTGTAAAGCGTAAGTGCATTGTACGTTTGACAAGTTGGGGGTCTATGATTATAACAACCATTTCTCTTGTCAAAATAGAACGTTCGACTTCTCTGAAGTCAGTATTTTCTACGGTTATTTTGGCTTAAAAAGGTGCAACTTAACCTGACTAGATGAGGTAGACAGGTTCTTCCAAGCTATATCGTTGAGCTGGCTTAACGCTCTGCATGATGGTTTGCAAGCGCAGGCAGATCATTTTTGCCAGCAGGCTGGCAAAATAACACACTTAATGCAACATAGTTGCATTAGCAGTGGTTATCTTTGTACAACAACCGAAGCTATCTGACTTATGGACCCAATCAAGACTTTTTTTGCCGGCACCGTACTCCTCGCTCTACTCGCGTGGAGTTGCAATGGGTCTGATGACGTGGATGTCTCAGCCCCGTCTATGGAGATTATTTCCTTTGCGCCCGCCCCTGCACCTGGCGCGGTTTGCGGGGGGATGGAAGATTCGGTCTTTACTGTCCTCGGTGGAGAAACGCTGACCGCTACCCTACGCTTTACCGACGACCGGTCGCTGTCGCAGTACAAAGTGGATATCCACAACAACTTCGACTGCCACGGGCACGGAGGCACTGCTGCACCGGGTGTGACTGTACCGAATGTGGGCAATCAGACGGAAGACTGGACCGTGCTCGATATTCAGGGGCTTTCGGGTGAGCGTACCGAACGGCAGTTGCAGTTGCAGGTGCCTACGGATGTTACCTCGGGCGTTTACCACTTTCAGATACAAGTCATTGATGAAGCCGGTAATGATAATCCTCTGGCCAATTTTTACAGCATCCGTGCGATCAATCCTACAGACGGGGAGGCACCAACACTGGCGGTCAGCTCCCCCTCTCAAGGCAGCTTTTCCGCCGCCAAGGGTAGTACCGTCACCTTTTCCGGCACGGTCACCGACAACTACTCCCTGAGCGAAGGGGGGAATGGTATTGTCTTTCTGAGCTATACGGACCTGAGTTCAGGCAATACCTTTAGCACGGGCGCTTATATCGCTTTTGATGCAGGAGTTGAAAAAGATTACAATTTCGATTTTGAATATACCATTCCACAGACATTGAAGGCTGGAAACTTTCAGTTTAGGGTGGACGCACACGATGGGGTGCGGAATACAGCCGAGCCCGTTATTTTTGAAGTAATGGTGACGGACTAAAGGCACTCATCACAGAGCCCCTCAAGGGTAAGGTTCTCCCGCTCGACTTTAAAGCCCACCGGGGCTTGGGCACGGATGACAACTTCGCCCTCGAGGCAAATGGTTTTGCCACAGGTTCGGCACTGAAAATGCGCATGCTGATCGTGGTGGGCGTGGGTGGTGCAATCGGCAAGGCACAGGGCATACCGGCTAATGCCGCCATTGTCTGCTGCCAGGTGTATCAGCCCCTTGTCCTCAAAGGCTTTGAGGGTGCGGTAGAGGGTGATACGGTCCGGGTTATCGAGTTGAGATTCGAGTTCCTGATTGGAAAGTGCCTCCCCTTCAGAAGCCATAAAAAGCTCAAGGACTTCCTTTCGGAAAGCGGTCTTACGTAGTTGATGCGATTCCAGTTTTTGGAGAATATCTTCTTCCCGGACCATACTGCGCGGTTTATAAATTAATTGCCTTTTAAAGGTACAAAATTGAGGGGGATTAGGTTGAAAGGAAGGGAAGGACAATAAAAATTATTGCAACGGCGTTGCATTTACAAGGTTTGTTTTTTCATACTAATTCAATATATAGCAGCCCGGGAAATGGATCCCGGGCTTTTTAATGCATACGTATGAAAAAGATACAAGTGACGATACTGACTGGCTTTCTGGGGGCGGGCAAGACCACCCTGCTCAATGCCCTGCTGCACCAACTGAAAGGTCAGAATAATGTAGTCATTGAGAATGAGTTCGGGCAGGTGTCCATTGATGGCGGGCTGGTCCGGCAGTATTCCAGCGATGTTTATGAGATCAGCAACGGCTGCATCTGCTGCTCACTTGACGATGAGCTGTTTGATGTACTCACCGAGCTTATCCACGAAGATCCGGTGCCCGATCATCTCTTTATCGAAGCCACCGGCGTAGCCGACAGCGGCAGCCTGTCGGGCATTTTCTTGCGCCGGGATATCAGTCAGCGCTACGAGCTGGCTCAGGTCATCGGCGTGGTGGATGCGACCAATGTAGCCGAGCGCCTTGAAGAAGTGAGTCGACAAATTACCGCTGCCGACCTGTTGGTTTTGAATAAAATGCAGGAAGCCACGGAGGCACAGATTGCGGAAGCCCGCGACCGGCTGCGCCACCTTAACCCCTTTGTACCGGTGGTGCCCAGTGAAGAGGGCAGTATCCCGGTTTCCTGGCTGGAAACCCGGCGCTCCCGCATGGCTTTCCAACTACCTGCCAGCGCAACGGCTGCTGCAAAACCCAAAACAACGGGCCATCTTCAGCAGTCTGATATTTCCTCGACTACTCATACTTTCGACCAACCCTTTGACCTCAATCAGCTCCGGCACGTACTGACCGTAAGTCTGATGCTTTACGCTAAGCAGATTTACCGCATCAAGGGCATCGTAAAGAGCAAGGAAGATGGGCAAAGCTATCTGCTGCAGTCCACCGGCAAGGCGTTGCAAATCACGCCGGCAGCTGCACCGCTTTCAACGGACAGCCCTTCCACTTTGGTTGTGATTGGGAAAGGGCTGAAGAAGGAGGCGATTGAACGGTTGTTGCGGCAGGGGGTGGCGAAGTAATCATTCCTCCTCCCCCCAACCCTGAAAATGATCTTCCTCCCGCGCCTGATCTATAGCCTTATACTCAGAGATGGTGGTCCAAAGCAAGTCTTTCAATTCCTGCAGGCCTTGCTGGGCCACGGAGGAAATGAACAGCGTGGGCAGATCCTGTGGCAGTTCAGATTGGAGCATGCCCTTCAGCTCCTCGTCCAGCATGTCGCTTTTGGTGATCGCCAGGACGCGGGGCTTATGCATTAGCTCCTCGTTATACTGTTGGAGCTCGTTGAGGAGTATATCATATTCCTTTCGGATACTCTCCGTATCGCAGGGGATCATAAAGAGTAGGGTCGCATTGCGCTCAATGTGGCGCAGGAAGCGGAAGCCGAGCCCTTTGCCCTGATGAGCATCCTCAATAATACCCGGTATGTCGGCCATGACAAAAGAGCGGCCATCGCGGTAGGAAACGATACCGAGGTTAGGCACGAGGGTGGTGAAGGCGTAGTTGGCAATTTTCGGCTTCGCTGCTGTAATCACGGAAAGGAGGGTGGACTTACCTGCATTCGGGAAGCCAACGAGCCCTACGTCCGCGAGGGTCTTCAATTCCAGGATTTTCCAGGATTCCTGCCCCGGTTCGCCGGGCTGTGCATAGCGTGGGGTTTGGTTGGTTGAGGATTTGAAGTGGCTGTTGCCCAGCCCGCCCCGGCCACCGCTGAGCAAAACGCGCTCTTCGTCGTGTTTGGTGATTTCAAACTCCACCTCGCCGGTTTCTGCATCTCTGGCTACGGTACCCAAAGGCACTTCCAGGATGATGTCTTCACCGTCTGCGCCGAATTTATGGTTACTACTACCATTGACGCCGTCGCCGGCAAGCACATGTTTGCGGTACTTCAGCGCCAGCAGGGTCCATACATTGCGGTTGCCCCTAAGGAGAATGTGCCCGCCCCGGCCACCATCGCCACCGTCGGGCCCACCCTTTGGGGTTAATTTATTACGAAGCAGGTGTGCTGAGCCAGCGCCTCCTTTGCCAGATCGGCAACAAATTTTTACGTAATCGACGAAGTTTCCGGACATGTTTAAAATTTGGTTAGGGCAAATGTAGGCATTTTACAGCTTGTCAATCTCCGCGCACAAACGGCCGAAGATCTCCTCGATGCTGCCTACACCGTGTACCTTCACGGCCTTGCTCTTGTCGGTGTAGTAGTCAAACACCGGCGTGGTCTCGCTTTTGTAGACCTCAATGCGGTTGCGGATGATGCTTTCGTCGGCGTCATCCTTACGACCGGAAGTCTTGCCGCGCTCCAGAAGGCGTTTGACGAGTTCTTCGTCGGGTACATCGAGCATGATGAGGGAAGAAACGGCTTCCCCTTTTTCACTCAGCAGCTCGTCCAGTGCTTCAGCCTGTGGCGTGGTGCGTGGAAAACCATCAAAGATATAGCCGGCCACATCGGGGTTAGCCTCCACTTTGTTGCGGAGCATGCCTACCGTTACGCTATCCGGTACGAGCTCCCCTTTTTCGATATAGCTTTTGGCTTCTTTGCCGAGTGGGGTATCATTGCCCATTTCGTAGCGGAAAAGGTCCCCGGTGGAAATGTGCAGCAAGCTGTATTTTTCAACGAGTTTGGTGGCCTGTGTCCCCTTGCCGGAACCCGGAGGGCCGAAGAGTATCAAATTAATCATGTAAATACTTTTGGTTTAGCCCCTTCGCAACATTCAACTGCAGGAAGGGAGGTTTGTTTTGATAAAAATGGTTCTCAACTGCTCGAACCGGAATGGGCAAAATACGAAAATGCTTAGAAACCAAGGCTGCATGACGCTACTGAAAGGCCTTTGACTCTTGAATGCCCTGACTTTGGATTTCGTACAAGTTGCTCCTGCCTGCTTTAGAAAACGCTTCGGGCGGAGGAGATTTTCGGTGACCAGTAGCTCGACTTGGTAACGTTGTCGATCACCACGCCCCGGGAGGTACTGTGAATGACGTAAATGCCATCCTCTTTATTGGCCACGACAATGGAAACGTGAAAGACCTTACCGAGGGGTGAACGCCGGTAGAAAATCAGATCGCCGGCCTTTACGTTCTTCAGGCGGACCTTCCTACCATTATTCTCCTGTGCCTGCGAGGTTCGTGACAGCGCAATATCCACCTGCTTCATCACGTAGGAGGTAAAGCCTGAGCAGTCAAAGCCGCCTTTGGGCGTTGTGCCCCCCAGCTTATACTTCGTGCCCAGAAAGGTCTTGGCATAATCAACGGCCTCCTGCCGGAGCAAGGCTTCTTCAGTCGAGGGGATACCGGGGCTTTCTATTACTTCATCCGTATCGGTATCCTCTTCTTCAAATATCAATTCCACATCTTCGTCTTCCTTATCTTCCGGAGAAACTTTCTCATTTACGGGCGGTTTGCGGTCTTCTTCGTATAGGGGGCGGTCCCGGGTCGGGCGCCCATCGCGGGAGGCATTGTAGCTGTACTCATTGGAAAAAAGACCACAGGCGCTGAGCAGCAGCATCGCGGCCAGGCTAAGGGCCAGCTGTACAGAGCGGGGAAGAAATTGATACATAGGTGCTTGCGTTGTAATGTTGTGTCGATAGATAAAATTTGGGTGTACTCTTTTTTAACGTAGGGCCTGGCTTTTCATTTTCCCCTTCGGATAAAAGAAAGGTTAAAGCGATTGGGCAGGCCTGCCCGCTTAACGATGAGCGGCCTTCATCAGGGAGGCGGTTGCTCAATGCAATTGGAAGGCATCCTGATCATCCAGAAAACGTAGATTACTGCGGAATTGATCTTGTTTTTCAGGATCGAGGGTAAGGGTAAAAACACTTTCCACATCAGCCGCCTGCAGTAGCGGTGCTCCGGCAAAATCAAACACTGAAGTGTCACCCGAATGCGGATAGCCGTTGCCATCTTCTCCCACCCGGTTGACGCCGATCGTGTACACCTGATTTTCGATGGCCCGTGCTGCGAGCAGGCTTTTCCAGGCTGTCCGTCTTTTGCTCGGCCAGTTGGCCACGTAGATCAACAGGTCGTACCCCATTGTATTGCGACTCCAAACCGGAAACCTGAGGTCATAACAAATGAGAGGCATAATGGCCCAGCCTTTGAGCTCAGTCAGTAGGTGTGCCCTACCGGGGCGGTAGACTTGCTCTTCTCCGGCAAGTGTGAAGAGGTGCCGTTTATCGTAATGGGAGAAAGTGCCATCGGGGCGCACCCATAGCAGGCGGTTGTAATACTGCCCGGCAGCTTCAGCAATAAAGCTACCGGTAACGACCGCCTGAAGGGCGGCTGCTTTCTCCGCCATCCAGTTGTAGGCTTTTCCTTGTGTAGGCTCCGCCAGTTCCGGTGCATTCATGGAGAAGCCGGTGGTAAACATTTCCGGGAGGACCAGAAGGTCTGTTTGCCCGGGCTGCAGCCTCTGTACCATCGTATGCAGGTACTGGAAATTGGCATCGGGGTCTTCCCAGGCCAGTTCAGTTTGCAAAAGGGAAACCGTTAATTGCTCTTTCATAGCTTTATAATACAGATTCTTTGGTAAATACCCCGGTCCGGGCAGGTGAGATCTATCAGGCACGAAGTGTGGAGCTGCTTAAACTCACCACAGTCGATGCATCAAAAAGGCTCCCCCCGGGCCACTACTCACTTTGTACAGCGCTTAGAGCGTGTTGGGGTTTTGGTCTTCTATTGCTTTGTCAAGTATAAAAAGCGGAGTTTCCAAAGATGAACAGAAGGCGCATTTTCCTTCTGCTGGGTATAACCTGCGACTTCTCCGAAGTTTTGCAGTTTGCAGGGCGATTACTAAAGTCCCAACACGCTCTAAAGTCCTGACACGCACAAATACAAAGAGAGGTGTAAAGCACCGTGCTTACACCTCTCTTCGTTATGCTTAGTCTAAAGAAGCCTCTTGGATTACTCTTCAGTGGCTTCTTCTTCCTCTTCTTCAGGAGCTGCTCCGCCTGCTTTAGCTGCCGCTGATGCTGCAGAACGCAGTGCACGTGGTGTCTCAACACTTGCGATAGGCACGCCCGGGGAGTTTAGGATCTCGATGGTCTCGAGTTTCTGATCTACGTCGCGTACACGAATAGATTGGTTGAGCTCCAGTTTGGAAATATCAACCTGCATTTCACTTACCAGGTGCTCCGGCTTCGTTTTGATCTTGAGACGGCGCAGGCGCTGAATCAACTTACCACCACCTTTTACGCCAGGAGAAGTGCCCTTGAATCGGATCGGGACTTCCACTTTCACTGTACGGCCTTCTTCCAGTTGAAGGAAGTCGAGGTGCAGGATTGCATCTGTAACCGGGTGGAACTGAATGTCTTTGACGATAGCTCTGAATTTTTTGCCGTCAACAGTAACATCCGCGATTTTGAAATCCGGTGTATAGATTAAATCCTTAACATCAATAGGATTCAAGTAGAAGTGGATCAGTTCATCACTTCCGTATGCAACGCATGGAATATGCCCTTCCTTGCGCAGTTCTTTTGTGCTTCGCTTGCCCAGATCGGTGCGCGGATGTCCTGTAAAAGCTATCGTTTCCATGATTTTATAGACTTTGTCTTTTTCTGTATTCCAATGAATAGTGTATTCAATACACATTTAGCCCTGAAAAGGCACGCAAAGATAGGTATTCCAAGCCAAAAAGTAAAAACTGATTGGCTAAAAAGTTGATCGAAAAGGTTTTATCAGATAGCGGCCGGCCTAATCCCCAACAAAAAGGGCAGAAATAGAACGGTGTTCGTGCGTATTTCGGATGGCCCGGGAGAACAGCTTGGCGGTACTCAGCACCTTTATTTTTTCGGATTCCTGTTTTAGCGGAATGGTATCGCACACGAGAAGCTCGTCAAGGTGGGAGTTTTCTATTTTTTCGTAGGCCTGCCCCGACAGTACGGGGTGGGTGCACATGGCACGGACGCTTTTAGCCCCTTTTTCCATCAGGATGGCAGCGGCCCGGCACAGCGTACCTGCCGTATCGACGAGGTCATCGGCCAGAATAACATCTGCACCTTCGACATCTCCGATTACAGTCATCTCTGATACCTCATTGGCTTGCTTGCGGTACTTGTCACAGATCACAAGTGGCCGTCTGAAGTGCTTGGCGTAAGTGCGGGCACGCTTCACGCCGCCCACATCCGGAGAAGCAAAAATGGTATTGCTGAGGTCCTGCTTTTGGAAATAAGGGATGTAAATGGCCTCGCTCTTGAGGTGGTCCACCGGGATATCGAAGAAGCCCTGAATCTGATCTGCGTGGAAGTCCATCGTCATGATGCGGTTGGCTCCGGCAGTATGTAGCAGGTTAGCAATCAGTTTGGCGGAAATGGGTACGCGGGGTTTGTCCTTCCGGTCCTGACGGGCATACCCAAAGTAAGGGATGACCGCCGTGATATAGCCTGCAGAGGCCCGCTTGGCAGCATCGATCATCAGGAGCAGCTCCATCAGGTTTTCAGTGGGCGGGTAAGTAGACTGTATGAAGAATACGTATGCACCGCGTACCGATTCATTGATGACGGGCTGCATCTCCCCGTCACTGAAGCGGTGTACGTTGATATCTCCCAGCGGATGCCCGTAGTGATCGGCAATGCTTTTGGATAAATACGCTGATGTGGTACCTGAGAAGAGTTTAACTTCTACCATTGGGCCTTTGATCATTTGTCGTGGGTTATGCCTTGAACAAAGGTAAAATTTCTGAGGTAGTATTTCATAGATCAGGGCGAGGATTTAGAGCTTGGTGGGATTTTGCTTTTGGAGCGGCCGTAGCCAATTTGGGGTTTGATTGAGGCGCGAGGAGGGGAAATCGTATTTCTTACAATAGGCCCGCACTTGAGGCAGGAGGTCCGCTGTCAGTTGCCTTTTATCCCAAACGAGATCAGTGTCAGGCTTTCGCCGAAAATCAGGTGGGCTTGGTCGAAGGGATCTGTCGGGTTTGGGAAAGTCCACGTATTATTGTACATCGGGTGTTCCTCATCAACTAATGCCCGGCAAAACCTTGCAGCTTATGCCAGGACTATTTTTTTCAAATTGGTGGGAAGCTTTATCTGCACTACAGCAGAGCTTGTGGCTGATTGCTGTTGCCGGCACGCTCTTGTTGCTGATCCTTATTGTGATGAGCCTCATAGACCCGGACACGGAAGCAGAAGCAACCGCTCGCTTTGCCCGGGTGCTGAACCCGCGCACAGTGCTCACCTTTATCACTTTCTTTGGTTGGGCAGGCTTGTTGTTTG
Organism: Phaeodactylibacter sp.; assembly: GCF_040219495.1. GTDB lineage: Bacteria > Bacteroidota > Bacteroidia > Chitinophagales > Saprospiraceae > Phaeodactylibacter. The sequence goes on along the minus strand of NZ_JAVJSK010000106.1, from coordinate 45,456 downwards.
CCTATGCCGGTGTCTCACTCTCCCTAACCATTATTATGGGTTGTCTTGCGGGGCTGATTGCCGCTGCTATGGCGAAAGGGGTGACCCTGATGCTCTTTCGGCTAGCACCCCGGCCTGCGCTGAGCAACCCTCAGCGGCTGGTACAATCTACCGGCCGGGTTTTGTACAGGGTCCCTTCCCACCGCAATGGTTTTGGCACTGTTCACCTCAACGTCAAAGGGATGCCCTACGAAATAGAGGCGATGACAGCAGGCCTGGAATTGCGCGAAGGCGCTTCTATCCGTGTGGTGGATGTCATTGAAGAGGGCCGGGTTTTGGTCGTAGAGCCACTGGAAGATAAGGGCTACCCACACGAAGAGCACGGCTTGGGTAGGTAGGTAATCGCCCGTATGCAGGGCCTTCGGCTGCTGCGTGGGAGAAGTTTGGCTATACAACCCGGGCTTTCTTTTCAGGTTTTCCGCTGTATCCTTACAACGTACCATTCCGTTTTCGTACTTTTTTATAGGTACGGGCCCCCAGAAAAATCAGGCCAATAAATACGGCCATTCCACCTACGAGATAAAGGTAATTCAGTGTGCCGGCTTTGCCATAGACGGCAATATAGGAAATGGCAATCAGAAAGAGGGTGGGCATCTCATTGAGCAGCCGGTACTGCCAAGAGGAGAAGGGCCGCTCGCCCTGTTCCATCCGGCGGATGATACGCTTGTTCCAGAGGTGGTAAACGGTCATAAGCACCAGGAGCAATAGCTTGAGGTGCATCCATCCCGGTGTGCCGGAGGTGAGGTAGTTGGGGACGAGGGGCGAAAACCAGCCCAGCGCAAGCATAATCAGCCCGGCAGCCCAGGTAATCATCATCGCCGGATTGCAAATGATGCGGTAGACCCGCCACTCCATGAGGTTGAATTGTTCTTTTAATGTACGGCGTGCAGGCTCTGCTTTGCCGGAGGCTTCCTCGTCGTATACAAAGATACGGCCCAGGTAAAACAGACCGGCAAACCAGGAAACAAACCCAACAACGTGCAGAGCTTTGAAGAAAAATAATGCGTTGGCCATAAACCAGCTGTTTTGAAATGAAGAAGGGCACCTGCAGTTTGCGGTGCCCTTCTTTAGAGTCAACTGCTTTTAGGCAGCCTTCAGTTGTTTGCTGATTTTGGAACGGCTGAGTTTTTCTTCAGCGTATTCCTTTGTGATTTTAAACCGGTCGACGTCCTTTCTGGAAGGTAGTTCAAACATGGCGTCAGTCATGACCGCTTCACAAATGGAGCGCAGCCCCCGTGCACCGAGGTTGAAGTCCAGCGCTTTCTCCGCGATAAACTCAATGGCATCCTCCGAAAACTCGAGTTTGATGCCTTCCAGGTCAAACAGTTTCTGATACTGCTTGATGAGTGCATTGCGCGGCTCCACCAGAATGCTCTTGAGTGCATCCAGGTCAAGTGGTTCGAGGTACGCCAGTACCGGCAAACGGCCCAGCAATTCAGGGATCAGGCCAAAACCACGCAAGTCTTGGTGGCTGATATACTGTAGCAGCCGGGTACGGTCTATTGCCTCCGCAGTAGCCTCTTTGTTTTTGAAGCCAATGACGTGGGTGTTCACCCGGCGGGCAATGATCTTCTCTACTCCGTCAAAAGCACCACCACAGATGAAGAGGATATTGCTGGTATTGATTTTAACCAGTTTCTGCTCAGGGTGCTTGCGGCCGCCCTGAGGAGGTACATTGACATCCGTGCCTTCCAGCATTTTCAGCATAGCTTGTTGTACGCCTTCGCCGGAAACATCGCGGGTGATAGATGGGTTATCGCTCTTGCGCGCTACTTTGTCGATCTCATCAATGTAAACAATGCCCTTTTCAGCGGCAGCTACATCGTAGTCGCAGACTTGCAGCAGACGGCTCAGGATGCTTTCCACGTCTTCGCCAACGTAGCCAGCCTCTGTGAATACGGTTGCATCCACGATAGAGAAAGGCACGTTCAGAAACTTGGCAATGGTTTTCGCAAGGAGTGTTTTACCGGTACCGGTCTGCCCTACAAAAACGATATTTGACTTTTCGATTTCAATGTCATCGTTGCGATGTTGCCGAAGGCGTTTGTAGTGGTTATAAACCGCTACAGAAAGAAACTTCTTCGCTTCATCCTGCCCGATAACGTATTCGTCGAGGTGGTCCTTTATTTCCAGCGGAGTAATTTTGTCAGGCAGCAAAAAGTCTTGTTGTTGCTCGCCTTCTTCTTTACGTTTACCGCCGTAGAGTTCCTCTTCAATGATTTCCCCTGCCTGTTCCACACACACTTCACAAATGTGCCCGTCGATACCGGCGATGAGGATAAGTGCTTCTGACTTGTCCCTTCCGCAGAAGGAACAACGGTAGCTTTGTTTGCTTTTTCGCATACGCTGCTTTTTAAAATTACGCCAGCTGATTCAGTCAAGCCGGTGTGCTCAAAAAGAGATAGGGCGAACCGCTATTGATGTGGTTCGCCCCTCTGTGACTTACATTTCTTTACGTGGGCTGTTGCGGTCCAGTACTTCGTCAATCAGGCCGTATTCTTTGGCCATCTCTGCGGTCATCCAGTTGTCACGGTCGCAGTCCTCTTCGATCTTATCATAAGGCTGCCCGGTGTGCTGAGCAAGGATTTCATACAGTTGTTTTTGCAGATCCTTGATGAGCTTATAGGAAATTTCCATGTCAGTAACCTGTCCCTGCATACCACCGAGTGGCTGATGGATCATTACCCGGCTGTGGCGCAGGCAGGTCCGTTTGCCTTTCTCACCGGCAGTGAGCAGCACGGCACCCATGGAAGCCGCAAGGCCGGTGCAAATGGTGTTCACATCGGGTGCGATGTACTGCATGGTGTCGTAGATGCCGAGCCCGGCGATTACGCTACCGCCCGGGCTGTTGATGAACATCTGTACATCCCGCTTAGGGTCATCAGATTCGAGAAAGAGCAACTGGGCCTGAATGACATTGGCTACGTAATCATTTACGGGTACGCCCATAAAAATGATACGGTCCATCATCAAGCGGGAGAAGACGTCCATTGGGAAGACGTTCTTGATGCGCTCGTCGATAATGGCGGTCGTGAAACCTTGTACGTTAGGGCCAGCACCCATGCCCATTGGAGTGGCCTGGTCGATGTATTTTTCGAGGTGCATGCTACTCATGCCAAGGTGCTTGGTAGCATACTTCATGAATTCGTTCTTCTGGAACATGCGCTTTTTGCTTTAAGATCTTTTCTGGAGAAAAAAACTCCAATGCGGTTTGAATATCACCTGTAGTAACAAAACAGGTGCCCTGCGGTTGAACAAATGAAAAAAAGACTTGGAGATACCGGTCAAATATCAGAAAATACTCAACCAGCACGCGGCCCAAGTCTTTTTCAGCACAGCTTATTCTTCTTCCTCTGCAAGAGCAGCCGGTGCATTGGCTGCTTGCGCCGCCTTAACGGCTTCTTCAAACACCTCCAGGCTGACTTTCTTTTCCGCTACTTTCACGTTCTTAATCAAGGCATCAAAAGTACGGTCGGTGAGCACCTCTTCGTACAGCTGCTCTACCTGCTTTTGGTCCTGAAGGATGCGCTGCGCAGTACTGTCAACGATCTGCTCCATGCCCGGCATCGACTGTCCACCAAAGTACTGACGGATACGGTTGCGTGCCGCTTCTACGAGATCCTCGTTGCCCACTTCAATTCCAAAGCGCTCCACCAGCTTATTGCGGATCAGCGACCATTGAAGGTTCTTTTCGAAGTGGTCATACTCTTTTTCGATCACTTCCGCCTCTACTTCCTCGTTGTTGGATTTCATCCAACGCTTCAGGAAGCCTTCGGGGAATTCCATCGGGTTCAGTTCCAGCAGTTTCTCTTGTATGTCCCGGGACATCAGCGCCTCGGCCTGACTGTTGTAAAAGCCGGTGATTCGCTCACGGATTTTTTCGCGTGCTTCTTCTTCTGAGCTTACTTCGCCTTCGCCGAAATTTTGATCGAAGAATTCCTGGTCCATTTCAGCCGGAGCGATGCGGGTCACTTCCGCAATAGTGGCTTCAAATTCGTTGTTGAAGGTTCGTTCGTCTTCCTCGTCCATGTTGAGGTAGTACTTACGGGCATAGTCTTCGTCCCGCCCTTCTTCCACATTCAGGAGGTCTACTTTGAGCTTGTCGCCCTGCTTCTTCTCGGACAGCGTCTTCTTCAGGTCCTCATTGGTGTTTTGACCGATGAGCAGGCTGAATTCGGAAGTGATGCCGTCCTCTTTGGGCGTCTCCCCATCCAGCTCAACGATTTCAAGCTTCACCATATCGTTATCGCGGATTTCTTCCTCGACCGCTTTGCGTTCGCCGCTGCGCTTGCGGGCGGCCTGCAGGTCTTCATCAACCATTTCTTCTGAAGGGTCAACGGCCATCTTTTCGAAAGTCGTGTTTTCGTCGGCACCTTCCACTTCGAAATCGGGAGCGAGCCCCAGGTCAAACTTGAACACATAGTCCCGAAACGTTTTCAGGTCAAAGTCTTGTAGTTCCTGATCTGCGGAAGGGAGGGGTTGCCCCAGTATTTTGATATCGTTGTTGGTCAGGTAGTCGTAGAGCTCTTGTTGGAGCATCTCGTTGATGACATCCGCCAGTACGCCTTTACCATACATCTTTTTGAGTACGGAAGCCGGGGTTTTTCCTTTACGGAAGCCCTTCATATTGGCTTGCTTGCGGTATTTGTTGAGTTCCGTCTTAAATTTAGACTCGTAGTCGCTTTTTTCGAGCGTTACCGTGAGTACGGCATTCAGGTTGTCGATATTTTCGTGTTCGACTTTTGGCATAACGCTTGGCGTTTGATGAATTCAATGTAAAGATGCAGGCTCTAAACGTTTGTGAGAACCCGTGACCCGAAGTGAAAGTTTGAATGCTTGGTTGTCGGGTATGAATAATAAAGGCTGCATAACCGGTAAGCGCTCATGCAGCCTTTGCGATCAGCGGGCATTGATGTTTTTTGTGTAAAACACACAAACCACGCTCGCTGGTATTTTCAGGATTGCAACTCATGACAAAAGCTGCCTGTTCATTTTTTGTGCGGGTGGAGGGACTCGAACCCCCACGCCGTAAGGCACTAGATCCTAAGTCTAGCACGTCTACCAATTTCGCCACACCCGCTTTAAAGTCGGCTGCTCATCAGGCTTTAGGGCTACGTTTAGCGCCTGTGAGTTGCCACATTGTACTAAATGAGCGGCAAAGATAAGGTTTTTGTTCGGAAACTACTATATGATCAGGAAAAAAATAAATCCTGCCATTGCTGATGAAATACATCCCAGGATACTAAGCGAAAAGTAGGGTGAAAACGGTATTCTTTTTATTAGATTTGTATGTGCAGGTTGCCAACAGGCTCAAATAGCACTTCTAAACACTCCCTACCAAAAAGCCCTATTACCTTTTTTTGACTAATGGCAGAAGTGAAGGCTTTTTGCTGTAGAAGCAGCGGTATAAATAAAACGCTATTTCTTGTCTGGCAAGATGAAACGTTTTTTTATATATGTCGTTGAATATTAAATATTTGTGAAAGTCAAAGCTGAAAGTGGACGATAAGGGCCGTCCATGCGTTTTAATAAGAAGCGAATCAAATCTGTATAGGTGAACTAACAAATTACTAATCCAGCAGGACACAAAAGATTATGGCAGAGGTATTAATCGGAAATAACGAAGAAAAACAGCTCATACAGGGGGCGTACCGCGATTTGCTCCGGTCTATTAAGTCTGATATGTCAAAAGAAGACCGGGTAAATATCCGGGCCTCCTATGAATTGGCAGTGCAGGCGCACGCTGCCCAGCGGCGAAAGTCCGGGGAGCCTTACATTCTCCACCCCATCGCTGTTGCGAAGATCTGCGCAGATGAGATAGGCCTCGGGCCAACTGCTATCATTTGTGCCCTGCTCCATGATGTTGTAGAAGATACGGATGTCACCCTGGACGACATCCGCAAACAATTTGGAATACGGATTGCTAAAATTGTGGATGGGCTGACAAAGCTGGATAGTGCCTATAACGCAGAGAGCCCGCAGGCCGAAAACTTTCGTAAGGTTCTGAGTACACTGGTTGATGACGTCCGCGTGGTCCTCATTAAGATGGCGGACCGCCTGCACAACATGCGTACCCTGGGCGCGATGCCCCGCCACAAGCAGTTGAAAATTGCTGCGGAGACGAGCTATGTGTATGCACCACTTGCTCACCGCCTGGGCTTGTACAACGTCAAAACAGAGTACCTCGACCTCTGTATGAAAATTACAGACCCGGATGACTACCGGGAGATTGCCCGTAAACTCGCTGAAACGAAGCGGTCCAGAGAAGACTATATCGCTGCATTTATTGAGCCCCTGAAGAAGAAACTCGATGAGCTCGGCCCCCACTACCAAATCGTCGGGCGGGCCAAGTCGATTTACTCCATCTGGAATAAGATCAAAAATAAGAATGTCCCGTTCGAAGAAATTTATGACCTCTTCGCGGTGCGGATTATTGTGGAGGTGCCCATCGAACAGGAAAGGTTAATTTGCTGGCAGATTTACTCGATCGTTACGGATGTGCACACGCCTATCCCCGAGCGTCTCAAAGACTGGATTACCACGCCGAAGTCGAATGGTTATGAATCTCTTCACACTACCGTTATTGGTCCGAAGGGCCGCTTTGTGGAGGTGCAAATCCGCTCCGTACGTATGGATGAAATTGCCGAGCGAGGCTTTGCTGCGCACTGGAAGTACAAGGGCGTATCCCGGAACCCGGACCTTTACGAGCGCTGGCTGGATAGTGTCCGTGAAATCCTGGAGGACCCGCAAACTGACGCGGTAGAGTTTCTTGGTGATTTCAAATCCAACAACCTCTTCAACGAAGAAGTTTTTGTCTATACTCCTAAAGGCGATATGCGTATTTTGCCGAAAGGCGCTACTGCGTTGGACTTTGCCTTTGGTATCCATTCTGATGTCGGGTATCATTGCCAGGCCGTTCGGGTGAACAACCGCATCGTGCCCATGGGCTACGAACTCCGCAACGGGGATCAGCTTGAGGTCATTACCAATAAAAAGCAGCACCCCACCGAAGACTGGCTGAAGATGATCACAACGGGTAAGGCCCGCTCCAAGATCCGCTCTGCTATGAAAGAGGAGCGCCGGCAGCAGGGGGAAGTCGGACGGGAAGCATTGGAGCGCAAGCTTAAGCCGTTAAAGGTAGACTTCGAGGAGGCTGTAGAGCAACTGGTGAAGTTTTACGACACCACCTCTCACGTGGATTTGTACTTTGCCATTGCTACAGGGGAGCTCCATCTCAATGATATCCTGAAAACCCATCAGGTCGAAGTTTACAACGATGGCTCCCGCCATCTGGCAGAAGTCCCTGAAAAACCAGTGCAGGTAGAGCGGGCACCAGAAGACCTGCCGAAAAAGCGCCGTCAGAAAATTACAGATAAACCGCGCCTGCTCATCAATGGAGAGCCGGCGGAGCGGTTTGAATATTCCTTTGCCAGTTGCTGTAATCCAGTACAGGGAGACGCTATTTTTGCGTACCTTACGGCTAATGCCGGGCTTAAAATCCACCGTTCTAATTGCCCCAATGCCACTAATTTGATCGCCCACTACGGTTACCGGGTCATGAAAGCGGATTGGGTGTCCACAACCAATTCTACTTTCGTAGTTAATCTGAAGATTACAGGTATTGATGATGGGCCCGGGGTGATTGAGCGGTTGACGCACAGCATTTCAACCAACCTTGGGCTTAACATCCGCTCTTTCAGCATCGAAGGCGATGAGGGCTACTTTACGGGGCAGGTTAGCCTGTTGGTGAAGAATACCGATCAGCTGTACATGGCGATTCAGGGGCTCAAGAACTTAGAGAACATCTCAACTGTTACGAGAGTAGAATAATTTTTTGCAACAAGTTATTGGATATGAGCGCGGGCAGAACACAAGAGGAAATCATCAAGGAAGTAAAGAATATTTTTGCTTCCCACCTGGAGCAAAACAACTTTCGGAAGACGCCGGAACGCTTTGCAATCCTGGAAGAAATCTACAAACGGACTGACCATTTTGATGCAGAAGCGCTCTACATCCACATGAAAAACCAAAATTATCGGGTAAGCCGGGCTACGGTTTATAATACCTTGGAATTACTGGTGAATTGCGACCTGGTCAAAAAGCATCAATTTGGCAAAAACCTGGCGCAGTACGAGAAGTCCTACGGTTATAAACAACACGATCACCTCATCTGCGTTGATTGTGGGAAGGTTTTGGAGTTTTGTGATCCACGCATTCAGCAAATCAAGAGTATGATGGGAGAGCTGCTAAAGTTCAAAATCACTCACCACTCTCTTAATCTATACGGACAATGCGATGGTGCCTGCCCCCGCACTACGGGGGTAAATACAGACGCTGAGGCTGCCAAATCGTAAGAAACATCTACTGCACCCATGAACCTAAACTACTCCCTGGCCGAACAAGACGGCATTCAGGTTTTACAGATTAAAGACCTCCTGAGTGAGCATGCGAATCGAGAAATCATCAAAGCTGTTGAGCACAAGCTTAGCGAAGGGTATTCCTCCTTTGTGGTAGACCTGGGGGCTATTGAATACATGAATAGCGTTGGGCTCAACTTCCTGCTCACCATGCGTGCCCGCTCCAAAGAGAAAGGTGGGGGGCTTGTGGTCGCCAATGTTTCCGAAAAGGTTAAAAGCCTGCTCGATATGACCAAGCTGACGCCAATGTTTGTTATGACTGCTTCCGTAGAACAAGCGTTGCAGGAAGTGCAGCAAAACTGATGCTCACTTTTGGGCAAAAGACCAAACAGAGCCGTCTTTCTACCCGCCTGTCTTGCAGGGCTTAAAGTGACGTGATGCCCCGCCCTGTGAACCAGAGAATAGAAAACTTAGGATTATTAAACCTGCCGGATACGGGTATTCCGTCAGGTTTTGTTAATTTGCTCCCTTTGTTAGAAAACGAAAACAACCCGGTCCGCCCATTGGGCCCGCCGGGTTTCTAAATCAAAACAAAATGGCGATTGACGTGATCCTCGGGCTGCAATGGGGCGACGAGGGAAAAGGTAAAATTGTTGATTACCTGGCATCCGATTACGATATAGTAGCCCGCTTTCAGGGCGGCCCCAATGCTGGGCATACCCTAAAATTTGATGGGAAGAAATTTGTGCTCCACACTATACCTTCCGGCATTTTTCGGCCTGCTCAGAAAAACCTGATCGGCAACGGGGTCGTCATCGATCCAATCACCCTGTCCAAAGAGCTTGATAAGCTGCGTGATGCCGGGGTCAGCTTTGCGGACCGCCTGTTCATCTCTAAAAAGGCTCATCTGATTTTGCCTACCCACCGGCTGCTGGACGCCGCTTCTGAGAATGCGAAAGGCAAGGCGAAAATCGGCTCTACTTTAAAAGGAATCGGGCCTACCTACATGGACAAAACGGGCCGTAATGGCTTACGGGTAGGGGATATCGCCCGTGCCAACTTCATGGAGCGTTACCAGGCGCTAAAAGATAAACACCTCAGCCTGCTGGAAATCTACCCGCCTACCGATTTTGACCTGGAGGCGGAAGAGGCCCGCTGGATGGAATCCCTCAATGTACTTCGGCAACTCCTGATGGTTGATGGCGAATACTACATTAACGAGGCGCTGAAGGAGGGCAAAAAAATCCTGGCCGAAGGCGCACAGGGCTCTATGCTGGATATCGATTATGGTACTTATCCCTTTGTGACCTCTTCCAATACCATTTCAGCCGGTGTTTGCACAGGTTTAGGAGTAGCCCCAAGCCAAATTGGCGAAGTCATCGGCATCACCAAAGCCTACTGTACACGGGTGGGCTCAGGCCCTTTCCCCACTGAACTGCACGATGAAACCGGTGAGCGCCTGCGTGCCGAAGGCGGAGAGTTTGGTGCGACGACCGGGCGGCCCCGCCGCTGCGGTTGGATAGACCTGCCGCAATTGCGCTACACCATCATGGTAAATGGCGTAACCCAAATCGTCATGACTAAAATTGATGTGCTGAATGCGTTTGAAGAAATTCAGGCGGGTGTAGGCTACCGGATAGATGGGCAGCAAACTCAGCTTTTACCTTACGATATCTGTGACCAGGATATTCAGCCTATCTTCGAGGCACACAAAGGCTGGGAAACCACACTTGAAAACATCACCACTTTTGAGGCGTTGCCCCAGGCGGCTAAAGACTATGTCTACTACATAGAGGAACAGCTGGGCGTCAAAGTTTCCATGATTTCCACCGGCCCGGAACGCGAAAAACTCATCGTCAAGTAACGCTGCTATTTCCTTGCGGTAATGATGTATTGATAGTCAAGAACGGTGTCATTGGTTTTTATGTTTGTATAGCCGTTCTCGTACATCATTTCCTCCAGCTCATACAACGGCAGCCGTATGGCAGAAGGCGGCCCAATATTGGTGCGCTTTCGCTTAAAGTCGACAATCATCAAAGTCCCGTTTGCTGAAAGGCACTGTCGGAGCGTTTTGAGGTAACTGTCTTTGTCTTGTATGTACATGAAGGTATTGACAATCATGATGACGTCAGCCTCTTCGGGAGCCAGATTCGGGTGTGTAGGGGATGCCAGCCGTGTCTCCAGTCGGCGGGCAGCAGTTTCGTCCATTTCCAGTACCTTGACGCTATCGATATAGTTGAGAAAGCGCTGATCAATATCAATTGCGATGACCTTCGCTGCCTTTTGGGTAAGGCGCTTGGCAAAAAAGCCGGTCCCGGCGCCAATATCGGCTACGGTCTTATTCTCCAAATCCCCCAGCATACTAAGGATCATCTCCGGCTTTTGCCAGACCATCCGGTTGGTATTTTCGTACATCTCTTTTTCCTTCACCAGTGCCTTGGTTTCCGGGATGGTGTCTTCCGGTGCATTGGGAGCGGGCTCAGTGGCAGGTGTATTTGCTGAAGTCCCGGTTTGCTCCGAAGAAGCAGAGGGCTGACAGGACCAGATCATGGCCGAAGTCAGGACCAGCAGAAAAAGCAGTAGTCGGTATCGCATATAGAAGTTATTTCTACCAAAGTTAGTAAACCTGATTTAATCATAACGATGCACTTTACCCGGGCGCGGCTTACTCTTCGCAGAGGGAGAGCAGAAACTGCTCCATAGCCTTCCGTACGGTTCCTCCCGGCCCCTCATAACGGTTGAGGATAATGCAAAAAGCGAGGCGCTGCCCACTTCGGGTGGTGGCATAGCCTGTTAGGGCACGGACGCGCTCCAGCGTGCCGGTCTTGGCCAGTAGCCGCCCCTCGGCAGCAGTCCCCTTGAGCGTATTCTTCAGGGAGCCGCTACGGCCGGCTACCGGTAGGGAGGCCTCAAAGGGTTCAAAAACAGCAGGAGGGCCTATCGCCATTTTACGCATGAAAGCGGCCAGAAATCTTGCGGATACGGCGTTGCCTTCAGACAAGCCACTGCCATCGTCCAGGAAAACACCTTCCCAGCTCAGCCCACGTTCTTCCCAGTAAGCTTGTATCGCTTTATGGCCAGCGGCATAACTGCCTTCTTGTGCTTTTTCCCAACCCATCGCCCGCACCATCGCTTCGCAGTAGAGGTTAACACTCTCCATGTTGGTCCGTTCCACAATACTGGCGAGGGTGGGGGAGTAATGGGTGTAAATGGTCGTCCGCTCCCGTGCCGGTGGTGAGAATTGCCGGCTGGCCCCGCTGCAAAGAATACCAACGCCTGCCAGTTCTTGTTGTAGTAGTTGGGCAAAGAGCAAAGGAGGGTCAGGCAGTGCCCCCTTGATGGTGAACACCCCACTGCCAGCGGGTATACTGCCCCGTACATAGCGCTCCATTTGGTAGGGTGCTCCAAAAATATAGGCATTATCGCCGGAGCGGGGGCTACCGGAAGTTACCTCGTTTTGGAAGGATAGTCCGGGGACGGAGGGCGTGGTGCCGGTAATACGGGGCTGCCGGCCCTCAGCCGTTTGTTCAAAATGCAGTTCGTGCAGGTTTTCGTGCCAGTTTAGGGACCAGGCCCCGGCAGCGTAGTAATTGCCCATATCTTCCCACTGCCAGGTGCGGCAGTAGGCCTGCGACCCGAAAGCAGAAGCATCACCAATGATAGGGCCTTTGACGTGGCGGATGCCGGCCCGTTGCACAGCCAGACGGAATAGCCGCAGGGTCTCCTCCGGGCCAGTGGCGGCCTCGAGCAGGGGAGAGCCCAGTGTAGGGTCGCCATTGCCCTGTAGGTAGAGGCTGCCTTCCAGTACGCCGCTTTTGTTGAGCACGCCCTCGTATTGTAGGGCTGTTGAAAACCGGTAACCGGGGCCGAGCAGGGACAGGGCGCTTCCGGTGGTAAGGACCTTCAGGTTGGACGCCGGTTTGAGGCTGAGGCCCGGATCAACCTGAGCTACCGTTTTGCCGGATGCAATATCGATGACACAGAGGCTGATGCTGCCATGTTTCAGTGCCGGGTGGCTGGCCAACTGGTCAGCGGCTTTCTGCCAGCTGCTTTGTGCACCAGCCTCCCACCCGAAGCTGAGCAGGTACAGGGCTGCGATGAGATATCGGTACATAAGGAAGCTATTTTAGGGTTGAGCAGGCAATACTTTTCCGGCTGCTTCACCAAAGCCAATCCGCAGGCCATTGTGCGCACAGTAACCGCGCATCGTGACCGTGTCCCCGTCGTGAATAAACTTACGCTCACTGCCATCGGGCATAGCGATAGGTTTGGTACCCCGCCAGGTCAGCTCCAGCATCGAGCCATAGGAAGACGCATCGGGCCCGCTAATGGTACCGGAAGCCATAATATCACCCACCCGGAGATTGCAGCCATTGACGGTATGATGTGCCAACTGTTGCGCCATGGTCCAGTACAGGTACTTGAAGTTGGACGCACAAACGGTTTTTTCTTCTCCGTTTTCCGGCCTGATTGCCATGCTGATATTGATATCAAAAGTATGAGCGCCTTCCGTCTTCAGATACGGCAGTGGCTCCGGGTCTTGCTTGGGGCCGGTGGTCCGGAAAGGCTCAAGGGCATCCAGCGTGACAATCCATGGGGAGAGGGTAGAAGCAAAGCTTTTGCCCAGGAAAGGCCCAAGCGGCACATATTCCCATTTCTGAATATCGCGTGCCGACCAGTCATTGAAGAGCATCATCCCAAAGATATACTTTTCGGCATCCGCTACGCCTACCCGGCTGCCAAGCGCCGTGCTTTGGCCCACCACGAAGCCCATTTCGAGCTCAAAATCAAGCAGTTTGGAGGGTCCGAAAACCGGCTGATCGGCATCCTGTGGAATTTGCTGCCCCATTGGACGGCGTACCGGTGTGCCGGAAACTACGATGGAGGAAGCCCGCCCGTGGTAGCCAACCGGCAAGTGGAGCCAATTGGGCATGAGGGCGTTTTCCTTGCCCCGGAACATGGTGCCGACGTTAGTGGCATGCTCCCGGCTGGAGTAAAAGTCGGTATAGTCGCCTACCTCCACCGGCAGGAGCATGGTTACTTCATTTTGCGGGTGCAGGAAGTAATCTGCAAGCTGACTGGCATCCCAATCTTCGAGGTCATCATCCAGGACTTCAGAAATCCGGTTGCGTACCGCACGGGTTTTCGTTTTGCCCAGCGCTATGAAGTCATTGAGGGTCGGTTGGGCAAAGACCTCCCGGGGTATATCAAGGTCATCGAAGAAGCCATGCTCTGACAAAACCTGCAAATCGGCAATTTGATCCCCGATTGCCGTACATATTCTGGGCAGCAGGCCCGGGGTCTTGAATACCCCAAAAGGCAGGTTTTGGATCGGGAAATCGCTGCCCTCGGGTACGGGCACCCATGATTTAAGCTTAGGATCGTTTGCTTTTATCATTACAATTTGGTTTTGGGCAAATGTAGGAAAATTACTGCAGCACCACTTTGTGGACCTCCACCCGATCGCCCATTTGGAGGTAGAGCCAGTACAAGCCTGCGGGCAACGGGTCGAGCTTCAGTGTGCTCCATGCGCCGATGGGCTGTTCCTGTATGCATTGCCCCTGCGCGTTGCGGAGCTGCATTTTGGCGGTGTTAGCCCCCAAGGGCAGCCTGATTTGCAGCAAACCGGAAGTCGGGTTGGGGAAGACCCGGGCGCGGGTGACTGTACCTTCGTCTCGTGCCGCAGTAGCTGCCCCTTCTTTGAAGAAAGAGTAGATCGAACTGTACGCCGCTCCGCATCGGTTGAGGGCACTCACCCGCCAGTAATATTGGCCGGCGTCCAGCTCGGCAGACAAGGAAAAGTAGGGCTGTGTCACGGTTTTGCTAAACGCTAAGGCCTGAAACGCCGTATCCGTACTGATTTCCAGCCGGAAACTATCTGCTCCTACTGAAGGCGACCAGGAGAAAGATTGCTCCCCCTGGAAAACCGGCGAAGCATCATCGGGGGTAAGTAATATTGGCGCATTGGGCGGGCTGCTGATATGGAGCTCTGACTCACAGAAGTGGTAGGCCGTACCATCTCCACCATAGATGATGATGTCGTTTTGGGTAGCTGAATACATGCTGTCCAGCGTGAGTGTGGCAAAGGTGCCGGGCAGGGCTACTTCGGGTTCAAAAGTGGCCGCAATGCCATCGGGTAGGCCTGCAATGCCGAGTGTTACAGGCTGTTCAAAACCAGTGCCGACAAAGAACTCAAATGTTTCAGTTTGGTTGGTGCAGGCTTCCAGGACATCGCTTTCCAGGAACAGTTCCGGGGCAGGAGGGTAGGTGGTGCAAATCTCCAGCTCCCAGTTTTTTAATTGCCCCCCGTCCTGGCTGAAATTATCGAATAAGATGAGCTGCCATTCGCCGGCTGCTACTTCGCCAATTAAGGAGGAAAGGGGCGTGCCGGGCCTGAATTCGCCGGCAATAGCGGGCTCGTTGCCACAGGTGCCCTCCAGGTCAAAGGGGCTGGCGTCAGCATCATCAGAGAAATGCAGGAAGAGGTCGTTACCGGAGCAGCCAAAGGGGATCAATGGGAAGCCGGGGCGGTCAAAGAGCTGTACTGCGGAGCCTCCCGGCGAGCGCAGCATCCCGGATAAGTCACCTACGTAGGTATGCTCGATGTCGATATTACGCAATGCTACAGAACCAATAGAGCCTGTTATGTCCAGGTCCAGGGCAGAGGAAATGGTATTAGGGCTGCTGCTGGAGATGGTAAGGGGGATGTCGGTAGCGTTGACCGTTTGGCAGCGGATGGCAGAGGTGCGGAAGCGCACGCCATCAGACCAGTTTCCGGGGCCGCAAAGGTTTCTGGCCCGGACTCTGTAGTAGTAGCTGCTGTAGGGTTCGAGGTTTGTGCTTTGGTAAGTGGTATTGGCCAGATTGGAAAGCGAGGCCAACAGGTTGTTAAAACCAGCATCGGCTGCAATCTGTAAATCGTAGCCTGTCGCATTTGCGGAAGCCGACCAGGAAAAGACCGGCGCTAAAGACACCCCAACTGCTTCGGGGGCCGGGTTTTGAGTGAGGACGGTTTGAGGGGCCTCTGCTACCAGAAAAATAGAGGTCGGCTCCGTCACGGAGTTGTATTCATCTGTAGCAGTGACGGAGAAGCTGAGGAGCCCTGTAGTCAGGTTGTTGCCATAGGCATTAAGGGTAAGCGTTACGGTGCTGCCGCCAAAAATATTTCCGGTGCTCAGGCTATAGTCCACCCCTGCAGGCAACCCATTGACCTCGAGGTCTACCATGCCGGTGAAAGCCTCCGCAATTTCGATTTCGAAATTGGCCGTACCGGGAATGCAAATAGCCGTGACCGCCGGCTCAATAAAAATCGAAGCGTTGCAACTGGACAGCCAACGGCCTTCCAGGAAGAATAAATTCTCTCCGTTTGGCGCCAGCCAGTCCCTGAGGCGGGAGGTAGATGTGCCACCGCCTTCCCAACTCGACCGGATCCAGCCAAAGGCATCGTATTGGTCGTTGCTGCAACTTGCGCCGCCACCGTGCAATTGCCCCACAATCCGGCCTTGTTTATTGAACAGAGGCGCACCCGATGAGCCGACCTCCGTGCTGCCCACGCTCCAGTCCGGCACAATCAGGTGGTTGCCGTTAGGTACCTCCTGATTGCCATTGCCCCACATGCCCGGGTAAGTATCATTGAAGGCAAAGCTGATTCGTTTCTCTGCACCGTCCGGATGGTGTACACAGATCACAGTATCCTGTGGGGGCGTGGCTTCCCGCGACCAGCCTGCAAAATAAGCTTGCGACGAAGCCGGGATGGGGTCATCCAGTTCCAGCAGCACAAAATCAGAAGGTTGATAGCCGGCCCGGTATGTCGCTCCGGTATTAAAGTTGTTGAGGGAGCCATTGCCAGGGTTGCTGCTGGCAACGGTGCCTGGTTGGCGGCAGAAGCTGTTTTGAAAGTTCCAGTACACGACCACCGAAGGGGCTTCTGATGGGGTCACATCACAATGGAAAGCGGAAAGGAAATAGGGCCGGCAGTCATTGGCCGTGTTATTGATCAGTGCGCCGGTACAGAAGGTCTCCCCTCCTGTCCCGTATACCGCTACCGATTGAATGATATCCCGGTAGAGGTCTACAATGCCCCAGCCATTCGCTTCCCCACAGAGGACGTCGAGATGGCAGGCCCCTGTGGTGACGCCATAGAAGTTGAGGAAGTCGTGGTTGATACTAGTCAGGCGCAGGCGCAGGTTGGCGCGCTCTTCGGTCGGGACGACTACCTCAAGTACGAGTTCGTCTCCACCAAGCACTGGTGTCCATAATTGCTGGTGGCCTTCGTTATCAGAGGGGGTGAAGGGGCCAAGGGTCTCCGTTTGCAATGGGTCATAGAGCAGGAGTTGTCCGCCGCGCGGCATGTAGTATTCGGTGAAGCCCAGGTTGATGGAATGGGCACCGGGCGATTGAATACGGAGCCGCCAAAGCTCATAGCCTCCGGGCAGGCTTTCCCAAAGCCCGGTATCGGCCGGCCGGATATCTACTGACCGTCGTTGCGCAAAACGTGGTGCCCGGTCGGGGCTTCGGCTGTCCAGTTCAGTTTGTAGCAAAGCTTCATTGTCCAGCGCAGGCAAAGCGACCACTGGCACAGCTGCAAGGGGGGACGCCCCTGATACAGGGACGGTTCGTTGTCCAAAGGCTTGCATTGGAACGATCAGGGCCAATAGATATAGCAGACGATGATGCATGCTGTGTGTTCTATAGTTTTCTCATGGTATGCTGAGCTACAG
The DNA here is from genome assembly GCF_040219495.1 of Phaeodactylibacter sp. Classification (GTDB taxonomy): domain Bacteria; phylum Bacteroidota; class Bacteroidia; order Chitinophagales; family Saprospiraceae; genus Phaeodactylibacter. The sequence continues at coordinate 28,340 of NZ_JAVJSK010000106.1, read as the reverse complement.
GCAATGTACTACAATTCCGCATTGCAGGCAATCAGGGATAGCTATTAAGCGCAATTGCCGACACTCCTTTTGCTACTGCCCGGCGAGGAAGAGGGCATTGCAGAACAACAGTTTGCCTTCTTCCCAGAAACCACGGAACAAAGGATTGTCGATCAGGTAGATGGCAGCGCCCCTGCCTTTGTTTTCGATGCCGAATACCAGCGTGTTCTCTAGTTGTTTTACAGCCTGACTGCCGGCAAAACCAATGGGCGTTAGCGGGCTTTCCAGATAGCCGATGCTCCATCCCTGGTCCAGAAGGTTAAATGCTGCACCTGATGTTTTCAGGCTGTAGTAGGTGCTCCCCAGGCCAAATCCCAGTGGATGGGTGGTGTCCACCTTAACCGGGAAGATAGCGCCGGGGATGTAATTGGAAATAGCCCTCCGGCTACTGCCGCCGTAGGGTTCAGGAGTGGTGACCGCTTCCACGCTCTTTTCGGCTTCTTTTTTGGAAAGACTGAAGCCGGGTTGGCCCACCAGGACCTGATTGGCGCTGCCCAGGGCAATCAGGCGGCCGCCTTCGCGCATCCACCGTTGCAGTGCCTGATTGGTCGGTTCGTCAATGGTGTAGCGCCCTTCTGCCAGGACAATGACGTTGTATTCGTTGAGGTCTGTGGAAGCCAGGTTATCAGCCGGCAGTAGGGAAAGAGGGTGTTCGAGGACCTGCTCGAAAAAATGCCATACTTCTCCATAATTGCTTTCACTTACGGAGCTGCCTGCAAACAGGGCTACTTTAAGCGGTTTCAGGAAGTTCAGATTATCAGAGCCCAGGTCAAAGCCCTCGTCAGAGAACCCGGTTCTTAAGGCTCTGATCTGTTGCCCGTATTCTTTGGCAACCAGCCTCACCTGATCGTCAAAATCCGGCATTTTACGGTTGTCGGCCTGAGTGATAACCAGGGTGCCCCCTGTGTAGTCTTCGCCCTGAATACCAAAGGAAGCCGTAGCGTAGCGCACCTTGATACCCTGCCGTTGCAAGGCGGCCAGGAAGCGGGCATCCGCTATGGATGTCCAGGCAGAGACATAGGCATAAGCGCGTTCTTCAGTGACGGGCTTGGCAACAGGGAATTCGTAACCGGTATCGGCATTGATTTTTTCGCTGCTGGCCAATGCCTTTAGCCCGTAGGCATAGGGTAGCGCCCAGGCGGTGATGTCGTAGGTCAGAGAGTCTTCCAGCTTTGGCGCTGGCTCAAACAAGACCTGGACAAGGGTAGACTGCGGTTGATAAGCGCTGACGATCAAGTCGCCTTTCTCCACCGATACGCTTGCTTTTTTGCCGCTTTGGTAGTCAAAGGCAGAAAGCTTGCGGTTTTCGGTTGCAGTGCCGTACTGAATATTATTGTGGTCGAGCAGCCTCGCCAGTGCTTTCAATTTCCCCACCGGATTATCTTTACTGATGACATAAGACCGGTATTCGCCCATGGGGTCCCGCAGCGCTTGATCAAAGTAGGCTCCAAACTTTTCCAGTAGCGCAGCGCTCGACCGGTAAGCTACTTCTACAGTGGAGAGTGCCGTTTTTGTATGGTGCGCAATCCGGTCCTTCAGTGTAAGGGTATCCCCGTTTTCCATAAGTATCCCCCGGCCTGAAATCCCATGGCCTGCTTGCTCGTAAGTCATACCAACAGACCCATTGAACGTAGGGTAGGTATCACCGTAGCTGGGGTATAGCAAATCAAAAACCTCGCGGGTAAAATACAGCCACCCGTTTTGATCGAAGTGTTTAGCGTGATTTTGCCCGATTTCGTACTGGAAGTCAGACTGCCAGTCTGTGATGTGCTCGTGGTAGGGTGCTGCAGCGGGTGCAAAGTAATAAGGGTTATCCGGGTACTGTTCGTGGTAATCAACGTGTATATGCGGCATCCATTGCTGGTAGCGGCTCATTCTCTGCTGGCTTTCCACCTGTGTTTGCCAGGCCCAGTCGCGGTTGAGGTCAAAATGGTAATGGTTGACCCGCCCACCCGGCCAGGGCTCCTGATGCTCGAGGGTGGCAGGCTCCGGAGTATTGATGACCGGTGCCACCCGGCGGTACCATTCTGTATACCGGGCATACCCATCGGGATTGAGGGCGGGGTCCAGCAGTATGATAGTGCCTTCCAGCCACGTACGGGTTTCAGGATTATCTTCCCGGGCCAGTTCGTACAGTACGCTCATGCTGCTTTCGGTAGCGCCGGCTTCATTGCCGTGTACACCGAAGCTCAGCCAGACTATCGCTTTGTCCAGGCTGGCGTCCGGGGCTCCTTCTATCTGACGGGCCCGGCGAAGGTTGTTCTTCCGAATATCTTCTATACGAGACAGGTTGGCAGGGTCAGAGATGGTCAGGAGCAGCAAAGGGCGCCCTTCATTGGTGGTGCCATACTGCTCAAGTTGTACTCTTGGGCTTTGTGCCGCAACGTGCTCCATATAATCTACAACCACGTGGTGGGGCGTAAACTGCGCACCGTGCTGATACGGCAGGAACTCAGAGGGGGACAACAGTTGGGCGTTCAGGACGACAGGCAGCACCAAAGCTGCCCAAAATAGCAGGAATCGGGAACTCATGCGGGATTGGATTTTACACTAATTAGCCCGCAAAACTAATAATTTTATCCTTTCACTCCGGCTTAATAAACGGCTTCTGCAATCTGCCGGATGGTTTCGGAGTCGCCCATCGTGTAGTAATGCAGGCAGGGAGCGCCAGCAGCTTTGAGCTCTTTGGACTGCTGTATGCACCATTCTATGCCCACCTGACGGCGTGCTTCCGCATCCTTTGCATCCCGCAGGCCTCTTACCAGTTCATCGGGCAGGTCAATGTGGAAAATCCTGGGCAGGGCGTTGAGCTGATACTTTTTGGTCATGGGCTTCAAGCCGGGTACGATGGGTACCTGAATGCCATTCGCCCGGCATTTTTCGACGTAGTCGAAGTACTTTTGGTTGTCGAAGAACATTTGGGTGACGATGTAGTCGGCTCCGGCTTCGATTTTAGCTTTAGTGAACTCCATATCGGCATCCATATTTGGCGCTTCAAAGTGCTTTTCCGGATAACCTGCAATGCCGATGCAGAAATCTGATTTTGCCCCTTTTTCAATATTGGAGTCCAGGTATTTGCCCTCATTCATTTCAGCAATCTGCTTTACGAGGTCGATGGCGTAAGGGTGGCCGTTCTCTTCAGGGATGAACTTGCCGTCAAACTTACGGGCATCGCCGCGCAGAGCCAGGACGTTGTTGATATTCAGGAAATTGAGATCGATGAGAGCGTTCTCTGTATCTTCTCTGGTGAAACCACCGCAGATGAGGTGAGGTACAGCATCAACGCCATAGCGGTGCATGATTGCCGCACAGATGCCCACTGTCCCCGGTCGCTTGCGGATGGCCGTCTTCTCGTAGTACCCGCTGGAGCGCATTTTATAGATGAACTCCTCCCGGTGGTAGGTAACATCGATAAAGGGCGGCTTGAATTCCATGAGGGGGTCGAGGGTATCAAAGATGGCCTGCATACTGCCGCCTTTCAGCGGAGGCAGGACCTCAAAGGAAATAAGGGTTTGCCCGTTGGCTTTTTCGAAGTATTCTGTGACTTTCATGCGTGATTTTCAGTTTGCGCTCTCGCGAAAAACACGGCAAAGCTAAGCACTGCTCCGGTAAAATGCCACATATCTCTGTCATAAGCTGAAAAGTTGCACCGCTTTGACAAGCAGCACCGTGCTTCTTGCTGCCCATTGGTCCGTTTGTCGGTATTTTGGTGCTATTGGCCGGATTTAAACACACTTTGGGCGTGGGTTTTTTGACTACGCTGCTTTTTTGAATATTTTTGACTGAACGTTTGGTCAATATTTTAACAACATCGTTCTTACGAAGGAAAATGCCTGGATTAGCTTATGTCGCCACGCAGCAAAAAACAGTTTGAAGCCATGCGGCACCAAAGCATGGAAAATATCGCGAATGCGGCCCTGAGGCTATTTGGGGAGCAGGGCTACCATAGTACCTCTATTGCTCAGATCGCCCTGGCAGCGAGGGTTTCCAAAGGCCTGCTTTACAACTACTTTGAAAGCAAAGAAGCGTTGTTGCACTTCATTATTTTGCATGCCGTGGAGGTAGGGGAAGCTTTGCTGGAACAGGCGCTGGCCCAAAACAGCAGCCCGCAGGCACAGCTCAGGGCTTTTACAGAAGGGACCCTGTCCCTGCTGCAAAAAGACCCCATTTTCTGGCGGTTGCTGACGGCACTGGCTTTTCAGCAGGATATTCTGGAGGGGATTATGCCGCAACTGATGGAAAAACAAGGCACGGCCATGGCGAAAATCATTGCAGTATTCCAACAATTGGGCGTAAATAAACCTGAGGAAGAAGCCATGTACTTCAGCGCAGTCATGGACGGTATTGCGCTGCAGTTTGTGCAAATGCCCGATGGCTACCCACTGGACCGAATGAAAGAAAGGGTACTCAAACCGTACCTCGATCAATAACCGACGAAAAATATCATTTACATGAAACACATACTGCTGTTGCTATTGCTGATGCCGCTGATTGGCGGAGTGCTGATGGCAGCTAATGACCCGACTGCAAAAGAAATTATCCAAAAAGCGGATGAAAAGATGCGGGGCGAGTCCAACATCGCTTCTATCAAGATGAGCATCATCCGCCCCACCTGGGAGCGGGAAATGACACTCAAGAGCTGGGGCAAAGGCACGGAGTATTCCCTCATCGTGGTGATGGCGCCCGCTCGCGATAAAGGCACGGCTTTTCTCAAGCGCGAAAATGAAATCTGGAACTGGCAGCCGACCATCGACCGGACCATCAAAATGCCGCCTTCCATGATGATGCAGTCCTGGATGGGCTCTGACTTCAAAAACGATGACCTGGTGCGGGAGTCCAGTATCGTAACAGACTACGAGCACGAACTGCTGGGCACAGATACCATTGAAGGGCTGGCCTGCTATAAAATCAAGCTGACGCCCAAACCGGATGCGCCGGTTGTTTGGGGCGAGATCATCAGCTGGATCAGCAAAGAGGAATACTTGCAGTTGAAGAGCGAATTTTTTGACGAAGACGGCTATCTGGCACAAACCATTTACGGGAAGCAGGTCAAAGAAATGGACGGCCGGCTCATCCCTTCTGTCATGGAAGTGGTGCCTGCTGATGAGGAAGGGCATAAAACCCGCCTGGAGTACCTTAGCCTGGACTTTAACGAGCCCATGGAGCTGTCGTTCTTTTCCATTCAGAATATGAAGCGCGTAAAGTAAAAAACTATGCTATTTACATTAGCCTGGCGAAATATCTGGCGCAGCCGCAGGCGCACCTTCATCACCGCTGCTTCTATTCTCTTTGCGGTGCTGTTCGCTTCCTTTATGGACTCCCTGCAGCGGGGCGCCTGGGACAATATGATTAGTAATGTGGTCAATTATTACTTTGGCTACGTGCAAGTGCACCAAAACGGCTACTGGGAGGAACAGTCCATCGACAAAGCCTTTCTACTGGTAGACTCACTGGATAAAATCAGTATGGTAGAAGGGGTGGAAGCTGTACTGCCCCGCCTGGAATCCTTTGCTTTGGCCGCCGCCGGGGAAACGACATCGGGTGTCTTAGTAGCCGGTATTCAGCCGGAGGTGGAAAATGAGATGACCGATCTCCGAAGCCGTCTTGTGGAAGGGCAATACCTCTCGGAAGATGATGAGGCGGTGCTGGTGGCGAGTGGCGTAGCCGAAAAACTCAGGCTTAAGCTAGGCGATACGCTGGTCCTTATCAGTCAGGGGTACCACGGCGTAAATGCGGCCGGGAAATATCCGATCAAAGGCATTGCCAAATTCGGCTCTCCTGACCTCAACAAACAAATGGTCTACCTGCCTTTGCCCGCTGCGCAGTACTTCTACGGCGCTCCGGGCATGGCGACCTCCCTGGCCTTGAAGCTGAATAACCAGGATGCTATCGTACCGGTGGTGCACACCTTGCGTACGCAACTGGATACGAGCGTGTACGAAGTCATGGACTGGGAAGAACTGCTGCCCGACCTGGTGCAGGCCCGGGAGCTGGATACTGCTGGGAATGTCATCGTCTACTTTATTCTGTACATGATCATTGCCTTTGGTATTTTCGGTACCATATTGATGATGAGCAAGGAACGGGAATACGAATTTGGCGTGCTGATCTCTATTGGGCTGCAACGCTGGCAGTTGGCGCTGTCGGTCTGGATTGAAGTGATACTACTTGGCTTGCTCGGTGCTTTGGCAGGCATCCTGCTCAGTATGCCGATTGTGTATTACTTTAAAGTCAACCCCATCCGGTTTGGGGGCGAAATGGCCAGCTCGCTGGAGAAATTTGGCTTCGAGCCTATTTTCCCGGCCACCTTCGATATGCAGATTTTCCTGACGCAGGCGCTGTATGTGTTCATCTTGACGGCTGTGCTGGCGTTGTACCCGATTTTCAAAATCCGCAAGCTTCAGCCAGTACAGGCGATGCGGGGCTAACCCAAAAAAGACAAACCTTATGATACCAATAATGGCATGGCGGAACGTTTGGCGCAGTCCCACGAGGAGCTGGGTGGTGATTTCCGCAATTGCGCTGGGCATTTGGGCGGCGCTTTCGCTCACCGGCTTTGCCACCGGTATGATGAAGAGCTACGTCAACAGCGCTATCGAAAACAGTGTAGGGCATTTGCAAATCCACGCTCCGGGGTTTACGGAAGAGTATGACCTGAAGTACCAGCTGCCGCTGGCCTCCGCACTGGAAGGCCACCTGCAGGTTTTACCACAGCTGCAAGCTTACAGCATGCGTACGGTGGTTAGTGGCATGGCTTCCTCCAGTCAGGGGGCGCGGGGCGTGATGGTCAAAGGCGTAGAACCTGAGCAGGAGGCAGCAGTCAGTGCCATCAGGGAGAAACTGGTAGACGGGGAGTTTTTCCCGGAGATGCGGGGCAATGGTGTACTGATCGGCCAGGAGCTGGCCAAAAAGCTCAACCTGAAACTGCGCTCCAAACTGGTGCTGACTTTTCAGGGGCTTGATCGTGAAATTACGGCTGCGGCCTTCCGTGTGGTGGGTATTTTTGATACGGGCAATACCCCCTTTGACGGCGGTACCGTTTTTGTGGAACGGGAAGACCTCAACCGCCTCATCGTGCCCCAAACGGATACTACTACCGTGCAGGCTGAGTTGGTATATGAAGTGGCTCTTTTGCTGCATGACGTCAATGAAGTGGATACTGTAGCCGCTCTGCTGCAGGGTGCCCTGCCCGGGCAGGAAGTCAAAACGTACCGGGAAGTTTCGCCTGACCTGGAGCTTTACGAATCACAGATTCAGAATGTATCTATAATTTACCTGGTGGTTATCTTGCTGGCGCTGGTCTTCGGCATCATCAATACCATGCTAATGGCGGTGCTGGAGCGTATCAAAGAGCTCGGCATGCTCATGGCTATCGGTATGAACAAATTGCGGGTGTTCTCCATGATCGTTCTTGAAACAGTTATCCTCGGGGTAGTGGCTACGCCTATCGGGCTACTGCTCGGCTACCTGACGATCAACTACGTGCGGGAAAACGGCATTAATATGTCCGCTTACAGCGAAGGCATGGCGAGCTATGGCTTGTCTCAGGTCATCTATTTCGATGTGGAGCCCGGGGTGTATGTCCAAATGGCAATTGGTGTATTCCTCACGGCCATACTGGCGGCCATTTATCCGGCCCTCAAAGCCATCCGCCTAAAGCCGGTAGATGCCCTACACAGCTTTTAAAACAACCAGAAAAACAACAATAACATGGCTGTCATCACCACCAAAGGCGTTGAAAAAGTCTACAACCCTGATAAAATACCGGTCAAAGCGCTCAAGGGCGTCGACCTTGAAATTGAAGCCGGCGAGTTTACAGCAATTGTCGGGCCTTCGGGTTCCGGCAAGACCACCCTGCTGAACATCATCGGCGGGCTGGACCGCCCCACTGCCGGTTACGTGGAAGTCGGGGGAGAGGATATCTCTCAGATGTCAGACAATACCCTGATTGATTTCCGGAAGGAGCACATTGGCTTTGTGTTCCAGGCCTACAACCTTATACCGGTGCTTACCGCCCGGGAGAATGTAGAATTTGTGATGCTGTTGCAAAAACGCTCCAGGGCGGAGCGCCACGCCCGGGCTGACGAGCTGCTGAAAGCGGTAGGACTGGAAGACAAAGTGGACAAGCGGCCGGCGGAACTTTCCGGGGGGCAGCAGCAACGCGTCGCGGTAGCGCGCGCGCTTGCGCCTAAGCCCACCTTTATTCTTGCCGACGAGCCCACAGCCAACCTCGACTCTGCGTCTACCGCCAATTTGCTCGACATCATGGCCCGCCTCAATCAGGAAGAAGGGGTCACCTTTGTTTTCTCTACTCACGATCAACGGGTGATAGACCGGGCAAGGCGGGTGGTAACGCTGGTAGACGGAAAAATTGACGAGGACCACCACCGGTAACCCAACCCTAAACTGCATATACCATGAAACGCCTACTGCTACTGATAATGCTGGGGCTAAGCCTGGCTCACTTGCAGGCGCAGGAAGAACCGCGCAACTGGACCGTCAACGGCTATGTGAAAAACATGCAGACCCTGCTCTTTTTCAACGATGCCTATCCGGATTTGTCGCAGGGGCAATTGGTCGATACCTTCTTTCAAGACAACCTTATCCACAGCCGCCTCAACTTCCGCTGGTACCTGGATAAGAACTGGACGGTACGGGCTGACCTGCGCACCCGGGTCTTTTACGGCAGCTTCGTGCAAGCCACACCTGGCTACGGCAATCTGGTAGATGATGCCAACAACGACTATTTTGACCTCTCCCAGGTAATATTGAACGAGGATGCCTGGGTCATGCATACGATGCTCGACCGCCTGTACGCGGAGTACGTCAACGACAAGCTGGAAATCCGCCTGGGGCGGCAGCGCATCAACTGGGGCATCAGTACGGTCTGGAACCCCAACGATATCTTCAACGCATTTGCTTTTACGGATTTTGACTACGAAGAACGCCCCGGCAGTGATGCCCTGCGGGTGAAGTACTACACGGGTTTTGCTTCAAGTGTAGAGATCGCTGTAGGTATGTTTGATGACTTTAATGAAGCCACGATTGCCGGCCTTTGGCGCTTCAATCAATGGTCCTATGACTTTCAGGTGCTGGCCGGTTACACCCGGGGCGATCTGGCGCTGGGCGGTGGCTGGGCGGGCAATTTGGGCGGTGTGGGCCTAAAGGGGGAGCTTACCTATTTCCTTCCGGTGGAGGAACAGGGCGATGACGCTGCCTTTGCAGCCACCCTGGGGCTGGACTATTCCTTTTCCAACTCCCTGTACGCCAGTCTGGGCTACCTGTACAACAGCGAGGGGGGCATTCGCAATAGCATCACAGGCTTATTTAGCTTCGAGCTTTCTGCCCGCAATTTGTACCCCTACCGGCATGCGCTGTTTGTACAAAGCTCGTACCCGGTTACCCCTCTGTTCAATGCCGGGTTGGCAGCCATCTACAGCCCGGTGGACGTGCATGCGCTTTTCTTTAACCCGAACCTGACCTATTCCATACGTGCCAACTGGGATTTAGACCTGATCGGGCAGATCTCCTTTGATCAGGAAGCGGAAGGGTACCGCAGCCCACTTCAGGCCGTGTTTTTACGTTTGAAATGGAGTTTCTGAGGCTTGCCAGGGCCGCACTTTTCGGGGCCGCGCTGCATTAATCTCATAAGAAACCGTTAAGTGGGCTTAAAAACGAACTGTAAGGCGTTTCTGCATTAGAAAAAGCGGCAGAATTTGCGTATTTTTGCAAGATGAGCACAGAAAATATGAGTGAACAAAAAAAGCCCCAAAAAGGGGACTACGGTGCCTCGAATATTACGGCACTGGAAGGATTAGAGGCGGTGCGTAAACGCCCGGGTATGTACATCGGAAGTACAGACACCAAAGGGCTCCACCACCTGGTTTGGGAGGTGATTGACAACTCTATTGACGAACACCTCGCCGGTTACTGCAATCTTATTGAAACCATTATTCATACCGATAACTCCATCACTGTAAAGGATGATGGCCGGGGCATCCCGGTTGATATGCACACCAAGTTGCAAAAATCAGCTTTGGAAGTGGTTATGACCGTCCTGCACGCTGGTGGTAAATTTGACAAAGATACCTACAAGGTCTCCGGTGGTTTGCACGGTGTGGGGGTATCTTGTGTGAATGCCTTGTCTATGGACCTGCGCGCGGAAGTGCACCGTGATGGCAAAGTGTATGAACAGCATTATAAGAAAGGAAAGCCTCAGGGTGATGTCAGTGAAATTGGCACGACCGACAGTACAGGAACATTTATCACGTTTAAGCCGGACTCTGAGATATTCCACATGCTGGAGTACAGCTACGTTACGCTTGCCAATCGTTTGCGGGAGCTTTCCTATCTCAACAGTGGCCTGACCCTGACCCTGAAGGATGAGCGGGTGACAGACGAAAAAGGGGCGCATCCAACCGAAACCTTCTATTCAGAAGGCGGGCTCAAGGAGTTTGTCAAAAACCTGGATAAATCCCGTACGGCACTGATTGACGCGCCTATCCATGTGATCGGTAAAGAGGAGAATGTGGAGGTAGAAGTGGCCTTGCACTACAATACTTCTTTTACAGAGACCATTTACTCTTACGTCAATAATATCAATACCCGTGAAGGCGGTACGCACGTCAATGGCTTCCGCCGCGCTGTCAACCGGCTGTTCAAGCAATACGGGGAGGATAACGGCATGTTCAAAAAGCTGAAGTTCAACATTTCCGGGGAAGACTTTCGGGAAGGGCTGACTGCTGTGGTGTCTGTTAAAGTCCCGGAGCCGCAATTCAAAGGGCAGACCAAAGGCGAGCTGGGCAATTCGGAAGTGACGGGCATTGTGTCCCGCTGCGTAGGTGAGGTACTCGGCCATTATTTGGAAGAGCACCCACAGGCCGCCAGAAAAATTGTTGATAAGGTAATCCTTGCTGCTACGGCCCGCCACGCTGCCCGCAAGGCACGGGAGCTGGTGCAGCGAAAAAATGTACTGACAGGCACCGGGCTACCCGGCAAACTGGCCGACTGTGCTTCCCGGAGCCCGGATGAGTCTGAGCTCTTCCTGGTGGAGGGCGACTCGGCAGGTGGAACGGCTAAGCAGGGCCGTGACCGCCGTTTCCAGGCCATCCTTCCGCTAAGGGGTAAAATCCTTAATGTGGAAAAGGCAATGGAGCATAAGATTTATGAAAACGAGGAGATCAAAAATATGTTTACGGCTCTCGGCGTATCCATTGAGGAAGCCGAAGATGGCGAGCGTAAACTGAATATGGAAAAGCTGCGCTATCACAAGATCGTCATCATGTGTGATGCCGATGTGGATGGCAGCCACATTGTGACGTTGATCCTGACCTTCTTCTTCCGCTACATGCGGCCACTGGTGGAAAATGGCAATATTTACATTGCCACACCACCGCTCTACCTGGTCAAGAAAGGCAAGCAATTCCGTTATTGCTGGACAGAGGACGAGCGCAAGGAAGCCGTTGCGACATATGGAAAAGGAGAGAATGACAGTGGCGTAAAAGTTCAGCGCTATAAGGGTCTTGGTGAGATGAACGCCGAGCAGCTCTGGGAAACCACGATGGACCCGGACACCCGCATCCTGCAGCAAGTCTCTATTGACGATGCACAGGTCGCCAACGACATCTTCTCTATGCTGATGGGGGATGAGGTGCCGCCGCGCCGCGCCTTCATCGAAGCGAATGCGAAGTATGCGAACGTTGACGTGTAAGCGGAGTCCAAGGTTGAAAACGTGGTGTTGGGGTCTTTGAGATTCCGGCGCACGGTGCGCACCTTCATCGAAGCGAATGCGAAGGTATTCGGATGTGGACCTATCAGATAGGTACAACAAATGATCAATAATAACCGCCCGTTCCAAGGTGTTAATCCGTGGAGCGGGCGGTTTGGTTGATGTATAGTCTCAGAGCATGTTTGGAGCTCGTTACTATTGCGAATCAACGCTTTATGAACCCCGCAGAAATGCGGGGCAAGCTCTGACTTCCCAACACGCTCTAAACCTCGATCTGGAGTTGGGCAGCCATTCCCGGCGGTAAAATAAAGATAGACGTGCCTGCCACCATTCCCGGTCAATGTCAAAGTCATTACCTACTATCTGGCGGGCCTCAAAAAAGTGGAGGATATCGAACCGCCCGCCATGGCCATGACTGCCAAAATAGTTAGCAGCACTCCAAACCATCTCTAATTACAACTGCGCCCTCCCAAAAGTCTTCTCTGGGCGTGGTAGACAAGATCTGGCCTAAGAAAATATGATTAGACCTGGCGAGGGCAACTACCTCGTCTTTGTAACGGGCCCGCTGAACAGCCCCGGGCTCTGCACACCGTTCTTTGGGTAAGGCAAATGTGCCGTCATTACAAAACCAGCGGATATCCTTGTAGGGGCCACGCGGGTCCTTTTTATATTGGGCTATACGTTCTTTGATCACCTGGTCCTCTATTTTTTGGGCATCTGCCGTGTAGCAGGTACTTAGGATCAGGGCCAGGGTAAATATCAACTTTTGCATTATTGTACAACTTTGGGATTCTTAAAGATACACCTAAAAACAACGAGGTGGCAGATTTTTCATCACTTAGAGCAAACGATAGTTGATATTCAAAGGGTTGTGGTTATGGCTAAATGGAAAAATGCACGTTTGGCGGAGCCTGCCCCGCAGAATGCGGGGTCACATAAGTATTTTTCCATGACGTCCCGCATCCTTGCGGTATTCACAACACTTTGGTTATCAGCAGAAGCGCTCCTCCAAACATGCTCTAATCTAAAAATGCAACCCGGGCGGCAAGCACAAGGGCTGCGATGTACTTTTTTTTAAGAAAAAATTGCTATGTTACTCTTTTGATTTTTGGCTTTCCGGCGAAAAATCCGCATCATCAAACTTCGGAGCAGCATCTCTTCATAAAATAGACTTGATGCGTCGGGGATTATTACAGGGGTAAAACAGCGCTTTTCTTCCCACGCTATGCCTTTTTTATTCAATTAGCTCAGGCTAAGCTCCTGAAATCCCGGTAATTACCGGGACGTGTGGTTGAAAATAGCTCATTTTTCCCACTGCACTGACCCGACGCTTCAGGTCTGGTAAGAAATACCTGCTTTATGTGAAGAAATCCACCTATGGAAATTAAAAATAATTATATGGTAGCTATGCTTTGGGGATTCGTCCTGACGCTTGTTTATTGCCAGCCTGCTAATGACAGAGCCGCCGATCAGGCAACGGGGCTGACACTCGACCCAAACTTTTCCTTCAACTACCGCCTTGACGACCCGGACCAGGCATTCAATCTGCCCCATGAACTGGAGGAAATTTCCGGGCTCGGTATTTCAGAAGACGGAAAGGAGATGGTAGCTGTACAGGATGAAGACGGCGTGCTCTTTTTTATCAACCCCTACAACGGCGAAGTGGTAAGAGAGGCCAAGTTTTGGAAAGATGGCGACTACGAAGGCGTGGAGTGGGTTGGCAATACGGTCTATGTCGTTAAAAGTACCGGCACGATTTACGAAGTTATCAATCCGGCGCACGCAGAACAGCAGGTAGAGAAATACAATTTCTTCCTTAATGATGATAATGATGTTGAAGGCTTGGCTTACGATAAAGCCAACAATCGCCTGTTGCTGGCCTGTAAAGCACAAGCCGGGCACGAAGTGGAATACCCACATAAAAAAGGGATTTACGCTTTTGACCTAAGTACTAAAGTCATGGTAGAGCAGCCGGTTTATTTTGTTGATGCTGACTCCGTGCGCCACTACCTGGAGCAGGAGCCTGCCATCCGGAAACTGGAAAAGCTGGTGGAGTTTTTTGACCCGGAGGAGGCGTTTGGGTTCAGCCCTTCGGCCATTGCTATACATCCGCTTACCGGGCATTTGTACATTACCTCTTCGGTAGGCAAGATGCTGTTAGTCCTGGATACCACCGGGCGCATCTTGCACATCGAAAAGCTCAGCAAAAAAGTACACCCGCAGCCGGAAGGTCTGTGTTTTGCCTCCAACGGTGCTCTATACCTCTCCAACGAAGGCAAAGGCGGAACCCCAAAGTTATACCGGTTTAACTATAAACCCCGGGATTAAGGCGGTGGTGCAAGAACCTCTTCCACTTTAGGGGTGTTATTCCGAGATATATAGCAAACTATATAAGTCAAGGCCAGAAAAGGTGCGTTGAGCTTGTTTAAGTGCTGTATAAACCTGATTATTGTGGTGCTTTTGGCAGCACGAAGGCAGAAACTCTTTCATAACCCAATATACCCACGGCCCTTATGAGCGTAGTAGAAATGAAAGTCCCCACCATCGGAGAATCCGTCACAGAGGTGACCCTTTCTCAATGGCTGATTGCGGACGGCGACTATGTCGAACTTGACCAACCTATTTGTGAATTCGAATCCGATAAAGCCACGCTCGAATTCCCGGCAGAAGCCTCTGGCAAGCTGATCCACGTAGCGGCAGAAGACGATGACCTGGAAATCGGTGCGCTGGTCGCCAAAATTGATACGAGCGTCAGCAAAGAAAGTGGCGGTGGTGATGCACCAAAGGCGGATGCCCCTGCCAAAGAAGAGGCGCCAAAACCAGAGACTGCTACCTCAGCGCCTGCAGAAGCTTCCGAAAATGAAGACAGCTATGCCGCCGGACACCCTTCTCCTGCCGCCGCTAAAATTTTGAAGGAAAATAATATTGACCCTAAAGCGGTCAAGGGTACAGGCAAAGATGGCCGCATTACCAAAGAGGATGCGCAAAAAGCGGTCGAAGCTAAAAAGCAGGCCCCTGCACCAAGCCCGGCCCCTGCAAAAGAAACACCCAAAAAAGAGGACGCACCCAAGCAAGTCGTCTTCTCCTCCGCTAAAGACTTTAGCCGCGAAACCTCTTCCAGGAAGATGAGCCGCATGCGCCGAACCATCGCCAAGCGCCTCGTAAGCGCTAAGAACGAAACGGCCATGCTGACCACCTTTAATGAGGTCGACCTCACTGAAGTCATGAAGTTGCGCAAAACCTATCAGGACCGCTTCGTGGAGAAATACGGCATTAAGCTGGGCTTTATGTCGCTTTTCGCCAAGGCCTGCGCCAAGGCACTCATGGAGATGCCGGATGTGAACGCTAAGCTTGATGGTGATAACCTGGTCCACCACGATTATGCGGATATTTCCATTGCGGTTTCCACACCCAATGGGCTGGTCGTGCCTCCGGTACACAATGCGGAGTCCCTGTCCTTTGCAGAGATCGAATACAAAATCAAAGAGCTCGCTACTAAAGCCCGCAACGGCAACCTTACGCTGGAGGAAATGTCAGGGGGTACCTTTACCATCACTAACGGTGGTATCTTCGGTTCCCTGTTGAGCACGCCTATCCTGAATGAGCCACAGTCGGCCATCCTGGGCATGCACGGCATCAAAAACCGCCCAATGGCGATTGATGGGGAAGTAAAAATCCGCCCGATGATGTACCTGGCCCTGTCTTATGACCACCGCGTGGTGGATGGCAGTACATCCGTTACCTTCCTCGTGAAGGTGAAGGAATACATCGAAGATCCGGTGAGTATGCTGCTGGACCTGTAGCCGCTTGTCCACCCTGATTACAAAAAGCCCCCGTCAGCGTTTGCTGGCGGGGGCTTTTGTGTATCGGGTTAGACAAATTATCAGTCTTCCTTGATGGCCTGATACAGTACCTCGTGCAATCGGGGGCGTATGTTGAGTTCGTAGAGCTTCCGGTTCTCCCGGGTAGGGTAGACGCGGTTGGACAGGAAGACGAGCAGCAGGCCGCTTTCCGGGTCTGCCCAGGTAAAAGTGCCGGTGTAGCCGCTGTGGCCAAAGCTGGAAGGACTGGCTGACTTGGCCACGTAGCTTCTGGTGGAGTCGTACTCCAGCATGGGTTTGTCAAAGCCCAGGCCCCGCCGGTTGCCCTCTTCACTGTACTGGTAGCGGGTAAACTCTGCTACGGATGCTGAGTCGATCAGTTGCTCTCCGGCAGCACGGCCATTATTCATATAGAGGTGCATAAGCTTGGCGAGGTCATTGGCATTAGCAAACAAACCGGCGTTGGCAGAAATGCCGCCCATCATAGCAGCCCCTTCGTCATGTACGTAACCATGCAGCTGTTGCATACGAAAGAACGTATCCCGTTCGGTAGGCACAATGCGGGATTTCGTAAACGCCTCCAACGGGCGGTAGCCAAGGGTAAAGGCGCCCAGGCGGTGGTAGAAGTTTTGGTCGAGGTATTCGGTATAGGCAGTGCCGGTCAGGTCGGCTACAATCTCGGGTAGCAGGTAGAACAGCAGCCCCGAGTACACGTAGCCAGGCTCCTCGTTCAGGGGCGACTTTTTGATGGCTTTGTAGATGCGCTTTTTGTACTTGCGGTGCAGCCAGAGGTTGTCGGTCACATAGATCGGAAAGCGCTTCGACGAGTCCGCTTTGAAGGTGAACCACCGGAAACGGCCGTCGTTGATACGCTCTTTATCCCATTTTTTTTGCCAGGGGTAGCGGCTGTGCCCTCTCAGCGTGCCTTGCCAGTACGGGATCCAGGGGCGTAGGCGGGCGTGGTGCGCCAGCATAGACCGGAATGTCAGATCGCCTTTATTGGAGCCTTTGAATTCGGGCATGTAGGTTTTTAGTGGCGCATCCAGGTTGAATTGGCCTGCTCCGTGCAGCTTCATCAGGGCCGGCAGGGCAGAACTGATTTTCGTGACAGAAGCGAGGTCGTACAGGTCGTCTGTCTTGACAGCCTGAGTACGGTCAAAAGTATGGTGCCCAAAGGCTTTGTGGTAAACCACATTGCCATGCCGGGCGACGAGCACCTGTGCCCCGGGGTAAGCACCTTTGGCAATGCCTTCCTCAACGATGGCAGCGATGCTGTCTTCCAGTATAGCCTGATCGATTTCGGCATAATCGTAGGGCGTATAGCGCAGGTGTTCTCCACCGGGGTAGGTGTAGCCGTCACCGGTGCGCAGGTTCGTACCCCGCAGCCCGCCCCGGAGTTTGCCTTGGGCGGCAACGGCTCCCATGACAATTTGCGCAGCCACCACCGTGCCCATATCTTCGTGAGAAGGCGTGATGAGCATGCCCTGTGCATTGCGCAGGAAAGGCATCACCTGTAAGATGCTCCCATCTCCGTTGATAAATACGATTGACGGCAACTGGTCAATGATGGGTTGTATGAAGTCTTTGTAGTTGTACACGGCCGGCACCTGCCCGGCAATAGCGATATCTTCCAGCTCAATAATGAACAGGTTGAAACGGTTGCGTTGCTCGGCCAGCCACTCTTCCGTGATGTCGAATGGTACTTCAACCGGCGTAACCGGAGCATAGTTATTGAGGGTTTTCAGGAAAGGCCCCGTCTGTAGCTTCCCGAAACTCAGGTGGGCGATACGCAGGGTGTCGAGCCGTTGGAGCGGCAGCAACCCTTCTTTGTTCATGAGGACCGTAGTGGCCCGTTCCGACCGCTTGAAAGAGAGGCTGGCTATTAAATCTTCGGAGGGCTGCCCGGTCAGGAACAGCGGGAATGCTGAAAAAAGAAAAGCAAGTAGAAGTACCCGTTGCATTTAAGTTTATATTTTGTACTATTAATTTTAGAGCGTGTTGGGACTTTTGTCTTCTAGTCGAAAACTAACCCTTTTTTGGTTAGACGAGGCACGAAAACCCGAGTTTAGCCTTAGCTGAATAGCCTGTCCCGCAGTTTGCGGGAAGGATTTTCGGGACGAAGTATAAGCAAAAAAGTGTCCCGGTGCACAGGGACAGACCGATTACTAAAGTCCCAACACGCTCTTACTGCAACAAAAGTACACATCTGAACTCCAATTCCCATGAAGCAATACCTGCCCTTATTATTCCTTTTTTGTGCCACCTTGCTCAACGCTCAGACCAGGCAAGAAGACAAGCAGCTGGAGATCCTCTACCGCATGCTGCATGAATCTGAAGTTTTTAGTGAAATCTTTACAGGATTTTCCCTCTACGACCCGGAGCAAGAGCGGTTCCTGATGGAAAAGGACGCCGGTAAGTACTTCACGCCGGCTTCCAATACGAAAATACTGACGCTTTACACTGCGCTCAAAGTGTTAGGGGATTCTATACCCGCTTTCCGCTACGCCACTACCGGAGATTCCATGATCATATGGGGTACCGCTGACCCTATGTTCCTCCACCCTGATTTACCGGCAGATGCTACAGGTTTTTCACTTCTGCAGGATACCTCCTGCCAATTGTTTTTTAGTGCGCACAATTATAAAGATGAGCGTTTTGGGCCGGGCTGGGCCTGGGACGATTACAGCTATGGGTTCCAGCCAGAGAAGTCTTCCTTTCCGTTATATGGCAATCAGGTCTACTTCTACCGGACTGAAACAGGTGAAGGTATTCAGGCTTATCCGGGCTACTTTGAGCGGCAGCTGGCATACAATCCAAACATAGGTGGCAACTGGCCGAGTATTCTGAGAGCAGAGTCCGGTAATACGTTTGAGTTTAACGACCCTGCCCTTTCGGGGTTCCCCTTTGAGCAGTTCCGCCCCTTCAATGTCACGCCTCAGCTGATCACACAGCTCCTGACGGACACGCTCAATAAGCCGGTAGGGGAGCTGGACCTGACACATCTGCCCCCTATGCCCGTGAAAACGCACCACCGGGTTCTACCTGACACCCTTTACCGCAAGCTGATGCAGGATAGCGACAACTTTATCGCGGAGCAGTTGCTGCTGGCTTGCTCTGAGAAATTGTTTGGCAGCCAAAGTACCGCCGATGCCATTCGATATGCACAGGATAGCCTGTACCGTGCCCTGCCGGATCGTCTGCTGTGGCGCGATGGTTCCGGCTTGTCCCGGTATAATCTTTTCACGCCCCGCACGATGGTAGGGGTATTGGACCTTATACGGCAGGAAAAGCCGGCCGAATGGCGGCACAGCGTTTTTGCCACAGGCGGTGTATCGGGCACTATCGAAGATTTGTACGCCGGGGCAAAAGGCAAGCCCTACCTCTTTGCCAAAACCGGTACGCTGAGCAACAAACACTGCCTGAGTGGCTACCTGATTACGAATACCGGGAGGGAGCTCATTTTTAGCTTTATGAACAACAACTACGTGCAGGGCACTGCACCGGTCAAAAAGGAAATGCAGCAGGTACTGGAGTACATCCGCGACCAATTCTGATTAGAGTTTATTAATGTAGGTTTTGTATAGGCCATGAATCAAGGTTTTTGTCAGATCAAAACCTGTCCCGCCAAATAGCGGAAGAGCAACGAAGAGCAGGACGAAATTTGGCAAGAGCAGCCCAAAGGGTGAAATCTCAACAACCTCTAAGGTGAGGACGTGATGCAGAGCTGGCGGAAAAGATGATTCAGGGGCGTACAAAATTTTCGTTCATAAACTCTATTTGTTAAACCCGGGCAACGGGCGTATATTTCCACGAAAAATGACCAGCGACTACGGTTTTCTTTCTCTTCTGCCCCCGGTAATTGCGATCGTTTTGGCTATACGTACCAAACAGGTGTACGTTTCCCTGCTTTTTGGTATTTGGCTGGGCTGGATGATCATCGATGGGTTCAACCCGATTCAGGGCAGCTTCGATACCGTAGAGGCGCTGGTGGATGTATTCAGAGAGCCAGGCAATACCCGGACCATTATGTTCTGTGCCCTGGTTGGGGCGCTGATCATTTTCATTCAGCGCTCGGGTGGGGTAGAAGGCTTCATCAGGCATGTCAACCGGCTGTTGCACCACTACGAGCAAAAGCAACGTGGCAGCAACCGGATTATCGTACAATTCCTGGCCTGGCTGACCGGTCTTTTGATTTTTGTGGAATCCAGTATTTCCGTTTTGACGGTCGGCGCTTTATACCGGCCGGTTTTTGACAAGCTGGGCATTTCCCGGGAAAAGCTCGCCTATATAGCCGACAGCAGTTCCGCCCCTTCGAGCATTATCATTCCATTCAATGGCTGGGGAGCATTCATTATGTCTCTACTTGTAGCCGAAGGTTTTACCGATCCGTTTGCGACGATGATCCGGGCCGTCGGGTACAATTTTTATCCTTTCCTGGCGCTGCTGCTGGTGTTGTTTGTTGTATTTACAGGTAAGGATTACGGGCCGATGCGGGCTGCAGAACGGCGGGCACGGGAGGAAGGCAAGCTGCTTAATGACGGTGCCCAGCCCATGATTTCTGATGAACTCACTGATGTGGAAACCATGCCGGGCGTTGAGCCACGAGCCCATAATATGATCCTGCCTATCCTCATTATGGTCTTCATGATGCCGGTCATGCTTTCCGTAACGGGTTGGGAAGGCGCGATGGAGCGGATGCCGGAAGCCTCCTTCTTTAAGAAATTCACTTACGCGATTGGGCAGGGCTCCGGTTCTACCTCGGTACTGATCGCGGTGATTACCTCCACGCTGAGTGCGATGGTGCTCTACCGTGTGCAGGGCATCATGAAGTGGAAAGAGATGATCGACCTCACGCTGAAAGGTATCTCTGGCATGATGCCGCTGGCGCTGTTGATGATGTTTGCCTTTGCTATTGGCGCGGTATGTAAAGAACTGGGGACCGGGCAGTACGTTGCTGATGTGGCAAAAGCCTGGCTGTCGCCTAGTTTTGTACCCTTGATTGTATTTCTGGTGAGTTGTTTTATTGCTTTCTCCACCGGGACCTCCTGGGGCACTTTCGCCATCATGATTTCCATAGCCGTACCTATGGCTAAGGGCATGGGGGCGGATGTGTACATGACGATTGCTGCTGCATTGGGCGGCGGTGTATTCGGTGATCACTGTTCGCCCATTTCTGATACCACGATCCTGTCGAGCATGGCTTCCGCTACGGACCACATTGACCACGTGCGCACTCAGTTGCCATATGCGCTTACGGCTGGCGGTATTGCCGCCCTGTTCTATCTCATTATCGGTTTGGTGGGATAGTGCGAAAACCATCTGGCTTATGCGCTGTTAGCCCCATTACTATGCCTGTTGACCCTTGGATTAAGACTGGTCAGGATTGGTTCGAACAGCAAGGCTGGAAAGCGTTTCCTTTTCAGTTGGAAGCTTGGCGTGCCTGTCTTGAAGGCTACAGTGGACTGGTGAATGCACCTACCGGTAGTGGTAAGACCTATTCGCTGGCGATCCCGATTTTACTGGAATGCCTGCGGGCTCAATCGGTAGATCCGGGATACGGCAAAAAGGGGCTGCAGGCGATCTGGATTACTCCCATCCGGGCGCTGACCAAGGAAATTCAATCGGCCATCAACCGGGCAGCTCAGGACTTGGGGCTGGAATGGGAAGTAGCTATACGCAGTGGGGACACGAGCTCCAGCGACCGGCAAAAACAAAAGCGGAAGCCTCCGCAGGTACTGATCACTACGCCCGAAAGCCTGCACCTGCTGCTGGGCAGCAAAGGGTACCCTGATTTTTTTGGAGGCCTGCAAACGGTCGTTGTTGACGAATGGCACGAGCTGATCGGCTCCAAGCGGGGTGTACAGATGGAGCTGGCGCTGTCCCGCTTCAAAGGCTTCCTGCCTAAGCTAAAGGTATGGGGCATTTCGGCCACGATTGGCAATATGGATGAAGCGGTCGCTGCTTTGCTGGGCAATACGCCCCCGGAAGCCTGCCGGATTGTGCGGGCGGATATCCCAAAAACGATAGAGATTGAGTCTGTCCTGCCCGATGAGGTAGACCACTTCCCCTGGGCTGGGCACCTGGGCATCAAGCTGGTGGAAAAAATCATTCCCATCATCAATCAAAGCCAGACCACCCTCATCTTTACCAATACCCGGGCGCAGTGCGAGATTTGGTACCAGAAGCTACTTGATGTAGCCCCTGAACTGGCAGGTATTATTGCTATGCATCACGGGTCTATCAGCCGGGAGCTGCGGGATTGGGTGGAAGATGCCCTGCATGAAGCCCGCCTGAAAGCAGTGGTTTGTACGTCAAGCCTTGATTTAGGAGTGGATTTCCGGCCGGTGGAAACCATCATTCAGATAGGGAGCCCGAAGGGAGTGGCGCGTTTTATGCAGCGGGCAGGCCGGAGCGGTCATCAGCCGGGAGCGGTCAGTAAAATCCACTTTGTGCCTACTCATGCCTTAGAGCTTATCGAAGCGGCTGCTCTGCGGCGGGCCATTGCCGAGGGAGAACTGGAAAGCCGGCTGCCTTATATTCGTTCATTTGACGTACTTGTGCAGTACCTGGTTACCCTGGCGGTTTCCGAGGGGTTCCAGCCTGCAGAGATTCTGCCGGAAGTGCGGGGCACTTTTGCTTATGCGAGCATCACGGATGAGGAATGGGCCTGGTGCCTGGATTATATCCGTTCGGGCGGGCAGGCTTTGCAGGCGTACGATGAGTACAACAAAGTGGAAGTGGAGGGAGGGCTTTACAAAGTCAACAGTCGGCGGGTAGCCATGCGGCACCGTTTGCAAATTGGCACCATTACCAGTGATGCATCCCTTAAGGTGAAGTACGTCGGGGGTAAGTTTATCGGCACGGTGGAGGAGTGGTTTGTGGCGCAGCTCAAGCCAGGCGATAACTTTTGGTTTGCGGGCCGCAGCCTGGAGCTGGTACGCATAAAGGACATGATGGTACAGGTGAAAACGAGCAAGAAAAAGAAAGGTAAAGTTCCGGCCTGGCTGGGCGGCAAGTTGCCGCTGTCTTCTCAATTATCTGCTTCCCTGCGCTTCAAAATGGCACAGTTGAGCCGGGCCGAGCTGACGGATGTGGAGCTGGAGTGCCTCAGTCCACTTATTGAGACACAAGCGTCCCGCTCCCGGGTCCCAAAGGAAGGGGAGCTACTGATGGAGTACTTCACAAGCCGGGAGGGGCACCATTTATTGGTGTACCCCTACGAAGGCCGGTTTGTCCATGAAGGCATGGGCGCACTGATTGCCTATAGGATTTCGCGCCTGACGCCCATTAGTTTTTCCATAGCGATGAATGACTACGGCTTCGAGCTGCTGTCTGATACGGCCATTCCGATAGAGGATGCCCTGGCCGCCGGGCTGTTTAGCACCACCAACCTGCGGGAAGATATACAGGCGAGTATCAATGCGGCGGAGATGGCTAAGCGCCGCTTCCGGGATATTGCCAGTATTGCCGGTCTGGTCTTCAAGGGGTACCCCGGGAAACAGAAAAAAGAGCGGCACCTGCAATCGAGCTCACAGCTGTTTTTTGAAGTATTCAATGATTACGAGCCGGGAAACCTGCTGCTGATGCAAGCCTACGAGGAAGTCATGGCATTTCAGCTGGAGGAAGCCCGCTTGCGCACCGCCCTGAACCGGATAGGGCAACAGGAGATGGTGCTGACCCGTCCGGGCCGGTTCACGCCTTTCGCGTTCCCCATTATTGTGGACCGCCTGCGGGAACGCCTCAGCAGTGAAAAGCTGGCCGACCGTATACAGCGCATGAAGCTGCAACTGGTGAAAGATTAGGATTTGCCGGGTGGACGTCGGATTTTCCGGGCGATGGCCCAATGAAAAATAGTATCTTCCTTGCGGAAGATTAGCCCACTAAATATTAACGAAATGCAGAAAAGACTTTTACTCACAGGAATACTGGCGCTAGCCGGTTTAAGTATTATCGGTGCACAGGATTACTCCAGCTGCGATGGCGAGCGTTACCGGCAGGATGTTTTTGATGCGGTGGATATAACAGCAGCCATACAGTTTGGCTCCAACACCACGATTGGCGGTAACGCACAAAACCTGTTCATGGATGTGTACGAGCCAGCCGGTGATACGGCTCAGGTCCGGCCTACTGTAGTCATGGCTTTCGGCGGCGCCTTTGTGGCCGGTCAAAGGGAAGACCTGGACGACTTATGCCGCACCCTTGCACGGAAAGGTTATGTATCCGTCACCATCGACTACCGCTTGTTTGATCAATTCATTCCGCTAGACTCCAACCAGATGCATGATGTGGTAGTCAAGGCTATTGGCGATATGAAAGCGGCAATTCGGTACTTGCGTGAGGATGCTGCCACCTCCAATCAGTTTCGGGTAGATACCAACCTGATTTTTGCCGGAGGCATTTCTGCTGGTGCGATTACGGCGGCTCATGTAGCGCACCTGGACGAGACGGACGACATTCCGAACTACTTGCAAAACATCATCGCCAATAACGGCGGCATTGAGGGGAACAGCAGCAACAATTATCAGTACAGCTCCGATGTAGCCGGGCTGGTCAATTACTCCGGAGCCCTTAAGGACGCTCGCTTTATAGATGCAAATGACCCGCCACAGCTTAGTGTGCACGATGAAGGAGACGGTATAGTGGTGTATGGGAATGGCGTTGTTTTTGCCGGGCCTATCGTTGTGGTTTACCTAGAGGGCAGCTACAGTATGGACCAACAAGCGCAGGCGGTAGGAGTGGAAAGCCGTTTGATCACTTATCCTGGTAACGGGCACGTGAGCTACTTCACCAATAATGCAGACCAATACCAGGCTGAAGTAGAAACCGCCACAGCGGATTTTCTGGCAGACCAGATTTGTGGCGAAATTTCTGGTACGCAAGCCCTGCGCCCTGCGCTTTCAGCCCGTGCATACCCTAACCCTTTGCCCCGAAATCAACCACTCCGGATTAGAGTAGAGGGGTATAATGGCCCGTTGCAGTTGCAAATATTTGGTATGAGCGGGGCACCGGTGGCACAGCAGGCCCTTTCCGGCGGCAGAGAGGAAGCCCTGAGCTTACCACCTTTGCCAGCTGGGGTATACATATTGGAGTTGCGGGCTGCCGGGAATCAGTTGGCACCTGTTCGGCACCGGATTGTGATTCAGTAAAGCCAATGGTGGAAAACCTAAGCCAAATACAAGGTATTTACCGGTATGAAAAGGAGGGGCAGCACTTTTGGCTGCACCCTTTTCGTGCCGCGTATTGGGAAGAGGAAAAAATACTTCTGATTGCTGATTTGCATTTAGGTAAGGTCCAGCATTTCAGGAAGGCAGGCATTGCGGTACCCGCCTCGGTAGGGCAGGAAAACTGGGACCGGCTCATCAGCCTGCTGTGGGATTTTCAGCCGGAGCGCGTCCTTTTTTTGGGTGACTTATTCCACAGCGAGTACAATAGGGACTGGGAGGAACTCAGGTCGTTGACGCAGCAATTTGGAGCGATCAGTTTTGAGTTAGTAGAAGGGAACCATGATATACTTTCGCCCGAGACTTACCGGGCAGCGCGCCTACAGGTGCACGAAGAGCCCTACCGTATAGGCAGGTTTCTACTCTCTCATCACCCGATGGAAAAAGTGCCGGAAAGTAGTTATAATCTGGCCGGGCATATTCATCCCGGGGTGGTTTTGGGAGGAATGGGTAGACAACGCATGCGCCTACCCTGCTTTTGGTTTGGGAAAGTGCAGGCACTGATGCCTGCTTTTGGCGCATTTACCGGAACGGCAGTTGTGAAACCCAAGGCAGGAGACGAGGTGTTTGTCCTGGCCGAAGAGCATGTGGTACAGGTCTGCTAGTTTTTAGATTTATTGTTGATGGCATCTCGGAGTTTGGCAGCGCTTTCGTAATCTTCCCGCTCCAAAGCACGGTCGAGAAAGGTTTCCAGCTCCTGTCTGGAGTACTCATGTAGGGGCTTATTGGGGTCCGGGCGGATGGGAGCAGGCTCAGGCTCAGGCTCTTCCCCTTCGTAGATGATTTCTGTTTCATCAGCCGGGAGGGCTGCTTCGGAAAGCACAGGCTCGTATGTGTAGATCGGGCAGCCAAAGCGGACAGCCATTGCTATAGCGTCTGAAGACCGGGCATCAATAGAGAACTGCTGTTGCGCAGCATCCTCACATTGGAGCGTGGCATGGAAAACCCCCTCTTCAATACGGTCAATAACTACTTCTTTAAGCGCTCCCTGGAAAGCCGCGATCGTGTTTTTTAGCAGGTCATGCGTCATAGGTCGGCCTACGCTTATGCCTTCAAGACCAATAGCGATAGCTTGGGCCTCGTAGGGCCCGATGACGATCGGCAGGCGGCGTGACTCTTTGCCGTCTTCGAGTATGATGATGAAGTGCTCAGGAGTAGAGTCGCTTTTGGCCTGACCTAGTATTCGGAGTGGTATCTTATCCATGGATGTGCGCTTTTCTAGTCTAGTACCTATCTATACAGCCACGGAGCCCGTTTGTTGCACGAGAGGCAGGTTGTGCCGAAAATTGGGCTATTCTCTAGCACTCGGGCACCTTTATGGAGATATTTACTGCCAGGCCACCCTGAGAGGTTTCCTTGTATTTATGATTCATGTCCTGAGCGGTTTCCCACATCGTTTTGATGCATTCGTCGAGATGGACTTTGGCTTTTTCCGGATCGCTTTCCAACGCAATATTGGCAGCTGTGATCGCCTTGATGGCTCCCATGCTATTGCGTTCAATGCAGGGTATTTGCACCAATCCACCGATGGGGTCACAGGTGAGGCCGAGGTGGTGCTCCATCGCAATTTCTGCCGCCATAAGAGCCTGAGCAACAGTGCCGCCCAGCCCTTCGGTCAGTGCTGCTGCTGCCATAGCCGAAGACACACCGATTTCCGCCTGGCAGCCGCCCATGGCTGCCGAAATGGTTGCTCCTTTTTTGAATAAGCTGCCAATTTCCCCGGCCACCAGCAGAAAGCGGACGACGTCCTCGTCGGTGACTTGTTCTTTTTCAGAAAAGCAGGCGTAGTACATCAGCACCGCGGGTATTACTCCTGCAGCGCCGTTGGTAGGGGCTGTCACAATACGGCTGAAACTGGCATTTTCTTCGTTAACGGCCATAGCAAAGCAACCGATCCATTTTAGGATTTTAGAAAACTTGAAATCGCACTGAATCATGCACCGCAGCCATTCATCAGCGTTGCTGTAGTCGCAGGGGAGTACCAATTTTTGAAATAGGGCCGGTGCGCGCCGGGTCACTTCCAGTCCTCCGGGGAGCATGCCCTCTTCGTGGCAGCCCCGGTAGACGCAGTTGCGCATGACCCCCCAAATCTTTAAAAGCTCCTGCCTGATTTGGGGTTCAGGGCGCCAGGTTTTTTCATTTTCCAGGACGACTTGCCAGATGCCGACGCCATGATTTGCGCAGTACCGGCTAAGCTGCCGGGCTGAGGTAATGGGGTGTGGGAGCTGTACTTCATCTGTTTGGAGGGTTTCGCCTTCTTTTACCACAAAACCTCCGCCTACAGAGTAGTAGGTCTCTTCCAGGATTGCGGCACCTTCCTCAGAAAAGGCGAATAGGGTCATTCCGTTAGCATGGGCGGGCAGACGTTCATCATAGTGGAAAATGAGGTGTTGATCCGGGTTGAAGCCAATGGAGTGCTGCCCGGCCAGGCACAGCAAATGCTCTGCGTGTATGCGGTCAGGCTCAGCTTTAACCTCAGGAAGGGGAATGGTGACCGGATCCTTTCCGCTCAGGCCCAGCATAACCGCAATATCTGTACCGTGCCCACGCCCGGTCAGCGCAAGCGAGCCATAAAGGTGGCATTCCACTTTGGCGACTTGTGGCAAATGTGCCTCATGGACAAGCGTACGGGCAAAGCGCTCCGCTGCGCGCCAGGGTCCCAAAGTGTGCGAGCTGGATGGGCCCACCCCGATTTTAAGCATATCAAATACGCTGATTGCTTCCATGGTTTTGGTTTGGTTAGGTAGCTTGCTTTGTCTACTTGTGGTAACAAGCCTTAATTCATTTGCGGAAGCAAAAGTCGGTTAATTCCCGAACATCCGAAAGTAAAAGTGCCGGGATTCTTCTAAACGCGATCATTTAGGACCAGGCTAGCCTTTAGTCTGGTCAAGGCTACGTAGTATGGCTTTAACTTTCTCTGGAGTGATCTCCAGGAAATCGGCTATTTCCTCTACAGTGTAACCCTTCGAGTGTAATTTTTGGACGAAGGTTTTTTGAAGCTCTTCACGTTCCTCTTCACGCCCTTCTTCGCGCCCTTCCTGCAGGCCCTCTTCCTTGTACTGCCGGGCCAGCTCAGTTAATATACGCTCACGGATGCCGAATGGCTCTTTTTTGCCTTCGACTAAATCGATGAGGTGATCCAATTGTAGTTCTGTTTCCATATGCTCAAAGCTTAGGTAAAACTTAATGAAGTCCATGACGCGGGAAACTTTTTGCCGGTTGTGCCCCGCTTTCAATAATCTTTTAATTAACGTTAGTTTCAATTCCAAGAGTTCCTGGTCCGGGCGTTTTTGGAAACTCTCCCAGGCCAGTTCCAGGGCAATTGAAAAAGGGTTGTCCGGTGCTTTCTGAAAATCTGCAGCCGAACAATTCCTTAGAGCGTGTTGGGACTTTGCTTTTGGAGCGAACGCAGCCAAATTTTGTTCTGATCAAGGCGTGATGAGGGAACATAGCCTTAGCTACGTGACCGAAGAACAACGAAGAGCAGGACAAAATTTGGCAAGAGCAGCCCGAAGTGTAAAATCCCAACAC
>NZ_JAVJSK010000105.1:0-18440 GCF_040219495.1 Phaeodactylibacter sp. | reverse complement strand
AGGCAGATTCCCGATAAGTTTTTTATAACTTGCTTTAGATTTATATTCATAAGTCTTGACTGTCTAAGTGTAAGTTGTGGTAAACCCAAACTTAGGCAGTCTTTTTCATATATGAAAAATTTCGGTTGACGCCTATGCGGTGCACCGGGACCCTTTCCTGCCTGGCGAAGTGTTCGACACGCAGGCAGGTTTGCTTATACTTCGTCCCGAAAATCCTTCCCGCAAACTGCGGGACGGGCTATCTAACTCAGGCTAAACTCCGGTTTTCGTACCCCTGCCTGCCCGGCAAACCCGTTTGGCAGGCGGGTCCTCTAACCAAAAATGTTAATTTTCGACTAGAAGACAAAAGTCCCAACACGCTCTAATGAAAAATTACCCTAAACCCTGTAGAACGGCTACGGTGAAAGTTTTCATCCATAGGAATGATGTTGTCAACTTTCGCCTGTTGTTTGTACTGTGACCAATCGACTCCTATCGTTATCCTTGTCCCTTTTTTAGAAGGGAAGGTATCTAGGCACCATTCTCTAACATTGCCTATCAAATCGTATATGCCTGAGGTTGTAGATTGCTTCTGTGCTACCTCAAAGGGGCCTTCCTTTTGTTGTATCCAGCCAACTTTGCCTACCTGGTTAGAAGCCAGTAGGTTCTCTAAGTCTCTGCTGTAGCTGTTTACAGCTAATTCCCATTGTCGTACAGTAGGTAAACTACCGCCGACAAAACTGCAATAAGCAGCTGCATCGTAAAATGTAACATTTGTAATGGGATGATCTTTTTTAGTTGTATCCACATTTGCTGGGAATTCATAGCCTGTAGATTGGCAAAATTTCAAATACTGTGCTACGGTTACTTCAGTAGCCGAGATTTTAAATGATGGGGTACCATCTTCAGCTTCAATTGTAACTGTTTGAGGTATGATATTAGCGTCTTTTGAGGAGGTTGTACCTGTTGAATCTTCCTTGTAAATGGGCTTACTAGGCTCGGAACTTAGATTTTCAATTTCTTCTTCCTTCTCGATACTCGGATGGGCGACTACAACTTCCTGATGAGTATCTACGGGTATTTTTACTTTTTCATCTGAATTTCTCGGGCTCTCTTCTGCTTTTTTGAGGTTTCTTGAGGATGAAAGTTGGTCATGAAAGAAAAAAGTTGAGATAAGTACTAATGCAATGAGACTTAGAGCAATAAAGAAGAAAGTCTTGTAACGGATAGGTGTAAAGGCAGTACTGCTTGTTGAATTCAACTCCAATTCAGTAGGTTCCTCTTTAAAGGTGTCTAAGCCCTCCAGCTCCTCTATAGTCTGAAGTAGGCGGTACTTTAATTGATTTTCTTTTATTCGTATCTCGTTAGCAGTATAAAGATTTGATCTTTTTTCTTGTTTCAAACCCTCATAATCACTGGATATGAGAATTATTTCATTACGAATTTCTTTTGTATTGTTATTCCCTTCAAGAATTTTAAGGAGTGCCTGAATGACAAACTCAGTTCTCCCCTTTGCTATATGTTGTTTTAGTCTTTCGATCATATACGGAGTTTATAAATCCGCACTAATTTAATCAGGTATTTATAGAAATAAAAAATAATCCCAGACCTTAGCCATTGCAAAAGTCTGGGATCTCCATCTCTGGTTTCTAGGTGGTAAATCGATAGAAAGAATACCGCTCTACTTCACCACCACCTTCTCCACATAAACCCGTTCCCCCTGCCGGACCTCCAACAACACCGTGCCTTTAGGCAGGTTACTTAGGTCCAGCGTCTCATCTGCCTGCCCGCCAAACTGAAGGAGGGGGCGTTGGAGCAGCTGCTGCCCGGTGATGCTCAGAATACGGAGCGTAGTGGGTACCGCCTCACCTTTAAAGCGTACCCTCAGTTCACCGCTCGTTGGGTTGGGCGATGCCCGGAAGTTTTGAAGCTGCAGGGTTTGAGCTACAGGCTGCTCCCCGATATCGGACGGTCCTGGCTTCATGTAAATCTCCACTACGCCATTCGCACCGTCCTGGCCGTACTTTTCGATGGCTTTTTCGCCTTTGAGGACATGGATGCGGTCAATACCTTCGGGATCGATGTCTGACATCTCTTTGATATCTTTTACTTCTACATTACCCTGCCTGTTAAAGACGATCAACTTGGCCGGGGCATCGGGGCCGTTCAGGCGCACGGGAGCTTCTTGCTCAGAAAAGCTGATCTTCTCCAGCGCTTCTTTTTCCTGCTTGTTGCTCTGCTCCGGCAGTCGGAAGGACACCGGCAGGTTGAACTCCACAGCTACTTTTTTGCCGTCCTGTACGCCGGGTGTCCAGGTGATTTCCTGCTGTAGGAGTTGAGCGATGCGCAGCACCTCTTCGTCCAATACGGGAGTGACGGAGCGTACAATAGTGTATTCACGAACCTGACCGTCTGGCCCAATGATGAGGCTGACTACAACAGTGCCTTCCGTGCCTGCATCTTTTGCCGTTTTCGGGTACTTTATGTTTTGGTACACAAACTCCAGTAAGCGCTTTTGCGCACATTTATCCCGGGCTTGTGGCTGCTCCATCTCCTCACAGCCGGGGAAGCGGGGCATTTCCTCTACGATCTTGAACACTTCATCGCCAGATACTTCTGCGTCTGTGGCTTCCTCCGGTGGGCTATCCAACTTGAAGCGTATGGGCAGCTGCAAGGCCACATTTACCTTGCGCCCACGCTGCACGCCCGGCACCCAGGTGATTTCCTGCTGCATCTGCTGAGCGACGCGCAGGACCTCGGCATCAAGGGCCTCATTGGCAGAACGGGTAATGCTGAAGTCTGTAATGGCACCATCCTTGCCAATGACCAGCTTAAGCACCGGCATGCCTTCTACCCCGGCTTCTTTTGCGGCTTTGGGGTAGACCAGGTTTTCATAAATGTAAAGCATGAGCTCCTGATTGGCGCAGGCCTGCCGTTCGTCCGCTTTATCGATGTCCTCACAGCCCGGGAAGCGGGGCATTTCTTCCACGACCTTGAAAACCTCGTCCCCACCATCCGCTGCCGGTAGCTTGAATTTGAAAGGCAAGGTCATTTTCGCTGCTACCGGCTGTCCGCTTTCATCCGTTGCCGGGATCCAGTCAGGCAGTTGCCGTACGACAGCCACCGCGGCCTGATCAAGTGCCTCTCCGGCACTTTTAAGGACTTTGATGTCCTCAACTGCTCCGCTTTTGCTTACCGTAAATTCGACTACCGCCATACCTTCCTGCCCGGCCGCTTTAGCCGCTTCGGGGTACTTTAGTTTTTGCTGTATGAACGCCATCAGCTTTTCTGTGGTGCATTTTTGCTGCGCGGCTTCCAGCGCCAGCGTTTCGCAGCCTTTGAAGACCGGTTGGGGCCCTTCCCCATCATAGATCGCTGATTTGACCGGAGCTGCCGGGGTGGCAGGCAAGGTGAAGGCAAATGCCAGTGCGGCCAGCAGCGGAAGCGTCAGTGCATACCGCAGGAGTTGATGCCGGTGTGATTTCTTCTTCGTCATCATAAGAATCCGTTTTTTTAGTTGTACGTGTGAAAAATGGTTTGCTAAGGCAACCGCTTGTCCGGATTGCGATTGCCGGATCAACAAATGGCCGTATGTTGTTTTCTTGGAGTGGTGCAGCACGGCCGCATCGGCCAGGTATTCGTGCACCGTACGCAGAGAGCGGGCGTAGAGGTAAATGAGCGGATTGAACCAGAACAGCACAGTGAGTACTTCTGCAATCAGAATGTCGAGGCTGTGCCAGCCGTCCATATGGGCTTGTTCATGCCGGACGATTTTGGCGGCGTCGGACTTGGGGTAGGAGAGGGCACGGCTCCAAAAGAGCCAGCGGAAGAATGAAAATGGGGTGTGTAGTACAGGCGTGTTCACTTGCGTGTAAGCCGGGTGTTTTTCCTTGCTGCTCTTTCGGTAAAGCGTGAAAATCTGCCACATACCGTACAACAGACGGATGCCGGCGACCGCTACTCCGATCCAGTAGAGGAGCAGGAAGGCCTGTCGCCACGAAAAAGCGGGGGCGCTGCCTTCAGCAACCACATGGTCCGTAGCGCTACCTGTGACTACAATCTCCAGTTGCTGCACGCCAATTGTAATCGGCTGCATATAGTAGGAGGCCTGTAGTGCAGCTTGAGAAGTCAGCTCAGGCACCGGCCATTCCAGAGTGGGCAACAACAAGCTGATCAGAAGCGTAAGCATGAGGTAAGCCCGGTTGTAGCTAAAGAAGGTCGTTCGGCTAAGTACCAGAGCATATAGCAGATAGAAAACGCCCCAGCAGGCACTTACTTGTAAAATATAGGTCAGCATGGCATTCTGTTTTTACTCTTCTTCAAGTTTCTCCATCAAGTCATTGAGCTCCCGCAGGCTGAGGTCTTCCTCCTGTACCAAAAAAGAGACGAGTCGGTTCATCGAGCCTCCAAAGTAGTCCTGTACGAGTGTTTGTACGGACTGCCGGCTGTAAGCTTCCTTGGTCACCGCCGGCTCGTACACGAAGGTGCGGCCGTAGGCTTTGTGCTTCAAAAACCCCTTTTTATCATCCAGGATGCGGACCATCGTGGAGACGGTGCTGTGGGGGGGCTTTTTCAGCCCCAGCTCTTCCACCATGTAGGTGCGAATGTCGCTTACCGTACAGGGGGCGATCTCCCAAATGATCTGCATAATCTCTTCTTCTGCTTTGGTTAGTTTCTTCATGCTGCTTTGCTGTTGAAAGTGGAGGAATGCTCGTTCTTGAATCCAAATTTATAACGTAATCTTTAGTTATACAAGTTATTTAACTAGTTTTTACGTTAAGTGTCGGTTTATTTAGTTGCGGCTAGCCAAATGATGAATAAAGATGGGGTATTCTTGTTCTTAGATTTTGACTACAAAGTACGTTATGAGACTAGATTAACCGTTATTGATGCGGATGTGCCAGTTTTTGGTGGGCGGACTATTTGTTTTTCGAAAAAAGGAGTAATTTTAGGAGGCAAGCACTACTGAACCTCGCTAGATAAACATACTACCCTGGTTGATGATACTGTTATTTTGGTTTCTTCGGCCTATTCACCTTTGAAAACCCTCCAACACGATGTTTGTCTTGCTGCTTTGTTTCCTTACGGCTTTTGCAATGGCCTACTTATCCATTCCGTATATCATCAAGATTGCCCGCGACCGCAATTTATGCGAAGAACCCATCGAGCGTAGTTCTCATACCATAAGCACGCCAGCTCTGGGCGGTATCGGTATTTTCTGCGGCACCATCTTCGCGGTATTGATGTGGACCCCTTTCCAAAACTTTGCCAACCTGCAGTACATCCTGTGTGCCTTGCTGCTTATGTTCCTGGTAGGGCTCAAAGATGACCTGGACCCCATTCAGCCCCGGATCAAATTTGCCGCTCAGTTTTTTGCTGCGCTTATCGTTGTTTTCCAGGGCGGGATTTTCATGGAAGGTTGTTACGGCCTGTTTGGCGTTCACGACTTCCTGCCCGTCAATATTTTTAGGGTGCTGACCATTTTAGTATTCATGCTGATCATCAATGGGTTCAACCTTATTGATGGCATTAATGGGCTGGCCGGTAGCATAGGGACGCTTGCTGCCGGTATTCTGGGCGGATGGTTTTTTTGGGCGGGGCGTATTGAGCTTTCGGTATTGTCCTTTGCACTGGTAGGCACCTGTATCGCCTTTCTCAAGTTCAATTATACCCCTGCCAAAACCTTTATGGGCGACTCGGGCTCACTGGTGATTGG
The DNA here is from genome assembly GCF_040219495.1 of Phaeodactylibacter sp. Classification (GTDB taxonomy): domain Bacteria; phylum Bacteroidota; class Bacteroidia; order Chitinophagales; family Saprospiraceae; genus Phaeodactylibacter. The sequence goes on along the minus strand of NZ_JAVJSK010000105.1, from coordinate 12,745 downwards.
AATAACCTGCGCCATCCTCATCATCGCTTTTATCGATATCAATTACGAATTACCGGGCAACAGCCCCTACAAAATCAATAACGGCCCCGTTTTTGCGATCAGTGTAGCGATTTTGCCCATTTTTGATACGGTCCGTGTTTTCCTGACCCGCATAGTCCGGGGGCAGCCTCCTTTTAGCCCCGACCGCCGGCATATTCACCATTTGCTCATCGATTTTGGCTTCAGCCATACCATGACCACCACTATTCTCACTGGTATCAGTATACTTTTCATTACCTTGGTTATCGTATTGGACGGAATACTGGGCCTCCATGCACTCTTATTGTTAATCATCAGCCTGGCCAGTGCATTGACCTACTACCTGCATTGGGCAGTGGGGCGCTACCGGGCTCAGAAAATGGCCTTTTAGCTACATGCAAGCAGTTCTTTGGGTATTCCTGGGTGGCGGATTGGGAAGTTTAGCCCGTTTTGGCGTGGCTCGTAGCCTGCAAATCTGGAGCCCTCATTTCCCCTACGCCACGCTGATTGCGAATGTGCTCAGTTGCATTTTGCTCGGCTATCTGATGGGGCAAACCCTTCGGGGGCAGATTAGTCAGCAAGGGCAGTGGTTGCTGATGACCGGTTTTTGTGGTGGCTTCAGCACTTTTAGCACTTTCTCCGGCGAGTCCTTCAATTTGCTGCAAAGCGGGCATTATGCTTATGCGCTGTTAAATATGGGCGGGAGCCTGATCCTTGGGCTGATTTGTATATATTTGGGGCTACGCCTTAGCGGATAACCAAATTGAAGTACAATTCTATGGAGCTTACCCACGAAATCCTGGAACGCCTCGAACAACTGGAAGACAAATATGCGGTCATGGGGCAGGATATGCTGTCCTACCTTGATGGCCTGCTGTATGCGGATTACCTCACCTATTGGGATTATATCCACCTCGATACCCTGTTGAGCCTTCAAACTCCGGAGACACCGCTTCCGGATGAGAAAATCTTCATCATTTACCATCAGATTACAGAGCTGTACTTTAAGCTCAGCCTTCTGGCGATTGAACAACTGGTCGAAACGGAAAAGCCGGGCCTCGATTTCTTTAAGCGGCAGGTGAACCGGGTCAACCGTTATTTCGACAGCCTGGTGAGCTCATTTGAGATCATGGTGGAAGGCATGGACCGGGACGAGTTCCTCAAGTTCAGGATGAGCCTGCTGCCAGCCAGTGGCTTCCAGTCTGCACAGTACCGAAAGATCGAACTCATGAGCACCGACATGTACCGCCTCGTACACGGTAGCAAACGCGGTGAAGTTGCGGTAGACAGCCCGGTACCGGATTTGTACGAAAGACTGTATTGGAAATCGGGGGCCACCGAACTGGCAACCGGGAAAAAGACCCTTACCCTCAAACAATTTGAGCAGAAGTATGCGGAAGAATTCCAGGACCTGGGCGAGGAGATGCGCCACCGCAACCTGTGGCAAACCTACCTCCGGCTGCCGGAAGCGGACCGGGCAGACGAAGAGCTCCGGCAATTGCTGCGGCATTACGATTTTAATATAGAGGTGCGCTGGCCCCTTTCTCACCTGCGCAGTGCTGTACGTTACCTGGATGCCAAGCCACAGGTAATCGAAGCGACCGGTGGGACCAATTGGCAGGACTACCTGCCGCCTCGTAAACAACGCATCATTTTCTTTCCGGACTTGTGGACTCACGAAGAGCTGGAAGCCTGGGGCAAGAGTATCCGGTTTTAAGCGACGAGCAATCAATACCTGTCGGTTTTCCAGGAGCGCTTTTTCCTTTATCCGGCTTTAAAGAACCGCCGACCTTAGCGCCACTAATATCGGGGATCCCGCAATGCTGCGGGGCAAGCTCTGACTTCCTTACTAAATTTTCATTTAGAGCGTGTTGGGACTTTTGTCTTCTAGTCGAAAACTAACAATTTTTTGATTAGACGAGGCACGAAAACCGGAGTTTAGCCTTAGCTAAATGAGGATTTTCGGGACGAAGTATAAGCAAAAAAGTGTAGTTTGCAGACCGATTACTAAAGTCCCAACACGCTCTTAGCCCGCTAAACTTAAATTTAGTGACTTTACCAGAACCATAAATCCTTGATTTTTATGACGAAACCGCTCCAAACACGCTCTAAGCTTGTTTTTGCTTTAAGCCACGCCGGTATTTCAGGTCAAGATTGACCAAAATAGCAAGTGACATAAAAAAGAAAGGGCCAACCTTGTCCGTCTCCACCAAATCATTGATCAATTGCATGACCGAAATGATGATAATAGAGAGTATCGCCATCATTGCGATTTGCTTGTCGCGCTTAGAATGGGCGTTGGCATAGATCGCCTCCCCTCTGATCAGGGCATAAAATACCAGTGCCAGGTAAATCAGCAGGCCTACGATCCCTTGTTCTACCAGTGTCATCAGGTAGTAGTTGTGGATGCCCGACTGCTCCGGGTTGTCGCTCACATAGGTGGTAAAGCTGGTAACGGTATAGGATTTGTAAAAAAAGTAGAAGTTACCGGGGCCAAAGCCAAAGATGGGCTCAGCTGCCGTCATATTGAAGCCGGCGACCCAGCGGTACAAGCGCTCCATCGTCGAAATATCTTCCAGCTCATAAGTCGCCTGTAGCAGGTTGTTAAAGTCCTTGTGGGTGACGGTAGTCTCGTAGTTTGGCGCATAGTCCAGGTAGCGGTTGTCCATAACCATATAAGCCAGGCCAGCAATGCTTCCCGCTACCGCAAGGGCAAGCGCCCACTTGGTCAGCCGCCATTTCAGGACATAGTAAGCGCCGATAGCAACAACAACAGCTACATAGGCTGCCCGGGTATAGGAAAGCTGTATGGCGATGAGCAGTACGGGCAGGCTGAGGGTGATTGTCCACCGCTCCAGGCTTCCTTTGGGGTACCACTGCCGCACAAACCAGACGAAGGGAGTGAAGAGCACAATGATGGCCGCGTAAGCCACGTGGTTGCGGTAGAAAGGGGTCAGCACCCAGTGGATTTCTGCAAAGGTGAACCCCTGAGTGGCGTGCCTGGCCGTGACAATAAAAATAGTCAGCAACAAGGGCAGGAACACCGCCCAGAAGAACCGCTTGATGTCCTGCTCAGTTTTGAGCATCCGGCTGCCGAGGAAGAAGAAAGGCGCAATATACCAGATCTTTCCTGCCAAAAACTTAAAAGAGACCACCGGTTGATGAGACAAAAAAGCACTGATGGCGATCCATCCAATATGGAGCAGGAGGAGGAGTGAAATAGGGTGCAGCAACGGGCCTTTGTCCAGTTTTGGGCCTTTGCGGATCAGCAGCAGGAAGCCTGCCAGCATCAAGCCGATCATTAAAGGCTCCGTGGGTAGGTCCAGCCCAAGCCCGTTGGGCAATTGCAATTCGGTTGAAAGTGGGATACAGATCAGCAAAAGCGTGAAAACAGCGCGAATATCTACCACGGTCAGGAATACCACAACCAGGAGCGCCGGCACAGCAGCCAGGAAATACCACGACCCGGCGATAGCAGCAAAAACAGAGCCGGCAATCAGGGCACCGTAGGCCATGAAGAAGCGCTGAGTTTGATCCTGCTGCTGCCACCATTGCCGCCAGCCACCGGACAGCGCGTTGCTATGTTCGTCTCTTGCCTTCACTTATACCCCTTTGTATATGGATTTCCAGTCGACATCACGGTAGGTATCCAGAATCAGGACTCCAATAACCGAAAACAAAAAGGCAATGGCTACCGCGGCCATTACAATAAGGCTCCGCTTAGGGCGCGACTTGATGAGCGGCGTTTCGGCCTCTTCTACGACTACCACAGAAGGGATGTTAGAGTTGTAGACGGACAGGGTTTGCTTCAATCGTTCTTTATCTTCGCTCAGCGTAGCATTGGCTTCGAGGTATTGACGATTGAGCGTGCCTACTTCCGCCATGCCATCATTGAAGCGGTCCATGCGTTGCGTCAGGTTTTCAAAAGACTCTTCCAGTCCCCGCACACTGGCACGTATTTGGACGATGGTGTCACGGGGTACGCCCGGTGTTTCTTCCAAAGCCTTCAGCCGGGCGCGGTTCTGAATCAGTTTAGACTCCGCTTCAGACACCTGCCCCGTTAGCGCCTCAGACTGCCCGTCGATATTGTAAATGCCGTATCGGCGCCGTTTGGTTATCAGGCTATCGCTGAGCGACCGCAGTTGCGCTTCTTTATTTTCGATGTTGCTTTGGTACGATTGAATGGTGCGCTGCTGTCCATCTCTGATCAGTTGTCGTGCCATCTCACTGATTCTGCGTCTTGCGGTATTCGAAATGACTGCTGCCAGCTCCCGGTCTTTATCTTCCACACTGAGCTCAATAGCGTCCCGTTTGGTCTTTTCTACCTCGTACATCCCTAAAAACTTATCCCTGACTTTGAATTGGGCTTTGGGCTGGTCCGGGTTGATTTCATAATGCTCATAAAGCTGGAAAGTATCCACCAGGAAGTTGATCAGCATTCCGGATTGAGCGATGGTTAGGATGCGGTCAATATCATTCTCATTACCGTAGTAAGCCGTCTTGGTCTGCCCGTCCCCAAAGAGGGCATCAGGTTTGGCCTGATCCGGGCTGACCGCCAGGAATACGGTTGTACCTTTGTAGTAGTTGGGCAGGAACAAGCTGATCGCCACAGCACCAATTCCAGTTATCAGGCAGACGGTGATGATCTGCTTTTTCCATCGAAATAGCGTCCGGAGGACCTCTATAAGGTTGTCTTTCTGTTCCATGAATCTTTACTGGTCAAAAAAATTTGTGCAAAAGTACTTTCTTTACTACGAATTCCCAGCTTTTTGCTTGTTGCGGTGCACAAAAACGATATTGTCTGACTCCACGTTATGCTGCGCAAACCACTGCTCTATATCCTTCAATGGCAGGAGAGAACCATCCGCTTGAATGACTGCCGGCGTATAGCCGATGCTCAGCAGCAGCCGGGCTGCTTCCTGATGAGGCTGATTGCTGCGCTCCGGGCTGAGGTACTCAATGACAACGGTTGCCGGGTGCTGCTCCAGCCAGGGCAGCGCTCCCTGAATCACCGCAGCTTCCCCCCCTTCCACATCAATTTTGATCAGGTCCGGGGCAGCACCTTCCTGCTGTAGAAAGGCGCTAAGTTGCAAGCCTGCTACTTTCACTTCAGTAGGCTTGTGGCGTTCAAACCAGGGCTGCCCTTCAAACTGACTGATATCCGTTGAGTTGAATTCGGAATGCAGCGGGTCAAACTCGAAAAAGGTAACCTGTTGCCCGTTGGCATTCACCGCAGCGTGTATAGCCAGACTGTTTGGAAGCGGGTTAAGGTTGGCTGCCAGGTGAGAAAAGGTGCGCTTTGCAGCCTCAAAGGCGTATATCTTGCCGGTATCACCGATCAAGCTGGCCGCGAGGAGCGAAAAATAGCCAAAGTGGGCACCGATATCCACAAAGGTATTGCCGGCGCTGAGCTGATGGATCATAAACCGGGCCAGCCGTATTTCTGAGTCATGGGTCTTCCCGCCCGTCAGGTAAATATCGGTACCGGCAGGAAGGGCTATCTGCATCGTCTTCCCAAAAAAGGCAGGAGCTATAGCCTGTTGCTCTGTGCGCGAAAAGCGGTACCGGGTTTCGCGAAAGCTGATGGCATGGATATAACGGACCGGAGCGGCAGTCAGGCGCTGCCATTTGGTACCTTTGGCATACCGCTCTACCTGGTCAAGTGCGGCTAGTAAACGCTGCTTCATAAATTCGACAAATGCTTGTGGGTGCGAAGGTACAAACTCCCGGCTATTGTCCATGTACAAGCTGGTTTTTGCGCTCCTGAAGTAGCCATCATGCAAGGCTGCTATGGCTTCTGCGCCGGTTTTCCTTCCCGTAAGGTGATAACCTGTCCGCTGCGCAGCACAAACGAGAGTGCAATGAGCCCGCCAAGGGCTATGATCGACAGGAAAGACCAGTGCCAGCCCAGTGGGGTCCAGATTTGAATGCTCCAGCCCATAGCCAGTAACAATAGCGCAGCGCCTGCCAGTTGCCCCCAGACATTTACCGGAACCTTCAGCTGAAGCTGCCGACGGGCCACGAATAGCTCTCCGGTGAGGATGAAGACCTGAGTAGCCAGTGTAGCCATCGCGGCCCCCTGTGCTTTAAGGGTAGGGATCAGGAGCAGGTTCAGAGAAAGATTGATCGCCAGCCCAATGCCAAATACATAGTTGAGCTGCCGGGTATTATTGCTGGCAACCAACAGGGTGCCAAATACGTAGGTGCCTGCCACGGCCAGATAGCTGCCGCAAAGGAACAACAAGATCTTTCCGGAATAAGCAGAGCCGCTTGTGTAAAGCAACTGCATAATCTCTGTGCTGTAAAACCCAACGCCAACCAAAAGGATGATACCACTGAGGGTGATCAATTTGAAGCTGAAGCAGGCCAGTGGTGCAATCGCTTCCTTTCCTGCCAACATGCGCGAGAAAATAGGCAGTAGCAACCCTGCAAAGAGGAAACCTACCATATTGGCCGCTTCATACAGGCGGTAGGCAGACGCATAAAGGCCCGCTTCCCGTGGCCCGTCAGGGAGCAATTGCTCAATCATGATGCCATCGAGCCGGTAGTACGCAGACATCAGGAAGATACTGAGGGCATAGGGCGCACTTTCGCGCAGCAGGTACCATAAAAAAGCGGTGTGGACCCTGAACCGGAAACGGGGCAACTTTCGGGAAACAATGCCCAGCGACAGGAGGGCGGTAATGCTCAGAGAGGCGGTTTGTGCCCAGACGAACCACTCAATCCGGAACGGAGCGGGCATCAAATCCCCCCAAAGCAAGAAGCTGCAGATGACGATTAGCAGGAGCCGGTCCGTTACAGACAAAAGGCTGTCCAGCCGGTAGTGCCCAAGCCCGGATACATTGGACCGCAGGTAAAGCACCAGGGAAAACAGGATCTGGTTGAAAGCAATAAACAACAACAGGCTGAAATGTGGCAGCGTGTACCCTGCCCACCAGCCAACACTCAGGACTAATGCCAGGTAAATCAGGGAGAGCAGGCCTTTCAGGATGATAAAGTTGGGGAAGTATTTGATGAGCAACTGCCCGTGCTGCGCAATATGCCGGTTGTTGTAATTCTGTATGCCAAAGTCATTGACGATCTGGAACAGGAACGTGAAGTTGAACAGGGCGAAGTACAGCCCGTACTCACTTTCCGGTACGGTATTCTGCACCGTCCGGTCAATACCAAACAGGTAAAATGGCTTGATCAGCAGGTTGGCAGCCAGCAGGAAGATGATATTGAGGAGAAACTCACGCTTCATGGGCGCAAGGTAATGTCTTTTACTCGTACCGCAGCGATTCGATAGGGTCTAAACGGCTTGCCTTCATCGCCGGGTATAGCCCTGACAGCAGGCCCACACCGGTACAGGTGACGATCGCGATCATCACCCACACCCAGGGGAACAGGAAGCTACCATTGGCAATAATGGCAACGACGTTGCCGGCCAGTACGCCCAGTACAATTCCGACCAGCCCGCCAATCAGGCTGATGGTCACGGCTTCAGCCAGAAATTGGGTGAGAATGGTACCGCGCTTCGCACCGATGGCTTTGGAAATCCCGATTTCGCGGGTGCGCTCCGTTACCGATACGAGCATGATATTCATGAGCCCGATGGCAGCCCCGATGAGGGTGATGAGCCCGATGCCTACCGCTGCCCAACGGAAGTACGTGGTGTTTTCCCGGATGAGCCCGATGAGGCTGTCGCTTTTCGTAATTTCAAAGTCGTTGTCCTGTGCGGCTTCCAACCCACGGATGTTGCGGAAGAGCCCCGTTGCGTAATCCGTACCGATATCAATCTGTGCGGCATCGTTCACCGCGATCATGAGGCTGTAGTTGGTGCGGCTGCTGCCGTAGTAGCGCTTACCGGTTTGTAGCGGGATGAGCACGCGGCGGTCTTCATTGCCGCCCATACTTGAGCCTTTGGATTGCATGACGCCCACCACCTTGAGCTTGATGTTGCCGGCATGGACGTATTGCCCAACGGCTTTCTCCGGTTGCCCATTGAAGAGCTCATCAACGATCTCTGCGCCGATGATCGCGATGAACCCGCCCCGGAGCGATTCCAGGTAGGTGAAGTTCCGGCCCGCTGCGAGTGTAAATCCTTTGGATTCCAGGTAGTTCTCATCTATGCCAAACAGCCCGACGTTGGGGTTGGTCTTTTCATCGGCCCGCTTGATGGTTGCTGTACCGGAACAGGGCACGGATACGGACACCCTTGCCGGGAAATCATAGGCGTCCTTAAAAGCCAGGGCCTGATCGTAGGAGATAGGCTCGCCGACTTTCTCACGCCGCCCGCCGCGGTGCCCACGTACGCCTTCGCCCCGTGGCTCAATATCAAAAGTATTGGCGCCCAGACTGGACAGGTTGTCGCTCAGCGAATTGATGCCTACGTCGATAGCCGTGAGAATGCCTACCAGGGCCATAATGCCGAAGGCAATGATCATCAGGGTCAGGATGGCGCGCAGCCAGTTGGACCGGACGGTGCGCAGGGCGAGTATGATGTTTTCGCGTAGGCTCATGGTGGTGGCTTTATTTTTACAAAATCGAATGTAGTGTTTTTTGGTGGAAGGGTGGAATAAGTTCGATGAATGGGGGGTGGGAGTCGGCGGTTGGGGGTGGGTAGTCGGGGAGTGGGCAGTGGGGCGGTGGGGCAGTGGGTAGTCTGGCAGTGGGCAGTCGGCAGTGGGGCGGTGGGGAGTCTTGCAGTCGGCAGTGGGGCGGTGGGGCAGTGGGCAGTCGGGCAGTGGGGCGGTGGGTAGTCTGGCAGTCGGCAGTGGGGCGGTGGGCAGTCTTGCAGTCGACAGTGGGGCGGTGGGGCAGTGGGCAGTCTTGCAGTGGGGAGTCTGGCAGTCGGCAGTCGGCAGTGGGTGGGCTAGAGGCCGCCGGGGAAGAGTGGGGAGTGTTTGAGGTCGCTGCTGTGGTAGGTGGCGCCGGAGGAGGTATTGTCCCTATCGATGAGGGGGATGCGGTAGCTGGGGCAGTAGAGGCCTTCGGTGAATTGTTTTTTGGGCGTGAGGTAGGCGTTTAAAAGGTAGGAACCGGGTGGTAGGGGCTGGAGTTGGTAGGTTGCGGTTTCGTGGCCAACGTAGAGGGCTTTGAGGGTTAGCTCCGTATGGGCAGGCAGGGTGATGGTGTAGTAGCCGTTGAAGTCTGCTTCAGTACCTTTGATGAGGGTGTTGTCTTGGTAAGCGGCGATGGTGCAGAAAAGGAGGGGGGCTCCGGAGGGGTCTTGGGTGGTACCTTGCAGGGTTAGGATGGAATCAGGTGCTGTTCGGCTGACTGTATCCATGGGCGTGGGAGTTGCCTGTGTTATGGAGTCAGTGGTGGTACAACCGGATAGTATAAGGGCGAGTGCGGCAAAGTATACTGGGAGGCGCTTCATAGCAAGGATGTTTTTATGAAGAACGCAGGCCGCCCATGAGGAGTTCTATGACTTCGGCTTCCACAGCTTCTGCAGAGAGGGATTTGCCGTCCTGAAACCAGTCGTAGAGCCAGCGCACGGAAGAGAACAGGGTGAAAAGCATGATGTTAGTGTCTGTGGGGCGGAAAGCACCGCTATTGATACCTGCTGTGAGGATGTTGCGGAAACGCTGCTCGTAGTCCTTGCGCAGGGTTTTGAATTCGGAAAGGTAGGGCTCATTGAGGTGGCGCCACTCGTCGTTGAAAGCGGTGACGGAAGTGGCGTCTTCCATAGCGGTCCGGATGTGGAGGGACAGCAGGGCACGGACCTGTGCGGGCGCATCTGCACCGGATTTTTCCACTTCTTCCATACCGGAGATAAAGCGGTGGGCATTATCAAAGCAGATGTTGCGCAGGATTTCTTCCTTGGAGGAAATGTGGTTGTACAGGCTTGAGGCCTTCAGGTTGACTGCTTCAGCCAGATCACGCATGGAGGTGGCCGAGTAGCCCTTGTCGCGGAACAAATGGGCGGCGGCTTCCTGAATGATTTCCTTCTTGGTCTTCTTCGTTGTCGTAGTCATGCAGCAAAGTTAACTATCAAAATCCACAGCGACCCGGTCCGTTTTGGGGTGGGCCTGACAGGTGAGGATGTAGCCGGCAGCCAGCTCATCGGGCTCCAGGGCGTAGTTGACGTCCATTTCCACTTCCCCTTCGGTCAGCTTGGCGCGGCAGGTGCTGCAGACCCCGCCTTTACAGGCAAAGGGCAGGTCGGCACCCGCTTTCAGCGCACCGTCCAGGAGGGATTCGGCATCGGAAGCGAGGGGGAATTCCACCGTGGTGCCGTCCAGGGTGATGGCGACCATAGCGTCCACCTTAGGCTGATCTGCACTGCTTTTGGCTTTGGGGGCAGGCGCTTTTCCATTGCCGGTATTGAAGAGCTCGAAGTGGATTTTCTTGCGGTCCACGCCGTGTTGCTCCAGCACCTCCCGGATGCCCTCAATCATCGGGAGCGGCCCGCAAAGGTAGAAGTCATCCACATCAGCCGTATCAATCAGCTTGTCGCAAATCGTAGCGCACTTATCGGCAGAGATGCGGCCACTCAGCAGCGGGCTGCCCAGCTTCTCCCGGCTGAGTACGTGGTAAATGCGCAGCCGGCCCATGTGCTCGTTCTTCAGCCCTTCGATTTCTTCCCGGAAGATGATGCTGTCCACCATGCGATTGCCGTAGAAAAGGGTGAACATACTCTGTGGCTCCTGCTCCAGTACAGTCTTCATAATGGACATCACCGGCGTAATACCCGATCCCGCCGCGAAGGCTACATAGTGTTTGGCTTTCGCCTGATCTGGCTCAGCGGTAAAGCGGCCCATAGGTGTCATCACCTCCAGCTCATCGCCAGCCTTCAGCGTTTCATTGGCGTAGGTGGAAAAACGGCCTTCCGGCACCTTCTTCACCGCCACGCGCAGCCCTTCGGCCGGTGTGCTGCAAATGGAGTAGGAGCGGCGCACCTCTTCACCATTGATTTCCGCCTTGAGCGTCAGGTATTGTCCGGGCAGAAAGGCGTACTCCGGCTGTAGTGCTTCCGGCACTTCAAAGGCTATAGACACACATTCTTCGGTCTCAGGCTGCACTTCGCGTATCTTCAGAGGATGAAACTTTGGCATTGCTGTTCAGTCTTTTGTATGAATAACGATACGAATGAACGTTCGTTTGCAAAGATAGGAAAAAGGTTGGGAAGCTTTGCGTCCGTCTCCGTAAAGTGTTGCAGGTGTAGAGCTTAAGCCCGGGCTTTTCCGGGAGCTCTGCCCCAGCTTCATCCTGGGAAACCTGCCGGATCCCAGTAGAAATCGGGACCTGACAGGAGCCCTTGCCCAGAGGTAGCCTACCTACAAAATGTTAACCAGCCGCTCCCCCCGGGCCGTGCTCAACAGCCCCACACCTTCTGCGCAGCCACAGCAAACCCATTGTAACCCGCGTCCCTGAATCACCAAGCTTTGTGCTTCCTACAATGTTTTTTTTGATAAAAAAGCTCAAAAATTTGGAAATATTGCGGGGGGGGGTAAATTTGATCATCGCTAAAATATAAAAGCACATAATAAAACGGGAATTAGTTTTTTCGCAGTATTTGTGTTGCTTGCAGCACGCTGTGCCGTTCGGGCGCTCCGTTCATTTCGATTAATTGCACCAGGTTTTTTATTCATGTTTTTGCACGACTAACCGGCTACAAGTCCGGCATTAAAAGATGGTTATGTATCCTGTGTACAGATTAGTACCTGGCCGTTCTATGCCTAATGGTGATGGCCGCTGTTGTTGTATTGAATACCGTCACCGGTGCGCCGGAAGTGCAAAAAAGTCAGTTTTGAATGAAAACGTTAAGCGTAGCTATTTCAAACCAAAATATCATGTAGTATGAAAAAATCACTGTTGAATTTGCTCTACCTTCGTTTCGCATGCCAAAAGATTTTGTGCGGATTTTGCATGGTAGGTCTCGTGTTGCTGGCCACTTCCCAAAAAGGTTACACCCAGTGCAGTGTATACCCTAATCTTTTAACCGCCAATTTGAATAGCGCTAATTCGACGCTATCCATATCCGGGATAAGTTGTGAACCTTGCCGGGTTGGAGTTGGCGAGAACCGCAACAGATGCATCTGCAGGGAGGATTGTAAGCGCATGATTCCCCTGGAAACTGTTATTGATGAAATACAAAATGATTGTATCGAAGATTGTGCAGATGAGTTCCCTAATGATCCTAATTCATATCACCATTGTTTAGGTTATTGTGATGAATTGCCTTTTCAGGATTATTATGACTGTTTATCAGACTGTGGTAACTATAGTCAGTTGAGGCGCCCTGTAGAATATGAATACGCAATAGGTATATGGTACACCACAGGATTTGTACCTTCATTTACTGGGAATCCTGACGAAATATTTCAAAGTGAAAATAACGGCGCTCCTCCGGAAACAATAAGTGTATCTTTGATGAATACCCCATCAGGAAGCTATAGCTATTGTTACTTTACAGACTTAATAGTCTCCTACGACGATGGCACCTGCTGTCGTTTCATCAATGCAGAGTGCGTATCTATTGGTTAATTTGCTAATTTAAAACCCACAAAACATGAAAAAGATAACACTTCTGGCAGCACTCGCCATACTGATGCTTGCCGCTTGTGAAAAGGACACCGTGAGCACTGATGGGAACAGTTCCAACGGTGAACTGGCAAACCTGACGATCGGCATCGTGAGAGATTACCTGCCGTTGGATTTGGTCAGGCAAAACAGCACAGTAGTCTTTAAGAATGCCGATGGAGAAGAAAAAAAGCTTCAGATTCACTGGCTGGAAGAA
>NZ_JAVJSK010000104.1:0-65643 GCF_040219495.1 Phaeodactylibacter sp. | reverse complement strand
TATCCCGCTGGCTAAGCATGGTCTCCGTGCCGGCGAAGCCGCCGTACAGGCTAATGCCATCTTGAAGCTGGAAGGTATAGTCTCTTGGGACTGCACAGCCAGTGCATGGTGTTGGGTATGCGGAGGGCTTATAGGTGCCGGTCGCCACCCATATCTGCTCTACGTTGGGGCAGGAAGCTGCCAGACTGAGGGCATCCTGGAGGTCGGTAAAGGCGTTGGCCCAGGAGCTGCCATCGTTTGTGCCTGATGCGTCGGCATCGACGTAGAGAACACTACCGACCAGGCAGTCGTTTTTACCCTCCACCCAATTTGAAGTGCTACCGTTGAGTGTAAAATTCTGTAACTCTCCCGGTGCGTCGGGGAAAGCCAAATTGGCTACGGCTTCGATGCCCGGATTGTTTGCATTGGCCACGCCATGGTCAAAATCAAATGCATGAAGCAAACCTGGTTGAGGACCAGTGAACTGCCCGGCAATACTTTGTTGAATCTCAGCCTGGGTTTGAGCGACTGTCCAGATTTTCACCTTATCCAGTGTACCTGTTGTAAATTCTGAAGTTCCAGATATCGAACCCAGATAGAAACCAGAATTAAATGACGGAACAGGGGAATCGGAAGATTGTCTTTCCTCTACCAATACGCCATCCAGGTAGGACTTAAACCCATTAGCTGTATTGCGCTGCCACGTAAAAGCGATATGATGCCAGTTGCCGTCGTCGAAGCCTGTACCCAATGAAACGCCATTTGTACCTCCATCGTTGGAAAGGATATGCTGCATTGGATTGTTTGTATCACCATTCCAGCCGGCCACAATAAAGCCACCACCATTCTGGAAGCGCACAGCTGATTGGGGATTGCTGCCCTTGAACCAGTACTCTACCGTTATCGCATCGCCACCTGGGAAGAAGTTATTTGCACCACAAGCTGAAAATATTTTGACATGGTCATCATTTCCGTCAAAATCAAGGCCATTCCCCGTTGTGACCGGAGGGGGGACAACTCCTACATAACTGCCCTGATATTCGTATGCGCCCATATCAACGGTGCCGCTGTTGAAAATCCGGTCATTATTACTGAGGTCGGTAACCGTACCTGCCGGAATAGCGGAATTGAGCCCATTATCAATAGCACAGGAGTTTGGCTGTAAACGCAGGTCTCCTCCATTGCCCAGGCCCACAGCTGGCTGATTAACGAAGGCAGGGTCCAAGCTGATATTCCCCACTCCACCGTAGCCGGACTGAATAATGGAATAGGTGACACCAGGATTGCTTGAACCAGCATTCACGATATCTGAGCTGTTGCCCCATAGGATGGAGTTGGTAACAGTTGGGGAAGAATCGTCATTGTATATCGCTCCACCACTTGCAAAAACTGTATTACCGGAGAACGTACAATTAATGATTTGTGGTGAGGAAAAGTTAAAATTGCCCATTCCTCCGCCAATAGCCCCTGAGTTGCCAGAGAACACACAGTTAATAACCGTTGGGGAAGAAAAGGAGAAATTACCCATTCCTCCGCCATTAGTCGCATTGTTGGCGGAGAAAATACAATTGACAACGGTTGGAGAAGAATTGTTCTCATTATACATCCCCCCTCCTTTAGCAGCTCCGTACCCTCCGGTAACCGTAAAGCCATCTAGCACGGCAGTGCTTAATAAACTATTCCCGCTATTATCAATGACATGTAAGGAGTTATCTGTATTTCCACCGCCTCCAATTTCTCCACTAAGGATAGTGGGATTCGCAGCCCAATCCCGATCACTAAGCATATTCTCTGTGCCATCGAACCCACCGTAGATGGCCAGGTCATTCTGCATGACAAAGGAAGCATTTCGGTCAGTACCGGGGGTTGGTTTGTACGTGCCCTCAGCCACCCAGATTTCAGTTACAGCCATACAGTTAAATCGAGCTTCAAAGAGTGCGGTCTGCAGATCCGTGAAAGCATCCATCCAGGAAGTCCCATCATTGGCTCCAGAGGTAGCGTCAGCATCGACGTAGTATCTATTATTGGTTGGGCACTGTGCATGAAGCGCTTGTCCGGCTAGCAGCAAGGTAAAAACGAAGAGTAGTATTTTGTTCATTATCTTAAGTTTCAGAGGTCTTTCCAGTAGCTTCATAACAGTGTTTGTGAGAGATTAAAATTTGTTCGTTCCTGATCAATAATCTGGCTGAATATGCCTCGACAAAATGACCAGCTGATTCACCCACAAATCTAGCCCCATGCCCTCCGAAATTGTTATTCAATTCGTTGCAAAGATTTGTCAATTCGTTGCATCGGAGATTTTTTTTATGATACAACGAATCGGTAAAAAATTAGATACCTACCTGACTATCAGCATTTTATTGGTTGCATAAAGAATTAGGGCTAAAAAGGGGCTACAGGCGAGCGGTTGCGTTTCTGTTTTGAGAATACCGGTACAGCGTAGAGGAAAACAAACCGTAAAAAGCGGGCTTTTGGGGTGACGGGAGTAGCCGAAAAATAAGCCTAACCTATACTACTCCACCACCACCTCCCGGCTCCACTTCTCCCAATCCTCCAGGTAGTAATCCAGCAACGCAGGCTGGTCCAGGCGGTTGGGCTCCAGGCCGGAAGGGCGGGCGGAATCGTCGGGGAAATGAAGCATGGCTTCCACTACCTCCCCGTCCAGATAACGCACGGGCAGGCCGGTACTGAAAGGCGTAATGGCAAGCGGCTGCGCCCCGGCGAGCACAAAGCCCCAGTCGCCAAAGGAGGGTACGTAGGTGTGGTAGGGCAGTACGTGCCGGAAGCCGGTCACCTTTAGGGTCTCCACGATACACCAGAAGGCATCTCGGGTATGGAAAGGGCTCGTCGCTTGCGTGGCTAACACCCCATTTGCCGTAAGGCGGTTGCGGGCCATACCGAAAAACCAGGTGCTGTAGAGGCGGGCCACGGCCTCGTTGGAGGGGTCGGGCAAGTCTACCAGGATCAGATCGTAGTAGTCTTCTGTTTCTGCCAGAAACCGGCTGGCATCCTGCGCAATCGTCCGCACCCTGGGGTCGTCCAGTGCGCCCTCATTGAGCTGCCGGATATAGGGCTGCTCCCGGCCGAGTCGGAAGACCGCAGAGTCGAGGTCAACGATAGTAATCTGCTTCACTTCGGGGCTCTTCAGCACTTCCCGGGCCAGCAGCCCTTCTCCCCCACCCAGGATCAGCACCTTTTCTTTATAAGGCGCGGACTCCAGGGGGACAATCCCCAGGGACTCGTGGTAGCGGTACTCATCCGTAGAGGAAAACTGAATAACCCGGTTGATGTACAGGCGCACATCCGACCGGTTTTTGGTCACCGTCAACTGTTGGTAGGGCGTGCGCTCGCTGTACACGATACGGTGCGGGTAGGAACGGCTGTCCCAGTCTTCCAGCAGGGGTTGTGCCTGGTAAAGCAGGATGCCGAAAACCAGGCTGATGCCGAAGGTTATGCCAAGCATACCACGGACCAGCGACCGGGGCAAGCGGCCCGCAAAATAGAGCAGTATAAAAACGCCCAGGCTCACATTGACCAGCCCGAAAAACACGGAGCTCCGGAACAGCCCGAAAAACGGCAGCAGCAGGAACGGGAACAACAGCGTCGCCAGTAAAGCCCCGAAGTAATCCAGCGACATCACATTGGCCAGATTCTCCCGCAGCGGGTAAAACTTTTTCATAATGCGGGCCAGCAGGGGGATTTCAAAGCCGGTCAGTACCCCAATGACCACCGTAAGCCCGATGACCAGCCCCTGATAGGCCTCCGGCGAAACCCGGGCAAAGAAAAAATACAGTAGCGGCACGCTCGCCCCGCCCACCAGCCCGAGCAGGCCTTCCACACCAATAAACCAGGCGGCCAGGCGCTCTTCCGGAAACCACTTACTCAGGTAGGAGCCCAGCCCCATGGCGGCCATATAAAACCCGATGGTGAGCGAAAACTGCGTGATACTGTCGCCCAAAAAGTAGGAGGAAGTGGTGCTGATCAACAGTTCGTAAATGATGGAACACAGCCCGGCAATGAAAATGGCAATCCCCAGGACGGTTTTCTCAGCGCGTTTTTTTTGGAAGGGCATAGACTTTTCTCTACTTTTAACGAAGCAATCATTTTCAGCGTGCTAAGATACAGGCTCTGTATAAAAGCAATGCCCTATTTCGTAACCCTATACCTAAAATAATGAGAAAGCACACCACTGCCTTTGCCGGTGCATTAGCCCTGGCCTTCTTCCTGTCCGCATGCGGCGGCGCTCAACGCGTTGATCAGGACGCCGGCATCGTTACTACCGTCCGCGAAGTCAGCAAAGGCGAATTCAAAATTGAAGACGAACAGATGGTGGAAAGCAAAAGTGCGAGCGCCATCATCGCAAAATATGCAGACAATACCACCGATACCATCCCGCTGAGCGAGATGGAGCGGATGATGAACGATACAACGATGGCGCAGGCCAGTCAGGATACGACCCACAACCGCCATCATTATTACCGGCGGCATAGTTCTATGTTCAGCATCGTCTCCTATGGCATGATGGGCTATATGCTGGGCAGAAGCCGGTCTGGTTTCCGCCCCCGGCCCAGCGCTTATGTCAATCAGTCTGCCTACCAGCGGGTCAACAATACCACCGGAACGCGCTTTCGGAATGCCACCTCACGAAAAACGACTTCCCGCCCTTCCAAAGGCAAATCGGGCTACGGTGGTAGCCGCTCCACCCGTTCCTCCGGCGGATAATTTCATTCATAAGCTCTACTTTAAAACGAAATCACTGTTTTCATGAAACCTAAATGGATTATTTACCGCGCGATCGCTCTGATCGTCATTGGCTTCAATTTGTGCAGCAATGACGAACCCGAGACCGTAACCGAAGAGGTATCTATCCCAACAGAAGGCCTCATTACCACCGTAAAAGAAGTACAAAGGGTTCAGTTCCGTATTGAAGACGAGCAAATGGTGGCGAAGTACCTCCACAGTAGCATTGAGACCTTCACACTGGAAGAGGTGCAACTCGTTAAGGACACCACCACCACTGAGTACCGCCGCCGTTCGGCCCTGCAGATAGCATCCTTTGGGCTGATGGGCTCCTTCTGCCCGAACAGCTCGCCCTACGTCGACAAAAACACTTACAACCGGGTGCCTGATGGCGCGGGGCAGCGCATGAAAAGCAGTCTCCGCCGAACCACCGTAACCCGCCCTGCCACTGGCAAATCAGGGTATGGGTCCGGATCAACCCTTTATCATGTTGGATAACCGGCTAACCGATATTGGACGGCTTTCGCCCAGGCAGCTCCGTAAGCAAGGCCTGGAGTGGTTTATCGAAGGCGATAACCACGACTACTTTGCCCCGGAACTGCTCGGGCTGGCCGACCGCGAAATCTCCACCTTCAGTCAGGCGGCCAGTGAGCTGTACGAGCGCCTGCTACTGGCTGCCCGAAAGGTCGGAGAACAGGAACTTTGGGAGGCGGCGGGCATCCCGGTCAATGCCGTGGAAGCCGTTGACCACTCCCTGAGACGGGAATGGGGCAACCACCTCGTCGGCCGCTTCGACTTTGCAGGTGGGCTGGACGAAGTCCCGCTGAAGATGCTGGAGTTCAACGGGGATACGCTTTCGCTCATGCCTGAGACCCTCAGCGTACAGCCCATGATGCTGGATGCCCTGCCCCGTCGCGAGCGCAAGAACGCCCGGCAGTGGAACCACCTGCGCACCGGGCTCGTCAAAGGATTGAAACAGATACTGCAGCGCTACCCCAACCGCCCCGCCACCTTGCTGCTGATCGGTTTGGGGCACGAGGAAGACTGGCTAAACCTGGATGTCATCGAAATGGCCGCCAAACAGGCCGGGTTTGAAGAAGTGCACCGGGCTCCTATGGAAGAAGTCATCTTTTCAGAGGAAGAAGGAATTTTTCTGGAAATTGAGCCGGAGGAATTCCTCCGTTATGATTTTGTTTTTAAAATGGCGCCCTGGGAGTTTATCGCTTACGAAGAGCCCGAGCTGATGCGCCTGCTGACGCAAGTTATCAAGCGCGACCTCTGCGTGATCCTCAACCCGGCTTACAGTATGCTGCTGCAGTCTAAAGCCCTGTTGCCGATGCTGCACGAGCTGGGCATTCAACACCCGGCCCTGCTGAAAGCCAGCCGGTCTGCCGCAGCCTTCCCCGGCCATCGCTACGCCGAAAAGCCGATGTACGGCAGGACCGGTGATAATGTACGCCTGTTCGACGGCAGTGCCCAACCCATTGCTGAAAACGAAGGGGATTACGGCGATTTCCCCCGTATTTACCAGGAACTGGCCCCTTTTAACATCGATAGCGATGGCGACCGGTATCAGCCCAGTGTGTATATCGCAAGTGGTGAAGCCTGCGCGCTTTGCTTCCGCCGTCAGGATGGCCTGATCGTGGATGATGATGCAGAATTTGTGGGCCATTATGTCAAAGCCTGATTTGTTCCTATGGAGTACCCAAACCTTACTGCTTTATGACCCGCCCCGTACATATACCCGTTAAGCAGGCTTTGGGCCGGCATGTGCTTTTAGAGCTCTACCAATGCCCGAACAGCCTCCTCAAGGCGGGCACCCAATTGGAAGCCTACCTGAAAACGGCAGCCGAAAAGATGGGCGCAACAGTCGTCATGTCTAACTTCCACCAGTTTTCGCCCTACGGCATCTCGGGGGTGGTCATCATACAGGAGAGCCACCTGACCCTGCACACCTGGCCGGAACATGGCTACGCTGCTGTGGATCTTTTCACCTGCGGGGATATAGACCTGGAGGCAGGTATCAACTATTTGGTCGCCGCTTTCGAGGCCAAACGGTCGGACTGGCAAATGTACGAGCGGGGGAAGGGGCTGGGTTGAGCCTGCCCTGGTAAAATGCCAATACAAAAGTTAGGGCGCAATAGTCGGGATAACATGCAAATCTCTTTTTTACCTTTGTCTTTTCGAAGCAACAAACCAAAAGCGACATACAAACCACGCGCATGAGCAAGACCCTGTCTATCGTCATCCCGGCCTACAATGAAGGGCGGACCATCCACCTCATCCTCGATAAGGTTGGTGCCGTTGAGCTGAGTGCCGGTTTGCAAAAAGAAGTCATCATCGTTAACGATTGCTCAACCGATGATACAGAAGCAGCGGTGGAAAAATACCGGCAGGCAAAGCCCGGCCTTAACATTCAGTACTACAAGCATGAGGTCAATAAAGGGAAGGGCGCGGCCTTGCATACCGGCATCCGTGAAGCGACCGGCGACTATGTCATTATTCAGGATGCCGACCTGGAATATGACCCGGAAGAGTACAACATCTTACTGAAGCCTATGCTGGACGGGGTGGCAGACGTCGTGTATGGCTCTCGTTTCATGGGCGGCAAGCCCCACCGTATCCTGTTTTTCTGGCACTCCATCGGGAATAAATTCCTGACCTTCCTCTCTAATGCCATGACCAATCTCAACCTCACGGATATGGAGACCTGCTACAAGCTGTTCCGCCGGGAGACTATCCAAAGTCTCCCATTGAAAGAACAACGCTTTGGTTTTGAGCCGGAGGTCACCGCCAAAGTGTCGCGCATTCCGAACATCCGTATTTACGAGGTGGGGATTTCTTACTACGGCCGCACTTACGCTGAGGGCAAAAAGATCAACTGGAAGGACGGTTTTCGGGCGATTTATTGTATTTTGAAGTATAATTTATAGCCAAATGACCGCTCCGAAGCCCCAAAATCGCTCTTTTTTTGCCTTACTTTTCTGTGTCGCATTCATTTTAGGTACCCATGCTTACTATCCTAAATGGCAGATGACCAAAACGGAAGCCACCATCAGCTGGGATGTTTCCGGGTATTATTTTTATCTGCCTGCCTTATTCATTTACAAAGACCTCCGCAAGGTCGAATTCCGTGACAGCATAGTGCAGCAATACGAAATGTCAAGCGGGGGCTATCAGGCGTACGATCATGAAAGCGGCAACCGGGTCATGAAGTACTCGGCAGGAATGGCCTTACAGTATTTACCATTTTTTGCTATTGCCCATAGCATCGCCACTTTTTCCGGGTATCCGGCAGATGGCTTCTCCCGCCCCTATCAGATGGCGATCAGTTTTGGCAGCCTGCTAATGGCTTTTCTGGGGTTGTTTTATGTAAGAAAAAGCCTGCTGCATTACTTTGACGATACGGCAACAGCCCTCACCTTGGTGGTGATCGTGGCAGCAACCAACTACCTGAATTACAGCGCCATCGATAACGCCATGACTCATAACTGGCTGTTTACCCTTTATGCCCTTCTGATCTGGCAGTCTATCCGGTTTTACGAACGCCCGGCTTCCTGGCGTGCCTGGTGCATTGGTGCAACCGTTGGGCTAATGGCACTTACCCGGCCTACGGAAATCATTGCGGTACTTATTCCACTGCTCTGGGGGCTGGAAGGCAGGAAACCATTGCCTGGTCGGATTAAATTTTTCCTGAATATCCGGGGGGGGGGGGCAAAATATATTCTACTTTCCGCATTAGGCGTAGCTATCCTTGGCAGCATTCAACTGATTTACTGGAAATATGTGGCAGGAGAATGGCTCGTCTACAGCTATCAGGATCAGGGGTTCAGCTGGCTGCGCCCGCACCTCTGGCAGGGCTTTTTTAGTGGTAAGGGAGGCTGGCTGATTTATGCTCCCGCTATGATCCTTTCGCTAGCCGGTTTTATAGCGCTGTGGCGCAAACAACGACAGCTTTTCCCCGCAATAGCCATCTTCACTTGTCTTTTCATTTATATCACCTTTGCATGGGATATCTGGTGGTACGGAGGCAGCTTAGGGCAACGGGCGATGGTACAGTCCTACGCCGTCTTGGCCTTCCCAATGGCTGCATTGATAGAATCGGCATGGAAGCAACGCGCATTAAAAATCGGAATAATAGCCTTTGCCCTCAGTTGCATTTATTACAACGTCTGGCTCACCCATCAGGCCCACAAAGGGGGATTATTCGTGACGGAACAAATGACCTTGCCTTACTTAAAAGCCATTTTTCTGCGCAGCGAAGTACCCGGGGAAACCATCAAGCTGCTGGATACGAAAGAGCTTTATTCCGGAACGCCCAATATTATCAAATCGCTCGCCTACCTGGACTTCGAATCGGACTCCCTGGCCCACGACTGCCCTATCCCCCCAATAGAAGGCGACCGTTCTTTCTGCCTGTCGGAGGACACCCCTTTTTCGCCTCCCATTCACATACCTGCCAGTGAAATCACTACCCCCTGGATAAGAGTGGAAGGAGACTTCCGCTGCCAGCAAAAAGAATGGGAGTACTGGCTCATGGCACAGCTGATGGTGAAGTTCAAAAAGGGCGAAGAAGAAATACAGACACGCTTCCTGCGCCTGTTTCGGCTGCTGCCGCCTAACAGCACGAAGACGCTTTATCTTGATGTACCGGTACCGAATAAGGACTATGATCAGTTGGAAATCCAGTTCTGGCAATCCAATGGTAAAAAGCCATTAGCGATAGATCAACTCAAAGTGTTAGCGATCGAATGATGCGGGCTTTCCAGCTCATGCTACTTCCCCCGGTACACCGGCCCTGCCTCTTCCACTGGCAGCCAGGAGAGCCGGTCAAAGCAAACCTCATGGTAATTGTTATAACGCCCTGTAGCTGCGCTCACGCCCCAGTATACGATATCATTACCCAGAAAAACCGCATTTTTCAAATCCACTTCCGCAGCAATCACCTCCCGCCGGTCGATCTCCACCGATAGTCGTTGTTTTTTGGCGGACCACCTTACTGCCAGTTTGTGCTGTTGGCAGTCTTCGATATTGAGGATAGGCGTTGGGCCCGCCAGGTTGTTGTAATGCCCGACCCTGCCATTCACCATTATGGCGACGTGGTCTTCAGCCGGGTCCAGCAGGTGCTCGTTTAGCCAGGTATCGATTTCAATGCCGATCGAAGGGCGCAGCCCCGCGAAGCCGATCCCCTCCCCTCTCCAGCCCGTCAGGTTGGCGCTTGGCGCGAAAATGAAGACCATACCGTCTGCACCGGATTCATCCTTGCAGCCCAGGTAGACACTCAGCTCTATGGAAAAAGGCTCGTCCAGGCTGATGGGGCGGCGGTACCAAATGGAGCCGGAAGAATAGTCGCGCTCCTCGGTGAGACGAAAGCAATCATTGTCGGTGCGGTAAGTGTCCCCACTGATGGTAAAATCATCAATGACCGGACGCTGCGCCATTAGGCTTACGGTCAACAGGAGTGCAGAAAACAAGGCTGGCATTTTCATAGGTAAGCGGTTGAAGGTCAACTGGATAAAAACCAAACGGGATTTCGGAAAAATGGTTGGCCCAAAGATTCTATCTTTGTCGATATCTCTGCAAACCAAGAACATTAAAATCATGAACCTCTGTTATTCGAGTGCTTTCTCTGTCAAACACCTTATTCCTGTACTTCTACTTTTGGGCATTTGCCTGATGCCGCTAAATAGTCAGGCACAGCGGCGGGGTGGCAACACCCTCACGGTATCCACCAACTTCAACTACACCCCTCCTTTGAGGCCCTACAGCTACCGAAAGAGTTACATAAAGGAGTTTGAGTATACGATATTGAATTTCATTACGAGAAATTCAGGCACCTTTGTCCTTGTAGAGGGCAATTCCTATGAGTTTGTGGAAAACGGTACCTACCACCCACCAAGCAACCTGATTGGATTGGGAGCCAGCTTTCAAATTTGGAATGAGAACGGTCTGTTTCAAGATTTCTCGCTAACCAGGCTGTCACTAACCCAATCCTCTCATCAATTTCTGGTATCGGTTATTGATGATGAAGGCAACGAAGTCCCTACCCATAGCCAGGGTATTGAAGAGCGCAGCGGTGCTGTCGGGGTCCGATATGAAGTAGGTAAATACTTCGGAGAACGCCGGAGAGACTACCCTAATTTCCGGTTTGGACTATCCGCCGGGCTCGAATCGACTTTCTACGCCCATCGTACAATATCTCTGGGCCCTGGGCCTTTAAGTACCAGAGGGCACATGTTTACCATCGACCTTAGCCTGATTCCTGTCTTGTCCTTTCAGCCCACCAAACGCCTGATGATTGACGCGAAGGTCATCCCTAACTTTCTGATTGCAGACTTGGGCACAATAGAAATCGAGGACCCCTCGCTCCCGGAACAGCAGCGGCGAGCCAACCGAAAGTACGATCTGCCGGTCACCAATGTGTCCGCCAGCCTCATGGTGCGCTATGTGATCAAAGAGCCCAAGCGGAGCAGGCGGCGCAGTGATTAATTTAAAAACGCCTCCGGTCTCTTTGATCCCGGCGCTTGCGTTTGCCCATATTCATGAGTACCAGCCAGATGACAAGCATTAGCGCGATGGGCAGGAGGTAACCGGTGAGCAAGTCCTCCATGGCTTAAGGATTGGGAATCTGAACAGACAATTGAGCACTCAGTTCAGGCAGTTCCGACCGCCGTGAAGCAGGCAACCTGACGGAAAGCTTGATGTACTGACCGGGCCGTTGTTGTACCCGGAAGTAGTGAAGCTGATCGTTTTCCTCATACAAAACCTCAAATTGATCTTCACCGAATTTTTCTTCGATAATATTCAGATCAGGGTTTTGCCGCAGGTCGTCCTCAAAGTTCATGTAGTAAATATCCTCAAGGCTCCAGTTGTCCGCATTGGCATAACCTGCTATCTCGATTTTCGTTTGCCCCTGATCGGCAACAAATAGCGCAGGTTCGTCGGCAGCCCCCTTTGCCGTCAGCATAGAAAACTGAGCCGGATATTCCAGGCAAAACCCAAAATCGGTATTGCAGTATTGCTCGGACTGTGCGCAGCCGAGACCCGCCCAGAACAGTAAAGCCAGAGAAATGATATTTGCTTTCATAATGGATATTTTATGGTCTATAAGTTAACCCGATTCCGGTGAAAAACCAATTACTTTTCTTTTTCCTGCACCGTAAACTGCCCTACAAACAGGTTGAAGATAGCCATCACGATCGCAAAAAAGATGGCCCAAATCCAGCCGTCAACGTAGAAGCCGTCCAGCATCCAGTCCACCAGCAGCACCATAGCGCCATTGATCACCAGCAGGAAAAGCCCAAGGGTGAGAATGGTGATGGGCAGGGTGAGCAGGGTCAGGACCGGCCTGACAAAAAAGTTGACCATGCCGAGCAGTAAAGCTACAAGCACAGCGTTCAGGTACCCATCAATACTAACGCCGGACAGGATTTCAGCACACAGATAAACTAAAAATCCGTTGATAAGAAGGGAAAGGAGTAATCGCATGATTTTTGTTTTGTTTATAATTCAGGAACATTACGGTTCTAAGGATGTTTGATTTGTAGAGATACTGAGATACATCGGAGAAGTTACACATTTATAATCCTGGCAACAACACGGGAAGTTGGCTTCGGAGAAGTCGCGTGTCATCCCAACCGATAGAAGGTGTTCCTTATGCTCATCTCCAAATCCCCGGCTTTTCATATTTGACAAAGCACTAATCACCTCACCAATCAGCCCCAACAGTAGCAAAGTTTACGGGTTTAAATACATCACAAACTGACGTTAAGAGCGTTTTGGGATGCTGGCATAGCATCTCGTAAAACATACATGTCTTATTTTCGTCAATCTTCCACCCTATCACAAAGATTTTTAGACAATCTTTCGAATTCTATCGACAACTGTCCTATCTTCATTGATTAAATATCATCAAACAATAACGAAACCATGGCAACTTCATCTACTGTTCGTTTCAACAAAGACGATCAGCCTGAATTTTTTCAGGAACTGCGCAAGCGCGTCAATCAGCATTTTACAGACAAGGGCATTACCAAATACGCCAATAACCAAATGGTTTTCAAGACGGTATTTATGATTTCCTTGTATATCATCCCCTTAATGCTTATGCTTTCGGGCGTGGTACAGGCCACTTGGGCCATCGTACTGATGTGGGCGCTCATGTCCCTGGGCATGTCGGGGATTGGCTTCTCGGTTATGCACGATGCCAACCACGGAGCCTACTCTTCCAACCCGCGTGTCAATGACGCGCTGGGCAGTGTAATCAATCTCGTAGGAGGCTACCACATCAACTGGCGTATTCAGCATAACGTCCTGCACCATTCCTACACCAACGTACACGAGCATGACGAAGATATCGACAAAGGCATCATGCGGTTTTCTCCTGATCAGGAACGCAAGCCGGCCTTCCGTTACCAAATCTTCTACGCCCCCTTACTGTACGGCATGATGACCATCTTCTGGCTGGTGGCCAAGGACTTTATACAGACCGTCGACTACCACAAACGGGGGCTGCTCAAGGCACAGGGACTGACCTTTGGCCGGGCAATGACCTACGTGGTACTTACCAAAATAGCCTATGTGATCATTACACTCGTGTTACCTATCATGATCCTTCCCCTGGTTTGGTGGCAAACCTTACTGTGCTTCCTGATGATGCACTTCGCTTGTGGGCTGTTCCTGGCCTTTGTCTTCCAGTCTGCACACGTACTGGAGGAGACCCACTTCTTCAAGATCGATGAGAGTGGTAGCGTACAAAACAGCTGGGCGGTACACCAACTTAAAACAACCGCTAATTTCGCAGAAGGGCGGCACTTCTTCAGCTGGTTCATCGGTGGCCTCAACTATCAGGTTGAGCATCACCTTTTCCCGAATATCTGCCATGTCCACTATCCGGATATTGCCCCTATAGTGAAGGCTACTGCAAAGGAATACGGTGTGCCTTATTATGAGCACCCTACGTTTTTTGCAGCCCTGCGCAGCCATTTTACCATGCTGCATAAGCTGGGCACTGGTGCCTACGACCGGCAGTTGGCGGCTTAAACCTTGAATGGTCTCAAAAATGCAGGGCCTTCAACCATCACCGGTTGAAGGCCCTGTTTTTTGAATAGTCCGTCTTAGAGCTTGCACCGGTAGATTACATCCGTACTAAAAAGCTTTAAATGCGGGCTTAATAATTTAACTTTTTGAGGATAAAGCGTATCCAGATCGGTAATCGAAGCTATATCAGGATAAAAAAACTTGATATAGCCTTTGACAACTTCCGGATTGCTCATTACCTGTTGAAAATACCGGTCATCTGGTTGATCTACTTGGGGTTGTTGAAGCATACAGAGATTGCTTTAAGTCAAAAATATATTTTTTGTATCAAAAAATGCATTTTTAAAACTTTCATCATGGGCCTGTGCCCTAATTATCAAAAAAGTGGTACTTTGATCCAATCAGAAATATCACCTAAAAATCAATCTGTATGGACACCTTCAACCACTACCTGAAATACCTTTCCTTCAGCGCCCTTCTCCTCATTAGTCAGGCCGCGTTGGCTCAAGACCTCGTCGACTATGAATTCAAAGGCAGCCAAAGCCTAGAACAAATGCAGGCCGAGTACGGATTCCTGATGCAAAACGGCATCGAGTACTACAAAATACGGTATACCACTCCGGATATCAACGGGGTGCCCGATACCGCCTCCGGGCTACTGGTACTGCCGGTCCGGGAAGCTGAATTCCAATACCCGCTGCTTTGCTACATGCATGGCACCGTAGACAGCAAGCAGGATGTGCCCTCTAATTTATCTGGCGGCTGGGAACTGGCAGCGGTCTGGGGCGGACTGGGCTTCGTCACCGCTGCGCCGGACTTCCTGGGGCTGGGCGAATCCAGAGGCTTCCACCCCTATGTCCATGCGGATACCGAAGCATCAGCGGGCATTGATATGCTCTTCGCAGCCAAAGCTTTCTGCGAAGCAGAAGGGCCGGCCATCAACGAACAGCTGTTTATTACAGGCTATTCGCAGGGTGGGCACGGCGCGGCTGCTGTACACCGGGAGCTGGAAGCTAATTACGCCGATGACTTTACCGTGACTGCTTCTGCCCCTATGTCTGGGCCGTATAGCATCTCAGGAGTTACGCGTGCGGCCTTGCTGAGCGAAGAGCCTTACTTCTATCAGGGGTACCTCGCTTATACCGCCTTGTCGTACAACGAAGCTTATGGCCTTTTCGACAGCGTTGAAGCGTATTTCAAAAATCCCTACGCAGCACCTATTCAGGAGTTCTACGATGGGGCTATTACGCTGGGAACATTGAACAATACGCTTATCGATCTGCTGACCGCTAACGAAGGGGCACCTATTTCCCGGTACATGCTTCAGGATAGCCTCCTGACGGCAGTGGAATCCGGTGACCCCAATCACCCAATCATACAGGCGCTGGCGGATAATGATGTCTACGACTGGACACCGCAGTCTCCTACCCGGTTATATTACTGCACTGCCGATGATCAGGTGGCTTTTACCAATAGTATTCTGGCCGATTCGGTCATGAATGCCAACGGAGCTGCGGATGTGATGGCCATTGACGCCGGGGCTACGCTCAACCATACAGCTTGTGTGCAACCTGCTACGATAGCTGGTGCTTTGTTTTTCCTGGGCTACAGGGACTTGATTTCAGATGTAGCGGATGCCGGCCTGGCCAATAACATCCGGGCTTTCCCCAATCCGGTAGACCACACGCTCCACCTTCAGGGGCTTCCTCCTCAGGCGGTATTGCAGCTGTTCCATTCCAACGGGCAGGTGGTTCATCAACAGGCCATCCGCGGCTCTCAGGTTGCTATTGACATGAGCGCCCACCCTTCCGGCTTATACTTGCTCCGGGTGGAGTCAACAGAGGGGCCATTCACCCTAAAAGTCTTACACAACGGAATGCAGTAACTGTGCTGCTAACAGTTGGCCGGGAAGACACTCAATACATTAGAAACAAGCACATTCCGCACCTACGGCGCGGGGAAACCTGACCTAATTGAAGATTACCCACATACAGTCCATGGCGGGACTTCAGGGGCTTGACCGGTGCCTTATGCTTTTATGATGCGGAAGGTACGGCTCAACGCCCTTTAGCGCTCAGCCCAGCGCCTGAGCAAGGACCAGCACAGTCCCCTCTGCTCCGTTAGGGCTACAGGTGGGTAACCCGAAGATCCGAAGTCCCTGCCCACACCGTCAGGTGCGGAATGTGGACCTCTCCCTGATGCGATCCAGAGTCAGGAGAACGCTCCTTTGGCAGGTAGACGACGCCTATCACAACCCATATGGACTACTGGCGAATGGACGAGGAGCTAAAACCCAAAGGGTGAGCACCTTATCAGGCTAAACTTCTACATTTAGCCCCTTCCGAAATAATCCGCAAGCGCCTCTGCAATCCGTTCCGAATCCCGGTACACGACCCCCAGTATGCCTCCGGGCTGATAATTGTCAAAACCCAGAAAGTACAAGCCTTCGTGCGGCCCTTCCCCAATACAGCTTTTGGGCAAATGGTCTGCATTGAACAACTTGTCGCTATGCGGTAGAAAAGCCTCAAGACGGGCGTAATAACCCGTGGCCAGGATGACGGTGCTAAAGTGGTGCTCACTGCCATCCTCAAAGATCGCTCCATCAGGAGTAAAGGCTTTCAGCGCCGGCACCACCTTGATTTTCCCGGCTTTTATGGCGGCTACGGTCCCTACATCAATCACGGGCGTTTTGCCGGTTTCCCGGAGCTGACGAGCGGGCGGCACCGGTGAAGGCTTTAGGCCGTAAGGGCGCAGATTGCCAAATGCCAACCCCTGCACCTGTTGACCGATCCAGTCGCCAATAGGACGGGGCAACCTGGCCAGCGCAAAAGCCGTTTTTTGCGTAGCCCGCCCCAGGAAATCACGGGGCACAACATTCACTGCCCCCCGTACCGACAGCAAAGTAGGAATGCTAGCTTCGCTAAGGTCAAGGGCAATCTCTGCACCCGTATTGCCCATGCCGACCACCAGCACCGTTTCGCCCTGATAGGGTGCTGCGTTGCGATAATCCCGGCTATGCAGCACGGTGCCGGAAAAGTCTTCCTGATCCGCAAAGAGGGGGATATTGGGAATGCGGTTGACCCCGGTTGCGAATATAACCTGACGGGCTTTGAATGACAGCCCGTTGCTACAGGTAGCCACCCAGTCTGCGCCTTCCCGGGCAACGCGCTCCAGGCTGTGCCCGAAGTGGGGCTGAATACGGAAATGCTCCGCGTAGCCCTCCAGGTAATCGACCAGTTGCTGCCGGGATACGTACTGCGGGTAATCTTCAGGGAAAGGCAGGTAGGGCAAGTGAGAGTACTCCTTAACCGTGTGCAGGTGCACCCGCTCGTAGTGGTGGTGCCAGGCATGCCCTACTTCATGACTCTGCTCAATGATTTCAAATTCGAGCCCCCGGTGGCGCAACCGCCCGGCCATAGCCAACCCCGCCGGACCCGCTCCTACGATGAGAATCGGTGTCGTTTTCATACTTGTTGTTCTATAGCCTGCACCCTTTGCCGTAACATCTCCGGTATTGGTGCTTTACACTGTTTTTGATAGTCGTAGGTCACGATCGTCGCGTTTGCAATAGCAACGAGGCGTTGATGCTGCTGACTGTACATTTTGCAATGCATGACAAACCGGTCCGCGCCCATTTCCGTGACCTTGATCCCCAGCGTAATCGTATCCGGATAGCGCACCGGAAAGAGGTACTTGCAGTCCTGCTTGCCCAGGATGACCCCGGGCAGCCCTTCCTGCTCGAGTACGACCGGGTACTCCAGACGGTCTAGGTAAATCACCCGCGCGTGCTCAAACCAACGCAGGTAGACCACGTTGTTGACATGATAAGCCGCGTCCATCTCCCCCCATTGCACCGTGATGTCTGTCTGTACGGCGAAGTCTGCCAACTCTGAAATTGCCGAAGCCATATGTTGTTTTTGAACGGGCAATATAACTACTTTCCGGCGACAATGAAGCGGTGCACCCGATGACGTGTGTATAACAAATTGCACAAAACAGAAAGTGACTACCTGCTATCAATACCAGAAGTGCAACACTCTGCATTTAAGCGCGGTAGCTGCTGGGGTAGAGCTTCCCGCTCTGCTCCAGCTTATCCACGAATGCTGCCAGGCTATTCAAGTGGTGCAATTTGTTATGCACACCCGATGACCCTGCGCCCCTAATCGCCAGATCTGATAAACACCAGGCTGTGCGCATTGCCCGAAAGGATTTATCCAGCGGCAGCTTCATAAAGACTAAGCTATCTAAAGCCCCCATTCATTGCTCTTCGGCAAATAGATTCGCGGACAAATTACTGCTTTATGAATGGCAGTGGACGTTGCTGCCCATCGGGCAAAAGCACCGATAGTACGTACCAGCCTTTTGGCAGACTGCTGATATCAACCCGATTGCCGGACTGCTGCAATCTACCCGACAGTAGTAATTGACCGGAAGCGGCCCGGATTTCGTAGCCCACGGGTCCGGAATACTCAGACCTGGAGATTTGAAGGCTTCCTGTTGCCGGATTGGGGAAAAGTTTCCAGTCCGTTCTTCCATTGAATACATCCGTTGAAGTAAGTGCTTCCACTACCCGGAAACGGACAGGAATGAGGGTTGACAGCCCAAAAATATTCCCATCATCCCGTGCTTTAAACACGATCTGATAGGGGGCATCCCGGAAATCTTCCGGTTCCACAACCCACTGGAAAGTAGCCTCTGCCAAAGGCGCAGCGGGAAGAGAGTCAAAAGTAGCCGGGTTCCCAAAGTACTCCAATAAGCCGCCAGTGCAGGTGAGTTGCAGGGGCTCGCCAAAAGGTTCGCTGAGTGCAGCCGCATCAATGATGACGGTATCCCCCACCAGCACTTCCCGTTCGGTAGCAAGCTGGCTCAGGCTTAGAATGGGGGGCAATAACGCTCCCGGACTACAGAAAATCAACATATCCCGGACAACAACATCCTGAAGGGTGTCGTTTCGGTAAGTCCGGACCTGAATAGCAAAAACATACTCCCCGGGTTGATCACTTTGGAAGTTGAACACTCCCGTTATTGGATCAAGACTCACCGCTGCAAGTTGATCTTCGTAATTCGGCAACTCAGTGTCTATATCCTGATTGGGCGCAACTAAATGGTAGGCAATACTGTCACCATCCTGGTCAAAGGCATTTGGGGTGTGCTGAAACAACCGGCTTTCCATAGCGTTGTCTACTGCCATGGGTTCATAATTGACCGGGCTGTGATTAGGGGTATTATCATTGGTGACATTCACCAGTGATTGTACGTGAAACCGCACCTGATCGGAGTTGGGGAAATTTAAATTCAAGATACCTCCGTTCCGGTTAGGCTCCGTGATGCTTAAGATGTAGGCCCCTTTGGCTTCGTAAGTATGCGTATGCTTATAAATGCTCAATGTGGCGCTTGTGCCCGGGACAGGCTCCCCGTCAGGTATCCCGTCGCCATCAATATCCGGACCGTTAGACCGGACTACCCGGTCGCAGTTTCCATCTCCCCAACATAGCGTTATAGAGTCGCGGCCTCCACTGGAATGATATAAGTACCCTTCGGCTTCTACCGTAAGCGGGTCAATTTGCCGAAAGGCGATTTCACCTCCGATTAAATGGGTAGCGTACAGGGAAAAACTGAGGCATACCCCGATTAGTGCAGGTACAATTGATTTCATAGCTTGATGTTTTTTTCGGCGTATAGTCTGACAACTTGAGATTTGTAAAAATATGACGAAGCTGTTTTTTTTGCTCGCAAGGCAAAAAACGTAGGCGATGCCTACACGAAGCGCGGGATAGGGCCTCACGGTGAAGTCGGCGTCCCAGTTAACCGGGATTGACGCAGCGACGATCAGAGAAGCTAAAAAGAGCAAGCCAGAATTCACACCACGCAGTAGACGCGAAGCAAAATCTCGGGTTGTTTGACTCTATCTTTTTCAAGATACAGCAAAGCTTCCACACTATCAACAAAGAATCCCTATTTTGCCGTAAAGTGTAAAACATTATCCATGAAATACTTTTTACCTTTTTGCATGCTGGCGCTGCTTACAGTTGCAGGCTGCAAAAACGCTCCGAGTGAGACCGACGCCCCACTTCAGGGAGCAGTCGATTCCATCAATCAGTCCCCCCCCCGGCCCGGTAGCCCGCCCCTTGCCGCCCGGCTGTACGAAGCCTTTGAGCAATACCGGGAGCCCGCTATCACCAACCTGCGCTTTAAGCATTCCGATATCACAGCTTTGCTCGACAGCCTGCCCCCGGAGTTTGAAGTCACCGTACTCGGAGCGTCGGTGGAAGGGCGAAGCATCTCCGAAGTACAACTGGGCGAGGGCCCGACGCCTGTACTCCTATGGTCACAAATGCACGGTGATGAGCCCACGGCTACCATGGCTATTATGGATATATTCAACTTTTTCCAGGCCCGTGGCGATGGGTTTGACAGCCTGAGGGCAGAGATCAAAGAAGCATTGACCCTGCATTTCATCCCTATGCTCAACCCGGATGGCGCCGAGCGCTATCAGCGCCGCAATGTGCTGGATGTTGACCTCAACCGGGATGCGCTGCGGCTGCAAAGCCCCGAATCGAAGATCCTCAAAGCTGCCCGCGACCGTACACAGGCGGTCTGGGGCTTCAACCTGCACGATAAAAACCGCTACTATGCCGCTGGCGACAGCCCGGAGACGGCTTCGGTTTCCTTCCTGGCCCCGGCGTTCAACACAGACAAGGACATCAACGAAGGCAGGGCCGATGCCATGCAGCTTATTGTACTGATGGACGAAGTGCTGCAACAATACATTCCCGGCAAGACCGGCCGCTACGATGACACCTTCGAGCCCCGCGCCTTCGGGGATAATATGCAGAAGTGGGGCACCAACACCGTCCTGATCGAAAGCGGTGGCCTGAAGGGCGACCGGGAAAAACAGTACCTTCGGCGGCTTCACTTCACCATTTTGCTGACGGCTTTTGAGGCTATGGCCAATGGCACTTACGAAAACTGGCCCCGGGAAGCCTACGAGGACATCCCCTACAACGAGAGCGGGGACTTCCATGACCTCATCATCCGCAATGCCAACCGCCTCTACGAAAGCCAGTCCTTCCTGACCGACCTCGCCTTCCGCCACCGGGAGATCGACTATCAAGATGCCCGGAAATACTACCTGCGCGGTAGCCTGACCGACCTCGGCGACATGTCCACTTACCATGGGTATGAAGAATTTGATGCGGCCGGCTACACGATCGTTCCCGGTAAGGTCTACGCCAAAGCATTACCCGATGTGGCGGCGCTGCGGCAAACGGACCTCCAAAGCCTGGTCCGGCAAGGCTATACGGATTTTCAAATCACCAACCTCCCCCACTCCAGTGTCTCGGCACAGTGGCCGGTAGCTTTGCTTGCCCCCGGCAAGCAGCCCAACAATACCATTTACCAATACGGCAACCCCAGTTTCCTACTGGAAAAAGCGGGCCAATACGACTACGTAGTGGTCAACGGCTTTATCTACAGCCTGTTGGAGCAAAACCCTGCCTTTGATTTGCCACAATAGAGACAAAAACAGCCAAAAATATTTCCATGCAACCCTTTTATCTACTGAGCTTTTTGCTCTTGTTCCTCAGCACCACGGCCCAAACCCAAACCATCATGCCCAAAGACACGCTACCCTACCAACAAATCCCCGAAGCTCCGGAGACCTACACCAGCAGCGCCACCGTGGCCCGGATGATTGACGGGCTGGGCTTCCGCTACTACTGGGCGACCGAAGGGCTGACTCCTGCCGACCTCAAGTACAAGCCCAGCGAAGAAGGCCGTACGATACTGGAGACGCTAACCCACATTCATGGCTTAGCCTCCATGGTCTACAACAGTGCCTTCCAGCAACCCAATAAACGCCCGGCAACACCGGCACCAGAAGATTTTGAAACCTTAAGGCGCACGACCCTCCTGAAACTTAAAGCGGCAAGCGATCAGTTCCGGGCCGCCAATACCAACGAGATGGCAACGTTCGACCTGATCTTTGAGCGGGACGGCGTTCAGTCTACCGTACCCTTTTGGCATCAGCTCAATGGGCCGATTGCTGATGCACTCTGGCACGTTGGGCAGGTCGTGGCCTTCCGGCGCGCGGCTGGCAACCCGGTCTTTCCGGGCATCAACTGGTTCCAGGGCAAAGCTATGGACAAATGACTCGGTTAATCGTCGTTGGCGCAGGCATCTCGGGGCTAACTACTGCGGTCCGGCTGCAAGAAGCCGGTTTTGATGTTAGCATTTACGCGCGGGAGCTCCCACAGGACACGACTTCGGCTGTAGCCGCTGCGATCTGGTTCCCGTATGCGGTAAAGCCCGTACAGGCTGCCAATCGTTGGAGTGCTGAGTCGTACCTGGCCTTTGAGCAGCTTTCGCAACAGCCCGGGACCGGCGTTAGCATGACCGACTTCCTGGTCCTCACCCGCCCGGGCCTCGACAACAGCTGGCGGGAAGAATTGCCCGAAGGCGCTGTTCGCCTGGCCCGTCCGGAAGAGTTGCCGGCAGGCTACGAAATGGGCTACCTGGCCCGGGTGCCCTTAGCCGAAACACAACAGTACCTCCCCTATTTACTAGAGCGCTTCCGCGAAAGCGGGGGCTCCCTTCAGCAAAAGGCAGTGACCGATCTGCGCCAGCTGTTTCAGGAAGCGGATGGCGTGGTCAATTGCGCCGGTTTAGGTGCCAGTTTACTTTGCCAGGACGAGACCCTTTACCCCATCCGAGGACAGGTGGTAAAGGTGCAAAAACAGCCCGGGGCCCGCTCCATGGTCGACTCCATGGACAAAGGCAAGCTGGCTTACATTATTGAGCGCAGCGACAGCATCATTCTGGGCGGCACCGACTACGATCATGATTACAACACTTCTCCCACTCCGGAAGACACGAGGGTGATTTTAGACCGCTGCGCTCAGCTCCAACCCGCTTTATCCCAGCCGGCAGTTATTGCCGCTGCAGCAGGGTTGCGCCCCAAGCGCCCGTCCATCCGCTGCGAAAGAGAGCCGGATCAGCCTGTGGTCCATAATTACGGGCATGGTGGGGCGGGGTTTACCGTATCCTGGGGCTGCGCGGAGGAGGTGGTGCGGATCATTAGGCGGGTGTTTATTAGACTCGATGCGCGGGGATGATTACAGGGTTAAAATAGCGCTGCCTCTTCCCACTGCACTGACCCGACGCATCAAGTCTATTCCATCAGTCGCTCCGCTCGTGTACCACAACCGCCTGATTTTATCTCCTACTGAAATCTGGGATCCGTCAAAAAAGCAGTATCCGTAAGGGTATGCAGGAAGGCCTCCAAATCTAACAGTTGCTGCTCGGAAAGCTGCAGGGGGCGAATACGGGCATCCTTATTGGGATGGGCGGTGCCACCGCTGTTGTAATGCTGTAGCACGGCCTGCAAATCCGGCAGGCTGCCATCGTGCATGTAAGGGGCTGTCATCGTAATATTGCGCAGGGTAGGTACCCGGAAGACGCCGTCGTCTTCGGGCAGTCCCGTGACCCGGCGGCGGCCCCAGTCCTCGTAGGTGGTGTACAAGCCGTTGTTGAAGAAGCCGTTTTCGGTGAAGTTAAAGCTGCCGTGGCAACTGCTGCAATCGGTCTGCTCGCTGAAAAAGAGCAGACGGCCGCGCTCCTGTGCGGGGCTTAGGCTGACTTCGCCCATCAGATACTGATCATAGGTACTATTGGCACTGATGAGGGTGCGCTGAAAGGCACCCAGAGCCCGGGTGATGGTAAAAGGGTTGGCTAAATCACCATAGGCTTTCTCAAACGCATCCCGATAGTAAGGATCTTCATTCAGGCGATCTGCTGCCTGTAATACAGATAGCCCCATTTCCGCATGATCCTCTATGGGTACTAATGCCTGTAAATCCAGCTTAGGTACGCCTCCGTCCTTATTGACCACGCTCAGGTACGCAAGATTGGCGAGCGTAGGTGAATTACGGAAACCCAGCCTGCCTTTCACACCGGGGCTGATGGGCAAATCATCGGCAAAGGCAAGGGCTTGCTTATGGCAGGAGGCACAGGAAATGGTGGAATCCATAGACAGAGCAGGCTCGTAAAACAGCTGTTTGCCCAAAGCGACCCGGGCTTCCGTCAGTTTGTTGTCTTCGGGAATAGACGGGTACGGGAAATGCGGTGGTAATTCCAGCACATAGGGCGTAAGGTCTACCGGAGATGCCGGCTCTTGTTCACAGGAAGGAAAGACCAGCAACAATAGCATGAACAGTGGAGAGTACCGCATATCAGAAGATTATTAACCAGGCTCAGAAAAGAAAGGGTTGCCCACCATAGCAGGCAACCCTTTAGCTTTAATGCATCATACTAAACGCGCCCGCGATGTTGTCCCGAACTGCCGCTGCCAGTTCCGGATTATTCATGGTGTGCGTGGAATAGTCCGTAGATAAGTCGATGCCCTCAAAGAGCTTCGCCAGATCGAACTGCAGGTGGAGCATATTGCTGCCGTCTTCCACATCCTTGTGGGCAGTGACAGAGACATTTTGCAACATATTGGCGGTGCCCAGGTGGAAGGCCATTGACTCGTCTACCTCACCATCACCATCAGTGTCTACCTGTCCATCAATACGCAGGAAGCGGTAGCCGGAGTTCCAGTTCCAGTGCATAGCCGGGAATTGTATCGACAGCGGGTCATCCGCATTGCGGCTCGTAAAGTCACCTTCCGATTGGCTATTGTTGGTTGGGTCTACGCCCACGAAGAAGTTTACCATGTGATAGTGACCGGCCGGTACGGTAGTGACCTCCTGCATGCCTGCTTCCGGAGTTACGAGCAGGTACTTGCCCGCTACAGGGATAGCGTCACCTTCTTCGGGCATCAGCTCAATCCCTCCTACGTAAAAGTTGGCAATGCTGAACTTTACAGCCGTACCGTTGACATCATACACTTGTGTGGTATCAAAAGCAGCCCCGTCAATGGTGTATTCAAACATCATATTGACCGTACCCTCCTGTACGGCAGGGGTATCGTCCTCGTTGTCGCAAGCGGTGAAAGAAAGGGCGAAGGCGGCCAGAAGGGCCAGGGTGGAAAATTTAATTTTTGTCATTAGTCGATTTTTAAATTTAAGTTATTGAGAAATTAATTCAAATTCATTGAATGCGAACCGGAACAACGGCATTTGTCGTGTTCTGGTCATGATCATCCGCCTCTACCCGGAGCTCATAAGCACCAGGCGTGAGGCCAGTGAGTGGAAACGCCAGCCGCACCTCATGCCGCAGGGCATGCAAATGCTGCTTGTCTACCAGTGTGGGCATGCCATCTTCGGCTACCAGCCAAATAAAGTAAGTGTGCAGCCCGAGGTTTTCTGAGAAGTCCACGTGCACGGGCATCATATCCCCAACCGACAAGGTGGTATCCATTGCCGGTGCCAGGATGTTGATATCCGGCTCTGTCGTATCAATAAGTGCTTCCTTCTGACAGCCGTATAGGACGGCAATACATACAGGAAGCCAGATCAGTTTTCGCATATTGGTCAAAAAAAGTAATTGAGGTGAAAGGCCACGCGCGAGCGGGCTTCCACCAGTCCGGTATTCCAATCTTGTTGCAGGGGCAGGCTGTAAGTGACGCCAAGGTTGTAGCGCTGCCAGAAGACCTCTGCACCGGCATTGGCCAGCCAGGCATTGCCGCCCGTATAAGTACGGTAGTAACCCTGCTCAATATCCCATTCGGCCTGCTCGTAGTAGAGCCCCAGGTTCGGCATAACACTGGCCCCGCCAATTCGCTCCACCCGGAAGAGGCTCAGCAGACCAGCAAAGCGGTTGCCAAACTGATAGCCATTCTGACCCGCGCCATTGAGCCGGTAGGTGGCATCGAGCAGCAAGCCCGTTCGACCGCTGCGTGCGGTATAATTGAGGTTGAATAAAGCATCCCAACTGCCAGTCCCCACCTGAAAATTGGGGTTGACCACCTCATTGGCAGCCGGCTGCTGAAAGGCGCCGGTCGGGGCTTTCCCCCCTACACCCGCTACGATACGGTGGCGTACCTTTAGCTGCAGGCTGTCACTGTTATCAAACAGGGTATAACTGAGCAGCCCGGCCACATCACCCAGCCCACGCACCGTGCGGGGCCCATTGGCATCCTGCCGGAGGTGGTAGGCGTAAGGCAACATAAGAGTGGCTTGCAACCGCGGGTGGATTTCCCAGCGGGCGCGAATTTCCAGACTGTTGAAATACTCGTCCTGTGGCAACTGCCCGCTTTCAAAAACCGGATCTGTGAATGTCCGGTAGTGCTGATGCTGCCACCAGAAGCCTACGAAGTGCCCGCCGAGGCTGGGCATTAGCGCGGCATAGGACGGGGACATGCTACAGCCACAGGCATCACAACCCCATACAGGCGCAGCCAACAGAAGCAGCGCCCCAATCCAAAAAGATCGGAATAACATGAATGTGTGTTTACATAAACCTAAACCATACGCCTGTACGGGAGGCACACGCCTGTACAAATTGCCATAGGCAGTCGAACAGACCGGCCTACCCGTTGGGAGCGTACATGAGGAGGCAGAAACGCCTCAAAGAGCAAAAAGGGAAATTTTATCCCCTTGGTGGATGGAAAACCCCGGAGGAGAGCAGTTGTGGCCGGAGCATGGTTGCTGCCGGCAGGGGGGTAAAAGCGTAGAGATCACGCTCTACAGAAAGGACGTAGTGAGCCGGTAAAAAAGGCGACAAGCCGGTACGCTGATCTTCAATCAGCGGTGCCTGATCACCATCCTGCTCATGGCCTAATGCCGCGCTTGTGACCTCTTGCACATAGCAACGGCCGCTGCACATGAGCTCGGGCTCAAAGCGATTCTCGCAGAGCTCGCTGGCAATGTAGGCTTGATTGTACGACAACCAGGCTGTCACGGCTGGCAGAAATGCCACCTGTGACAGGACCAGAAGTAGTAACGGTATGGCCCACATTTGCTTCATGCTGCAAAGATAAGGGGATTTTGGGTTCTTACGCAAGTTAAGTTTTGTCATTCGGCGGGCAATAGAGGGCAAACCATCAGCTTCCACACTCTGCTTAAGCGCAATAACGATGTAGACGACCGCTCCTGCCAGCTGGCTGCAGTGCCTGATTCAAACAAACCCGTAACAAGCCGCCGCAGCTGTAGCTGCAAATTTTACTATCTTCCCTTCAAAATCCTGCTATGCGACTCACCCTTTTCATGTTGAGCCTGATCACACTATCCGGTGCCACCGCCCAGCCCTTCGAATTCCGGCAGGAGCTCGATGCGCTCAGCCTTTACTATGGCGAACAGCCCTGCTTTGCTTATCAGACCGGCACCCTGGCTTACAATGATGCTTACCCCCGCTCTAATTACCTCCACCCCGTTTACGGGCTCAGCGGTGCGCTGCTCACCCAGGACTTCCCGGAAGACCACCGCCACCACCGGGGCATTTTCTGGACCTGGCATCAGCTCTACGCAGGCAAGGTGCGGGTAGGTGACCCGTGGCTGTGCGAGGGCATCCGCTGGGAGGTAACCGTGACGGGCAAGCAGGCGCAGCGAAAACGGGCCGGCCTGCAGGCGGTGGTCTATTGGCTGGCTGCAGCGGATGCACCTCCGGGGGTGCCAGATACCCTTGTACGGGAAGACGTCCGCCTGTACGTCCGCCAAAAAGGCAAGGATATCCGTATTCTTGACTTCGACATACAGCTTACTGCAATGGCGCCTGGCATCCGCATTGGAGGATCCGAAGACGCAAAGGGCTACAGTGGGTTTTCGGTCCGGCTCAACACCACTAACCCGCTCACTTTTTCTAATGCCAGTGGGGAAATCACGCCTAAGGCCACTGCCGTAGAAGCCGGCGGGTGGGTGCGGGCGAGTGGCAGCTTCAACGCCCGCTTACCAGAACAAACGGCAGTAGTGATGATGTGCGAGCCGCAGCAATTGCCTCAATTTCAGGGATGGATTTTGCGTAAGCAGAATAGCATGCAAAATCCGGCTTTCCCGGGTGCCACAGCAATTGAATTATCAGAGCGTGAGCCACTCCGCTTCCGCAACCGGCTGATCCTGCACCGGGGCGAGCTGAAGGATAAAAAAGTAGAACGGCTCTACCGTCAGTTTTTGCGCAAGCGGTAAATACCCAGAATCTTGGTCTGCCCGGCGTAGATGGCGTGCACTTCT
Source organism: Phaeodactylibacter sp. (assembly GCF_040219495.1). Lineage (GTDB taxonomy): Bacteria > Bacteroidota > Bacteroidia > Chitinophagales > Saprospiraceae > Phaeodactylibacter. Next base: position 37,780 of record NZ_JAVJSK010000104.1, on the reverse strand, counting down.
TCGCCCCTGTAAAGCCCGCTCCGGTTCAGGGCCTGGTCTAGCTCCGACCGCCACACCCGGTAGTCGGAAAGGAAGTAATCCGCAGCGGCAGGGTCTTCGGTCAGCTCGAAACGGGCGCGCAGCTCGGGGTGCAGGTACTCGTAGTTGAGCGTGGCCGGATAGGACTGATACGCCACCTTAATGACCGGGCGCGCATCCAGCTCTGCCAGGGCTTCAAAGCCTTGCTTGTAAGACGTGCCCCAGTAGTCGAGGTCATACTGCCCAAGTTGATTGCCCCGGATCAGCGCATTGAAGAAAACGTTTTGGTGCGGGTGGTTCACCACCATCCACATCAGCAGGTAAAGGCCCTGTAAACCAAGACCGCCTATCAGCACCTTGCGCCACCACTTTTGGCTGCCCGCCCATTCCCAAACGGCTTTTGTACCCAGTACGGCGAGGTAGAGCAGGCTCGGATAGACAAAAAACAGATGCCGCCAGCCATCATAGACCACCGACTCCAAAACGATGATCGCCAGGATGGGCGCAATCACAAGCCCCAGGCTCGCCCAGTCTTTCCGATCTTCCGGAGTCGCCCAGATGCTAGAGGGCCGCTTCCGCAAATTGGACCAGGCGCGGGGCAGTAAACTCAGAGTGCCCGTCAGCGCCAATACCAGGTAAAGTAGTGGGGTGGAAATCCCAATCCAAACCGGGATGTACTGCCAGGGGATGTCGGGGCCGGCGTAAAACTGCCCGTTGAAGAGCACTTTCCCGCCCCAGCCGTACTGCGACATGATCTCAAAGGCTTCAAAAAACTGTAACTGCGGATCGGGCCAAAGGTAGGGCCAAAACACCACCGTTGCCCAGTAGGCCATCGGGAGATAGACCCCCAGCCCAATGATCCGTTTCCACCATAGCGGGCGTGTCCCGGCTTTCCCCACCAAAATATCCGCTAAGAACAAAAAAACCGTCATCACGGGCATGAGCATCCCAATGATACGCATGCCGATCAGCATACCACAAGCCAGAGCGTGCAATAGGGCCGTGCCAATACCCGGGCGCAGCCACAACCGGTACAGCGTCCAGCTGCTGATCACAAACAAAGACAGAAAAGGCAGGTCTTTAGGATTGAAAAAGGAATGCGCGAACAGGCGCGGGCTGAGCACCCAGAAGGTAGCACCCAGCAGTGCCCATCCCCAGTGCCCGAAGCGGCGCAGCAGAAGGCGGAAAAAGACGATACCCGCCAGCCAGTACAACAGAAAAACGGCCAAATGCCGCATCCGGAATTGCTGCCGGAAGGAGTTCAGCCCCCAGGCTTCTTCCAGCCAGGCCATGGGCAGGGTAAACCAGACCCCGTGGTAGCGGTACATGTACTCGTGCAGCTGCCGCCAGTCGTACTGCTGATCGGTCAGATCAAACTGCTGATTGACATACTCCGCAGATACGAAACCGTGCTGCCGCTGCAGGGCTTCATCCCAGGACATACCATAGCCTCCGTAAAGCGCCAGCCCAAGCCCGAGGTAGACCGTGAAAAACAGGGCCGGCCAGCGGTAGCCCGGCACTTTCCACAACTGCTGCCATTTTTCCATGGCGTAAAGCTACGAAAATGAATATTTTGCCCGCATGACAACTCAAAACTGATGGAAACCGGACATGAGTCACCCAGCGTTAGTGGATTGTAAAGTTTGAAACTACGGGTAGAACCGACCGCTTATGCTGCAAGGCTTCGGAGCAGTTACACCCTCGTAATCCTGGAAACAGGTCGAAGCCCCGCGCTGCTGCTTCAGCAATAGATTCCCGTTCTTAGAAACCGTAGCATAAATTAAAGTTGCGGCTTTAGGAAATGAGGGTTTCTTTTTGATTTTTTCTAATTTGTGGGAATTAATATTAGCATTCAATCACCAAATCGTCTATCTAATGCAAAAAAGTCTACATTTACTACTGACACTGTTAGCATTTACGGCCTTCAGCATTCCTGCATTTGCCCAACCGGTAAATGACGAGTGCGAAAATGCCATTCCGATCAGCAGTGGCACCCATGATTTTACCACCGTTGATGCGACAACAGGAGACTCCGGAGCTTATCCGGCCACTTGCCCTCCCGATGGAGAAAGCATCTCTGATTCTTTATACAACGATGTATGGTTTATTTATACTGCTGACTTTACCGGTCTCGCAGAATTCAATAACTGTGGTACAGCAAATTACGATGCTAATGTGGTTATCTATGCAGGCACTTCCTGTCCCCCGTCTCCAGATGACGTTATTACCTGTAATGAAGACGGAGTAGACCCGGATGGAAACCCCTGTTCAGATCTAGGGTCGTTAGCAACATGGGAAGTCGAAGAAGGCTCCGTTTACATCATCCAGATTGGTGGATTTGGATTCGAAAGCCCCGGAGAAGAAGGCAGCGGCACCTTCACCATTGAAGAAACCACCACAGTAACAGGTCCGCCCAATGATGATTGTGAAAATGCACTGGAACTTGATCTTGGCGATCAGGACTCTGTCGTGCTGCAGTTCAATACAGTGGAAGCAACTACTGGCCTACCACGGCATGAGGTGCCACAATCCTGCTTTGAGCCTGGCGAAGAGTTTGTCTACAATGATCTTTGGTACTCCTGGACAGCAACCTATACAGGTGGTCTGGAGTTTTCCACCTGTGGAACTGCTACCTTCGATTCCCGCCTTGCTGTTTACCAATCTACGACCTGCCCACCTGACACGAGCAGCCTTGTAGGCTGCGGTGATGATGAGAATGCCGATAATGGTGTGGCTTGCGCTGGCTTTACCTCCCGTGCGCTGTTTAATGTTGAGCAGGGGCAAAGCTATTTATTCCGCCTTGGTGGGTGGTCTTCCGGTGACCGGGGTGCAGGCTCTGTTCTTATCAAGCGGATTGAGCCGGTTGTACCACCTGCTAATGATGACTGCTCGAATGCCCTCGATGCTTTTGTTATGACCCAGCAACAAGCAGACAACTTCGATTTCATCTTTGAAGGCACCAATAAGCTCTCCACCGGGCAGCCACAGTTTGCAACGCCAATCTGTAACGATGACGGCGACTTCCGTGATGTGTGGTATACTTTCAACGCTGGTGAGAATACAGAACTGTCGCTGCGGTTTAACAAAACAACGACCAATGCGGAGTTTATCATTGACCTCTTTGAGACTTGCGGCATACAGGCCGACCCGGCAGAGGGCCCTTACTTCTGCATTGAGACCGAAGACTTCAGCAATACCTTTATTGAGGTGCCCCTGGAGAACTTCCCGGGCGAGCCTACAGAGTACCTGATCCGGGTTTCTACCCGGGTAACAGGTGGTGATTTGCCGGGCGACTTCTGGTTTCAGCTCGTAGGCACACCATTCTCGAGTGTGGAGGAGTTGCAACTGGGCGCTTTCCGCTTATTCCCTAATCCGGTCCGAAATTCAGCGACCATGAGCTTCAAAGCCCAAGAGGCGATGAGTCTTCAGGCGGAGATCACCAATTCGCTTGGGCAAACAGTGCAACGACTGAACTTCGGCCAAATACCTTCCGGCGACCACACCCTGGATGTACCAACCGAAGCACTTCAGCCTGGTATTTACTTCCTGCGCCTGCATGCAGATGGCGCCCAGAAGACCGTACGGTTTATTAAGCAGTAAGCTGATTTAAAGGGCTATAAAAAAAGCGGGCTGCTACCAGTTGTATAGGTAGCAGCCCGCTTTTTTATTACCGCAGCCACTGCCCTTACTTGATGTACAAGTTGAACTCCACCCGGCGGTTCAGCCGTCGGCCAGAGCGGGTGTCGTTAGTGGCAATGGGTTGCTCTTCGCCAAAGCCCTCGAAGGAAATACGCTTGGGCGAAATCCCCTCGCTGACCAGGTAAGCATAGCATGACCGGGCCCGGTCTTCGGACAGGATTTTGTTATTCTCCGCATCCCCAACGTTATCGGTATGCCCGTTGATGGAGAGCGCATAGCCCGGGTAGCGCTGCATAATCTTGACGATTTGATCCAGGACTTCCTTAGATTCCTCCTTCAGGCGGGCTTTGCCGGTTTCGAACTGTACGGCGCGCATGGCGAAGCTGAGTATTTCCTGCTCTTCCTGTTTCAACTCAGGGCAGCCTTTGTTTTCAGCAGGGCCAGCCTGATTCACGCAGGCATCTTTCCCGTCATGTACACCGTCTCCATCGGTATCCGGGCAGCCGTCCATCGTGCCGGCAGCGTCCGGGCAGCGGTCTTTCGCATCCCCTACCCCATCACCGTCGCGGTCCGGGCAGCCATTGGCATTCTTAGTACCGGCCTGATCAGGGCATTCATCTTCGCTGTCTGCCACACCGTCGTTGTCGCGGTCACTAAACGGGCATCCATTATTAGCCGGGGTGCCTGCTTGGTCCGGGCATTGGTCTTTGGCATCCGCCACGCCGTCCCCATCGCGGTCCGGGCAGCCGTTGGCAGAAACAGTGCCTTTGACCTGAGGGCAATCATCGTCTGCATCTGTAATCCCATCCATATCGGCATCCGGGCAGCCCATCAGGCTTTCCAGCCCGGCGACTTCCGGGCACTTATCGTCTGCATCCATGATACCATCATCATCGGTATCCGGGCAGCCCTTGAAGCGCTTTTTGCCGGGGCGGGCAGGGCAGGCATCATCGATATCCGCCACGCCGTCCAGATCGGTATCCGGGCAGCCGTCCGTTTCGGGGCCACCGGCATCCTGCGGGCACTTATCCAGATTGTCTGCAATACCATCCCCGTCGGCGTCCATACGGCCCAGTTTGTGCAAATAGCCTACACCGAGTTGGAGGTTATTGCGGTTCTCTTCCTGCGAGATGCGGTATTCCCCCTGCAGGTTAATGTAGGAACGCGTGCCAACCTTGAAGTTAAATCCCGCACCTACCGGAATTTGCACGTTACTGCCCAGTTCTTCTTCCAGGGTAATGCCACCGCCCCCCATCAGATAAGGCGTAATAAAAGCCGTATCTGACTTTTTGTACTGCAGCTGCAACACCCCGTCGATGCTGAAAAAGGTGCGGTTATTGATATCGTTGTCGACATCAATGACCCCTACTTTTAGCGGTACTGCAAAGTTCAGCCAGGGCAACAACTCCCGGATGTAGCTCAGCTCAAGCCCGTTGGTGATGTTTTGATCTTCAATATCATTGGGCGTGCCATAGTCAATGAAGAGCACTTTTGCCGAAAAGGCGTTTTTGTTTGGGTTAGTCTGTGCGTGCAGGTTCAGAGCAGCCAGAATAAACAGGGACAGGCAGAACAATAATTTTCTCATACTTAAATGGTGTTTGGAATTGGAATTAAGAGTGTGCCTGAGCTTCCATCATGTAGCAGCAAGTGGCAAATTTTATCAAATGTGCCCGCTTTCGCTCAATCATAAAAGACTCAGCAAACTCTGAGACTGTTTTGGGTTATTGAAGTCACATGCTTGTGCTTCCTTATTTATCACTTGGTGTTTACGCAGGCTTTTTACCAAGTGTTGCAATTTTACTCAAAATAAGTGACAGGGCGAATATCCTGATGGAACGAGATCAAAGATTTATTTCTTTTCTTTTGGTCAGCAAATTTTTATCCTTATTTTACCTCCCGAATGAAATGAAAGTTTAGTTTACCCGAGCTGACATCACTTTTATTTCAAAAAGCCGCCCGGCACTTCGGATAGTACTCATTAACCACTTACGGAACAAACGCACGTCGCTTAGCCCTGCTTACCGGTGCTGCTCCTTTTTTTCTTAGCAACGAACATCCATTAATAACCAAACTATCTACGATCCTTATGAAATTTAAAAACCTATTACTACTGGCGCTCGTCGCCACCGCACTCATGACCTGCTCCAAAACGGAACTGGGCACCCCGGAGACGGCTCATCAGCAAGACCCTATGACCAAAGCCGAAATGGACCAGATCATTGAAGAGGCCCTCTTGTCCAAGAATACCGTTTACTACTGGAGAGATGCCTCCAACCGCATGCTCTGGAGCGCTTCGGTGAGCTCAGACTCGGTGATGTCCCTCGGTTATCAGCCTGCGGGCTTTGAAAATATCGAGGAGCGCATTCACGAGATTGACCTTAACTCCGAAGAATGGGCTGCCGCCCGGAACCGCCTGGTGGACTTTGTGGTGAATACCACGAATACCGCTTACCCGGGCCTGAATGCATCCGCTGAAGACCTGTTCCTTAATCTCGATGAGGAATACCTGCCTACGCTTGATGTGCGTATCTTCAACCAGGAAATCATTGAGCAGCTCCGTGAAATGCCGGAGGTCCGCTACATAGAGCCGATGAGCTATGCGATGGGCGGTATCGAACGGCGCAGCGGCAGCGGTTGCGGATACAGCCCGGCCAGCAGCATTCCAAGCTCCGACTTCACCACCGTAGTACCTAATGCGAAGGTGCCTTGGAATTTCAGCCACCCCAGCATGAATGTACCGGGTGCATGGTCCACCAGCACCGGGTCCGGTATCAAAGTAGCGCTCATTGACACGGGCACCTCCCCGAGCCAAAGTAAGCTGGGCAGCGAGTTTAACTCCGGCTACTCTGCCGGCCGCAACCTCGAGCGCCTAGGCACCCATGTCAGTGGCTGGTGGTGGTGGGCTTCCAATGACGGGCCAGACGATGCCTGCGGGCATGGTACTCAGATGGCGGGCCTGATTGCAGCGCCCCGCAGCACCACCGGCACCTCTCTGGGCGCAGCCTACAACTGTAACCTAAAAGCCTTCCGCGCCACCACCGATGTCATCATCAACGGCGGCAGCGAAAAGGATGGCGTACGGGATGCCCTTGTTATTTCCGGCAACGACGGTGGGGTAAAAATCATCAGCATGTCCATTGGGGATGTGTTCTACAGCAGCACAGTGGCAGACGGTATTTTCTATGCTCACAACAGAGGCAAATTGATATTTGCAGCCGCGGGCACCTCCCTGAGCTGGACCAGCTGGTGGGGCGTCATCTTCCCGGCGAATATGTCGCAGACAGTAGCCGTTACGGGCATCCGTGATAATATGAACCAGCGCTGCCATACCTGCCATGAAGGTCCCGAAGTAGACTTTGTGGCGGTCATGCAGCGGGCATCTAATACCAGCCGTACGTCCCTCACCCTGGCGATGAGCGGCAATCAGCCGGCTTATGTGGGCGGTTCTTCTGCTGCTACGGCTACGACCGCGGGCATCGCAGCCCTCGTTTGGGCAACCAACCCGAACCAAAGCCGCAGTCAGGTGCTGCAGCGGCTGAAGAATGCATCTTCCAACTATCCTGCCCGCAACGGCAGCTTTGGATGGGGGACGATCAACGCTGCACAGGCCGTTCAGTAATGCTAACCGAAGAGTAAGTTTGAGGCAAAAGAAAAGCCTCGGGTCAGGATGGGCCCGGGGCTTTTCCCGTTTTAGTGCGCCAGGCCTCAAGTAGCCAGGCCCGGTCGGTGAGCAGCTCTGTCTTGGCAATACGCGCTTCCAGCCCCTCCAGCTTTTGGCCCTCCCGGCGTACGAGCTGATAGAGCAGGTCGCAAAAGTTGAGAAAAGTATCCTTGATTGCACCTGACACCTGCTTGTTCCGCTTAAGGAAAATGGTAAAAGCCGCGATTAGTGAAAGCAGCGCTTCCTCCTCGTTTTGTTCGTAGTAGATTTTAGCCAGCATCGTCCGGGCACCAAGGTAATAGTTGAGGTCGGAATAAGCCACCTGCATGAGGTGCTCCTGCGCCTTGTCGTAGGCTTGGGTGTAGTAGTACAATTCGGCGTAGTTGTAGTGCAGGGCATTTTCCCGAAAAGCCTCCGGCAGCAGCCCCCCCTTCTGCCTGATGAACTGCCCAATCCAATCGTAGCGCTTCAGGCGCAGGGCCAGCTTCACCACATTAGTGAAAGTCCAGGGAGAAAGTTTCCCCTTCTCCATCAGTACCTGACGCTCAATGCCCTTAGTGTACAAATTGAGGGCCTGCTCCACATAGCGACCCTGCCCCTGCCTGATCTTCCGGGCACAGTAGTTGATGGCCATGAAGTAAATCTCCCGCAGACGGTCTACCGGCACTGATTTCGAGATCGCATCAAGTTCAGACAGCAGTCCGTCAAAGTGGTATTCCTGCTCTTCATCGGAAAGCGCCTTGAAGATATTGACGTAAAGTTTGAGCAAGGGTAGTCCGAAGTAATCCTGCGCTTCCACGTAGTGCAGCCACTGCGGGGTAATATTGACCTTATATTCCCCCTGCAAAATCGCCTGACGGTCTAGCATAGCACAGGCGTACTTCATCTTTTCCAGAAAGTAATACCGGTCGAGTGCATCGGCAGCCACCTGCAAATCCTCGTTAAAACGGCGCAGGCGCTGCCGCTGAAAGTGCCGTTCTTTGGTATCCGCCCATTCTTGCTTGTACTTGAAGTAAGACGCATCCGGAGCTTCCACCTCCTCCAGTAGCTGCTGCAGCTTGCGGTCCTGCTGCCGGTAGTGCTTTTCAAGCCCTTGCTCCGAGAGCACCTCCATGAGCAGGCTGAGGTTGTGCGCCTCCTCCTGCTCCTGACGCCGGACCAGCCAGAATTGCTCCAGAAGCTTATTCAGCCAACTTAGGTGGTAACGCAGTTGTTTATCATCATAGGGTTCTTCTGGAAAAATAGCCTGGAAGACGTCGCTCTTTTTTAATTCAGCATACGAAAAATCAGGAGCGAAAGACATCAGGTAATCTAGTAGCTCCAGGAGTTCCGCTCGTTTATTGTAAAAAGGAGAGGCAACGAAGTCCCGGAACCGGGCTGTTTCTTCTGCCGAAAGCTTGCCAAGTGCCACGATAACTTTATTTTTTTGCATGCTGTCTTTCTTTTGAATTGACAAAATACAAAAACAAGTGACTATTTCTATCAATTTAACCGGTTATCAAAGCATATTCAACCCGATGCTATAGACAAACGCACCAAACCTAAACTGACAAATTCTTATTTTTGTAGTTGGAACACCCCCGGATTGCCCCTATGTTTGTACCATAAATACGAATGAACAGGTTTATGAAGTATCCAATTAGTCTTATCGCGCTATTATTTACAGTCTTGATTTCCCCTATGCACGCTCAGGAAATGTGGCCGGGCGATGCGAACAACAACGGTGTGGTCAATGCCGTGGATGTGCTCTACGTTGGGCTCGCGTACGGTGCCGCAGGCCCCGAGCGGGATGATGCCACCATCAACTGGGAAGCCCAGCCCTTCGAACTCTGGGGCCAGAACTTTCCGGATGGCACCGATTACGGGTATGCCGATGCCGACGGGAATGGGGGAATTGAAGATGACGATATCTCCTCGGCTATTCTACCTAATTTCGGGCTGACGCATGGCCCCCTCTCCCCAGACGGATACGCGAATGCAGCGCCCGGCGTTGGTGCGCCTCAGGTTACTTTGTCGCCCAGTGCTACGCTGGTGGAAGCCGGTGCCAGTATTAATATTGGGCTTAGCCTGGGCAACCTCGACCAGCCACTGGAGAATTTCTATGGCATCGCCCTCGCACTTAGCTATGATACAGAATTGATCGAGCCGACCACGGGCTTCGAATTTGATGACCTGGACAACTCCTGGATCAATGCCGATGAAGCAGAAATAGAGGAAGTTTTCGTAAACGACCAACTCACCGGGCAGGCGCAAATTGCCCTGACGCGGATCAATCAGACGACCATCTCAGGGGGCGGACAGGTTGCAGAATTCAGCATCATCATCGAAGATATCATTGTGGGCCTGACCGTGGATACCTTCCGCCTGCGCGTGGACAGTGTACTGCTGATCGATAATAACTTCAAGCGCATCCCGGCTGTACCGGACACAGCCACTATCATCATTGCGGATGACACCACCAAGCTCAGCAGCACCCGGCAGGTGTCCCAACTCCCCGCTCGCCTGTTCCCCAATCCGGCAAGACAGCATTGCTACCTGGACACCCCACAGGAACTCGATTTTCTAAAACTCGTGGATACCTATGGCCATACCCTGTGGCAGGCACCTCCTGATCTGCTCGTAAAGTCTTCCGGCCCCAGAGCCATCCCTTTAGAAAATCTCCCGGCTGGTATTTATCAGGTGCAGGGCGGGAACAGCCGTGGGTTCTTTTCCAGAAAGCTGATGGTGCAATAGGCCTGGTTGAAACAGACTTGATGCGTTGGGCCAGTGTAGTGGGAAAAGAGCCCTTTTAGCCTTGTAATGATCCCCGACGCATCAAGTCTAATATACAAACGCCAAACATATCCTATATTTGCCGGTCAAAGCAGGTCGGTTTTCAGGCCTGTTCTTATTGAACCGGTAACAAAACTCAAATGGCAAACCAGCAACCATCAAAAGCGGAACAGCCTGTACCTGTTTCTGAAACTACAACCGGCAACCGATACCCGGACGTATATGAAACATTCGCCCCTGATGTCTTCAAACACGCAGGCCAGGAAGGCAACACCATTACCATAACGGCACAAAATGGTGTAGCACTCCGCATACAGGTAATTTCAGATGTCATACTGCGGTTCCGCTATGCACCGGAGGGGCGGTTTGAGTCCGACTTTTCTTACGCCCTTGACCCTAATGCCGCCTACGAAACGCCGGAACTGACGGTTGCCGAAGACGAGGCCTACCTGACGCTGCGCACCACCGCCCTCATCTGCCAGGTGGCTAAAGAAGGCCTGAAGGTTGCGATGTATGACAACCCGGGCAACACCCTGCTTTGCGAAGACGCAGCGCCTTACACCTGCCGAAGAAGCATCCTGAATGGGATAGAACAAGTCAAAATCACCCAACAGGCCCCAACCGAAGCGGCCTACTATGGCCTCGGGGACAAAAGCGGCGCCCTTAACCTGCGCGGACAGCAATTGCAACACTGGAATACCGACTCTTTTGGGTACAGCAAAGATACCGACCCGCTCTACCGGGCGATCCCCTTTTTCTTAGGGTTGTGCGAAGGCAAAGGCTATGGCATTTTCCTGCACAATTCTTACCGGACCCACTTCGACTTTGCAAAAACTCAGGAAGACCAGCTGGCTTTTTGGGCAGACGGAGGAGAAATGGACTACTTCTTCATCGCCGGGCCCGACCTCACACAGGTGGCTCAGCGCTACGCCTGGCTGACGGGCCGCCCGGAAATGCCCCCCATGTGGGCCCTGGGCTTCCACCAATGCCGCTGGAGCTACTACCCCGAAGAGCGGGTTTACGAAGTAGCAAAGGAATTCCGCGACCAGCAAATCCCCTGTGATGCCATCTATCTGGATATCGATTATATGGATGGGTACCGTTGCTTTACCTGGGATGAAGCTCACTTTCCCAAACCCGCCCAACTGATTAAAGATTTACGTAAACAGGGCTTTCAGACCATTGTGATGATTGATCCGGGCATCCGGGTCGACCCGGAGTACCCCGTCTACACGGATGGTATGGAGCAGGACGTATTCTGCTACCGCACCAGCGGCGAGCTGATGCGTGGCCCCGTTTGGCCGCAGGACTGCGTATTCCCGGACTTTACCCGACCCGAAGTACGTAAATGGTGGGGGCCACTCTACGAAGAGCTCTACAATGAACAGGGCGTTAGCGGGTTCTGGAACGACATGAACGAGCCAGCGGTTTTCAAGGTCAATATTGCCACCTTCCCGGATAATGTGCGCCACGACTACGACGGGCACCCTACTGATCACCGCAAGGCCCATAATGTATACGGGCAGCAGATGTCACGGGCAACCTTTGACGGGCTGAAAGCATTGCAGCCCCAAAAGCGGCCCTTCGTCCTGACCCGGGCTACCTACAGCGGCGGACAGCGTTTTGCCAGTGTGTGGACAGGCGATAACATCGCCAGCTGGGAACACCTTCGCCTGGCCAATATTCAGTGCCAGCGGCTCAGCATTTCCGGGTTCTCCTTTGTAGGGACAGACGTGGGCGGCTTCAGTCAGCAACCCGATGGGGAACTGTTTGCCCGTTGGATGCAACTAGCCGCTTTCCACCCGCTTTACCGGGTGCACTCCATGGGCAACAACATAGACGGCGCAGCCGAAGCGGATGCAGATGCGATACACGAAGCCGAGCGCACCAACCGTATGGACCAGGAACCCTGGTCTTTCGGTGAGCCTTACACCAGCATTTCCAAAACCGCGATTGAACTGCGCTACCAACTACTCCCCTACCTGTACACAGCCTTCCGGCAATACACACAGGATGGCCGGCCGGTACTGCGCAGCCTGGCTTTCGCAGACCAAAAAAACCCGAAGGTGAAAGACCGGGAAGCCGAATTCCTCTTTGGGGAACACCTGCTTGTAGTGCCGGTACTGGAGCCCGGTGCGACCACTGCTGAAGGCTACCTGCCTGAAGGCGAATGGTACGACTATTACACCGGAGTACGGTATCCGGGGCGGCAACTGGTGCGTAGTGCCTGCGGGCTGGAGCGCATACCGCTGTATGTCAAAACCGGGGCCGTCATCCCACACTATCCAGTGCAGCAGTATACCGGAGAAAAGAACTTTGATCAGATTACCCTGAAAGCTTTTGCCGGCAATGGCAACAGTGAGTTGTATGAGGATGCCGGTGATGGATACGCTTATCAGAATGAAGCCTTCCGCCTGAGCAGCTTCACCATGCAACATGCCAACGCGAAACTGAACCTCAAACAGGTGCAAACGGGCAACTATGAGCCCGGTTACGCCACCTACCGGATCGAAATTTTTGGTATCCCGGGGCGGTCCGCTAAAGCGACCTGTGACGGAGCACCGGTAGAACTGGAAGCACTGGAGCAGGGCAGCTATGTTTGTGTAGTGCCGGCCGTATTCCATGAACTTGTGGTGCAGTAGACTGTTGAAGCCCAAAAAAAGTAATGAAGGCGTTTTACTGTTTTTTCCTAATACTAAGTTTCCCCATGACCAACAAGATGATTATAGAATCCTTTTCGCCTGATGCTCAACTCAATTGGCAGATTGTCAACGATGGCGTGATGGGGGGTATTTCCACCAGCCGGATGCAGGTACAGGATGCCGGGTACGGGCAATTTAGCGGTTCGGTGTCGCTGGAAAATAACGGTGGCTTCGCTTCCTGCCGGGCGGTAGTCAGGCAACTCGACCTCGCAGGTACTACCGGTGTCCGGCTACGGGTGCGTGGAGATGGGCAAATCTATGAGTTCAGGGTGCGGGTGGAAGGACCTTACAACCGGGTGGCTTACCGGGCTGGCTTTACAGCCGAAAAGGGCGACTGGCAAAGCGTCGAATTGCCCTGGAGTGCCTTCCAGCCTACTTTCCGTGGACGGTTACTGAATGACGTGCCCCCGATTACAGCAGATGATATCCGTGAAATTGGCTTTCTGATCGCTAATAAGCAAACCGGTGCCTTTGAATTGGAGATTGACGAAATCTCAGCCTATTAGAGCTTATTGGGAATCATTGTTTTGTCCAGGAAGGCTCATTTTTCCGACTGCACCGGTCCAACGCATCAAGTCTATTCAGCATGGGTAGCCTGAGCAACAACAGATTGCAACCCGGCCGCTGAAATCCAACCGTGCTCGCAGGCATGTTGCGCCACGGCCTGTGTATCATCAGACAAGCAAATTTCACCCTTTAGATGTGGATGATCAGCGTAGAGGGCGTGAATGGTCTCTGTGTTCTTACGCCGGGTCACATCCCTGATGTACACCGCCAGAATACGGTCCGGGTAGGCTTCGGATAGCTGTGCGTAAAGCTGCGCATCGTGCTGGCCGCTGTCCCCAATCAAAATAAATTTCAGGTCAGGAAACACTTCCATCAGGTGCCGCGCTTTGTCCAGTTTGTGGGTATGTGTGCCGCCCCCGGTCTTCAAAAAATCGCTCAGGCCTGACTTTAATTCCTGCAGAAGGAATACGCCCTTAGGGATACCCTTGGCCTGGCAAAAGTCTACCAGGAAATCATATAGATTCCACTCGCTGCTACTGATGAAAAAGATCGGGTTATGGCAATTTCCTGTCCGGCCGGCATGCAAGGCCTGATAAAAAGCCGGCACTCCGGGAAAAGGCAACCGGGTGGTGGCATTCTTGGTGAGAATCAGGCGCAATTTACGGAAGGTCTCGGTAGCGTGCGACACCAAAATCGTATCGTCCACATCAGAAATGACGCCAAACGCTTGTGTATCGTGGCTAATATACACCTCTTCACGTTGTTCTAGAAAGGCAGGCCCCTCTTCCAGTGGGTTCCGGACCCGGAAATGTACCGGATGCCAGCCTTCCTGCAGTTCGTGCGGCCCTTCTGCCAGCAGCTCAAACTGCCCGCGCTCATTGGTCTGTACTACATATTCCTGCCCGTTAAAGCGAATGTCTACCTGTATACCGGGGATGGACGTACTCAGATAGCGGCTCAACATCGCCCGCAGGTTGCGCCAGAGGCTGTCGCCAGGCTCCGGTTTGTAAAGCAGGCGGTCGTCCAGCACATGCCCCTTTACAAAAAACCGGTCGGGCGTTCCGTAGCCCCGGTAAGGTAGTACCACCGGTGGGGTCCTGATGCCCAGCCACTTTTTGACTTGTAAGCTTAGCTTGCGGAAGAGAAAATCTGTCATGGGGCACCGCACATCTGCAGCGGCGTCAATGTTTTATAATTATGAATGGAATACTTTTCGTTGTCAATCCGGTTTCCGGCGGCACTGCCAAAGCGGCTCCCAAAACACTAATCGAACAATGGTGCAGCCAACAGGAGGTCGTATACCAGCTATTCGAAACCACCGGAAAAGAGGATGCAGCACGCCTTGCAGAACGTATTGAGCAAGCGCAGCCGGCTATAGTCGTTGCCTGTGGCGGAGACGGCACCCTTAATCTCGTAGCCCGGCAACTCCTGGGTACTTCCATGACTTTAGGGATTCTACCGCTTGGCTCAGCCAATGGGCTGGCAACAGACCTCCGTATTCCTGAAAACGTAGGTGCCGCCCTTGATGTTCTAAGCACAGGGCATACCCTCAACCTGGACGTACTCCTGATCAACGAACGCCACCACTGTCTGCACCTGTCCGATATAGGCTACAATGCGCGCCTGATTCAGGAGTTTGAGTCTGATACGGAGCGGGGGAAGCGGGGTTACCTGAAAAGCTTTTTCCGGGTAGCCCGGGAACGCCCGCTGGCCAGGTTCCGTATACAGTTGGGAGAGCACCGGTATGTTCGCCGGGGCGTAATGGCTACCTTTGCCAATGCCCGCCGCTACGGCACCGGGGCTATCGTAAACCCATTTGGTCAACTCGATGACGGGCAATTCGAGACCTGTATCTTTATGCCTTGGCCCCGGTGGTACCTGCTTTGGATGAGTATCCTGTTTTTCATAGGCCGGGTCGACAAGTCCAAATACGTGAAAATCCTATCCGGCGACCAGGTCAGGGTTGATGCCGACCGGCCGCTACCACTACAGGTTGATGGTGAGCTCGTTGGAGATGTTCAGTCTGTAGTGGTGCGGATTCTGCCGGAAAAAGTAAAAGTGCTCATTCCCAATGAGTCCCAAAGGGGGCTACCGTTTGATCAATCCCCTCAATCAGGATAAGCGCCCTTTAAAGTCTTTGTACCCAAACTGCCTAACCACTTCCAGCTGATTGTCTACCGTCCACATGCAAATATCAGGGTGTTTCACACCATTGAAAGTAGAGGTCTTGACCATGGTGTAATGGATCATATCCCAGAAGATCAGCCGGTCACCGGGTTCCAGGGGGCGCTCGAAATGGTACTCCGCCTTATAGTCGCCCGCCAGGCAACTCACCCCGCCGATCCGATAGGTATGCCGGTCTGCTCCTCCTTCCACACTACCCAGTATTTTCGGCAGGTAAGGCATTTCCAACGTATCCGGCATATGAGCTGTGAAAGATACATCGACAATCGCAGTCTGCACCCCCCGGTTGTTGACCACATCCAAAACAGTGGTCACTAGTTCTCCGGTTTCCCAGGCAATGGCACTGCCGGGCTCAAGGATGACTTCCAGCCCTGTACGTTCCCGGAAGCGCTGCAGCAGGTTGATGAGGTGGGGCACATCGTAGCCCTTTCTGGTCATGAGGTGCCCCCCGCCAAAGTTTACCCATTTCAACTGTGGGAAAAAGCGGCTAAAGTGGTGCTCAAAAGCGGCCAGCACTTTCTCCAAATCAAAAGAACTAGACTCGCAGAGGGTGTGAAAGTGCAGCCCTTCAATCCCTTCCGGCAAGCGGTCGCCCAGGTTATCGGGCGCCACGCCCAGGCGGGAGCCCGGCGCTGCAGGATTATACAGGTCCACTTCCACTTCTGAGTACTCCGGATTGACCCGAAGACCGGCGGAGACCGTATGCCCGGTGCCTGGCAAACGGTCTTTGAAACGCTCATACTCACTAAGGGAATTAAAGGTAACATGGCTGCTATAGCTTAGTATTTCCTCGAATTCCGATGGCACATAAGCCGGAGAATAGGTATGTGCCCGCACACCCATCTCTTCGTAAATCAGCCGTGCTTCGTGCAGGGAACTTGCCGTGGCACCTTTCAGGTATTGCTTCACCAGCGGGAACACCCGCCACATGGAGAAGCCCTTGAGGGCCAGAATGACAGAAACGCCTGCGCGTTCCTGCACACTGCTGATGAGCTCCAGATTCCGGCGCAGGCGGCTTTCGTCCAGTAAAAATGACGGAGAAGGAGCCTTGCTGTAGTCTATCATACCTTTTATAATTCTAAGTCTATACCTACTTCCTCCTGCCACGGCAGGCCCATCTCTCCCAACTTTTCCAGGAAAGGGTCCGGATTAAACTCTTCGACGTTAAAGACGCCGGCACCGCTCCACTTTCCAGTCAGTACCATCATGGCACCGATGGCAGCGGGAACACCCGTCGTGTAGGAAACGCCCTGCGCCCCCGTCTCATCAAATGCGGCTTGGTGACTGCAGTTGTTCCAGATGTAGTAGGTCTTGTCTTTGCCATCCTTGATGCCCTTGATGCGGCAACCGATGGATGTTTGGCCGGTGTAGTTCTCGCCCAGTCCACCGGGGTCCGGCAGTACCGATTTGAGGAACTCCAGCGGAATGACGTCCACGCCTTTGTACTTCACCGGCTCGATGCCTGCCATACCGATGTTTTGGATCACGCGCAGGTGGGTCAGGTATTCCTGCCCGAAGGTCATCCAAAAGCGGGCACGCTTGAGGGTAGGGAAATTTTTGACCAGGGATTCCAGCTCTTCGTGGTAGATCAGGTAGGAGTCTTTAGGCCCAATATCAGGGTAGTTGAGCACCTTCATGATTTCGTGGGGCTCGGTTTCCACCCATTGCCCATTCTCCCAGTAGCGGCCTTTTTGCGTGACCTCGCGGATGTTGATCTCTGGGTTGAAGTTGGTCGCAAAAGCTTTACCGTGGTCACCGGCATTGCAGTCCACAATATCGAGATAGTGCATTTCATCGAAGTGGTGCTTCGCCGCCCGAGCGGTGAAGATGCTCGTCACACCGGGGTCGAAGCCACAGCCGAGCACCGCTGTCAGGCCTGCTTCCTTGAAGCGTTCCTGGTAAGCCCATTGCCAGCTGTATTCAAACTTGGCTTCATCCTTCGGCTCGTAGTTAGCCGTATCAAGGTAGTGCACGCCGGTTTCCAGGCAGGCCTCCATTATGGTAAGGTCTTGGTAAGGCAGTGCCACGTGCAGCACAAGGTCGGGCTGAAAAAACTTGATCAGCGCCACCAGCTCCGGCACGTTGTCAGCATCCACCTGGGCAGTTTGCATTTTTGTGTGACCGGTCGCTCTTTGCGCATCGGCAACAATGGTATCACATTTGGACTTGGTACGGCTGGCGAGCATGATTTCGGAAAACACTTCCGGATGCTGGGCACATTTGTAGGTAACAACCCGGCCTACACCGCCGGCACCAATAATCAATACTTTGGACATCTTCTTTTTTTTGGTTTAATAGCGTTTAGAGCGTGTTGGACCTTTAGTAATTGGTCTAATCAAAAAATGGTTAGTTTTCGACTAAAAGACAAAAGGCCGAACACGCTCTTAATAACGTAAATTTTATCCGCCCCGTAATCGCCTTTTCACCAGCTTTGTATCCCCCCTGCCTGTGTCTCGTGCCCTGTGGGCTCTGGCCACCGGGGGCCGAAGTGTTCGATACGCGGGCAGGCGGAGCGAAAATTAGGTTCAAAAGTACGATTTTGGGCATCGTTAATCGTTTTAAAGACAAGTTCTAATAACAAAGATAAATGGTAAATAACAACTCTAAAGCGGAAAAAATCAAAAACTTCGACCCTAACGGAGTGGGGCTGAAAAACGGGCACTTCATCGGTTTGCCCTTTGAAGAGGCGGATGCCAGCATCGTCCTCCTGCCGGTACCCTGGGATGTCACCGTTTCCTACGGGGCGGGGACGGCTACCGGGGCTGCCAATATCCTTGAAGGCTCTCCCCAGCTCGACCTCTTCGACCCCGATGTGCCGGACGCCTGGAAAATGGGCCTCTTCATGCGCCCGCCCGAAGAGGCCTGGCTGCGGCGCTCCCAGGAGTTGCGCCCCGGGGCCGCCCGCTACATTGAGCAACTCGAAGAGGGGCGCCCGGTGGATCAAGACACCCTGCAGCAAATCAATAGCGCTTGCGCGGAGCTGAAAGCATGGGTAAAAAAGGAAACCACCGCCCTCCTGGAACAGGGCAAAGCGGTAGGCCTGGTAGGCGGAGAGCACAGCGTGCCTCTGGGTTTTCTGGAAACCCTTGCTGAACGGCACCCCGGCTTTGGCATACTGCAGATTGATGCGCACATGGACCTGAGGGAGGCTTATGAGGGCTTTACTTATTCTCATGCGTCTATCTTTTACAATGCCCTGCAGTTGGAGGGCGTTACTCAGCTTACGCAGGTGGGCATACGCGACTACTGTGAGGCAGAGTACCGGCTGGCGCAAAGTGACAAGCGCTGCACCGTATTTTTTAATCACGACCTACAGCAACAGGCCTTTGAAGGCACTAGCTGGGGCCGCCTCTGCCAGAAGATCATCAGCACCCTGCCTCAGGCCGTCTACATCAGTTTTGATATTGATGGGCTTTTGCCCGAGCTGTGCCCCAATACCGGAACGCCAGTGCCGGGCGGGCTCACTTTTGATGAAGCTATCTTTCTGCTCCGGCAGGTCGTGGAAAGCGGCCGTACCATCATAGGCTTTGATTTGTGCGAAACCGCAGGGTTTCCGCACGAGTGGGACGCTAATGTTGGCGCACGAATCCTCTACAAACTCGCTAACCTGATGGGCAGAAGCCAGCAGTTGAAGACTACCTGAGCAGCCGTGGGGAACTTTACGCATTGATTTTCTGTTCATTATAACAGACAACAGGTGGTACGTAGTTTGTTATTTTCAAAATCCCGGTTCTGGAATTGTTTAGTAACGAAGTTCGGGTTCGAATAACGCGCCCATCAGTTTTTTTTAAAGAAAACCATTTATATGCTGATTATCGATGTAAAGAGTGGAGAAAATATTGACCGCGCACTAAAACGCTACAAGCGTAAACACCGTAAAATAGGCCTGCTTCAGGAAATCCGTAAACGCAAACACTTTACCAAGCCTTCTGTAGAACGCCGTAAGGAAGTGCTCAAAGCGGCTTATATCCTGAAGAAAAATGAAGGTGAAGAATAATCCCACAAACCTGCTCTAAAACCGCCCTTCGAGGCGGTTTTTTTTATGCCCCTGTATTGGTCAGTCCCCAATTCAGAATCGCATCAAGTACCGGCTCCAGCGATCTGCCTTTTTCGGTAAGGGCATACTCTACACGCGGGGGCACTTCCGGGTAAGACTCCCGGCGCACCAGCCCATCAGCCTGCAACTCCCGGAGCTGCTTGACGAGCATACGGTCTGACACCTTCCCTACCCGGTCGCGCAGGTTGCCAAAACGGACCGGCCCGTCCGATAACTGCCAGATAATTGCCGCCTTCCAGCGCCCTCCTATCATCGATAACGTGTAGGTAACCGGGCATTGTAGCAGCTTTTGTTCGTTCTCATAATTAGTGGAGGTTACTTTCCGTTCTTCCATGCTTACAAATTTGTTAGTGATACAAAACTTACAAAAGGTAAGTAAAGGTAGTATTTTTGTGGGAAACAACACTGAATATGAAAAGTATTGCGTTATTTGGAGGAACCGGAAGAACCGGAAAGGAGTTTTTGAAGAAAGCTTTGGCAAAAGGCCATAAAGTCAGAATGCTGGCACGTACGCCTGCAAAGGTCAACACCTCTTCTGCTCAGCTCGAAGTGGTAGAGGGGGATGTCCTGAACCCGGAGGATGTCAAAAAAACGGTAGCCGGAACCGATATTGTGGTCAGCTTATTTGGTCATGTAAAAGGTTCGCCTAAGTGGTTGCAAAGCGATGGTACTTTCAATATTTTGAGTGCGATGAAAGAACACCGTGCAGATAAAATCATCAGTTTGTCGGGAGGCGGTTTGCCTTACGAAAAAGACCAGCCAAAATTTGCCGACAAAATGATTCGGTTGATCATGAAAGTCGCCGTGCCCAAAGTGCTGAATGATGCCATCCGCCACGCTGAAATTCTGAAGGAAAGCGACAAGGAGTGGATCATTGTGCGCGGTCCCCGGCTGACCGACGAGCCCGAGAAAGGCAACTACCGGGTCGGGTGGGTAGGCGTCAACGCCAGTACAAGCATTGGAAGAGCGGATTTGGCGGATTTCCTGGTTAAACAGGTTGAGGACAATCAGTTTAACCAGCAAATGCCTTTCGTGAGTTATTAGAGTTTATGAACGTAAATTTTGTATGCCCCTGAATCATCTTTTCCGCCAGCTCTGCATCACGTCCTCACCTTAGTAGCTCAGGCTACTAGGTTCCGGGCGCTCTTGGATCTGACAAAAAGCCTTGATTCATGGCCTCTACAAAACCTACATTCATAAACTCTATTAGAGCAGATTTGGCGCCCCGGAAGGCTGTAGCCGTGAGGGGCCCTGAACAAATCAAAAGTTGAAGCGATAGTTCTCCAAGTCAAAATTTGCAAACCCTGCCTTGGAGAGCTATCCAATCTATTCTCAAACAACCCAAAATGAAAACATGAACATCCTGGTTACAGGCGCTACGGGGACAGTGGGAGAACCGCTCGTTCGTTTTTTACAGCGGGCGTCCTCAGAGCATCGCTTTTTTTTTACCGCGAGGCGGCCCGCAATTATCCGGCATAAGATTGACGCAAAAACCTGGCAAATCAGGCAATTCGACTTTGAAGATATTTACAGTTTCAAGTCGGCCCTGAAGGAAATCGACCGGTTGTTTTTACTACGCCCCCCCAACCTCACTGATGTAAAGGGCTACATTTTGCCCTTGCTCAAAGCAGCAAAAGAAGCCGAGGTTAAGCTGATTGTTTTTTTATCTATTCAGAGTGCCGATAAAAATAAGTGGACCCCGCATTATAAAATCGAAAAAGCGCTAAAGGAAAGTGGCATCAACTATATCTTCCTGAGGTCTGGTTTTTTCATGCAAAATTTCCTTCAGGAGATCAGGGAGGATATCACCAAACGGGATGAAGTCTTCGTACCGGCAGGTAGCAACCGCTTTTCCTTTATTGATGCCGAAGAGTTAGCCGAAGTAACAGCGGACCTTTTGCTCAATGCACCGGAAGCATCTCAAATATATACCCTCACGGGTACTTCGCCCATGGACTATTACCGGGTGGCTACGGTAGCTTCGGAGGCGCTGGGCCGCCCCATCCGGTACACCAATCCGAATCCATTCTGGTTTATCTTCAGGAAGATGATGCGGGGGCGCTCCCTGATGTTTGCGTTCATTCAGGTGGTGCTTTACCGTTTCAACCGTGTCCCTCCTGCTGATCAGTACAGGCACACGTTGCAACGCCTGCTTAATCGCCCGCCTAAGAGCCTGAGCGCTTTTTTTATTGAACACCAGGAAGAACTTAGCGCACAAAAGACTATTGCTCCAACAACAGATAAGACCAGGGATTGAGGTTCATGGTCATTTCACTGGTGAGCTTTACAGTACTGTTGGCAAAGACATTGGTGTACTCGCCTTCGAGGTTCTCATTGCTTAGAGTAAATGACTGTGGCTCATCACTCAGGTTTAGGAATACCACGACCTGACGTGCTCCTTTTTTGCGGCGATAGGCATAAATCTGATCCTCAGCTTCCTCAACATAAATGCGCTGCAGGGCACCACCTGCCAGCCCGTTGCCTAATGCGGGGTTGCTGTGTTTCAGATCCAGCAGCGTCTTGTACAACCGGGTTTTTTTGAAGCCGTTCCAGGGGATCGTATCTTTCTCAAAGAACTTGAGCCGGTAGTTTAGTCCTGCTTCCTGTCCGCTGTACATCAGCGGCATGCCGTTGATAGTAAAGGCCAGTACTGCCATGGCGTCCGCTGCTTCCCCCATCCGTTCTTCAATGGTGCCCTGCCAGGAATTTTCGTCGTGATTGGTAAGGAATTGCATAAAGTAACCCCGTTGGTAAGCGGCTGCTTTTTTAGCCAAAACGGTGTCAATCGCTTTTGGAGAACGTTCTCCCTGAGCGATAGCGTTCATCAGGTGGTGGAGCTCCCAGCCGTAGTTCATTGCAAACCATTCCTGATTGCGGTGGGGCGGATGATCAGACTCTGCCAGCATGAAGATTTCGGGATTGGCTTCCCGGAGGCGGGGTACAGCCTGTGCCCAAAAATCATCGGGCACCTCCCCGGCTACGTCGCAGCGGAACCCATCTACCCCAACTTCTTCCAGCCAAAACAACATTTCCTGAATCATAGCTTCCCGAAGCTCGGGGTTGCCGTAGTTCAGGTCAGCCACATCCGTCCAGCCCCAGGGCTCTCCTGTTTTGGGGTCGATAGGGTCAATGACGTTGCCCAGGCTATCTTGTGTATAATACTCCGGGTGCTCGGTGATCCACGCATGGTCCCACCCGGTGTGATTGGGCACCCAGTCCAGGATAACCCGCATCCCCATACCCTGAATTTGCTCAACGAGTGCCTTGAACTCCTGCATCGTCCCGAAGGCCGGATTAACGGCAGTGTAGTCTGATACTGCGTAATAGCTGCCGAGACTCCCTTTGCGCCTCGCCTGCGAGATGGGGTAAACCGGCATGAACCACAGGATATCCACCCCCATTTCCTTCAGGCGGGGCAGGTGTTTGGCGAATGCCTCCAACGTGCCGGCCGGTGTGTACTGACGCACGTTTACTTCGTAAATATTAGCACGGGCAGCCCACTCAGGCGTAGCTGCAGAAGGCTGCAAGTCTGACGGTTCCATAAGCTCGGATTTGTTTTCGGCTCCGGTTTGGCCATCCCTGCTACCACAGGAAGCAAAGGCCATAACCATCAGGAGGTAGAACAGGCTTCTCATAGGGATTTATTTTAGGCCCTTTTACTCTGCAACACCAAATTGCTGCCGGGTCGGGCGGGTTAGCAGACTGATGGCTTTCAGAATAGCGCCCGCTGTTTTCGTATCAGAGAGGCCCGCCCAGGTCATCGTATCATTTTCCTGGTTGATCCCCTGAATCTCCCATTGCTCGTCCTGCCGGTCGTCGATATTGTCAAATTGCAATATTTTTTTCCCGTCCTGCTCCAGCAGTCGCCAGGAGCCATATCCGGTTTTCTCCTGCCAGCGCCCGGTCTCGTAACTACCATCAGCGGACATCTTGAACCAGCGCCCTTTGTTGGCCAGGCGGGTTGCTTTGTCATCAACCACATAAAATTCCCATACCCAGAAATTGGTGGTCAGGGTATTGACCATTGCAGAAGGCTCGGCAGCTACAGGCGGCTCAAAGGCTCCGTTCATAGCTGTGATGTTATCGGTGCCGGCAGATTGCGCCGGTGCCGACGTATCAACCGACTCCGTATTGGACGAACCGGTGGGGGCATCGTCCGTACAGGCCAGAAGGCCAAAGATTAAAAACAAGGACCAGCTCAATTTTTTCATATCGCCTTAGTAGTTTGGATTTGGTCGGGAAGATAAAGGGAAGCCCCCATTTTACAAAGCGGAGGCTTCCGGATTGTTGTCCTAATCTTTACGGTGAACCACAGCTGCTTCTACCGTACCATTGGCGGGCAATTCGCGGCGCTCACCGTAGAGCATAATCTCCAGTGGCTTGCTGCTGTGATTGATAATCTGCGTCTGCTCGTCCGCCACTTTCACCTCCAGGTAGTAGCCCCGGAAACGCACCTTGAAGGCGTAAGATTTCCAGTTTTTGGTGATGAAGGGGCTAAACTGTACCGTGTCATTGAAGACCCGCATACCACCAAACCCTTTAACGAAGGCCATCCAGGTACCAGCCATACTCGTGGTGTGGCAACCATCCTCGGTGTCGTTGTTGTAGTCGTCGAGGTCGAGGCGGGCCGTACGCAGGTACATCTCATAGGCTTTTTCCTCCCGGCCCAGCAGAGCGCCCAGGATGACGTGCACACAGGGCGAGAGAGAAGACTCGTGCACCGTCCGTGGCTCGTAGAAGTCAAAATTGCGGCGGACTGTCTCTGTATCGAAGTGGTCTTCAAAGAAATACAGCCCCTGCAGTACATCGGCCTGCTTGATGAAAACGGAGCGCAGAATGCGGTCCCAGGACCAGTTCTGATTGATCGGCCGGTCTTCAGGCTTCAGATCGTCAACGGTGAGAAGTTCCTTGTCCAGGAAGCCATCGTGTTGCACAATAATACCCAGATCGTCATCCTTAGGCAGATATAGGCTGCCGGCAATTTCCTGCCACTTTTTAGTCTCGGTATGGCGGTAGAATTTGATCTTTTCCTCAATAGCCTGGTAACGGTCAGGGTGCGCCTTTTCCACGTACTCAATAGCCTCTATGGTGTATTCCAGGCACCACTTGGCAATATAATTGGAGTACCAGTTGTTGTTGACGTTATTTTCGTACTCATTGGGGCCGGTAACGCCGTGCATCATGTACTGCCCGTTGCGCTCGGAGTAGTGCACACGCTGTGCCCAGAAACGTGCTATGGCAATGAGGACTTCCAGGCCGTACTCGCTCAGGTACTCCTTTTCGCCGGTATAACGGATGTAGTCGTAGATGGCGTAGGCAATGGCCCCGTTGCGGTGAATTTCCTCGAAGGTGATCTCCCACTCGTTGTGCGACTCTTCCCCGTTCATCGTCACCATAGGGTAAAGCGCAGCGCCATCGGTGAAGCCGAGCTTTTCTGCATTCTCAATAGCTTTCTGCAGGTGCTTGTATCGGTAAATCAGCAAGTTGCGGGCAACGGACTGATCGGCAGTCGCCAGATAGAAGGGGAAGCAATACGCTTCCGTATCCCAATAGGTGCTGCCGCCGTATTTTTCACCAGTAAAGCCTTTAGGGCCAATATTCAGGCGCTCGTCCTCACCAGTATAAGTCTGGTACAATTGGAAGATGTTGAAGCGGATGCCCTGCTGTGCCGCTACATCGCCTTCTATGCGGATGTCCGCTTCCTCCCACTTATTGCCCCAGGCGATCGCCTGCTCGCGCAACAGCGACTGAAAACCTTCTTTAAACGCCTCTTTCACCGCTTCCTTACAGCGGTCCATGAGTTCCTTTTTCTTATAATTCAGGGAAGTGACGTTGGCTGCGTATTTGTAGATGACGGTCTCCTGCCCTTCCTTACATTCCAAATCGACAGAGGAAGCTACATATTTCTCTTTTTCAATGCGGTAGGCATCAAAATCGATCTCCTTTCCTTTTTGCTCAATACTGAACTTCATGCCCGTGCAGGCCTGGAAAGCAGTTTTCTTGGTTTCTGCCGTAACAAAACCCTGCCGGCGCTTGACTTTCTTGTCGACTTCCACCCAGAACTTCTCATCGTAGTTGGAGTCTTCATTCACCACGTCGAAGTCTATGTAAGGCGTGATGTTCATCGGGCCGGAGAAGTCCAGCGGGGTAATGCGGTACTCCAGGGCGGCGATTTCGTCCCGTACGATGCTGCAAAAGCGCTTAGCTTCCACTTTTACGCGGCGGCCGCTCTTCATTTTGGCGGTGAAGGTACGCAGGAGGTACCCCTCTTTCATGTTGAGTTCCCGCCGGAAGTCTTCCACCTCGCAGTGCGCCAGGTCCAGGGTTTCTCCGTCAAAGTCAATATTAATACCCGCCCAGCTGGAGGCGTTGAGGACCTTGGCGAAGTATTCGGGGTAGCCAATTTTCCACCAGCCCACTTTGGTTTTGTCGGGGTAGTAAATACCGGCCAGGTAGTTGCCTTTCAGCGTCTCCCCGGAGTATTGCTCTTCGAAGTTGGCCCGTTGCCCGAAGCGGCCATTGCCGATGCTGAAGATACTTTCTGAAATGCGGTTGTATTCCGGAATGAAGCCTTCTTCAATAATGCTCCATTCGTCATGCTTCAAATACTCTTTCATAATGGTTTAGGCTTTTCGTTTTATTGAATGGCTTGCGCGGGCAAGGCCTGAAGTATAGTATCCGGGGACAGCCCCTTAAAATTGGGTACGACATGGTGGGCATGACTGAGGTTATCCCCGCCTACACCCACGGCATAAAAACCGCCTGCCAGTGCGGCATCCACGCCTTTTTCGGCATCCTCAAACACCACGCATTCCGCTGGTTGGAGGCCCATGGCTTCCGCGCCCAGTTGGAAAACCTGCGGGTCAGGCTTGCTGCGGGTCAGTTTATTGCCATCGATGATGACTTCAAAGCGGTCTTTCAACCCGATCTGCTCTAATATCGTGGTGGCATTTTTACTGCTAGAGCCTACAGCCAGCTTTAAGCCCCGCTGCTCAACGGCATCCAGAAAAGGCAACACCCCCTCCAGAATCTCTGAGGCATCCATTTTGAGGATGTATTCGCGGTACCATTCGTTTTTCTGGGTTGCTAAAGCCTGCTTTTCAGCTTCGGTCTTTTCCACCCCGCCCCAGTCCAGAATAAGGTTTAGGGAGTCAACCCGGCTTACGCCCTTGAGCTGCTCATTTTCTGCTTCCGAAAAATCGAACCCCACAGCGTTAGCCATTCTGCGCCAGGCGATGAAGTGGTATTTAGCGGTATCGACAATCACACCGTCCAAATCAAAAATAAAAGCTTTGATCATGCTTATCAATTGGTATTTGCTGGCTAAGATAAAGGAATTTTCGGGTGCGGAAAAGGATAGTGTTTATTTCACACTTAGAGCTTGTTGGGATTTCATCCTTTGGGCGGCTGTTGCCAATGACCTAAGCCCAAAGGCGACGGGACACGGGCAGGTCAGTCACTTAGCTAAGGCTATGTGATTCAAGATTAGGCCCCTTTAATTCCATTCTTGAATGTATCACGCCTCGATCAGCATAAAATTTGGCTACGTTCGTTCCAAAAGCAAAATCCCAACAAGCTCGTAGAAAGCAAACCGGCGGACCACTGCATAAAAAGCGGCTCGCCGGATCCTTTCACAGGGGTGCAGGTCAAGCGTTTGTTGGGATTTCACCCTTTGACCTGCGTTCGCTCCAAAAGCAAAACCCCAATAAGCTCTAAATAACGTCCAGCTCCTTGCCGACCTTTATGAAAGCCGCAATCGCTTTGTCGAGGTGCCCGCGGTCGTGGGCAGCAGATAGTTGTGTGCGGATCCTTGCCTTGCCCTTGGGCACTACCGGATAAAAGAACCCGATGACGTAGATGCCTTCTTCCAGCAACCGGTTGGCGAAGGTTTGTGACAGCTTGGCATCGTACAGCATAATGGGGACGATCGGTGCTTCACCGGGCAGTATATCGAAGCCTGCCGCAGTCATTTCCTTACGGAAATAAGCTGTATTTTCTTCCAGCTTGTCCCGCAGGGAGGTAGAAGCGCTCAGGATATCAATGACCTTAATCGAGGCGCCTACGATAGCCGGGGCCAGTGTATTGGAGAACAAATAAGGGCGGGAACGCTGACGCAGCATGTCCACAATTTCTTTTTTGGCAGCGGTGAACCCACCGGAAGCGCCACCCAGCGCCTTGCCAAGTGTACCGGTAATGATGTCTACCCGTCCCATAACGTCATGGAATTCGTGCGTACCCCGGCCCGTCTTACCGATAAACCCGGTGGCGTGGCAGTCATCGACCATTACCATAGCATCGTATTTGTCGGCCAGGTCACAAATAGCATTAAGCCGGGCGATGTCACCGTCCATAGAGAACACACCGTCCGTGGCGATCAGGCGGCGGCGGGCAGACTGTGCCGCTTTGAGTTTTTCCTCCAGGTCGGCCATATCGCTGTGCTTATAGCGGTAACGGGCGGCCTTGCAAAGACGAATACCGTCGATGATAGAGGCATGGTTGAGCTCATCGGAAATGATGGCATCATCGGCAGTCAGAATGGGCTCAAACAACCCACCATTGGCATCAAAAGCTGCAGCATAGAGAATGGTGTCCTCCATACCCAGGAAGTCGGAGATTTTGCGTTCCAGCTCCTTGTGGATGTCCTGCGTACCGCAAATAAAGCGCACGCTCGACATCCCAAAACCATGCGTATCGATTGCGTCCTTGGCAGCTTTCAGGATATCAGGGTGGGAAGAAAGCCCCAGGTAGTTGTTGGCGCAGAAGTTCAGGACTTCGCCCGTGCTTTTCGTTTTAATGGCGGCTGACTGCGGGGTGGTAATCACCCGCTCTTCCTTATACAGTCCGGCGTCTTTGATTTCGCTGAGTTCCTGCTCGAGGGCAGGTTCTACATTTTTATACATAGGTTAGAATTGAGTTCAGTTTTTAATAATAAAGTTTATGAACGTAGGTTTTGATCTGACAAAAAACCTTAATCCATGACCTGCACAAAACCTACATTCATAAACTATAATGGTTGAATACGTTGCCCCTTTTCACAAGGCGGCGGAGGCCATTTCCCGCAAGTGGGACAGCATATCTTTGGTCATAGACTGCAAGTCGTATACAGGTTGCCAGCCCCAGTCGGCCCGGGCCTCTTTATCGTCTATATTTTCGGGCCAGCTCTCGGCAATCTGTTGCCGGAAGTCTGGCTCATAGGTGATTTCAAAGCCGGGCACTTCGGCCTGAATAGCCGAAGCGATCTCTGCCGGCGTAAAGTTCATCCCGGAAATATTATAAGCCGACCGGATCTTAATTTGTTCTGCCGGGGCGTCCATAATTTTGAGGGTTGCCCGTACGGCATCCTCCATGTACATCATGGGCAGGCGGGCGTGGTCGGCCAGGAAGCAGGTGTACGGTTCTCCGCGCACCGCATGGTGGAAAATATCCACCGCATAATCGGTAGTGCCCCCGCCAGGCATCGACTGATAGCCAACGATGCCGGGGTAACGCACGGAGCGGACGTCTACGCCAAATTTCCGGTAGAAGTAGTTGCTCCAGTGCTCACCGGCAACCTTGCTGATGCCATAGACGGTCTGGGGTTGCAGTACGGCGTGCTGTGGCGTATCCACTTTCGGGGTTTCCCCTCCGTAGACAGCGATAGAGCTGGGGTTGAAGACTTTACAGCCGTACTTCTTCGCGGCTTCCAGCACGTTGAACAGGCCCGACATGTTGACTTCCCAGGCCCACTGCGGATTGAGTTCCCCTTTGGCAGAAAGGATAGCGGCCAGGTGGTAGATCTGAGTCACCTCCCGGCTTTTGACCACTTCGAACATGGCATTGCGGTCCAGCACGTCCAGGACTTCAAAGGGGTAGTCGTAAACTTCCGGCTCCCGGATATCCGTAGACAGGACATTGGCGGTGCCAAATTGCTCACGTAAGGCTTGCCCGAGCACAGTGCCGATCTGGCCATTAGCGCCCGTGATAAGGATGGTTTCGGTTTTCATATAATTTGGTCAGTGCTAAAATGTAAGGCTGTGGCGGTGCCCTGAATCAGTCACCCCCTTCAGCCTAATAACGCAGCAACTCGGCTACGGTTTGATCTCAGGCCGGATCCGGGACAGCTTCCAGGAACCGGTAACTTTTTGCTTCATAGTCCATCAGGCAGCAGTAGGTCTCCATACCGTTGGTGACCATCATGTAGGGGACCTGCAGACTGGAATTGTACCAGGACACCTGCTCGAACACCGCCTGCGTGATTTTCACCTGCGGGGCTTTGCACTCAATGAGCAGATAAGGAGCCACGCCTTTATCATACACCAACAGGTCGTAGCGCCGGTCCAGTGTATTGACCTTCAGCCCCTTTTCCATCGCAATACGATTGGGGTTATACCCCATATCCAGCAGCAAGTACTCCAACATAAGTTGCCGCACCAGCTCTTCGGGCTGTAAAACCAGCCACTTTTTGCGGACCCGGTCAAATATATAGCGTTTATCGTCTTTACGCCTTACCCGAAGCTGATCTTTGTAACGGAGTAAGTCGAGATGTATGAGCATAGGGTGCTAATTGAGGACAATTATTTTTTCCTGCTGCAGGATATGCCCGTTGGTATCGCGCAGGCAGAGCCAGTACAAGCCTGCTCCTTCCGGTTGCGAAACAGTATTGCGCCCGCCTCGTACTTCCTGCTTTCCCACCATTTGGCCGGAGGCATTGTACCATTCCAGGCTTAGAGCCCCGCTGCCCGTCTGCTGCGCCACCACAACCTGTACTGCCGTTCGCGCCGGATTGGGGAAAACCCTAAAATGCCCGGCTTCTTCCAACGCTGCGCCCCGGGTATTCGTCAGTTGCCACGCATCGAAGAGGGCCTGTAAGGAATCAATGGGCTCCACGCCAGAAGGTGCTTCTGCGACATTGAGCTCCAGATAAGGTGCATCGGGCGCATCATCGGGCTTGAAGACCCGCAGAAAAGCTGAAGTTGATGACGTCCCTGCTTCCAGGCACCGGGCATCAGCTCCGGGAATTTTGGCGCCCTGCATCGCGGCCATCAGGCGGTCTGCGAGGGAGCCCTGTGTATTGTTGAAGCCCGCCTCCATTCCATCGAGCACTTCCGGCCCGAGCAGGATATTGCCCTGTATGGCGTACGTTTCACCCAGTAAGTGCCCTTTCCAATCATCGGCATTCTGCCCGGTAAAAGCCGCGGTTTCCGGTTCGCCGGCAGCATTAAGCACCGCTACTCCGTAC
The DNA here is from genome assembly GCF_040219495.1 of Phaeodactylibacter sp. GTDB lineage: Bacteria > Bacteroidota > Bacteroidia > Chitinophagales > Saprospiraceae > Phaeodactylibacter. The sequence goes on along the minus strand of NZ_JAVJSK010000104.1, from coordinate 7,022 downwards.
TGCCGGTAGTCCGGGTCGAAATTCTGAGAAAAACAGGCATCATTGGCAACCAACCAGTCGATGACCCCCTGAGGGGTATTGCCTTCTTCCAGTCGGGCGATGGCATTTTCCAGGTTGATGTGGGGGTTGATACAAATGTAAGCTTGAGCGTTGACACCGCCCCGCCCCGGGATGATCCCGCTCAGCAGGATGACCCCGCCAAAACCGCCAATCCCTTCCACACAAGTGGCACCGGCACTGCCCACCTCGCCTGTGACAGGGTCTACGGCTACGATGGAAAACGTATCCTGTGCCCGGAGGGCCAGAGTGCAAGCCAATACTCCCCAAAAGGTCAATATTGCTAATCTCATGGTAAGTAGGTTAATGGAAGATAACCTTACGGCTCAGGGTACGGTTGCCATCGGTGAGCTGCAGCCAGTAGGTGCCGGCCGGCCATTGGCCTTTGTTCAGCACAAAGGTATGCTCACCTGCGCCCAGCGTACCCTGCTGAATGGTTTGCAATCGTTGCCCGTTGGCATGCATCAGGCTTAGTCTCGCTGCGGGCAATGCCTCCTCCAACGTAAGGGACAGGGTCACTTCCGCAGCAGCAGGGATCGGGAACACCCGTAGCTCAGCCTGAGCCTCAAGGCTAGGAGCCGAAGTAAGCATAGACTCCCGCACCTGATTGGTATTGAGCACCTCAAAGTTTTCTCCTGCGTTGCCCTGCCAGAGTACCGCGGCTATAATAAGGCTGCTGTTGCCCAGGTTGGAAATATCGATACCCTGTGCCTCCAGATCGGCAGTCGATATACTGTACCGGCGTTCCACTTCTGCTCCTGCCGCGGCGCCACCGTCAGCAATCGTCTCGCCAAAGGCAGTACCCGTCATAGAGTGGCGGAGGATATTTTTATGCTCAGCCATAGCGCCCTGACCGGACTGCGTGGCGATCACTGTGGGCTCAATCAGGTAGACTGAAAGGTTGACCGGCTCTCCTCCTACGTCTCCGAAGAAATGCGTTTTGGTTTGTACTATCAGGCTATCGCCGGCTACTTGTGCCAACAGGCCAGTCTGAGCTACCGGTGGTATTTCATTGATACCCGCCACTGCAGCCGCTGCATCCTGGCGTACGGTCGCGATATTTCCGCTATTGGCACCGAGGTTGTCTTTATTCAGAAAAAAGACCGGTTGGCCAAAGCCGCCCAAAAGAGTAGTCAGTTCATTGGAGACCTCATTTGCAAGGGCGCTGCTCCCGAAGTGGGCCGCAACCACCAGGGCGTTGGACTGCTGATCGGCCAGTAAGTCGCGGAACAGCGTCCAGCCATAGCTCCCGCAATTGGGGCACCAGGTAGCGGTGCGCTTGGTAATCAATGGGTGGTTCGTTTGCGGCACTTCGATTTCCTGCCCCTGCAGCAGCATTGGGATCAATACTGCCAGAGCGAAAGAAGTGAAATAGCGTATTTTCATGGTCTGCTTTATTTGAGGCAAAAATACGCGGAATTATGGCAATAAAAAACTACCTGCTCTGTGGACTGGTACCGAAGGCCTGGCTATTAGACTTCCAGCCCATGCCAACGGCGAGAGCGCATATACCAGAGGATAATGCCCATCATGACAATCCAGTACAGGATCTCAGAGCCCCAGGCCCAGGGCAGCCCGAGATCGGTATGGTTGACGACGATGTAGATGTAAATCAGGTAGACGGCTGCGCAAACCGATTGGATAACCAATCCGAAGAAGGTGGCCCCCGTGCCTGCCATACCGTTGAAATAGACACTACCGATGCTAAAGGCAGAAAGAATACCAACCAGCACATAGAAGACCGGCTTTGCATCTGTGATCAGGGACATATCTCCGCCCCCCAGAAGTGGATAGAGGAGCTCATGCGGATAGAGTACTACTGGCAGCGTGATGACCATAGTGGTCAGCCAGCAGACTTTGGCCGTCTTCCAGATAATTGGCAGTACAGCCTGCCGCTTGCGCTGCCCGATGAAGTTGCTCACCAGGGTATTCACCCCACTGGCAAAGCCCCAGGTGGGAATCGATAAAATCAGGTAAACCATGCGCACCAGATTAGTGATGGCCAGTTCGCGCTCGCCCAGGTTTTCCACGATGCCAAAAAAGACAAACCAACTGCCCAGCCCAACGAAAGACTGGGCGACGATAGGCAGGGCAAGTTTGTACTGCTGTTTGATGAGCGCCAGGTCTATATTGGGCAGTTTGAAAAGCCGGTAACGGACGGCTTCCTTATCGAAAAAGATATAGACCATAAAAACCAAAAAAGCTACGACCTCCGCAATGGTACTGGCCAGCCCGGCGCCGGCAATCCCCATTGCCGGCAGCCCCCAGTGGCCAAAAATCAGCCCGTAGTTGAGGGCGATATTCACCACGCCGAGGATAACCGTATCCACAATGATAAAAGTTGTACGGGCTACGCCGGTGTAGAGCGCAATGACTGCCACGCCGGTATAACTGAAGAAGACGCCCCAGGAGCGGGTGTCCAAATACTCCAGGCTTTTGGTGAAAATGACTTCTGAATTGACAAAAAGCCCGAAGAAATAATAGCAGCCGTACTGCATCAGCAGGAACATCAGTATGGCCAGTGCAAATTCGAAGTAGACCATGGAGTAGAAAGTACGCCCAACCTCTGAAAGCCCTCCCTCCCCTGCCCTGCGGGCAATCATGATTTGCCCGCCACGGGAGAAACCGTAGCCAATGGCCGCAATGACCAGGTAAAACACCCCGACAAAACCAATGGAGGCAAAATCTTCTTCGCTCAAATGATACAAAAATACGCTATCGCTGAGCGCCACAACGTTTTGCGCAGCGCTGCCCAACATGATAGGAGCAGAAATAGATAGAATCTGTCGGTATGACGTGCGTAGGCGCATGGTTGGCAAATGTAGGCAGGCGGGCTATTATTAGCACTAATTTACCCGCAATTTTCAAAAAATTACTGCAATCTTTGATTTCAGGTTTTTTAATCCTGACCTCTTTAAACTTTCACCCGATCTTAATTTTTATCCATGAAATTACTTACTTTCCTGATTACACTGATTTTGGCAACGGCGGTCCTGTCCTGTGGGAAGGAGCCCGCTGGACAAACTGCAAAAACGACCAGTAAAATGTATGAAAAGACAGCGCTTGAACAACCTCAGGCGACCAAGAAACCTAAAGACCTTACCATCCACGGTGACACCCGGGTAGATGACTACTATTGGCTCAATCAGCGGGAAGATGAGGAAGTCATCGCCTACCTGAATGCTGAGAACGCTTACACCAAAAGCATGATGAGCCACCTCGACACATTCCAGGAAAAGCTTTACCAGGAAATCATTGGCCGATTGAAACCGGATGATGCTTCTGTACCCTACAAAGATAATGGTTACTTCTACATCACCCGCTATGAAGAGGGCAAGGAGTACCCTATCTACAGCCGCAAAAAAGGCACGCTGGAGGCGGAAGAGGAAATCATGCTGGATGCTAATGAATTAGCAAAAGACTTTGATTACTACAACGTAGGAGGGCGGGAAGTCAGCCTGGACAACCAGCTCCTGGCCTATGGTGAAGACACCCTGAGCCGCCGGATTTACACGCTGCGGTTCAAAAATCTGGAAACCGGAGAAATGCTACCCGACCAAATCCCGGGCACTACCGGCAGCGCAGTCTGGGCCAATGACCACCAAACTGTTTTCTATACCCTCAAGGATGAGACCACCCTGCGCAGCTACAAAGTGATGCGCCACCGCCTGGGAACGCCCGTGGCGGAAGATGTGGAAGTCTACAGTGAGGAAGACCCCACTTTCCTGGCCTTTGCCTACAAAACCAAGTCAGACAAGTACGTTGTAGTAGGCTCCTACTCGACCCTGAGCCAGGAATACCGGGTACTCAATGCGGATAATCCAGCAGGCAGCTTCCGACTCATTCAGCCACGGGAGCGCGGGCTGGAATACAGCATTGCCCACTTCGGCGGCCATTTCTACATCCGTACCAACCTGGATGCCCAAAACTTCCGGCTCATGAAAACACCGGAAGACCAAACCACCAAAGCGCACTGGGAAGAAGTTATCCCCCACCGCAAAGATGTACTCCTGGAAGATATGGAAATCTTCAAGGACTACCTGGTGCTTTCCGAGCGCAAAGCCGGGATTACGCAGCTGCGCGTACGCCCCTGGGCTGGTGAGGAGCACTACATTAATTTCGGGGAGGAAGCCTACCTGGCTTACACTTCGGTCAACCCTGAATTCGATACTAAAATCCTCCGTATTGGCTATACGTCCCTGACTACGCCGAATACGACCTATGATTATGACATGATGGGCAAGACTTTCGAAATGCTCAAGCAGCAGGAGGTCGTTGGCGGGTTCAACCCAGAGGAATATCAGGCTGAACGACTAATGGTTAAAGCCAGGGACGGCGCGGAAGTCCCGGTCTCCATCGTATACCGCAAAGGATTCCAAAAAGATGGCACACAACCCCTGCTCCTCTACGGTTACGGTTCTTACGGCAGTAGCATGGAGCCCTATTTCAGCTCCGTCCGGCTAAGCCTGCTCGACCGCGGTTTTGCTTTCGCGATCGCACACATCCGGGGGGGTGAAGAAATGGGGCGGCACTGGTACGAAGACGGCAAGTTGTTGAAAAAGAAAAATACGTTTACCGACTTTATTGATGTGGCCGATCACCTTGTGGCAGAAAACTATACCAGCCCGGAACAACTCTTCGCTATGGGCGGTAGTGCCGGTGGTTTGCTGATGGGTGCTATTGTAAATATGCGGCCGGACCTATGGAAGGGCATCATCGCTGCGGTGCCTTTTGTGGATGTCGTCACGACGATGCTCGACGAATCCATTCCACTAACGACTGGTGAATTCGATGAATGGGGCAACCCCAAAGACAAGACCTACTACGATTACATCAAGTCTTATTCTCCTTACGATAATTTGGAAGCCAAGGCCTATCCGCCAATGATGGTCACAACTGGCCTACACGACTCTCAGGTGCAATACTGGGAGCCTGCCAAGTGGGTAGCCAAACTGAGGGAGCTCAAAACGGACCAAAATCCGCTGCTGCTGCACACCAATATGGAGGCTGGCCACGGAGGAGCGTCTGGCCGCTACCGCCGGTACAAGGAAACCGCTATGGAGTATGCCTTTTTGCTGGACCTGGCAGGCCGGGCAGAGGTATCAGAACAAGTGAAGGATTAGGGCTTTACGGCGAGCGTTGCCGATTGTGGTGGGAGCCACACCGACCAGCAACGCTCGCATCCCTCACCCCCAAAAACTCATCCCCCACCCTCAAAATTGCCCTTTTCTGACAGCCAGGCCTGAACCATATCTGTATTTTGTCATTATTATTTTGGGTTAAGCTATGACGCCATGACTTCGGAGTCAGTTTCAGGAAACTTTAATTTTCCGTATATTGCCCAATTACCCTAACCAATTCTCAAATTATCTCAAATCGTTATTTTATATGAGTGTTGAAACGATCAGTAACCTGCAGCTCATTAAAGAAAGTGCGCGCGACTTTGCTGAAAATTACATCCGTCCTCACGTTATGGAATGGGATGAGTCCCAGGAATTCCCGGTAGAAATGTTCCAGCAGATGGGGCAGTACGGCTTTTTGGGCGTTTTGGTCCCTGAAAAGTACAATGGTTCTGGTCTGGGCTACCAGGAATACATCACTGTCATTGAGGAGATTGGCAAGGTATGTGGCTCTATCGGCCTTTCGGTCGCTGCCCATAACTCCCTGTGTACCAATCATATTCTCATGTTTGGCAATGAAGAGCAGAAGCTCAAATACCTGCCTAAACTGGCTACCGGTGAGTTCATCGGTGCGTGGGGCCTTACCGAACCCAACACCGGCAGTGATGCCGGGCGCATGAAGACGGTTGCTGAAGAAGACGGCGACTACTACGTACTCAATGGGGCCAAGAATTTTATCACCCACGGTAAATCAGGCCACGTCGCTGTTGTGATTGCGCGTACCGGCGAGTTGCTCGACAGCCACGGTATGACGGCTTTCATTATTGAGCGCGATACGCCCGGCTTCACAGCGGGCAAGAAAGAAAACAAGCTGGGCATGCGTGCCAGTGAAACGGCAGAGCTCATCTTCAACGACTGCCGGGTCCACAAAAGCCAGATTCTCGGCGAGGTGGGCGACGGCTTTATTCAGTCTATGAAAATCCTGGACGGCGGTCGGATTTCAATTGCAGCCCTGTCACTTGGCATTGCCAAAGGGGCCTACGAGGCTTCTGTGCAGTACTCCAAAGAGCGGCAGCAGTTTGGTAAGCCTATTGCTTCCTTTCAGGCCATCGGCTTCAAGCTGGCGGATATGGCGACCAAAATTCAGGCTGCAGAACTCCTTACCCGCAAAGCTGGCCGCATGAAGGACAAAGGTGAGCATGTGACTAAGGTCTCCGCAATGGCTAAATATTACGCTTCCGAGGCCTCCGTGGCTATCGCGAACGAAGCCGTCCAAATCTTCGGTGGCTATGGGTACATCAAGGACTTCCCCGTAGAGAAATACTACCGGGACGCCAAGCTGTGTACCATTGGCGAGGGCACTTCTGAGATTCAGAAGCTGGTCATCTCCCGCGAAGTGTTGAAGGAAAGATAAAAAGAAAATGGGGGGACCAGATAGTATGTTGGTTTCCCCATTCTGATTTCAGGCGTATGGCAGCACACAGCGGTCTAACCACCCAGCCAACTCTGGAAATCGCTCACCCGGTCCCGGTAGAAAAAATCCAGCCCATGGGCGTGGCTTTCTCCGGAGTTGTCCCCCAGCAGGGGGTACCGGCGGGAAACTGCACGAGGTTTTGATATTCTTTAGGGTAAGGCTCAGCGCGGATAGTACGCCCCCCTTTACGGTACTGATAGTTGACCAGGTAATGGTCTGCCTGCTCCGGATTTAGAGCGTGTTGGGACTTTAGTAATCGGCCTGCAAACTACACTTTTTTGCTTATACTTCGTCCCGAAAATCCTCATTTAGCTAAGGCTAAACTCCGGTTTTCGTGCCTCGTCTAACCAAAAAATTGTTAGTTTTCGACT